>JAAXWS010000007.1 GCA_013334865.1 Chlorobiaceae bacterium
GGTCTTCTACAACCGAAAAAGGCTCCATTCATCCTTGGGAAATCTTGCTCCAGCCGAGTATCTACGAAACTATTATCAACCGAAGGCTGTGGCTTCTTGATGCGTCCATTTTTCCCTTGCAACTCCAGGAACTCGTTCCCATATTCAGGAGTGCTTCAGCCCGGGGATGGGAAGGGGGGGAATAGAGTTGCCATCGGTATCCCCGGGTTGAAACCCGGGGCAATTGAAGAACATATAAGACCGGATGTCCGGAGGGTTAAAACCCTCCTGAACAATTCCGGTTTCTGCGCTCCGGCTACCCGCATTCCGCCCCTGACGGGGCTATTGATTTCCGGGCCCCGTCGGGGCCCGGCTATGGGTAGCGCGGGGTGAAGCGAACCCCGGGAATGTCATTCGATGCAGTCGACGACGGTGTCGTGGAGGAGGGGGCGGAACTTGCGGATTTTGATGTTGGCGGGGCTTGGCCAGACGCGGTTGCTCAGGAGGATGACGGCGAGTTCGCGCTTCGGGTCGACCCAGATGCTCGTGCCGGTGAAGCCGAGGTGCCCCCAGGAGGAGGAGGAGGAGAACTTCGAGCCTGCAGACGAACCGCCGCCGGGTGTCACGAGGTCCCAGCCAAGCGCCCTTGACGCATCGCCCTTCTTGAGGAATGCTTCGACGGTCGAGGCCTTCAGGTACCGCCTGCCGTCGAGTGTCCCGCCGTTCATGAGCATCAGCACCATCCTGCTCAAATCACCGGTGGTGGTGAAGAGCCCGGCGTGGCCGGCGATGCCGCCGAGCAGGGCCGCGTTCTGGTCGTTGACCAGCGGCCGGGGGCGGTCGAGCTTCCAGACGCCGTCCTCGCCGGTCGGCGCGATGCGGGGCATGAGGGAAGCCGGAGGGGTGAACATGGTCGAACTCATGCCGAGCGGCCCGGAGAAGCGATCCTGGAAGTTCGCGGCGAGGCTCCTGCCGGTGAGCGTCTCCTCGATGCTGCCGAGCAGCATGAAGTTCAGGTCGCTGTAGATCAGCTTCGTGCCCGGCGCACAGGTGAGGGAATCGCGGTCGATGGCATTGAATACCTCCTCCGGCGTCGTGCAGGTTTCGGCGAAGTAGCGGTGCGCCCTCAGCCCGGAAACGTGGCGCATGAGCTGCTCGACGGTGACCCTGCCCTTGCCGTTGGCGGCGAACTCCGGCCGGTACCGGCTCACGGGGGCCCTGAGGTCGAGTGAGTCCCTTTCGACGAGCTGCATCGCGATGCTGGTGGTGGCGACGGCCTTGGTGAGGGATGCGGCGTCGTAGATCGTCGAGGTGTCGGCCGGGGCGCTCTTCGGGGCGTAGGTCAGGCGTCCGAAGGCGCGGTGGAAGACGACCTTCCCGCGGTGGATGACCGCGATGCTGGCCCCGGGGAAGACGCTGTCGCGGACGGCCTGTCCCATGAGCGTTTCGAGAGGGGAGAAGTCGGCGGCAGAAGCCCTTGGCTGAAGGCCGCAGCAGAGTGCGGCCAGCGTGGCGAGAATAACGCGGATTCGGCGGAGAGACGTTATTGGCCTCCGCCGGGCGGGATCAGAAGAGCGAGAACTTGACATAGCGTCCGGGCTTCCGCTTCAGGTCGGTCAGGAGCGAGTCGAGCGAGGTCATGGTCCGGTTCAGGTTGTCGTAGAGCGCCGGGTCGGAGTTCAGCTTGCCGAGGGTGCCCTGGTTGCTGTTCAGCTTCGCGGTGGTGGCGTTCAGGTTCTCGATCGTCCTGGCTGTGTTGTCGGCCAGCGCCTTGTCCTTCATCAGCCTGGGCAGGAGCCCGTTGCCTTTCGAGAGGTCGGCGCTGACCTTCGAGAGCTGTGCCGATGTTGCGTGCAGGTTCGCCACGGTCTCCTGCAGTTCGTTGCCCATCTTCTCGTCGGAGATGAGGCGCCCTGCTGCTCCCTTGCCGTTGTTGAGGTTGTCGAGCAGGGCGTTGAGCTTTTCCAGGGTCTGGCTTGCGTTCGATGTCAGGCCCGCAAGGCCGTCTTCGGTTTCAAGCCGGATGAAGTCCCCCTCCTTGACCGACGGGCCGGTACCGGTGGTGATGTCCACATATTTGTCCCCGAGGATGCCCAGCGAGCGGATGGTCGCTTTCGAGTCTTTCGTGACCAGGCCGGCGAACTCGTTTCGCAGCTTGAGGTCGGCGATGACGTAAAGGGAGTCGTTCTTCGTGGTGAAGTTGAGCTTCGAGACGGTTCCGATCTTCTTGCCCGAGACCGAGACGAAGTTGTTTTCGGCCAGGCCGTTGACATTCTTCGTGATGAAGCTGATGGTCGTCACGCCGGTGAACATGCTGGTGTTCTTGCCGATCACCAGGCCGAGATAGGCGGCGAACCCGAGCCCGAGCACGAAGAAAATGCCGGTCTTGAGGTCGCTCCATTTCAGTTCTTTCAGGTTTTTCATGCTGTGTCCGGGATCTTGGGGTATTATAGTTCGAGGATCTTGTCCGACAGGATCGACCGGATGAACGGATGGTCGGACTCGTGCAGCTTGTCGGTCTGGTCGTCGAAAATGATCTTTCCCTGGTACAGGACCGCCGTTTCGTCGGCGATGGCGAAGACGTCGTCGATGATGTGGGTGACGAAGACCGCGCCGAGGTTGCTGTTCTGCCGGAGGTCGGCGATCAGGTTGAGGATTTTCTTCGAACTGACCGGGTCGAGGCCTGCGGTGGGCTCGTCGAAGAGGATCATCCTGGGATTGAAGATCAGGGCCCTGCCGATGGCCACGCGCTTGCGCATGCCTCCGCTGAGGCTTTCGGGAAGCTGGTCTTCGTAGCCCTCGAGGCCGGCGAAGCGGATCTGCTCGGCAACCTTGTGTTCGATCTCCTCGTCGGGCAGGCGAAGGTTCTCCCTGAGGAAGAAGCTCATGTTCTGGCTGATGGTCATGGAGTCGAACAGGGCGTTGCCCTGGAAGACGATGCCCATTTTCCTGCGTATCGGGTAGAGGTCGGTCTCCTTGAGGGGGGTGATGTCGACGCCGTCCACGAACACCTGCCCGCTGTTCGGCTTGATCAGCCCGAGCATGAGCTTGATGATGGTGCTCTTGCCGACTCCGCTGGGGCCGAGCACCGCCTTGATGGTGTTGTTCCTGACCGTCAGCGAGACCTTGTCGAGGATCACTTTCTCGCCGTATTTCAGGGTGACGTTTCTGAGTTCGATCATTTTCGTTAATGCATGAAATCGAGCACGAGCTTCGAGACGTAGAAGTTGGCGATGAGCACCAGGCCTGAAGAGGCCACGATCCCCTTGATGGTCGACCTTCCGACGCCTGCCGTGCCGCCACGGGCGGAGAAGCCGTTGAAGCTGCTGACCAGCGTGATGATGATGGCGAACACCGGGGCCTTGAGGAAGCTGACGACGAAGTCCTTGGGCGCGAGCTTCGGATAGATCGAATTCCAGAACATCCCGGGGTCTATCCTGTGGTAATGTTCCGCGACGAATGCCGCCGTTTGCAGCCCTGCGAAATCCGAAAGTGCCACCAGGGGCATGAACATGAGCAACGCGGCCACCAGCCTCGGCATGACCAGTTTGGCTATGGGGTCGGTGCCGAATGCGCGCAAGGCGTCTATCTGTTCGGAGATCTGCATGGCGCCGAGTTCGGCACCGTTTCTCGACCCGTAGCGCGCAGCGAGCATCAGTCCCATCAGGAGGGGGCCGAGTTCGCGCAGCACGGCGTTTGAGGTGGAGCGTCCAAGCATGGTCTTCGCCCCGAAATCCTCGAGGAGGTTGCCGACCTCCATGGCCATGAGTCCGCCGATGGAGATCGAACTGACCAGGACGATGGGGATCGATTCGACGCCGCAGATGACGGCCTGGTCGAGGACATCGCGCCAGTATCGCTTGATCTTCGGCATGGAAGAGAAGGCCCTGACCGCGAAATGGAAGAACTCCTGCATGGTGAGCAGGAACTCCTTCAGCCGGAGCTCGTACTTCTCTTTCAGGTTTGAGGGGCTGTTCACCGCCATGGTTTCATCGTCTGGTCGTCGAAAAATCGGTCCCGTCCGTGCGCGGGTACTGTACTGTGAGGTGCAAGTATAGCAAAACTTGACCTATTCTTCAGGGTGCATCCGAAAAAATGTTCCGCACCACGATGGGACCGGGGCCGGGCATCAGCTTCACTTGTCAGCCAGGCGCAGGCGGCTTTTCATCTTGGAGACCCATTCGTAGGGAATCCATGTGTGGCCGAAGTTGTCCTCCTGGTCCTTCAGGCCATGGTAGTCGGACCCGCCTGAAAAGAGCAGGAAATACTCGTTGGCGATCTCCCGGTAATAGTTCTGCCGGTAGGTGTCGTGCGACGGGTGGATGATCTCGAGGCCGTCGAGGCCGAAGGAGATGAGCTGCCGGAGGATCTCGTCGGGCACGTTCTGGGCCGGATGGGCCAGGAACGACAGGCCCGATGCCTCGTTGATGAGCCTGATGACCTCCTCGGGGTGCGTCTCGATGCTCTTGACGTAGGCGGGGCTATGGGATCCGAGGTACTTGCTGAAGGCTTCGCTGAAACTTTTGACAAAGCCTCCGTCCTGGAGCACGGCTGCGATATGGGGCCGCCCTACGCTGCCGTTCTGGGCCTTCATGATGATCTGCTCGATCTCGATCTTGACGCCCATCTTTCCCAGTTTCTGGACCATCCGTTCAGCCCTTTCGGTGCGCAGACGGCGGCAGTTGTCCAGATACCGTTTCAGCTCGGAATGCTGATAATCGAAGAAATAACCGAGAATATGAATGTCATATCCTTTGTAGGCGGAGCTCATTTCTACACCGGGAATAAGCTCCACACCGGTCTGTTGTGCTAATGGCTTTGCTTTGTCGATGCCTGCGACGGAATCATGGTCGGTGATGCTGATGGCTTTCAGGCCGGCCTTGGCTGCCTTCTGGATGATCTCTTCAGGCGAGAAGATTCCGTCGGAACATTTGGTGTGTATGTGTAAGTCTGCTCTATCAAAGCCATTATGCCCTACACCTGACGAGCTGTATGGCATGGCCGAAAGTTTGGTTTTGTGTGTTTTTACTATCCCTGTATATAACAAATTTTTCCCTGCGTGCTGACAGATATGACAATAATTTTTTCGGTCAGAAAGTTGCAGGAGGCGGGTGCCCCCTGCCGGGAAAATAGCTTCAGGGCATCAGCTTTCCGGTCGCCAGCAGGACGATGAGCGAGGTGCCGACCAGCAGGCGGTAGGCGATGAAAACCGTGGTGGTATGGCGCCGGAGGTAGGTGAGCAGGAAGGCGATGCTGAGGTAGCCGACCACGAAGGCGCACAGGGTCGCTATGGCGATGCCTGTCATGTGCTGCGTCGAGGCCATGATCTCGGCCCTGGTCTTGTAGAGCTCGAAGATGCCGGCCGCGAACACCGATGGGATCGAGAGCAGGAAGGAGTACCGGGCGGCGGTTTCACGGTCGAGGTTCATGAAGAGCCCCCCGGTGATGGTTACGCCGGACCGGGACGATCCGGGGATCAGGGCCACGGCCTGGGCCAGGCCAATGACGATCGCATCCTTCCAGCCGATCTCCCTGATCGACTTGCCGCGCAGCCCCTGCTGCGTCCTCGATCGGAGGTGGTGCTCGGCGAGCGAAAGCAGGAGGGCGAGCAGGATCATGGAGGCGCTTACCCAGTAGAGCGACCGGAGCGTGGTCTCGATATGCTTCTTGAAGAGCAGGCCGAGCACCACGATCGGCAGGGTGCCGGCGACGATCATCCAGCCGGTCCTGGCCTCCGTCGTGTCGAGCGGCTTGCCTTTCAGGATCCCCGAGACGACCGCTCCCGCGATCGAGGCGATGTCCCTGGCGAAGTAGAGCAGGACGGCGACGAGGGTGCCGATCTGGATGACGGCCGTGAAGGCGGCACCGGGATCATCCCAGCCGAGGAGTGCGGGCACGAAGCGGAGGTGCGCCGAACTGCTGATCGGGAGGAATTCGGTGAGTCCCTGCACGATGCCGAGGACGATCGACTGGAGGATGTTCATGGGCAGTTGGCGTTATGGTTTGTCTCGAATCCGCATCGGGCCATGAGTTCCCGGATCCGGGCGACGGCCGCGGCGATGGCCCTGCCACGGTGGCTGATGGCATTCTTCTCTTCGATCCTCATTTCGGCGAAGGTCCTGGTCGAACCCTCGGGCATGAAGACGGGGTCGTAACCGAACCCGCCTTGGCCGCGGCGTTCGTTCGTGATCGCTCCTTCGATCAGACCGTCGACCGTATCGTCGATGGGCATGATGTTGCCGTCGGGCAGCTGCAGGCGGCCTTTCATGGCGATGACCGTCCTGAAGCGGGCCGTGCGGCCGGTCGTTCCGGCCATCGACAGCATGAGGTGCTCGACGTTCTGCTCGTACGAAGGCGAAGCGCCTTCGGGCACGGGTGCGAACCTTGCCGAGCGGACGCCAGGTGCGCCTCCGAGGGCGTCGACCTCCAGCCCGGTGTCGTCGGCCAGCGCGATGAAGCGTTCGAACCGCTCGTCGATGAGCCGGAATATCGCGGCCGCCTTGAGGCGTGCATTGCCTTGCAGGGTCGGTTCGGTCTCCTCGATCTCGGGTGCGAGCCCGAGGTCGGCGAGCGACCAGACCTGAAGCATCGGGGAGATGCCTTCGAGCATCGGCCTGATTTCGCGCACCTTGTCCCGGTTCCCTGTGGCCAGCATGATGGCGACCCGGTGCTTCACGGTGTCCGCATGTCCGCTGGGGTCCGCCATGCCGTTACCGCCGGATGATGTCGAGGATCTCGCCGATGGCCGCGGGCAGGCCGATGAATGCCGCCCTGGCGATGATCGCGTGGCCGATGCTGACCTCCTCGATCTCCAGGATCTCCCGGAACGGGGCGATGTTCCTGACGCTGAGCCCGTGACCGGCGACGACCGCGAGTCCTTCACGGCGGGCAAAGCGTGCGGCTGCGCGGATCCGCTCCAGCTCGCGTTCGAGTTCCTTTTCGCCGCAGCAGAGGGAGTAGGGGCCGGTATGCAGCTCGACCATGTCGGCGCCTGCCTGCTTCGACAGCGCGATCGACTCCTCATCGGGTTCGACGAACATGCTGACCAGGATGCCGTTGTCGCGGATCGGCTTGACGAACTCGACCAGGGTGGCGAAGTGCGCCCTGATGGCGAAGCCCCCTTCGGTGGTCAGCTCCTCGCGTTTTTCCGGCACGAGGGTGATCAGCTCCGGCCTGGTCCTGATGGCGATCGACTGCATCTCTGCCGTCATGGCCATCTCGAGGTCGAGCTTGGTCGAAATCGAGGCGCGCACCCGTTCGAGGTCGTTGTCGCGGATGTGGCGGCGGTCCTCCCTGAGGTGGCAGACGATGCCCGAGGCACCGCTGCGCTCGGCAAGCAGGGCGGCTTCGAGCGGATCAGGGTCCCCCTCGTTCCTTGCGTTGCGGAGGGTTGCTATATGGTCGATGTTCACTGCCAGTCTCATGGTCGCTGTCCCGGAATGCTTGTAATTTCTTTCATGATCAAGTCTAAGAGTAACAAAAGATCGTGAAAAAAAAGAACATCCGACAGCAGGGGGTGTTTGTTCCGGGGCGCTGCGTGGTGCCGGTTTGCATATTATCTTTTATCTTCAGCGGGCGCCGGTTCCTCCGGAGGCTGCAGGATCGAACATCATGGAGAAAAGGAAATGGACAGCATCGTTCTGAAAAAGCTCGAATTCGACAAGGTCGCCGCGCACGCCGCAGGCTGCTGCATCTCGCCGATGGGGCGTGACCGGCTGCTCGAACTGCAGGCTCCCGTGGGCCACGACGAGCCGCGGAGGGAGCTGCTGCGGGTGCTCGAGCTGAAGGAGTTCCTCCTCGAAGGGCAGCCGCTTCCGTTCGGGCACCTTCCCGATACCCGGCGCCTGCTCGTCGAGCTCGAAGCCGTGGAGAGCTGGCTCGATCCCTCCGGCCTGCTCGACATTTTCCACCTCCTGCAGGGCTCGGCCCTGCTGCGCCGCTTCATGTTCACGAACCGCGAACGCTATCCGGAGCTGAACGACTACACCATCCGCCTCTGGCTCGAGAAGAGCATCCAGTACTCCATCACGCAGGCCATCGACGACCAGGCCAGGGTCCGGGATACGGCCAGCGACGGCCTGTACATGATCCGCAAAGACCTGGACGAAGCCAGGAGCTCGCTCCGGCGCAGGATGGAGCGCATCCTGCGGCGCTGCCAGGCCGAGGGATGGCTCATGGAGGACACGGTGGCCCTGAAGAACGGGCGCCAGGTGCTCCCCATGCGGGTGGAGTACAAGTACCGGCTGCCGGGCTACGTGCAGGACTATTCCCAGACGGGGCAGACGGTCTTCGTCGAGCCCGCGGAGACCCTCGAGGTGAGCAACAGGATCCAGGAGCTCGAGATCGCCGAGCGCCGGGAGATCGAGCGCATCCTGAAGGAGCTGTCGGCCATGGTGCGCAGCGAGCTGCCGGACGTGCACCACAACCAGGAGCTGCTCGCCGGCTTCGATTCGCTCTACGGCCGGGCGCGGCTCGCCGTAGAGACCGCCTCGAACCTGCCCGAGCTGACCGGAGGCCGCCGGCTGAAGGTCGTGAAGGGCTATCATCCCTGGCTCCTGATCTCCCACCAGGCCACGAAGGAGAGGCTTTTTCCGCTCGACATGGAGCTCGGCGAGGATGAAGAGGTGCTCGTGATCTCAGGCCCGAACGCCGGCGGCAAGTCGGTCGCCATGAAGACGGTCGGCCTGTTGAGCTGCATGCTCAGCCACGGCTACCTCGTGCCCTGCAGCGAGAGTTCGGTGTTCCCGGCCTTCGACGGCCTCTACATCGAGATCGGCGACGAACAGTCCATCGAGAACGACCTCTCAACCTTCAGTTCGCACCTTTCGGCCGTCAGGCACATCCTCGAACATGCCGGCCCGGGGAGCCTCGCCATGATCGACGAGATCTGCGCCGGCACCGACGTCGAGGAGGGGGGCGCGATCGCCCGGGCGGTGATCGAGGAGCTGCTCGAACGCGGGGTGAAGACCATCGTCACCACGCACCTCGGCGAGCTCAAGGTCTACGCCCACCGGCGGGAGGGGGTCGTCAACGGCGCCATGGAGTTCGACCGGGCCGGGCTGGTTCCCACCTTCAGGTTCATGAAGGGGCTTCCCGGCAACAGTTTCGCCTTTGCCATGATGCAGCGGATGGGGTTCCCCTCATCCGTGATCTCGAAAGCCACCGGTTTCATGGGGATGGGCCATGCCGGCCTCGAGGAGATGATCGGGGAGCTTCGGGCCGACATCGTGAAAAACCGGGAACTCTCCTCGAAGCTCGAAGCCGGGCAAGCCGCCGTCGAGGCGCTCAAGGCCTCCCTTGCGGCCGAAAAGGCAGAGATGCAGCGGATGAGCCGGGAACTGAAGGCGCGGGGCCTGCGCGACATGCAGAAGGAGCTGGAGCATGCCCGAAAGGAGATACGCGAGCTGCTGCGCGAGGTGAAGGAGCAGCCTGCCGACCGGGAGGTGCAGCAGCGGGCGAAGTCGCGCCTGGCATCGATGAAGCGTGAAACCGCCTCCGGGGAGGAGGCTCTCGAAAAGGAGCGGCTGCAGGATGTCCCGGTTGACCAGTCGATCCGCCCGGGGGATCTGGTGCGCCTCTCCGACACCAGCACGACCGGCCAGGTAGAATCGGTGCAGGGGGATTCGGTGGTGGTGCTGTGCGGGAACTTCAGGCTGAACACATCGCTGCGGGGCCTTGAAAAGATATCGAAAGGGCAGGAGCGCAGGATGAAGAAGGATGGGGATGTCCCGAAAAAGGCATCGTCATGGTCCGTGCAGGCTTCGGCTCCCGAATCGACCCGTCTCGACCTCCGGGGCATGACCGGCGACGAGGCCATCGCGGAGATCGGCCGTTTCATCGACGGGCTGGTGATGCACCGCATCCCGACCGGTACGATCGTCCACGGCAAGGGGTCGGGGGCGCTCAGGCTGCGTACGGCCGAATTCCTGAAACAGCACCGGCACGTGCGCAGCTTCCGCCTCGGCGAGTGGCCGGAAGGGGGGGCAGGCGTGACGGTGGTGGAGCTCCAATAGGTTTTTTTCCTTCTTCACCGCGGAGCCCTTCTCATTGAAAAACATCTTGTAAAACCTTATCTTGTGCCGTGACGGTTGTCCGGCTTGCCGGATACGCCGTATCAGGTCCTCCAACAACGGTTTTTTAACAGACATGACCTTACCGAACCAGCTGACGGCATTGAGGATCATCCTTGTGCCCGTGTTTGTCGCCCTGCTGCTGCAGAAAGACCCCTGGATGAAGCTGGTCGGTGTCATCGTTTTCGCCCTCGCCTCCCTCACCGACGCCTACGACGGCTACCATGCCCGCAAGTACGGCGAGACCACCCGCCTCGGGGCATTCCTCGACCCGCTCGCCGACAAGCTCCTGATTACCGCGGCCTTCCTGCTGTACGTCTGGCAGGGCTACCTCGCCCTCTGGATGGTGCTGCTCGTGGCGGCACGGGATATCCTCATCACTGTGCTCCGTGTCTATGCCGAGTACCGGGACCGCCCGGTCGTCACCTCGAAGGAGGCCAAGTACAAGACGGTCGCGCAGAACCTTTTCGCCTATGTGGTGATGGTGTTCATCCTCCTGAAGGAGGACCTCTTCTTCGGCAAGGAGGTGGCTTCGTCCATGGAGGGGATCCTCCGTTCCGGCTACCTCGACTACGTCATGCTGGCCATCACGCTTTTCACGGTCTGGACCGGCATCTCCTACCTGGTCAGCAACTGGAACCTCGCTCTCCGCAACCCCGAAGGTGGCCGCTGACCCCATGAGGCGCTTTGTCGCAAAAGCCGCGGGCAGCGTCCTGGGGGTCGGCTACATCCCGTTCGCTCCGGGCACCTTCGGCAGCCTCGTGGCGGCCCTTGCCTATTTCGTGTTTCCTGCGATTGCCCCGCTCCAGTGGCTCGTGCCGCTGATCGTCGTGACCAGCGTCCTCGGTGTCTGGGCCGGCGGGGTCATGGAGGAGGAGTACGGGGAGGACCCTTCGGCGGTGGTCATCGACGAGCTTGCCGGGCAGTGGCTCGCCCTTGCCGCCCTGCCGGCAACTCCCGTCGTGGTGCTGCTCTCGTTCCTCCTTTTCAGGTTTTACGACATCGTCAAGCCGGGCCTTGTCGATAAAGCCCAATCACTTCCTGGCGGATGGGGCATCATGGTGGACGACCTCCTGGCCGGCCTTCTGGCCAACGTCACGGTACGCATCGTGATGCTCGCCCTGCCTTTCCTCTCCCCGGGTTTCAACCCGGGGTAGCCCTGTAGAAATTCCCGATCTTTTCCGCAAGCGACGGGGCGTCGAGGCCGATCTCCCGGTACAGCTCTGCCATGCTGCCGTGCGTCACGAATGCGTCGGGGAGGCCGAAATGGGTGACCCTGACCCCCGGATGCGTCCGGTGCAGGTACTCCACGACCCCGCTGCCGAGCCCCCCAATCACGCTGTTCTCCTCGATGACGGCGACATGCCCGCACCGGCTTGCGACATCGTCGAGCAGGCCCGTGTCGAGCGGCTTCAGGAAGCGCATGTCGCAAACCATCGGGTCTAGCCCTTCCGCGGCGAGCAGTCCTGCCGTCTCCAGTGCGCGTGAAACCATGGTGCCGATGCCGAGCAGGGCGATCGAACCCCCTTCGCGCAGCACGCGCCCCTTGCCGATCGGTAGCGGGGCGAACTCCTTGCGGAGCACCGCGCCGTTACCGCTGCCCCTCGGGTAGCGGATGGCTACCGGGCCGTTGAGCTCGTAGAGTGCTGTGTAGAGCATGTCGCGGAGCTCCTGCTCGTCGCCAGGCGCCATCACCGTCAGGTTCGGCACGGCATGCAGGAAGGAGAGGTCGAAGGAGCCGTGGTGCGTCGGACCGTCCTCGCCGACCAGTCCGGCGCGGTCGATCGCGAAGACCACATGCAGCCCCTGCAGGGCGACGTCGTGGATGAGCTGGTCGTAGGCCCGCTGCAGGAAGGTCGAATAGACGGCGAACACCGGCTTGAAGCCGCCGGCGGCCAGCCCCGCCGCGAAGGTCACGGCGTGCTGCTCGGCGATGCCGACGTCGTAGAACCTCGACGGGATGGCGTTCTGGAACAGGTCGAGCGAGGTGCCGCTCGGCATGGCGGCCGTGATGGCGGCGATCGTCCTGTCCTTCAGTGCGAGCTCGACCAGGGCCTCGCCGAACACCTCCTGGTACTTCGGCAGCGACGGTTTGCCGGAAGTCTGGAGTGCCTTGCCGGTGTCGATGTCGAAGCCGCCGGCGCTGGCGTGCCATTTGGACTGGTTGTCCTCGGCCGGCTTGAACCCCTTGCCCTTGGTGGTGATGATGTGCAGCAGCTTCGGGTGGGGGAGCGAGCGCATCTCGCGCAGCGCCTTGACCATCTGCTCCATGTCGTGCCCGTCGATCGGCCCGAAGTAACGGAATCCCAGCGCCTCGAAGAACGCGCCCGGGGTGAAAGCGGCCTTAATGCCGTCCTCGAGCCGGTGCACGGCGTTCTTGGCCGTATCGCCGAGGTCGTTGTTCAGGAGGGAGATGCTGTCCCAGACGAACTTCCTCAATCGGTTGTAGGTCTTGTTCAGCGGGATGTTGACCAGGTAGTTCTTCAGCCCGCCGGTACTTGGGGAGATGGCCATCTGGTTGTCGTTCAGCACCACCAGTACGTCCGACTTGATGTCGCCGAGGTGGTTCATGGCTTCGAAGGCCATGCCGCCGGTCATGCTGCCGTCCCCGATGACCGCCACGACCTTCTCGTCCCTTCCGGCCAGGTCACGCGCCGCCGCCATGCCCGCGGCCGCAGAGATGGAGGTGGATGCGTGTCCGGTGTCGAAGGCGTCGTGCGGGCTCTCGCCGCGTTTCGGGAAACCGGCGAGGCCGCCGTACTGACGGTTGGTGTGCATCTCGGACATCCTGCCGGTGAGGATTTTGTGCACGTAGGCCTGGTGGCCGACGTCCCAGACTATCCGGTCCTTCGGGCTTTCGTAGACATGATGCAGGGCGACGGTCAGCTCGACCACGCCGAGGCTCGAGCCGAAATGGCCGCCGTTCATCGAAACCAGCTCGATGACACGTTTCCGGCACTCGGCCGCAACGGCTTCCAGTTCCTTCAGGCCGAGCTTCTTCAGGTCGGCAGGGCCGTGGATTTTCGACAGCAGCGGGTAGGCTTGCAGCTGCGAGGTGGCAGTTGGGTCGGTCATGGGATGGCTTGGATGGGTGGTTACTGCTTTTTTGCTTCTGGTGTCGATTGTTAACCCCGGTTCGTGCCGTTAGGTTCCCCCTGTTCGCGTTACTCGCCCTGGATCTGCAGGAGCACCTGACGCTCCTTGCGGGGGCCGTCAAGCTCGATCAGGAAGATCGACTGCCACTCGCCGAGCAGCATATGGCCTTCGGCGAAGGGTATGGTTTCGGTGCTGCTCATGAACAGGCCGAGCAGGTGGGAGTGGGCGTTGTCCCGGCCGTCGATGGGCTCGAGGTTGTGCAGGTAGTCGCCGTCCCTCGGCACCAGGCGCTTCAGGAAGGTGACCATGTCCTGCACCAGTCTGGGCTCCTGCTCGTTGATGTTGACGCATGCGGTGGTGTGTCGGCTGAGAACCGTGACCGTGCCCTGGCGGAGGCCCGTTTTTTCGAGAGCCGAGCGTACCTCAGCCGTGATGTCGATGATGTCTATCGGTTTGTCGGTCTGGCGGGATATGGTGGTGACGTGGAAGGGCATTGAATAATGGACAATGGATAATGGATAATGAGGGACCCGGCCGGTAGAGGCAGCGGGCTGCCCTGCGTGTCGAGTTCCTGTTCAGGCCTGGTGCACCATGATCAGCACCCCCTCGTGGGGCGCGAGACGGATGTTCATGGTGGAATCGGCGATCTTCAGCTCGTGCGGCGGCTCCGGGAAGCGGGTCGTAAAGGTCGTGCACGCCTCATCCGTCAGGCCGGCGAGGGCCGGGTGCCTGAATTTCGCGTCTATGCCCGTGGCTGAAAAATTGGCCAGCACGAACGCATGCCGCTCCTCTATCGAACGGGCATAGCCGAAGCAGAGTGACTCGCCGTTGGCGTTCAGTTCCAGCCATTCGGGCTTTCCCTCCTGCAGGATCGCCTCGGACCTGAACGCGAACAGCATCAGGTAGAGGTGCAGCAGTGACTTGTGGGCCGGCTCCTTGGCATGCCTGAGCAGCTGGACGGGAATCTTCCGCTTCAGGCCGGACAGCTGCCCCTGGTGGACCAGGTGCATGCCGGGAGTGGTGAGCAGGACGAGGGCGGCGACCGCATGGTTCGGCCCGAACCGTTCGGATGCGCGGATCTCGTCGTGGTTCTCGATGAAGCGGCACAGCTTTTTCTGGTAGTTCCAGTCTGCCATCAGATGGCCTTTCAGCTTCGGGACGTTCACCGGCGAGTTGCCGAGATAGTCGTAGAACGGTTTGTCGTAGGTGAAGTCGAATCCCATCTGCTGCAGGTCCCATTCACGGTTCCAGTAGGACTCGGCAAGGAAGAGGAAATCCGGATGTTTTTTCCTCACCGTCTGGATTGCCTTGGGCCAGAACTCCTCGGTCATCCTGCCCCCGAGGTTCCCCCAGGTCGTGTTGAACACATCCTTCAGCACCAGCATCGCCACGTCGCACCGCACCGCGTCGCACATGTCGCTGATGTGCGAAAGGTTGTGGATCATCATATCGTGGGTCGCCGGGTTCGCATAGTTCAGCTGCAGGGTGTCGGTCCATGGCGGGAAATAGGGATCCCTGCCGTGGGCGAGGTATTTCCCTCGAACGTATTCGAAGCAGGATCGTGGATCCTGGCACTGTTCGTGTTTCGAGATGCTGACGAAAAAGTCGGGATGCTCCGGCAGCCAGCGGTTGTCGAGGGCCATGTGGTTCGGCACGAAGTCCAGCATGAGCCGGATTCCACGGTCGGCGAGCCGCTTGCGGAATGACAGCAGGCCCGCGCAGCCGCCGAGGGCTTCATTCACCTCATACGAAGGGATTGAGTAGGGCGAACCGACGATATCGTCCGGGTGCAGGTCCTTCAGGTGTTCGAGGAACTCGGTCCTCAGGCTGCCGTGCGCGGCGGAGATGGCGGCGCTGTACCTGCTCGGCTTCCAGACCCCCATCAGCCAGACGATGTCGAAGCCGGCTTCGCTGAAAAGCTCGAACTCCTGGTCCGGTACCTCCTCGAGGGTGATCGTTCGGCCGAGCTTGACCGAGAGCTCTTTCAGCCACACTCTCGTATTGATTTCGTAGACAAGTGGAAACATGGGGCGTCACGATACCTGTTGCGGGTGAATGAGGCTGTAAGTTGCAATATAAAAACGAAAAATCAATTCATGCGGTTTTCCTCTCCACAGGAGAAAAGGTGATGCAACTCTCCTTCCGGTTCCTGCGTTCTGTTATTCAACCCCACGAAGGGCCTTCGATTCCCCCCGATTCAGGAACAGGACGAGGAGACATATCATGACAAATCTGGAAACCAGGCATTGCGTGCCCTGCTCCGGGGCGGCTACGCCATTGGGCGATGAAGAGATCAGCATGCATCGGGCAACCGTCCCCGGTTGGGATGTGGTCGAGCTGGACGGGGTGAAGCGGCTGAAGAAAGCATTCGCCTTCGCCGGCTTCACCGAGGCCATGGAGTTCGCCCTCAAGGTTGGCAGGCTCGCCGAAGCGGAAGGGCATCATCCCGCCATCCTGGTCGAGTGGGGCAGGGCGACCGTTTCCTGGTGGACCCATGCCATCGGCGGGCTGCACCTGAACGACTTCATCATGGCAGCAAAGACCGACCGCCTCTGAACGGACGGCCTGCTGCCATTCCTCCTCCGCCGTTGTCCCGACAAGTCGGGACAACGCAGCTATCTTGTTTCGCAAGAAATAAATAGCGGTGCCCGCATGGATGAGGGTTGTAATTGGGGCAAAGTTGTACGAAATTCTCGTACGCTTTTTCCTTCCCGTCCGTGCGATGGGGGCTGGATTCACATGCAACAAGTTATCCTTCAGTACTTTTGACAGATTTCCTCCGCGATCTCAACGACGTCCAGCGTGAAGCCGTGCTCGCCACCGAGGGGCCGGTGATGGTGCTCGCCGGCGCCGGTTCGGGCAAGACCAGGGTCATCACCTACCGCATCGCCCACCTGATCAGGAATGTCGAGGTGCCGCCGAACAACATCCTCGCGCTGACCTTCACCAACAAGGCCGCAGGGGAGATGCGCCACAGGATCGACGGCATCCTCCGGCATGGGAGCTCGTCGAGCCTCTGGGTCGGCACCTTCCATTCGGTCTTCGCCCGCCTGCTTCGCAGCTACATCCACCTGATCGGCTACGACCGGAACTTCTCGATCTTCGACGCGGACGACAGCAAGAGCCTCGTCAAGCAGTGCATGCAGGAGCTGAACCTCTCGCCCGACTCCCTGCCGGTGAACCTGGTCCATTCGATGATCAGCAAGGCCAAGAACGGCTTCGTGCTCCCGCCGGAGTTCCATCGCAATGCCGGCGACTACCAGCAGCAGAAGACGGCCCTGGTCTACGAGAAGTACGTGCAGAAGCTCCGCGATAACAACGCGCTCGATTTCGACGACCTGCTGATCAAGCCGATCGAGCTGTTCAGCGGGCATCCGGCCCTGCTCGAGCAGCTGCAGGACTATTTCAGGTACCTCTTGATCGACGAGTACCAGGACACCAACCGGGCGCAGTACCTGGTGGCGAAGATGCTTTCGGAGAAGCACCACAACATCTTCGTGGTGGGCGACGACGCCCAGTCGATCTATTCGTGGCGCGGTGCGGACATCAGCAACATGCTGAACTTCCAGGAGGACTACAAGGATGCGAAGCTCTTCAAGCTGGTCGACAACTACCGCAGCACCAGGACCATCCTGGATGCTGCCAACAGCGTCATCAGGAACAACCAGCGGCAGATCAAAAAGGAGCTGGTGGCAAATGCGGGCATCGGCGAGCCGCTGACGCTCATCGAGGCATACAACGAAAGGCGGGAGGCCGAGAAAGTGGGCGACTACATCCGCCAGCTACACCTCTCCAAGGGGTACCATTACCGCGCGTTCGCCATCTTCTACCGCACCAACGCCCAGTCGAGGGTTCTCGAGGACGTCATGCGCCAGAACAGGATCCCGTACAAGATCTTCGGCAGCGTCTCCTTCTACAAGCGCAAGGAGATCAAGGATGCGGTGGCCTACCTCCGGCTGGTGCTGAACGACCGGGACGGCGAGTCGCTGCTTCGGGTGATCAACTTCCCGCCGCGCAAGATTGGCGACGTCAGCATCTCGAAGCTCAAGGAGTTCGCCGAGGCGGGAGGCATGTCGCTCTACGATGCGATCCGCCGTGCCGACGAGGGGGGCTTCCAGTCGAGGCTCGTGCATGCCCTGAAGGAGTTCTCGACGCTCGTCGAGACCCTCAAGGAGAAGGCGGCGGCCGGCACGGCCTACGACGTGCTTTCGCTGTTGTACGACATGACCTCGCTGCTGTCGCTCCTGCAGGCCGAGAACACCCCGGAGGCGCTCGCCCGATGCGAGAACCTGAAGGAGCTGCTCTCGATGGCCAGGGACTTTTCGGACCACAACCCCCTCAACTCCTCGCTCGCCGACTTCCTTTCGACCATCTCGCTCGCGTCGGACTACGACGAGTCGCAGGATTCGGACAACTACGTTTCGCTCATGACGATCCATGCGGCCAAGGGGCTCGAGTTTCCGGTAGTGTTCGTGACCGGCATGGAGGAGAAACTGTTCCCGCTCAATGCCTACGAGCCCGCCGAGCTCGAGGAGGAGCGACGCCTCTTCTACGTGGCCATCACCCGGGCCAGGGAGAAGCTTTTCCTCTCCTGGGCCCAGAGCCGCTACCAGTTCGGTCAGCCCCAGATGTGTCTGCGCTCGACCTTCATCAACGAGATCGACCCGGACATAGTCTGCACCGAAGGCGGGCGGCGCCTCTCCGAAAGCCCGACGAAGGTTTCGGCCAAGGCCATGGCGGGGCGCCCGGTGTTCGGGTCCGGTCCGCCGCCCGTACCGGCAAGGCCCATGCCCGTGCAGCGCCCCGGCCAGCCCTCCTCCTCGGCGGCGACACCGCAGCAGAAAAGCTCCCTCCGGGCGGGCATGAAGGTGCATCACGCGATCTTCGGGCCCGGCGTGGTGATCGAGGTGCAGGGGAGCGGATCGAAGCAGAAGGTGAAGATCGGGTTCCGCACGGCGGGCGAAAAGACGCTGATGGTCCAGTACGCGAACCTGAAGATCGTCTGAGCCGCAAAGTTGAAATGAGCTTTCTTTCCGATCGTTATCGAAATCGGCATCGGCATCGCAATCGATTTCGATTTGGATTTCGATAACGATTTCGATTCTGAGCGAAACACAGGGATTACGACACTTTTTCAATGTGCGCGGTAAAAATCGTATTTTTAATGGTATAACGGGCTATTGATCAATCTGCCGGATGGCAGTGCCCATCCCCACGGTTTTAAACAGCGCAGTGCATGAAGATCCTTTTCGGTGTCCAGGGAACGGGCAACGGCCATATCAGCCGGAGCAGGGAGCTGGTCAGGAGGCTGAAGGAGGATGGTCACGAGGTGCAGGTCATCATCAGTGGCCGCAGGGAGGAGGAGTTGCGGGAGATAGAGGTTTTCCAGCCTTATCGTGTCCTGAAGGGCCTTACGCTCGTGACCTGCCGTGGCCGGATGAACTACATCGAGACCATGTTCCGCCTCGATTTCCTTACGCTCACCGCCGATGTCCTGAGCCTCGACACGGCCGGCGTCGATCTCGTGGTCACCGATTTCGAGCCGGTCACCTCGCTGGCGGCGCGCATGAAGGGGATTGCCAGCGTCGGTTTCGGCCACCAGTACGCATTCCCTTATCACATTCCTGTCGCCAGGGGCAACCTGTTCGAAAAGTATACCCTCCTCAACTTCGCCCCGGCACGCTACAACGCCGGCCTGCACTGGCACCATTTCGACCAGCCGATCTTTCCCCCGGTCATTCCCGAAACGCTCTACCGGGCGTCCAGGCCTCCCGAGGATCCGAAGAAGGTCCTGGTCTACCTGCCGTTCGAGGAGCTCGAGGATGTCGATGCCTTCGTACAGCCATTCAGGGAGTTCGAGTTCTACATCTACGGGAAGGTGAAGGAGGGCTTCGATTACGAGCATCTCCACTTCAGGAGCTATTCCCGCGAAGGGTTCCTCAATGACCTCATGGAATGTTCGGGAGTGGTATGCAACGCCGGTTTCGAACTGCCGGGCGAAGCTCTGCATCTCGGCAAGAAGCTGCTGCTCCGTCCGCTCGACGGCCAGATCGAGCAGGAGTCGAACGCTCTGGCGATGGTGGAGCTGGGCTACGGCATGGCGATGCACAGCCTCGACCGGGAGGTGCTGAAGCACTGGCTCGGCCAGCCGGGCCTTCCGCCACGGAACTATCGCCGGACCGTCGACTACATAGCCGAGTGGATCGGTTCCGGCCGCTGGGACGACCTTCGCACCTTCACTGATGCGGCATGGTCTGAAAATGCCAGCGGGAAAACATGATCAGGGTCGAGGATCTCATCCGCGCCTACCGGCATGGTTTCTTCCCGATGGCAGAGTCCCGGGAAGGCGAGGTCAGCTGGTGCCAGCCCTACCACAGGGCGGTCGTGCCGCTCGAATCCTGGCGCCCGTCGAGGTCCCTCAGCCGGACCCTGCGCGAAGGCAGGTTCAAGGTCAGGATCGATACCGCGTTCGAACAGGTGATCCGGAGCTGCTCGATGCCGCGGGAGTCCGAGGCGGATACCTGGATATCCGAGGAGATCATCGAGGTGTTCGTCAAGCTGCATCGCCTGGGGATCGCCCACAGCGTCGAGTGCTGGATGGAGGGCGGACTTGCCGGCGGCCTCTATGGCCTGGCGATGGGGGGCGCGTTTTTCGGCGAATCGATGTTCTTCCGCAGGCCCGATGCGTCCAAGGTGGCTTTCGCCCACCTGGTCGGGCACCTGCGCCAGCGTGGTTACCTCCTGCTCGATGCCCAGATCATGAACCCGCACCTCCAGAGGCTCGGCGCCATTGAAATCGGGCACGAAGCCTATATGCTGCAACTCGAAGAGGCACTCTCCAAAAAGATCCGGTTTGCCGGACACATGAAATAGGTGAAGTCGCTTGTGGTGACGCCTGGCGATCCGGTTGACAATAAATGATTTTTTTCTGTACCTTTAACCTCTCTGCCGGTGGTTTGCCAAAGTTCGTCACGACAACGATATCCGTTTTGCCGTTACACCGGTTGCCGCATGTACGCTATTCTTCCTGAACCTTCCGCATGTTGTTGCATGTTGATGCCTGATTGTTGATCCGTAATACTTTTTGTTCTGCATTATCAAATCAAAAGAAGGAGTGCCGGATATGAAAAAAGCGATCCTGTCGATGATTGTCGCCGCGTTGCCCTTGTTGCCGCTTTCGTCGGAAGCTGCCGGGCCGGTGAAGATAGGGTTCATCAATTCCATCACCGGAAAGGAGGCCCAGATCGGGGAGAACCTGACCAACGGGGCCGCCATGGCGGTAGAGGATATGACCGCCAAAGGTTTCAGCGTCACGGTCATCAAGGAGGACGATGGTGGAGATCCAAAAAATGCGCTGGCCGCTTATGAGAAGCTGGTGACCCGTGACAATGTCATCGGCGTTGTCGGGCCCTATACATCGGGCAGCGCAAACGTCGTGGCGTCGAGGGCCGACCAGTACAACGTCCCTCTGCTGGTACCTGCCGCCGCCAAGGAGGAGATCACCAGGAAAGGCTATAAAAACGTCTTTCGCCTCAACGCCCCTGCCGACGTCTATTCGCTGGTGCTGATGAAGGCGGTTGCCCAGTACAAGCCTAAAACCATCGCCTACGTCTATGCCGCCACCGATTTCGGCGTCTCGACCGTAAAGACCGCCCAGGATAATGCTGTCAGCATGGGCCTCAAGGAGGTCGCCAACGAGAAGTACCAGCAGGGGCAGCCGGACTACCGTGCGACCCTTGCGAAGGTGAAGGCGGCCAACCCGGACCTCGTTTTCCTCGTCTCCTATGACGCCGACGCCATCCTGCTGATGAGGCAGGCAAAGGAGATCGGCCTGGCTCCCAAGGCGTTCCTGGGCGCAGGCGCCGGATACACGACCGCCCAGTTTGCCCAGCAGAAGGATATTTCCAACCTGGTTGTCTCCGCGACGCAGTGGACCGACGATGTCAACTGGCCGGGAGCTGCAGACTTTGCCAAGCGCTACAAGGCGAAGTTCGCCAAGGAGCCATCCTATCATGCCGCCTGCGCCTATGAGGCAATGCGCATCATGATCGAGACTTCGTCGAAGGCCGGCAATGCATCCGCCGTGCAGCAAAAGCTGAAGTCCGGAAGCTGGAACGGGATCATGGGGCCGGTGAAGTTTGCCGATTACAACGGCTTCAACAACCAGAACAACCATCCGATGCTTGTCCAGCAGCTGCAGGGCGGGAAGTATGAAACCGTCTATCCCGCGCAGTTCAGCAAGGCAAAACTGGTCTATCCGTTCAAGCGCTAGGCGTCGGGACCGGCAGTGCCGGCAGGGATACTCATGGCGCCATTGTCTCCAGGACGCGGCGCCATTGACTCCTTGCCAGGCTTTTCGTTCGTTCAGGGGCTTTTCTTTGGAGTTTCCCGGCAGTTGATTTGCCTCCCGCTGTCAATCCGCATAAAGGTGTTACACAATGCTGTTTCTTCAATCGCTTATATCCGGGTTGCTGACCGGAGGCGTCTATGCCCTGGCCGGCATCGGCATGTCTCTTGTCTTCGGAGTCATGAATGTCAGCAACTTCGCCCATGGTGACCTGATGATGCTTGGCATGTATATGGCCTACTTCGTCTTCACCCTGCTCCATATCGATCCCTACATTTCGCTGGTGCTGGTCATGCCGGCGGCGTTCGTGTTCGGATATGGCCTTGAAAAGATGTTCATCAACAGGGTGATCCATCATCCCCACCAGAACCAGATCCTCCTGACCATCGGCCTGGGCCTGATCATGAGCAACACGGCCCTGCTCGCCTTCACCAGCGATCCGAGGATCCTCACCACCTCATATTCGAGCAGCTCCTTCAACATCCTCAGGGATGTGTCGGTCTCCGTTCCCCTGCTGCTGTCGTTCATGATCACCTGCGTCATTACGGCCACACTCTACCTGTTCCTTGGCAAGTCGAGGACCGGCATGGCCCTGAGGGCGACCAGCCAGAATCGCGAAGCCGCGCAGCTCATGGGAATCAACGTCTCGAGGATGAGCGCCATCGCTTTCGGCATCGGGACGGCGCTTGCCGCCACAGCCGGCGCACTGATCGCCCCGACCTACTATATCCATCCGCTTGCCGGCCACAGTTTCCTGCTGAAGTCGTTCACCATCTGCGTGCTCGGCGGGCTCGGCTCGGTGGTGGGTGCGACCGTCGGCGGCCTGATCATCGGCGTCATCGAGGCGATGTCGTCGACCTATATTTCGACCGACTGGAAGGACGTCGTTGTCTTCGTACTGTTCCTGGCCGTCCTGCTCTTCCGACCCCAGGGCCTTTTCGGCAAAAAAGGAGGCCAATGATGAAACAGGCGATTATTCCTGCACTCCTTCTCGCCGTCGGGGTTCTCATTCCTCTACTGATCGGTGAGAACCCGTATATCACCGGTATACTGATTACGGTGCTCATGATGGCGACGCTCGCCTCGGCATGGAACATCCTCGGCGGGTATGCCGGGCAGTACAGCTTCGGGCATGCCGCCTATTTCGGGGCCGGAGCCTATACCACCATGATCATCCTGTCGGTGTCCGATACCAATCCCCTGGTTGCCATGGCGGCGGGGGTGGTTGTCGCGGGTTTGATCGCCCTGGTCACGGGGGCCATCGTCTTCAGGCTGCGCGGCCACTATTTCGGCCTTGCTTCGATCGCTGTGGCCGAGATCGTCCGGCTTGTCGTGCTGAACCTCGAGTTTACCGGCGGCGCCCAGGGCATCCTGCTGACCGATGTGAAGTTCTACGGTCTGGACCTCAACAGCAAGAACCCGTTCTACTACGGGATGCTGATTGCCCTCGTGCTCACGCTCGGCATCACGGCGCTGGTCCGCAGGTCCCGGACCGGATATTACCTGCAGGCCATCAGGGAGGACCAGGATGCCGCCGCTTCCCTCGGCATCAACCTGGCATACCACAAGAACAAGGCGCTCCTGATCTCCGCTTCCCTGACATCGGTAGTCGGCAGCCTCTATGCGGTCTACATCCGCTTTATCGATACCCATGCCGTGCTTGACCTGCGACTCTCCATCGAGATCATCCTGACGGCCATCATCGGCGGGGTGGGCACGCTCTGGGGGCCGCTGTTCGGGGCGATGCTGCTGGTGCCTCTTGCCGAGATCCTCCGTTCGAACGTCCTTGGGGAAGCGCTGGTAACCCATGGCATGGTTCCGGAATCCTCCCCGGTAGGGATGTTCCTGAAAGAGCATCTTGCGCACGCCCACGTGCTTGTTTACGGCATCATTACGGTGCTGTGCATTCTCTATCTGCCCAAAGGCATTCTCGGGCTATTCAGGAGGAGCGGAAAATGATCAAGCATCTTTTGAACGTCAATCACGTCAATAAATATTTCGGCGGCAACGTCGCCATATCGGATGTCTGTTTCTCGGTTGAGGAAAAGCAGATTTTCGGCCTGATAGGTCCGAACGGAGCGGGCAAGACCACGATGTTCAACTGCCTGACCGGGTACTATCCGGTCAGCTCAGGCGATATCGTCTTCGACGGAAAGAAAATCAACAACCGCCGCCCTGATGAAGTCTGCCGGCTGGGGATGGCCCGGACCTGGCAGCGGGTGAAGCCCCTGGGGAGCCTGAGCGTCCTTGACAACGTCATGGTCGGCGCGTTCGCGGTCACCCGCTCCCTGCATACGGCCGAAAAGATGGCAAGGGAGCAGATCCATGTGGTCGGACTCGATGATTATGCCGCCCAGCTTGCCGGCTCCCTGCCGATAGGGCTCAAGAAGAAGCTCGAACTGGCCAGGGTGCTGGCGACGAAGCCGAAAATGCTGCTGCTCGACGAGATCTGCGGAGGGCTGAACCACACCGAAACCTGGGCTATTCTTGATATCATAAGGTCAATCAGGAACAGCGGAACGACCATTGTATTCATCGAACACGACATGAAAGCCGTCACCTCCATCTGCGACCGTATCGTCGTCCTGAACGCCGGGGAAAAGCTGGCCGAAGGCACGCCGGCCGAGATTACCAGCAACCGTGACGTCATCGAGGCTTATCTCGGAGGGGGTCATCATGCTTGAAATCGGCAACCTGAATGCGGGATACGGCGATATGCCGGTCCTGAAGGAGATCTCGATCTCGATCGGGGCGGGCCAGATCATTTCTGTCGTCGGCAGCAACGGCGCCGGCAAGACGACGCTCCTCAAGGCCATTTCGGGCATCATCCGCTCGAAAGGGGCCATTGCCTTCAACCACGAGGTGATCAGCAACCTCCAGCCCCACGCCATCGTGCGGCGGGGGATCGTGCATGTTCCCGAGGGAAGGAAGATATTTCCCGAAATGAGCGTGGATGAGAACCTCATGATGGGGGCGTTCCTGCACCAGAAGGATTACCGCAGGAACCTGGAAAAGGTCTTTGCGCTCTTCCCGAAACTGGCCGAACGAAGGAAGCAGCTGGGCGGCACCATGTCCGGCGGCGAGCAGCAGATGCTGGCGATCGGCAGGGGGCTGATGGGCAATCCGAAGCTGCTCCTTCTCGACGAGCCGAGCCTCGGGCTCTCCCCATTGTTCACCGACGTGGTGTTCGGAGCCATATCGGAAATCCGCAACAGCGGGGTCACCGTGCTCCTTGTCGAACAGAATGTCTACCAGTCATTGCGGATCAGCACCAGGGGGTATGTCATGGAGACCGGCAGGATCGTGCTCTCCGGGACCGGAGTGGAGCTGCTGGACAATCCGGCGGTCAAGACGGCGTTCCTCGGCATGTGAATGCTGCGGCTGATGTTAATGTCCGGGGAAAAGATTCGTTTTATCTGATACGGAAAAAATCATACCTTCAAGGTCATGGGTGACGGCCGTATGCCGCGCCCTGCCACGTATCAAAGCCGCAAAAGGAGTGTACCGCATGACGTCGAGGGATTTATCCGAAAACCAGTCCCAGCCGAGGGTCATCATCTATTCGGGCAAGGGGGGGACGGGCAAGACCACCGTCTCGTCTTCGACCGCCGTCGCGCTCGCCCGCCAGGGCAAACGCGTCCTGATCATGTCTTCGGACCCGGCCCACTCGCTTTCCGACGTGTTCAACGTGCAGATCAGCCGGAACGAGCCGCTGAAGATCGAGCGGAACCTCTATGGACTCGAGGTTGACACGATCTATGAGCTGAAGAAGAACATGTCGGGATTCCAGAAGTTCGTCTCCTCGTCGTACAAGAACCAGGGGCTCGACAGCGGCATCGCCTCCGAGCTCACCACGCAGCCCGGCCTCGACGAGATCTTCGCCCTCTCCCGCCTCGTCGACGAGGCGCAGTCCGGCAGGTGGGACGCCGTCGTGCTCGACACCTCCCCGACCGGCAACACCCTGCGCCTCCTGGCATACCCCGAGATCATCATCGGCGGCAACATGGGCAAGCAGTTCTTCAAGCTCTACAAGAGCATGTCGTCGCTGGCCCGCCCGCTCTCCGGCAACTCCATCCCGGACGACGATTTCTTCAACGAGGTGAACGTGCTGCTCAAGCAGATGGAGGATATCAACCGCTTCATCCTCAGCCCGGAGGTGACCTTCCGGCTCGTGCTGAACCCCGAGAAGCTCTCGATCCTCGAGACCAAGCGCGCCTACACCTTCGTGCACCTCTACGGCATCAACATCGACGGCATCGTGATCAACAAGATCCTGCCGACCTCGCGCACGGTGGGCGAGTACTTCGAGTTCTGGGCCGACCTGCACAGCAAGTACCTGATGGAGATCGACAACTCCTTCTACCCGACCCCGGTTTTCCGTTGCCACCTGCAGCGCACCGAGCCGATCGGCCCGGACGCCCTTTACGACATCAGCCAGATGGTCTTCGGCGACCAGGCCCCCGACAAGATCTTCTACTCCGGCAAGAACTTCTGGATCGAAAGCCAGAAGAACCAGATGACCTCCGACCACCGGGAGATCCTCTGCATCCGGGTGCCCTTCCTCAAGGACGCCGAAGAGGTCAAGGTGGACCGCATGGGCACCGACATCATCGTCACCGTCGACCGCGCCCAGCGGATCATCACCCTGCCGAGGGCCCTGTACAGCCTCGAGATGGACAAGTTCATCCGCGAGGACAACCTGCTCAAGGTGGTCTTCAGGGAGAATCCCGTCGAGCAGGAGGAGATGGAGCTCAACGTCAACAAGAACGTGCTCGACAAGCTGCGCTCGATGCGCCGCCTCAAGATCTGAGTTCCCGGCAGCCTGGCGTTTGCAGGGGCGAGGCTGTCATGGAGTTGCTTCCGTGGCAGCCTTTTTTCTTGTGCGCCCTGTGCGTTCGATTCCATCCCCGGCGGGTTTGCCTCGGCAGGGTGCTTCATCGGGAATTTTGCCGGGAACTGTTTAACTATTCGCGGGAAACTTGTATCTTGACAGTTTTGAAGGACCATCAAAAGGGTGGCATACCCCTATCTTTGAAAAGAATCAGCTTGTACCATGTCCGAGAAATCGCACTATGGCTTATTGAAAGGGAAGAAAGGCATTGTCTTCGGACCTCTCGATGAAAGCAGCATCGGTTGGCAGATCGCCCTCAACGCATATCGCGAAGGTGCCCAGATCGCCATTTCGAACATCGCCACAGCCATCCGCTTCGGCAACCTCCAGGAGCTTGCAGACGCCTGCGGCAACGCCCCGGTGCTGGTTTGCGATGCTTCCAAGAATGAAGACGTCGACGCATGCTTCAAGGAGCTCAAGGAGAAATTCGGCCCGGTCGATTTCATCGTGCACTCCATCGGCATGTCGCAGAACATCCGCAAGCAGGTGCCTTACGAGGACCTGAACTACGAGTGGTTCATGAGGACCCTCGACGTGTCCGGCATTTCGTTCCACCGCCTGGTGGCCTACGCGCTCAAGAACGAGGTGATCAACGACGGCGGAAGCATCGTCGCACTCTCCTACATCGCGTCGCAGCGCAACTACTGGACCTATTCCGACATGGGTGACGCCAAGTCGCTCCTCGAATCGATCGCCCGCAGCTTCGGGCCGAGGCTGGCCAAGCGCGGTATCCGCATCAACACGATCTCCCAGAGCCCGACCTACACCAAGGCCGGCAGCGGCATTGCCGGGTTCGAGAAGATGTACGACTACGGCGAACTGATGTCCCCGCTCGGCAACGCGACCGCCGAGGAGTGCGCCGAGTACACCATGACGATCCTGAGCGACCTTACCCGCAAGGTGACCATGCAGAACCTGTTCCATGACGGCGGTTACAGCTCGGTTGGCGCAACCATCCCGATGATCAAGCTCGCGTACGAAGTGCTGCACGACAAGGAGCTTGCCAAGCGGGTGGACCTCGACGAATTCTATCCATCCAGGTGATGTTGCCCGGAGAGCCGGCACGCGCCGGCTTTCCAACATTTTCCATCCATAGCGCCTGATTCGGCCCTACGGCCTGGGCCAGGGGGGGCTTTTGCGTCCCGGTGATCGCATCGGGAAACATTCGCAAGTATCTCTGTATCGACGTTTTGCCCCATTTCATGGGGTTGCAGTTCATCGACGGCGGTGTCCCGGAACCCCCGGAAACGCCCGCTCAGGAAGGCCCGAAGTTTCGATCCGACGGGAGCTTCTTGCCTCTTTTTCCTGATGTGCGTCGCCCTTTTTCTCTTACGCTTTCATTCTATACGCAACGACCAATAAACCCTATCGATATGGCTAACAAATCGACCATCATCTACACGAAGATCGACGAGGCCCCGGCCCTGGCGACCTACTCGCTGCTTCCGATCATCCAGGCGTTCAGCCGCGGCACCGGCGTCGAGGTCGAGACCCGCGACATCTCCCTGGCCGGCCGCATCATCTCCAACTTCCCGGACAACCTCACCGAGGCGCAGAAGATGCCCGACTACCTCGCCGAGCTCGGCGAGCTGGCCCTGAAACCTGATGCCAACATCATCAAGCTGCCGAACATCAGCGCCTCCATCCCGCAGTTGAAGGCTGCGATCAGGGAGCTCCAGGAGCATGGCTACAACGTGCCCGACTATCCCGAAGCACCTTCGAACGATGCCGAGAAGGCGATCCAGGCCCGCTACGCCAGGGTGCTCGGCAGCGCCGTCAACCCGGTGCTCCGCGAGGGGAACTCCGACCGCCGCGCCCCGCTGTCGGTCAAGGCGTTCGCAAAGAAGAACCCGCACAAGATGTCGAAGTGGAGCACCGATTCGAAGGCCCATGTCGCGCACATGAACGACGGCGACTTCTACGGCACCGAAACGTCCGTGACCGTCCCGAAGGCCACCTCCGTGAGGATCGAATTCGCCGATGCCGCCGGGAACGTCACCGTGCTGAAGGAAAAGACCTCGCTGAAGGATGGCGAGGTGATCGATTCGTCGGTGATGAACGTGCGCAAGCTTCGCGCCTTCTACTCTGCCCAGATCGATGAAGCCAAGGCATCCGGCGCGTTGCTTTCGCTGCACCTGAAGGCCACGATGATGAAGGTTTCCGACCCGGTCATGTTCGGCCATGCCGTCTCGGTGTTCTACAAGGAGGCGCTCGACAAGCATGCCGCCACCCTCGCCGGGCTCGGCGTCAACCTGAACAACGGCCTCGGCGACCTCTATGCCAAGATCCAGGGCCTGCCCGAAAACAAGCGCGCCGAGATCGAGGCCGACATCCAGGCGGTCTACCAGAGCCGTCCGGCGCTCGCCATGGTCGACTCCGACAAGGGCATCACCAACCTGCACGTGCCGAACGACATCATCATCGACGCATCCATGCCGGTCGTGGTGCGCGACGGCGGCAAGATGTGGGGCCCCGACGGCCAGCTGCACGACACCAAGGCCATGGTGCCCGACCGCTGCTACGCCACCATGTACCGCGAGATCATCGACGACTGCCGCCGCAACGGCGCCTTCGACCCGGCCACCATCGGCAGCGTCCCGAACGTCGGCCTGATGGCCCAGAAGGCCGAGGAGTACGGCTCGCACGACAAGACCTTCATGGCGCCGGGCAACGGATCGATCCGCGTGGTCGATGCCGACGGTTCGGTGCTCATGGAGCAGCCGGTCGAGTCCGGCGACATCTTCAGGATGTGCCAGACCAAGGATGAGCCGATCCGCGACTGGGTCAAGCTCGCCGTCCGCCGCTCGAGGCTTACCGGCACCCCGGCAATCTTCTGGCTCGACAGCAACCGCGGCCACGATGCCCAGATCATCGCGAAGGTTACGGAGTACCTCAAGGAGCACGACACCAACGGCCTCGACATCAGGATCCTCGCCCCGGTCGACGCCATGAGCTTCACCCTCGGCCGCTTCCGCGCAGGCCAGGACACCATCTCGGTGACCGGCAACGTGCTCCGCGACTACCTGACCGACCTGTTCCCGATCATCGAGCTCGGCACCAGCGCCAAGATGCTCTCCATCGTGCCCCTGCTCAACGGCGGCGGCCTGTTCGAGACCGGCGCCGGCGGCTCCGCCCCGAAGCACGTGCAGCAGTTCGAGAAAGAGGGCTACCTCCGCTGGGATTCGCTCGGCGAGTTCTCGGCTCTTGCGGCATCGCTGGAGCACCTTGCCCAGACCTTCGGCAACCAGAAGGCCCAGGTGCTCGCCGACACGCTCGACAGGGCGATCGGCAAGTTCCTCGACAACGGCAAGTCCCCGGCCAGGAAGGTCGGCCAGATCGACAACCGCGGCAGCCACTACTACCTTGCCCTCTACTGGGCCGAGGCGCTTGCCGGTCAGGATGCCGACCAGGAGATGAAGGCCCGATTCGCCCCGGTCGCTGCCGCGCTCGCCGGCAACGAGGAGAAGATCAACGCCGAACTGATCGCCGCGCAGGGCAGCCCGGTCGACATGGGCGGCTACTACCAGCCGGACGACGTCAAGACCTCGAAGGCCATGCGCCCGAGCGCGACGCTGAACGCGATCATCGATGCGCTGTAATACCTTCGGCGTAGAGATACAAGCAGAGAAGCCCGGCTGAAACCGGGCTTCTCTGCTTGCTGCCATGGAGACGTTGCGGACCTCAATTCTTCACATCCGACGCGACCCGCATCCGCACGATTCTGCTGGGATTGGGCACGGCGCCATTGTTGAATCTTGAGCCGGCCGTGATCTTGTCGACAAATTCCATTCCGGAGACGACCTGTCCCCAAACCGTGTATTGGCCGTCGAGGAAGGGCGCTGGTGCGAAGCAGATGAAAAACTGGCTATCGGCACTGTCGGGGTCGGAGGCGCGAGCCATGGATACGGTGCCCCGGATATGCCGCCTGTTCGAGAATTCTGCCTTGAGCACCTGGCCGGAACCTCCGGTGCCGTCGCCGAGCGGATCGCCGGTCTGGGCCATGAAGCCGGGAATGACGCGGTGGAAGGCAATGCCGTCATAAAAGCCTTTACGAGTCAACTCCTTGATGCGTGCCACATGGCGCGGTGCGATATCGGGAAGCATCTGGATGACGACCCGTCCTGATGGCAGGTCAAGATATATCGTGTTTTCGGGTGCGGGTGCGGCCGAGCCCTGCATGGGGAGGAGCAGTGCCAGAAATCCCAGCAACAGGACAATGATTCTTAGCGGTTTGTTCAGCATGAGGCAAGGGTATAAGTTTTCGAGCTGCTCTGGTGGATCACATCTCATGATAAAAAGATTGGCGTGAGAAACCATGCCCGACAAGCATCGAAGGCATCATGTTCATCAGGTGAACCCCCATGCATTGATACGCCGGAGAGCATGCAGGCATCACCTCGGTTCCGGATTTCCGTTCCATGAGTAGATGAACCCTCCGTGGCCGAGGCGTTCGGCGACTGGCCCGATGTCGCCCCTTGAGACGACGAAGCAGCCGTTGCTCCTTCCGATGCGCGGGCCTTCGAGGGTGGCGAGGTTCCAGAGGATGTAAGGAATCGAGACGTAGTCCGCCGAGTGCACGACGATGTCGCGCGGGGCGGCGTTGCCGTTGCGGAGGGAGTCGAGGCCGTCCAGGCGCAGGGCAAGCCCGTGGTCGCCGGAGTAGGCATTGCCTACCCTGAACAGGCCGAGGCTGCTCATGTTCGATTCCGGCACGTTCGAGAAGCTCCGCGCCAGGAGTTCCCCGCTGTTCCTGCCGTGGGCCACCCGGCAGTACCACCGCCGTCCGCTCCGCAGGTCGATGACCGCCATGCGCTTCATGAAGGAGGGCTTCGAGTAGTCGACCACTGCCAGCGTGCGGAGCTCCTCGTCAGGATGGAGCAGGGCATGGCGGCCGAGTTCGGACTTCGCCTCGGCGACGGCCTCTTCGCAGACCTGCCCCGGATCGCGCAGGAGGAGGGCCAGGGCGGTCGGCACGAGCACGAGCACGGCGGCCAGGGCGGCGAGCAGGGCGTTTTTCAGTACGGGTCTCATCATGGCGGAAATATAACGCCATCGGGCCCGTATTTCCGCTAAATGCCCGGCCGGCGTTTACAAAGTTGCCGTCATTGCGTACCTTAGAGCAGTCATTCCATCAATCCAGCCAGCTGTTGCCCATGAGCGCAAAAACCGCAAATATCCTCCTGATCGGCGACGTCGTCGGCAACCCCGGCCTCCAGATCGTGAGCAGGATGCTGAAAGGGTTCATTTCGAAGTACGAGGTCGATTTCGTCATCTGCAACGGTGAGAACGCGCATAACGGGAAAGGCATGAGCCTCGAGGCGCTGAACCTTATGACCGAGGCCGGCGTGGACGTCGTGACCGGAGGAAACCACATCTGGAACAACTTCAACTTCTTCGACACCCTCAAGACCCACGAGCGGGTGCTCCGGCCGCAGAACTACCCCAAAGGAACCTACGGGCGCGGCTACGGGACCTACAAGCTCCCGAACGGCCTGGGCAGCATCACGGTGCTGAACCTGCAGGGCAGGACCTTCATGAACCCGATCGACTGCCCGTTCCGGACGGCCGACTGGGTGGTCAAGCAGGTGAAGGAGCAGTCGCCGATGATCGTCGTCGACTTCCACGCAGAGGCGACCGCGGAGAAGCTCGGCCTGGGGTGGTACCTCGACGGCAGGGTCTCGGCCGTCATCGGCACCCATACCCACGTGCAGACCGCCGACGAGCGGATCATGCCGAAGGGCACTGGCTACCTGACCGACGTGGGCATGACCGGCCCCTACCACTCGGTGATCGGCATGCAGGTCAAGTCCGCCGTGGACCGGATGCTTTACCAGACGCCGCACAAATACGAGTGCGCCACTGACGACGTGCACTTCTCCGCCGTGCTGCTCAAGCTCGACACGGCAACAGGGAAGGCGCTTGCGATCGAGAGGATTTTCTATCCGAGTTTTCAGTGACGGGTGAGGAGTGGGGAGAACGGACTGAAAGGACAGCAGGGACTTAAGGGACAAAGAAGAAGACGATCCTTCGCAGCAAGGTTTTCCTCTTCGTCCTGGATGTCCTTTCAGTCCCTGCAGTCCTTTTTTTCATCTACCGCCCCGAGTGCTGCGACCAGCAATTCCCAGAACCTTGCGACCGAGGCGATTTCGGCCTTTTCGTCGGGGGAGTGGGGGTGGCGGATGGTGGGGCCGAAGGAGATCATGTCGAGGCCGGGGTACGTGCCCCCCAGGATCCCGCACTCCAGGCCGGCATGCACCGCCCGGACCTCCGGCGCCCTGCCGAACTTCGATTCGTAGACCTCCCGCATGACCTTCAGGACCGGTGATCCCGGGTCCGGCCTCCAGCCGGGGTAGCCCCCCTCGAAACGGGTCGTGGCGCCGGCAAGCCCGAAAACGCTTCCGATCATCATCGCCAGGTCCTCCCTTGCGGAATCGACCGAGCTCCTGAGCAGGCACTCGACCGTGACGCTGCCGTTCGCCGAGCGGACGATGGCAAGGTTGTTCGAGGTTTCGACAAGATTCTCCATCGTGTCGTTCATGCGCATCACGCCGTTCGGGCAGGCGTGGACGGCCCTGAGCAGGCGCTCGCAAGCTTCATCGCCCATGACGGCAGCCGGCAGCCCGGCGGGCTCCGCTGCGATGCGCAGATCCGGCTCCGTCGCGGCGAGCTCCAGGCCGATCGTGGCGGCAAGGGTGTCGAGAGACTCCAGGAAGCCCGTGGCTTCCGATGCGGGAAGGGCTATAAGGGCGAAGGACTCCCTCGGGATCGCGTTGCGGAGGCTGCCTCCCTCGATGGACGCCAGCAGTAGCCCGTGGCGGTCTCGGGCGTCGTGCAGCAGGCGGTTCATGACCTTGTTGGCGTTGCCCCTGCCGAGGCCGATATCCATGCCGCTGTGGCCTCCCCTGAGGCCGGTGACCGTGATCCGGAAGCCCATGTGGCCAGGCGGGGCCGGCCGCTCCTCCATCTCGAAGGTCGCCACGGCGTCAAGCCCGCCGGCGCACCCGACGAAGAGCTCTCCCTCGTCTTCCGAGTCCAGGTTCAGGAGGATGCTTCCCCGCAACACCCCGGGCCGAATGCCCCTGGCGCCGGTCATGCCGGCCTCCTCGTTGCCGGTGAAGAGCGCTTCGAGCGGCCCGTGGGGGATGTCATCAGATTCCAGCACCGCCAGGGCCGCGGCGAGCCCGAGGCCGTTGTCGGCGCCGAGCGTGGTGCCTCTGGCCTTCACCCAGCCGCCGTCCACGAAAGCCTCGATCGGGTCGCTTCGGAAATCGTGCGTCGTGTCGCTGTTCTTCTGCGGAACCATGTCGAGGTGGGCCTGCAGGATGACCCCCTTCCGGTGCTCCATGCCCGGCGTTGCCGGCTTGCGGATGATGACGTTGCCGGCCTCATCGGCGATGGTTTCCAGCCCGAGCCCCCGGCCGAAAGCGGCAAGGAACTTCCTTGCCTGCTCCTCATGGCCTGAGGGGCGGGGGATCCGCGTGAGGGCGTGGAAGTGTTTCCACACCCTCTGCGGCTCGAGTTTCAGGATATCGGTCAATCCGGGTCCCCGGCTCAGCGGCTGCCGCCCTCGAACTCCTCGGCGACCAGCACGTCGTCGGTGCTGCCGATGTAGAGTGGGGTGCGCTGGTGCAGCTCCTCCGGCCTGATGTCGAGGATGCGGCGCTCGCCGTCCGTGGCTCGGCCGCCGGCCTGCTCGCAGATGAAGGCGAGCGGGTTGGCCTCGTACATGAGCCTGAGCTTGCCGCTCTTGTGCTTCTTGGTGGCCGGGTAGATGAAGACGCCGCCGGTCAAGAGGTTCCGGTGGAAGTCCGCCACGAGCGAACCGATGTAGCGGGTGCTGTAGGGGCGGCCGGTCGCGGCATCCTCCTCCTTGAGGTAATCGATGAAGCGTTTCGTGCCGTCGTTGAGCTGCGCCCAGGAGCCCTCGTTGATCGAGTAGTACTTGCCGCGCTCGGGGGTGGTGATGTTCTCGTGGGAGAGCAGGAACTCGCCGATGCCCGGGTCGTAGGTGAAGCCGTGTACCCCGTGGCCGGTGGTGTAGACCAGCACCACCGAGGAGCCGTAGATGACGTAGCCTGCCGCGACCTGTTCGGCGCCGCTCTGCAGGCAGTCCTCGAGGCTGGCGTTGCCGGGATCGTCGGCCTTGAGCCGGTAGATTGAGAAGATCGTGCCCACGCTGACGTTCACGTCGATGTTCGACGAACCGTCGAGGGGGTCGAAGAGCAGGGCGTAGTTGCCGGTTTCGTTCACCGGCGGGATGATGATGCTGTCGTTCTCCTCGGAGCCCATGATGGCGAACCTGCCGTGCTGGCCTATGGCGTTGATGATCTGCTCGTTGGCGAACAGGTCGAGCTTCTTGACCTCCTCGCCCTGGACGTTGGTGCTCCCGGCCAGGCCGAGGATGTCCGCAAGCCCGGCGCGGACGACCTTGTTCCGTACCAGCTTGGCTGCAAAGGCGACATCGTTGAGGAGGTCCGTGACCTCCGCATTGACTTCAGGGTAGAGTTTCTGCTGCTGGAGGAAGTGGCTTTCGATCGTCGTCAGTTTGTTCATCGTGATGTGTCCGGGAAAGGTTGGTATAAGGTGCCGTTAATAACGATTCCGTAAAAATGCATAAATAAAAATTTATGCTATTTCGTCAGTAATACCAAGGTCATCCCTGAAGCTTTGAGCCCCCGGGACGTATTTTTCACTCAAGAAACGGTTGAATAATACGTACATTTCTCGACCTGTTTCCATTTCTCAACCCCGTTCCATGAAGCGTTACCGGTGGACCCGCCTCGAGCCCGACGACAACCTCGTCATGGAGCTTGCAAAGGCGATCAACGTCAGTGAACCCATAGCAGCGGCGCTCTGCAACCGCGGCATATCGACCTTTGAAGAGGCGCGACGGTTTTTCCGTCCTTCGCTCGAGGGGGTGCCCTCGCCATTCCTGTTCAGGGATGTCGAGAAGGCGGTGCGGCGGATCGTCAAGGCCGTCGCCGGCGGCGAGCGGATCATGATCTACGGTGACTACGACGTGGATGGCACGACCGGTACAGCCATGCTCTCGATGTTCCTCGAAGGGCGAGGCGCCGATGTCTGCCACTACATCAACGACCGGTTCACGGAGGGCTACGGCCTGTCCGACGAGGGGATCGCCTTCGCCGTGGAGCGTAAGGTGACGCTCATCGTGACGGTCGACTGCGGCATCCGTGCCGTCGACGAGGTCCGCAAATGCGCCGGTCACGGGATCGATGTCATCATCTGCGACCACCACGAGGCCGACGAACTTCCTGAAGCATTCGCCATCCTCGATCCGAAGGTCGAAGGGTGCTCCTACCCGTTCCGTGAACTGTGCGGCTGCGGCGTCGGCCTCAAGCTCATGCAGGCGATCGTCGGGATGGAGGGGGGGCGCCCCGAGGAGTGGGAGCAGTACCTCGACCTCGTCGCCATAGCGTCGGCTGCCGACATGGTCTCGCTGCAGCACGAGAACCGGGCCTACCTCCACGAGGGGCTCCGCCGCCTGCGCGAGGCGCCGAGGGAGAGCCTGAAGGCCATGTCCTCCCTGATGAACGTCAGGCCCGAAGAGATCACCATGACCAACATCGCCTTCGGGATAGCGCCCCGCATCAACGCCGCCGGCAGGATGGAATCGGCGCGTACGGCCATGCAGTGGCTCCTGTCGCGGGATGCCGACGAGGCCGGCCGCCATGCCGCCGAACTTGAGGAGATGAACACGCGGAGAAGGGAGATCGACGCGGGGATCATGGGCAAGGCCGAGTCGATGGTCGCCGGCCACTGCGCCACCTACTGCTCGTCGATCGTCCTGTACGACGAGGAGTGGCATCTCGGCGTGCTGGGGATCGTGGCTTCAAAGATCCTCGATAAATTCGCGCTGCCGACCGTGATCATGGGCAGGATGAACGGCCTGATCAAGGGATCGGTCCGGAGCATCGGCAACCTCAACATCTACGATGTCCTCAACGAGTGCCGCGACCACCTCGAACAGTTCGGCGGCCACCACCAGGCCGCCGGCCTGACCCTCCGTCCTGAGAGCCTTTCAGGATTCAGGAAGCGCTTCGACGAGGTGTGCCGGGAGCTGCTGCCGGTCGAACAGCGCCAGAAGGAGCTGCTGGTCGACGCCGAACTCGGCATCCGGGATATCACCCAGAAGTTCATGAACGTGCTCGGGCAGTTCGCCCCGTTCGGCTTCGGCAACCGGGAACCCCTGTTCGTGTCAGGGAGCTGTTCGCTCTCCGGCAAGCCCAGGCTGCTCAAGGAGCGCCATGTCAAGTTCATGGTGAAGGAGGGGAAGGGAGCTGCTGTCGAAGTGATCTGCTTTGACCGGCCGGACATCTACGAGGACCTTACCCGCATGGGTGCCGACGCCCGACTGCAGCTCCTCTACGTTCCCGAAAGGAAGCAGTGGAACGGCCGGGAGTACCTCCAGCTGCGGCTGAGGGATATGGCAGTTGATAATGGATAATGGTGGATGCGGGGGTGCCGGTCCACAAACCCCATCCCGTCACGCGTTACGACTCCCTTCCCCCCTACTCTGCCTTCTCGTGCCGCATCTTCGCGAGCACGCCCGCCAGTGAAGAAACAGCCGATATCACGAAAAAGATCAGCGAGAGCGCCACGCCGGTACCGGTATCGAGGCCGAGGTGGCTGAGCGCGTAGAAGAAGGTCACCTCCCGCGCGCCGGCACCGCCGATGGTCAGCGGCAGGATGGTCGCGACCGAGGAGATCAGGAAGATGGCCAGGTAGTCGAGCTGGCTCGAGGTCGCCGAGATCGCCATGAGGATGAACCAGGCCGAGACGAGCTGTGTCGCCTGCACGAGGAGCGATTCGATCGCCGTCGGGACGAAGACGGGCATGAACTGCCGGTACATCAGGCGGGTCAGCAGCAGCGAAAGCGGGTAGGCGACACCGATCACAACCCACGCCCATACCGTCAGCCCCGGGTAGAGCACCAGGAAACCGCTCGGCAGAAGCAGGACGGCCGACAGGAAGAGCAGGGCGAAGATCCCGCTCACCCGGTCCCAGAACACCGCGCCGAACACGTTCATCACCGTGATGTCGTGGTGTTTCTTGAGGATGAAGATCTTGTAGCCGTCCCCTCCGACACCGCCGGGCAGGAAGAGGTTGTAGAACATTCCCAGGTAGTAGAGCTTGAGGTTGTACCACTCCGGGAGCCGGAGCCCGATCGCCCTGAAGTAGCGGTTCAGCCGCAGGGCGTTCAGCAGCTTGGAGATGTTGAAGAAGAGGAACGCCCCCAGGAGGTGCCACGGGTTGGCGTGGGAGACGAGCATGCCCAGCCGGTGCAGGTCCACCTTGCGCAGCACGAGGTACAGCGCGGCCACGGTCATGGCCGCCTGCAGCAGGGCCTTGAGGAGTTTCCTGTTGAGGCTCTTGGTCTTAGTCAACGATCTTGCTTGATGATGTAGGGTTTCTTGTTCTGCGACTCATAGTAGGTGCGCATGATGAACTCGGCGATGAAACCCGTCGTGATCAGCTGGATGCCGATGAAGGTCATGATGACCCCGAGGGTGAGCAGCGGGCGACCGCCGATCTCCTGGCCGAGGATCTTGACGGCCAGCAGGTAGAGGTTGATGGCGAGTCCGATGAAGAACGTGACGAAGCCGAGGGTACCGAACAGGTGCATCGGCTTCTGGCCCCACTTCTGGAAGAAGACCATGAAGAGCAGGTCGCTCATCACCTTCATGGTCCTGCCGATGCCGTACTTTGACTTGCCAAACTTGCGGGCGTGGTGGCGGACGTCGACCTCCTCCATCCTGGCGCCATAGAGCTGGACGAGCACGGGGATGAAACGGTGCAGTTCGCCGTAGAGCCCGAGGTTCTTGGCGACCTCCTTCCGGAACACCTTGAGGGTGCAGCCGTAGTCCCTGATGTGCACGTTGGTGAGGTTCCTGATGAGCGCGTTGGCGATCCTGCTGGGGATCTTCCTGAGGATCATGCCGTCCTTCCTGCCGGCCCGCCTTCCGGCGACCACGTCGAGCCCCATCTGTTCGAGGTGGCGGATCATCATGGGGATGTCCGCCGGGTCGTTCTGCAGGTCGCCGTCCATGGTGGCGATAAGCTCGCCGGCCGCCTGGTCGATTCCTGCAGCCATGGCGGTCGTCTGGCCGTAGTTCTTGTTCAGTACGACCAGCCTGCAGTGGGGTGGCGCGAGACGCCTGATTTCAGCCACCGTGCCGTCGGTCGAACCATCGTCCACCAGGACGATCTCGTGGTCGATGCCGCCGAGCGCCCCCGAGAGCGCATCGAAGAGGGGCCGGATGCTTTCGGCCTCGTTCATGACCGGTATGACGACGGACAGTTTCATCGGGGTGCTTGTTCTGCTGGTATTCTTGCCAGGATTATGCCATGCTTTTCGTACAGGAGCTCATATGTTCCGAGCCTGCCGATGTCGTCGACGCTGGTCAGCACGACCTCGCCGGCAACCGGCTGGCGCCTTTCGGCAAGCGATTCCGAATATACGAAAAACGAAGGGTAATAGACTTCCCACATCACGATTTTCAGCCCCTGCCGCTTCGCCAGCATGGCGGCCTCCCTGACCGGCGACTGCATCACCCTCGAGACCATCGGCATCACGACGAAATTGACCGACAGGGTCAGCACGGCCCCCCCGAGGATGAAGCGGATGCCGGGATCGACCTTCGGCAGCGCCTGGAAGAGCAGGCAGAGCAGGGCGGCCCCGGCCATGACCGCCGGGAATCCTGTGGCGGCCGTGTCGTCGAGCAGCCCCTGCAGCTGCGCCCTGACGAAGGCCTCCTGGATCGATGGCATCACGCGCTGCACCACCGCGGGTACCGCGGCGAGCAGCAGCAGCAGCAGCGCCGGGGCGATGGCGTGCGCCCACGGGCGCCTCGAGCCGGCCAGCAAGGCTCCCATGATGACGAAAAGCGGGGTGTAACCGTAGATCATGTAGTGCGGCAGCTTGGTGCCGGAGAGCGAGAAGAGCACGAAGACGAAGCCCGCCCAGATCAGCCCGAACCGGGAGAGCGGGTCAGCCACGAGCGTACGGAACCTCGCGAGGGCCGACAGCAGGAGGGTGGTCGACGGCATGACGCCGACGAGTATGACCGGGACGTAGTAGAGGAGCGACCCGGAATGGCCCTCCATGGAGCCTCCGAACCGCCCGACATTGTGCTTCATGAAGAAACCCTGGATAAAGGCGTCGCCCTGGTCGATGTACTCCATCACGTACCATGGCAGCACGATGACGAGGAAGAGGGCGATGGCCGTCGGGTTCAGGAGGGCCCGGAACCAGGAGCGCAGGTCACGCTCCGCCAGGAAGAAGAGGAACGACGAGGCCAGCGGGATCAGCACGGCGACAGGCCCCTTGGTCAGCACGCCCAGCCCCATGGCAGTGAAGGCGAGGTAGACCGAGGACCTGCGCTTGTCGCGCTGGTAGCGGTAGATGGCGAACATGGCCACGGCGAGGCAGCAGTTCAGCAGGGCGTCGGCGATGGCCGCCTTGGCGATGATCGATACCTGGAGCGACAAGGCTAGCAGGGCCGTCGTGAAGAACGCCTCGGTTTCGTTCCGCTCCCTTCGGACGAAGGCGAAGGTCGCGCCCGCCCAGGCGGCCGCAGAGAGCGCAGAGGGGAGCCTGAAGGCGAACTCGGTGATGCCGAACGCCCTGACCGAGAGGAGCTGCAGCCAGTAGATGAGGATCGGTTTGTCGAACCGCGGCATCCCGTTAAGGTAGGTCGTCAGGTAGTTCTTCGAGACGATCATCTCCCGTGTGGCTTCGCTGAAGGCCCCCTCGTCCACGTCGAACAGAGGCCCCGAGCCGATGCCGGCCACGAAGCTCAGGAATACCAGGAGGCAGAGCCCCGCGAGCAGGATGGTGCGATTCGGGTTACAGGCTTCAGGTTTCATCGAATTTGCTGGAGAAAAGTCGTTGGTAAAGAAGCATCGACGTGGAGGCGCCGAGCATCGAACCGGCCAGCACGTCGCTTAGGTAGTGCTGGCAGAGCACGACGCGGCTTGCCGCGACGAGCACGCCGCCCGTCAGGAACAGCAGGCGGTAGCGTGGCTGGAGCAGCGAGAGGGCCACGGCCAAGCTCAGGGCCGTGGTCGAGTGGCCGGAGGGAAACGAGGTCCATTCATGCACATAGCTGAACCAGCCCAGGCCGAAGGTCCCGGTATCGAAGAGGAGCATCGGCCTGGCCCTGCCGAAGATGACCTTCAGGAGGTCGGCCGCGAGGCCCGAGGCCGCCACGGTCATGAAGATGAACAGGCCCGCGAGCGAAGCTCGTCGATTACGTCTGCGAAAGCCCAGGAATGCGGCGAGCCCGCCGGCCAGGTAAAGCTCCGACTGGCCCGCGAGGGTGATGGCATCCCAGATGCCCATCCAGGATGCCCACCTGAACCGGTGGAAATAGATCGCCAGCTTCACATCCGCGAAGAACCATGCCGCCGCGCAGAGGAGTGCGGTCAGGAGCAGCGCGTACATGGCGGTTTTTCGATTGAGCATCGTGTTTCGGGGTATACATCGAATTGCCTCCCGTTCCGTATCGAAGGGAAGGCGTGTTCTCCTGCTGCACAAAATAATGAATTTTACCACAGAATACGGGCTTATCCTCTCTCAATCCGCGACTTTGACGGCATAGGGGAGCCCGATACCGCTCCTGTCTTACGGGCCTCGGTGCCGGCATAACAGGAATTACCTTATAAGGCAATTATTGTGTAGATTTCCCTCCGATGTCTTTCCACAAGGCTGCCTTTTGAGATGATCAGGCCTTGGAAAAGCAGTACCCTTTTTGTCCAGCACCTGTTCCAGACGTCCGGTACGGTCGGACAGATCGGATGTTGAACCGAAAACATCGTCCAGGAGGAGCCCCCATGGCCAAGTGTTATCAAGGAGCACTCGGAATTCTTCTCGCCTGCCAGGTTTTTCCCGTTTCCGCAAACGCCGCCCTTCCGTCGGGGCCTGTGCCCTCGGTCCGTTACGACCGGGTACAGGGTACGGTGAGTGCGGTGCATCCCGACAGCGCCATCGTCGTGCTGAAGCTTGTCGATGGTTCGACGCAGCGGCTCAGGATCGCTTCAAACGCCTATCTCCATCCCCTCAAGGGCCTCGACGAGCGGTCGCGGCGACCAGAGCCGAAGGGGATCGAGGCGTTCGCCTCCGGCACCCGCATCGCGGCTTCCGGCCTGGTCTACGCCGACCGTCCCGAACTGGTAGCCAAGGAGGTCACCTTTTTCGACCATGCCGTCAACAAGCCGATTTTCGAAGATCCCGACTGGTGGTCGTCCCAGGCCAAAGAGCTGGCCGACTTCTGGATAAAAACGCAGTTCGGACCCGGCGACCCCGTCGATCCCACGGCCTACCGGACCAACATCACCAAGGCCGGGACGAAGCGGCCCGAATCGGTCAACCTGCAGGAGACCGACACCATCTCCCGGCTCATCTACGGCCTCAGTTCCACCTATATCCTCAACGGCAACCCGAGGGTTCTCGAAGCGGCCAGGCAGCTGGTGCGCTACCAGCGCGAGCGGTTCCGCATCGAAAGCGCCGACGGTACGCAGGTCTACTGGCTGCATGCGATGCGGGACGGGCGCCCCGTCCTTGCCTCGCTCTTCGCCGACGATGCGGGCACAATACCGCTCTACGAACAGATATACTGCCTCGCAGGCCTTACCCAGTACTATCGCGCCACAGGGGACACGGTCATCCTTGCCGATATCGAGAAGAGCATCCGTTTCATGGACGACCACTACTGGGACGGCACCCCGAAGGATCCGATGCAGCGGGGCTACTTCTCCCATCTCGACCCAGGGACGCTGCAGGTGGTAGAGAACGGACCCAACGGTCTCCGCAAGAACTGGAATTCGGTCGGCGACCATCTTCCGGCATACCTCGAGAACCTCTACCTCGGCACCCGCGATCCGAAACACCTCAAGCGGCTCATCGAGCTGGCCGACCTTATCGTCGAGCACTTCCCGGACAAAGGGAGCCCCTTCGTGAACGAACGCTTCGACGCCCGCTGGAATCCGGATCATGGCTACGCCTGGCAGCAGAACCGGGGCGTGGTGGGGCACAACCTCAAGATCGCCTGGTGCCTTACCCGCCTGTACGGCCTGGCCTCCCATGACCGCTACCTGCAGACCGCCCGCAAATGCGCCGACCTGATGCAGGTCTACGGACAGGATGTCCGCCGCGGTGGCTGGTATGACGTGATCGAACGGGAGCCCGATCCGGTGACCGGCCGTTACGAGCTGGTCTGGCATGACAGGAAGGCCTGGTGGCAGCAGGAGCAGGGCATCCTGGCCTACTATGTCCTGTACGGCACCGTCCACGACCCCGCCTACCTCGCCTCCGCCCGTGCCGGCTCCGGCTTCTACAACCTGGCGTTCCCGGACCATGACGACGGGGATGTTTTCTTCGACTGCCAGTCCGACGGCACACCCTACCTCCTTGGCGATCGAGCCGACAAGGGGAGCCATTCGAAGAGCGGCTACCACAACATGGAGCTGACCTATTTCGCGCACCTCTACACCAACCTGCTGGTCAACCGTCGCCCGGTAGCACTCCATTTCCGGCCAGGCGCCGAAGCAGCGGGAACCCGGTTCCAGGTCCAGCCGATCGCCTTCCCGAAGGGCTCCGTCCGGCTCGCTTCGGTGAGCATCGGTGGCCGCCCTTGGCGCAATTTCGATTCTGACGGGCTCTCCGTCATGCTGCCCGACTGGAAGGTGCCCGAGCCGGTGGTTGTGACGGTCGTTCCCCGATGAGCTGCCGAACGCAGCCCGAAATCAGACGGGAGCCATAGGAACACCAAACGGGAACCGAACATGCAGGTGCGAAAAGAGGAGATTTCGAAGGTTGTCATCACGTGGTCGATGGTGGCGCTGCTGGCCATCGGTTATTCGATTGGCTGGAGCGCCGTCCACTCGATGCTCGTGAAGCGGATGGGCATCCAGTACCTGCCGTACACCTATATCGGCATCAGCCTGCTCGGCATGGTAGGCTCCTCGGTTTACCTGATGTTCGCCGACAAGGTGCGCCGGGACCGCCTGCTGATCATCTTCGCCTTCGTCACGGGAGTGCTGCTGCTCCTCGCCCGCACGCTGGTCTCCGCGAACCAGGAGAGTTCGCCGGGCTTTACCTTCCAGCTGTTCCTGTTCTTCATGGTCGTCTTTTTCGCCCAGGGGGTCGGCAACTCGACCCTCGGGACGCAGGTCTGGACCATCATCAGCGATCTGTTCACCCCTTCGCAGGGGCGGCGGCTCTACCCCATCGTCGGCACCGCGGGGACCATCGGCGGCATCGCCGGCGGCGCATCGATCCATTTCCTTGCCGATTCCATGGGAACGGCCAACCTCACCCTGGTATGGGCCTTCTCGGTCCTGGCCCTTGTACCGCTCACCATCATGGTCCGGCGGCAGTTCGGCGGCGAACTGGGAGGGCGGAGCAAGGGAGCATCGGGAAACAGCGAAAAAGGGGCGCACCTCAAGGAGGGGGCGAGCTTCTTCCTCCGCTCCCCGATGGCTGTCGTGCTCGGGTTCGTGGCCGTGATGTTCTGGGTGGTGGGCTCCGTCGCCGACTTCCAGTACACCCGCATCATGAACGCAGCCTTTCCGTCCGAGGCCAGGCTTGCCGGCTTCTATGGCATCTACGGCATGGTCATCAACATCACCGGCCTTCTGGTTCAGGTGCTCTTCAGCGGTTACCTCATCCGGCGCATCGGGGTCTCGCGCGGCCTTTGCGCGCTGCCTCTGACCGTGCTGGCCGGTTTCGTGTTCATCACCCTTCAGCCGGTCTTCTGGGCGGGCTTTTTCCTGCGTTTCACCTGGGACCTGGTCGGCATGACCGTCCAGGGCAACTCCTACCAACTGGCGCAGAACGCCATGCCGTCGGCGCTCCGTGCCCGTATCCGCGGCTTCATCGAAGGTGTGGTCAATCCCCTCGGCGGCGTGCTCGGCGGCCTGCTCATCCTTGGATTGCATGCGATGTTCGATGCGACGGACGGCCGGGGATGGAGCGATGAGGTGACGATCTCGGGCATCCTGCTCGGCATCCTCTGGATCGTCGTCGTCCTCGGTTCCCAGAAGCACTACCTCAACCTGATCGCCGACAACCTGAAGAGTCCGGACAAAAGGACCGTGATGGATGCGATCGAGTGTCTGGTGGAGCCGGGAAGCGGCCGGGCCGGAGAGTTGCTGGATCAGGTCGCTGCCATGCCCGATGCCGAGCGTCGCGCGGTGGCGGCGCGCGTCCGGGGCAGCATTCCCGGAGAAGCCTCGCAGCGGGCGCTTTGCCACATGCTTCATGACCCTGCCCCCAGTGTCCGCGCCGAGGCCCTGTGTTCGCTCTCGAAGATGCATGGCGGGCATGCGCTGCCGCAAGCCGTCACGGTGGCACTGCAGCATGTGGTTGAAACCGATCCTGAACCGGCCATCCGTGTGGATGCCTTCAAGCTCAGTCTGTCGATGGAATCCCCGGAATCCTGGGATCAGAAGGCTCGCGAGTGGCTCGTACATGAATCCGAGACGGTCAGGAAGCGCATCGTCGAAGCGGTGGGCACGCAATCCGGAAACAGGCGGAAACTGCTCGAACCCATGCTTGGCGATAGTTCCGGGGTAGTTGTGGCGGCCGTCGTTCGTGCACTCTGGGAAGAGCCGGGGATGAAGCCGGTTCTCACGGACAGGCTGGCCGGGTTGCTTGCCGACGGAGATCCGGAGGTGGTGAGGGCAGCGCTTGCAACCTGCCATCTTGTCGGGGAACTGCCTGTCGCATTCCTGCCTGCCGGACTGCTCGGATCATCCGATCCCGCTGCTCGAATCCTGGCTGGAGCAGGCATGGTTCGCTTTGGTGCTGAACCGTCACTCAGGGAGGCTGCAGTCGGGGTCATGTGCAGGACGCTGGTCGAGGAGGCTGAACGCCGGAACATAAAGGAGGAGCTCCTTCCCCTGCTTCCTGACCTTGGTGAAGAGGCCATCGATAGTCTCCTCTTCGGTGTCGCTGCGCTGTCTGCCGAGGATAGGGAGCGGGTTTCCGGGACCCTCGGAGGCGTTTACGATATGCTGGACAGCAGGATGTCTCTGAGCGAAATAATCCAGCCCGTCGGCCAGGCGGGACAGAAACGGTAACGTCGTGCCAACGATAATAAAAACCGCCACAATGCAACGAAGACCATTCAATAGACGGTTGAATCCTCTTCCGGCACTTCTGACGGGGCTCGCGTTGCTTCTTTCTCCGGCTGGCCTTTCCGCCCGAGAGGCACCTGCCAGCGTACAGGTGGTTGGTACGGTCGTTGGAGGGCGGGCTGCCTGGAATCCGTTCCACTCCGGCAATGACATGAAGCGGGACGCTGGCGGTGTGTTTGTCCGCAGATTGTTCCTTTCCGCGAGCGGCGGCAGGAACGGTGACGGGATCTATGCCATGCGGTTCAACACCGGCCGGGAACTGAGGTCGGTCTTCAAGCGTGGCTCTGAGGCCGGCCGGCTGGTCAGCGGTCCATCATCTGCATCTGCGGGAAACATCCTCTTTCGTGTCAGGAAAGATGGATGGTACAAAATCAGCTTCCATCCGACCGCATCGACCTACGCTGTCGAACCGAAGGTAGAGGAGCTTACCAGGATAGACTCCTTCCAGATCAACGGATTCGTTCACGACCGTGAGGGCTCGACCGAATGCTTCGATGGCCGCAGGACCCGTCCCGCTGAAAAGTGGGACGAGTGGACCCCTTCCCACGAATTCACCCGGCAGCAGGATGGCTCATGGAGTATCAAACTTCCGTTGTCGGCGACCGGCGGTCATGAGAAGAACGGTGTTTACCAGTGTCTCTTTTCCGCGAACCACAACTCGGACTGGGGATACGGCGGGATCATCGGGCAGCCCGGACGACTCGCCGGCGGGAACGGGTATGACAGCAGGGTCGGCCATGCCGAAGAGTCCGCGGTCGTCTTCCGGGTCCTGCAGGACGGGCAGTACACCATTACCGTCTGGCCGGATTCCTATCGTTACGAAATCTCCCCCTCCGTCGATTATTTCCAGGGGTTCGAATTCCAGGTCAACGGCGATGTCGTTGATGATCCATGGAATCCTGCCTCGCCGTCCCACCGGATGGAAAAGGGGCCGCTGGGAACCTGGAAGAAGGTGCTGCACCTGACGACCAACGGCGGTGCGCTCGGCAACGGCACCTATACGATGAACTTTTCGATCGACGGGAACTGGGCGCTTGACAGCATCGGGTTTGGAGGGGTCTGGGGTCGAACCTGGCACTCCGATCCGCAGGAGTGGAACCTGCTTTTCCGTGTCGAAAAGGATGGTGACTACATGGTGACCTTCGATCCTGATAAAGGAGCTTTTTCCATCGATCCCGCAGTCAGGTCTTTTTCCAGGATAGAATCGCTGCAGATATCAGGCAATTTCGATGAGCTTGCGGCCGACGGCAATGGCGGCTGGAACCCGACCGACCCGAGGCACGACATGGCCTCCACAGACGGCCGGTGTTACACGAAGGAGCTCCGGCTGACCGGAGGAGCCGTCTACGAGTACAAGTACACCGCCAACCGGGCAGGATGGGCGTGGTCGCTGGTCGACTACCCCTACGACGGGTACCGCAGACTCGCGCCGCACGGCAATCCGCCGCCACTCCGGTTTGAATGTCCGAGGAGCGGCCTCTACCGGTTCTCGGCCAACGTTGAATCCGGCGACTATTCCGTAACCCTCATCCAGCTTCGCTGAACGGGAAGCAATTATGAAAATCCTGATCCTTTTGCTCGTGCTCATCTTTGTCCCGGTTGCAAGCTATTGCGACCAGGGATCAGGACCGGCGTTGCAAACTGCACTGGACGCGGCAAAAAAGGGGGACCGGAAAGCGATCATTGCATGGCTGAAAGCAGGTGGGGAGCCCGACCAGGCAGATACGGCCGGATGGACACCGCTGCTCAAGGCCGCAGCATGCGGGCAGGCGGGCGTGGTCGACCTGCTGCTGGCCAATCCCGTGCGGGTCGCCGATCCCGGCAAACCGTTCACCCCCACCGGTGCACTTCCGATACACATGGCGGCCCACTCGGGCAGCGTGTCCACGGTATCACGCATCCTCGATGCCAGGCCCCAGGATCTCAATGCCGTTTTCCTGCTCAACGGACACACTCCACTGCTCGAGGCCTCTTTTTATGGCCATGCCGGACTGGCATCGTTCCTTCTCAAAAAAGGGGCCAACCCTGCGGCGACCACTCTTCGTGGCCTCACGGCCGCGGACTTCGCCCGTCAGTTCGACAACCGGTCGCTTTTGGAGGCTGTTTCATCGAACCCCGTGAACGAACAGCAGAAGCAGGCCTATTATGCCGCTCTTCTCAAGAAAGTTCAGGAACCGGTTCCGCATGGCCAGGAGGCGCTCCAGAAAAGGTCTGACGATCTGGTATCTCTCATCGAATCATCGCTCAGGAGCGTATCTCTGAATCCTGAACAGGCAGATCGGTTTTGCCATGATGTCGAGGGCTTGCTTGATGGAGCCGATATCAACCGTTGTGGCGGTCCACTGGGCCAGCCGCCGCTGGTGGTGGTTGTCACGGGAACCGATACCCAACCCCATCCGGAGGCTGCTGCGCTTTTGAGGATGCGGCTCGCGAGGATGCTGCTCGAACGAGGCGCAAGCCCGTTGGTCCACGAACGTCACCCGATGGGTGTGAACGCCATCATCCGGGCCTCGGTCTTCGGACGGATCGATATCCTCAGGCTCATGGCATCGCGGATCTCCCCAGCGGAACTGGCTGCCGCGCTGAACGAACTTCCCCCGGTCAATGGCCTGACTGCGCTGCACGACGCCGTGCTGCGCGCAGGCACGGCCAATGCATCGCATCTTTCCGACTACCTCGAACAGATCCGATGGGAAGTGGCTTCTGGCGCGAGGACCGACATCGAAGATTTTTCCGGTCTGACGCAGCGTGACTATGCCCTACGTATAGTCGACCCCGAAAGGAGGCGGGCGGTGATCGAGGTACTCGATTCCTTACGCTCCATTCCGCAATGGAACCATGTTGCGATCGGGGTGGGCAACATCGAGGATGCTGTCAGATGGTACGGGGAGGTCTTCGGATTCATGCAAGTTGGCAGCATCCTGGTTCATCGTCCGGATGATCCCATGCGCTGGCCGCTTGCGCAAACCCTTTTCGGCAGCGGCATCGTCCGGGTCAGGAGCGTCACCTTGCGGGTTCCCGATGCCCTTATGCTCCAGAAACTGGAGCTGTTCGAGGTTTCGCCTGCACCTCAGGCACCTGTGCAGCCCCGTTCAGGCGTGATCCACGGATGTCTTGTCGTCGGTGATGTCGACCTCTACGCAGGCCGTGCCGAAGCCCATGGCGGCAGGATTCTCTACTGCACGACGGTCCGCGGGATACGCATCGTCTTCTGCTCCGACCCTTCCGGAAATATTTTTGAACTCGCTTCGGAGCCGTGGTAGGCGGCCTGAAAATTTGCTGTTGTGTTGACCACCAAGACCAAATCGCAATGAACATGATAGATATCAAGGAGAAGGCACAGGGAGACAGGACCATTGTCGAACTGGCCGGGAAGCTGGACGCCTCCACGACGCCCTCGGTTGAGGAGCGCCTGGTCAGGATGATCCAGGAGGGGAAGAAGTACCTCGTGCTCGATTTCGGCGGGGTCACCTACCTGGCGAGCAGCGGCTTGCGGATGCTGCTGCTGGTCGTCAGGCAGGTCAACAAGCTGGAGGGGGGGCTGGTGCTGTGCCGGCTTAACGACACCATGCGCGACACGCTTGACATCACCGGCTTCCTTCCCTATTTCATCGTCGTTCCGACGCCGGAGGAGGCGGTCAGGAAGCTCACACCATAGTGATTGTATTTGTAGCGTCAAAAACCCATCAAAACCTGAATCAGGAGGAAGACCGCCATGAAGACCAAGATTTTCAGAATTGCCGTGCTGTTCCTGCTCCTTGGGTCGGCTGCGACCCGACAGGCCTTTGCCGAAGGACGTTCGGCAGCCGACCGGCACCTCAATAAAAGGGTCCTTTTCGTACTTTCCGAGTTCGGGTACTGGGGCGAAGAGCTGATCGGCCCCCTCGAGGTGCTCGAGAAGGCCGGTTACAGGATCGACTTCGCCACCCCGAAGGGGACAAAACCGGTCGCCCTGACGCCCAGCATGGACCCGACCTTTGTCGACCCGCCGCTCGGCCGCACGGTTACGACGCCTGAAATGGCCGGGAAGGTCCGGGGGATCGAGGCCTCCACCAGGCTCGACAAGCCGATCAGCCTCACGGCATGGCTTCCCTCGAAGCCCTACTTGAGCTCTCCGAAGTACCTTGACGACCTCTTCGCCTACAATGCCGCTCTCGAAAAGGCCGCCGGCGACATCAGGAAGTATGATGCGCTTGTCCTGGTAGGCGGTTCCGGACCCATCCTCGATATGGCCAACAACAAGCGGCTGCACGACCTAATCCGCCTCTTCCTCAAGGCCGGCAAGCCGGTGGCGGGCGAATGCTACGGTGTCGCCGTCCTTGCCTTCACCCGGGACGAAGTCACCGAAAGGAGCATCGTCTACGGGAAGCGGGTCACAGGCCATCCCCTCGCCTTCGATTACAACGACGGGCACGGCTATATGAAAATAGATTACGGCTTCCAGGGTGCGCCATACCAGCTCGAGTTCATCCTGAAGGATGCGGTCGGGCCAGAAGGGCAGTTCATCGGCAATGTCGGCAGGAAGTACTCGGTGATCGTCGACTATCCGATCATCACTGCCCGGACCACCGGGGACTCCGAACTTTGCGGGCAGAAGCTCGTCGAGGTTCTCGAGCACGGCCTGAAGCGTTACGGCTGGTAAACGGGGATATCCCTGATGAACCTTTATGGCATTTTCCCGCGGACGCTCAGGGAGCGCTTCACGGTCATCGCCCTGCTCTGTTCGGGGGCAGTGTTTCTTATTGGCGCTCCGTTGATGATATGGCAGGCTCACCAGACGATGATCGTACGGGAAGAGCACGAGCTGGAGGATCGGCTCGAAGCCGGTTTCACCAGGGCTTCGGTCGATCTGTACGGTATAGAGCATCAGATGTCGTCGATGACCGACGTCGTGCAGCTTTGGCGGCCGTCCGGATCACAGTCGTGGTTTGTCGTCATGGAGGAGCTGCTCAATCGACTTCCGGAGGCCTACGGGGTAAGGCTTGCGTTCGAGCCCAGCAGCAGTTTCAATCCTGGAGCTGAACGAACCTTTTATGTCCGGCAAGAGGGCGGAAGAGGGAGAACTGTCCGGCAGCATCTGTCATACCAGCCTGACGACCCTGGTTCCCAGGGCCGTCAATGGTACCTGCCTGCCATCCAAAGCGGGGTTTCATCGATGGCTGAGTCCAGCTGGAGCCAGCCATACGCCTCCACCGAAACCGGGCGGCGGGCAGTGGTCTCCTGCCTGTTTCCGATCAACCGTGTCGAGGCCGGCAAGCCGGTCTTCGACGGTGTGGCCGCGGTCGACATCACCATCGATTCCCTGTTGAAGCAGATGTCAGCCATCGATACCGGATTGCCCTTCCGGCTCTATATCCTCGACTCAGGGCAGAATATCCTTGCCGGGATGGAGAGCGGTCCCTCTGAAAAGGATGCCGCCAGGCGTCTGGATGCCTTTATCAGGTCGAATCCGGCGGCGATGCATTCCTATCAGAAACTGCGCAACCCGACTCTGGATGTCGGCTCGTTTATCGCTGCCGATCCGTTCGACAGGGGGAAAAGCTTTTTTGTCTCCAGAAGGGTTCCGGGCTTGCCGCTCCGGTTCCTCTACGTCTTTTCCTTTAGCCGGTTTGGTGCGGGGATATGGCTCTATGCCGGCGGCGTCATGCTCTCCGGCCTGGCCTGCATCATTGTCATCGCCCTCCTGTTCAGGTGGAGCGCAGGCCTGGCAACCAGAAACCTGGACCTGCTTCGCGACGGGGTTCGTGAGGTGCAGGCGGGAAATTTCAATACGATACGGAAATTGCCGGTCACCCGCGACGAGACCGTCGACGTCATCGATGCGTTCAACGGCATGGTCGAAGAGCTGAACCGATCCATCCTGAAGCGCGAGGAGATGGCCCGTAGTCAGCAGCGCCTGTCGACCGAGCTGGCTCTCGCCCATACCATCCAGGCTTCGGTGCTTCCGGAGCCGATGAAGCTTCTCGGCGGCAGCCATTTCAGCCTTTCCATACCTGCGCAGGAGGTCGGCGGGGACTTCTACGACCATTTCGTGCTGCCGGGAGGCCTGACAGCCTTTGCGGTCGGCGATATCTCCGGTAAGGGGATATCGGCTGCAATGTTCATGATGCGGGTCAGCCTGTTGCTGCGAAGCGTGGCCACCGTTTCCGAACCCGACGAGGCGATCACCCGGATCAATGCCATTCTGGCCGAAACGAATCCGACAATGATGTTCGTCACGCTGTTCCTTGTTGTCATGGATCCCGTGGAGCAGAAGCTTCGTTATGTCAACGCCGGCCACAACCCGCCAGTGCTTGTGAGGGTCGATGGAAGCGTGGAAAGCCTTGCGCAGCGAAGCGGGCCGGCAGTAGGCGTGCTGGGAGGCTCCCGGTTCACCTCCTGGGAGGTTCCGTTTGGACACGGGGACCTTCTGGCGATCTATACCGACGGCGTCAGCGAAGCCATGTCTCCGTCGGGGGAGCAGTTCGGCATGGATCGGCTGAATGCGTTCATGGCGGAGAACCGGGCACGGCCGGTCGACACCATCTCCCTCGAACTTTCGGAAACGGCTCAGGCATGGCAGGCCAGCGATGAGCGTTTTGACGACATCACCCTCTCGTTGCTCCGGGCCGGCCGTCCTTCCCGCGTCCTGCGCCTTCCGGCTTCGCTGGATACCATCGATGCCGTGGTGTCGATGATCGAATCTGTCGCCTGTGAAGGAGGAATGGAGGTATCGGCTGCCCGCGAGCTCTCCCTGGCGGCCTGCGAAGCGGTCACGAACGTCATCTCCTACTCTCTCAGGGAGGAAGAAAGCCTTGCCTACAGCGTCTTTGCGGCCTGGTCTGGCGACGATATGGTCGTGCGCATCGAGGACCCCGGTCCGCCCTTCGATCCTTCGGCGTTGCCGCCCGTTGATGTTTCCGTTTCCCTGGAGGATCGTCAGATCGGCGGTCTCGGCTGGTTCATCATCGGCAAATCGACCGACCAGTACAGGATGTACCGCGTCGCCGATGTCAATATCCTGGTGATGGTAAGATCGAGGACCCGTCCGACAATGGGTAATCACTTGAAAACAAAGGAGGACTGAATGCTTTTAAAAAAAATTCCGGCAATGGCTGCGATCTTCATGCTGGTCGCCGGTACCCTCTGTCCGGCGAGGATCGTTGCCGCACCGCCTGCCCTCGACGAGGCGATGGTCAAGAACGTGCTCCTCGGCTGGTTTGCCGGCACCAATGATCACAAGCCGGTCGCCCAGCTGCTGCCATACCTTGCCGACGATGTCCAGATGTACTATCCTGACAATCCGAAACCATTTACGGGCAAGCAGGCTTTCTCCGCCTGGTATGCCGATGCACTGGTGAGGTATTTCGACGAGACGCACAAGCTGGAGTCGATCGACATCAAAATCGAAGGCCGCAAAGCCAAGGTTACGCTGGTCGTGCGGTGGGAGCGCCGTGTCTGGTCCCCCGGCGAAGCGCAGAGTCGTTATGAGGCGTATCTGTCTCATCAGCGCGTCGAGCTTGAGAAGTCAGCGACTGACGGCCGGGTGCTGATAACGAAAAAAATTGTCGATGCTTTTGAAAAAACTGCGCCACTCTACCAACCGGAATCCTGAAATGAATATCACGATATCGCAATCTGACAAGACAGCGGTTGCTACCATCACCGGAGACATCACCCATGCCGTTACCGGCGAATTCCAGGCAGGGCTGCTTTCCGCATTCGGATCTGCCGGCGGGCTCGTGCTCGACTTCGCGGGCATAGGGCTGCTCACCAGCGCCGGGCTGCGGACGCTTCTGCTGCTCTATCGTGAAGCGCGGCAATCCGGGAAGAATTTCGTCCTCGCGGCCGTACCCGATTACGTGAGGGACGTCATGTCCGTCACCGGGTTCTGGGAGCAGTTTGTCGCTTACGACACGGTTGAACAGGCCGTCGCCGCCATCTCATAAACCATCACCGCCATGAGTGGAAGAATCGACCTCTATCCTACCTTCGAGATTGCCGGGTGGAAAGTGCGCCCCGGCCGTGTCAGGCCCTACGGCGCCACGGTCGTGCCCGGTGGCGTCAATTTTTCGGTTTTCTCCAGCACGGCCACCGCGTGTTCCCTGGTGCTGTTCGACAGGCAGAGCCGTGCGCTGATGAGCGAGCTCCGATTGCCTGATGCTTTCAAGATCGGAGATGTCTGGAGCATCACGATTTTCGATCTCGACCCTGAATCTTTCGAATACGGCTTCAGGATGGACGGGCCATGGGATCTGGAGACAGGACATCGCTTCGATGTGTCCAAGGTCCTTCTCGATCCTTATGTCCGGGCCATTTCGGGCCGGGATGTCTGGGGTGTCTCGCCGGACCGGGACGATGAGTTCCCGTACCGCGGCTTCGTCATCCCCGAGGATTTCGACTGGCGCGGCGACCGTCCTCTCGAGATTCCGTCAGAGGATCTTGTCATCTATGAAATGCACGTACGGGGCTTCACCCGCCACACATCCTCCTGCGTGCCGCATCCGGGCACCTATGCGGGCGTTGTCGAAAAAATCCCCTACCTCAAGGGCCTTGGCGTCAATTGCGTCGAACTGCTGCCGGTGTTCGAGTTCGACGAGTTCGAGATGTCCGAGCCGAACCCCTTCACCGGTGACGACAAGATGAACTACTGGGGGTACAGTACCGTCGGCTTCTTCGCGCCGAAAGGGGGGTATGCGGCGACGGGCTCCATGGGTATGCAGGCGGACGAGTTCAAGAGCATGGTGCGCGCCCTGCATGCCGCCGGCATGGAGGTCATCCTCGACGTGGTCTTCAACCACACCTGCGAAGGGGACCATCGCGGACCGACCATCTCGTTCAGGGGGCTCGACAACCAGGTCTACTACATGCTCACCCCCGAAGGGTACTACCACAACTTCAGCGGGTGCGGGAACTCGCTCAACTGCAACAACCCCGTCGTCCGTGACATGGTGCTCGAATGCCTGCGCTTCTGGGTTTCGGAATACCACATCGACGGCTTCAGGTTCGACGCCGCGGCGATCCTCGGACGCGATTTTTCGGGGGCGGTGCTCAACAACCCGCCGCTGCTCGAATCGGTGGCGCTCGACCCGATCCTCAAGAAGTGCAAGCTCATCGCAGAGGCATGGGATGCGGGTGGCCTCTATCTGCTCGGCAAATTCCCGAACTACGGCCGTTTCTCCGAATGGAACGGCAAGTTCCGCGACGACCTCCGGGATTTCCTTCGCGGTGAACCCGGTCGCACCGGCCTGGTGGCCACGCGACTTTGCGGCTCTCCCGATCTCTACGAGCCCGGCGGAAGGGGTCCCCTGGCCTCGATCAACTTCATAACCTGCCACGACGGGTTCACGCTCCGCGACCTGGTCAGCTACAACGTCAAGCACAACGAGGCGAACGCCGAGGACAACCGCGACGGCTGCGACGACAACCGCAGCTGGAACTGCGGAGTCGAAGGCGATACCACCGACCCGGAGATTGTCGCGCGTCGCCTCCGCCAGGGCAAGAACGCGCTGCTGGCGCTCATGGTTGCCAGGGGGACCCCCATGCTGCTCATGGGTGACGAGATGGGCCGTACGCAGCATGGCAATAACAACGCCTACTGCCACGACAACGAATTCAACTGGCTGGACTGGACGCTGCTCGACCGCGAGCAGGAGCTGTTCCGGTTCACCCGGATGGCCATAGCCCTCCGCAAGGCCCATCCGGCCCTGCGCCAGGCGCGCCATCCGAGGAGTGACGCGCCTGGCGCCCTGGGATTTCCGGAGGTCTCCTGGCACGGGCGGCGCCCATGGGAACCCGACTGGTCCGGGGAGTCCCGCTTCGTGGCTGCGGTTTTTGCGGCGGCTACGCCGTCCGGGGACGATGTGCTCTACTATGGGTGGAATGCCGGGCATCTGCCGGCCATGGTCGAACTGCCTCCCCTACCCGAAGGAGTCGTATGGCGCGTTTCGGTGAATACCGGATGCCCGACTCCCGAAGACGTCTTTGCGCAGGGGCAGGGGCCATCGCTCGAACCTGGCCGTCCGTTTCTTCTTGGACCGCGCTCAAGCGTCCTGCTTGAGGCGTTGCCATCATGAACAGGAGGGGGGCCGGCACTCGGCTCCCCTTTTTACTTTTCCCGCTTGCAGGAAATGTCCAGGCTTTCGATCTTTTCTCTTGCTTGCTACCTCAAAACCAAAACGAATTCAGCTGTTATGACGCTTCCGGTTTCCGGGATGGCGAGCCTCGCCTGGCCGCATCCTGACCTCAAGGACGCTCTCGCGCGCCTCCGCGGCCGCTCGCCGCTCGTCCACTGCATCACCAATGCCGTGGTGACCAACTTCACGGCCAACGTCCTGCTTGCAGTCGGAGCTGCTCCGGCGATGGTGGTGACTGTAGAAGAGGTGGAGGAGTTCGTCCGCATCGCCGACGCATTGCTGGTCAATGTCGGCACCATTACCGTCCCTGACGCCGAGGCCATGCTGAAGGCCGCCGAAACAGCCGGCCTGACCGGTACCCCCTGGGTCCTCGACCCGGTCGCGGCAGGCGTGCTGGCCTACCGGACTTCGGTGGTCGCGAAGCTTGTCCGGCTCCGGCCGACGGTCATCCGCGGCAACGCTTCGGAGATCCTGGCCCTGAACGGGCTGAACGGCGGGGGGCGGGGCGTCGACTCGACCGTCGCCTCGGCCGACGCGCTTCCTGCGGCGATCGAACTCGCCCGCAGCAGCGGTGCGGTCGTCGCACTCAGCGGGAAGGTCGATTACGTCACCGATGGCCAGAGGACGCTGAGCATCGAAGGGGGAGACGAGCTTATGGGCAGGGTCACGGGCATGGGGTGCACCCTCGGCGCGCTGATCGCCGCGTTCCTGCCGGTGTCGGTTTCCCCGCTCATGGCGGCGGCTACGGCGTCGGCCCTCTTCGGCGCGGTCGGCACGGATGCCGCCGGCAGGGCAGGGGGGCCGGGCAGCTTCGCGGTGGAGTTCCTCGACCGTCTCTCGACCATCGGCCTTTAGGAATTACCTGTAGAGGCCGGGCACCGGAAAGCGTACTCGCTGCATGGCGTAAAGCCCCCCAAAAAAAGCTATTTTTCAGGAGGACAGATCACTTTTACCGCATCAAACCATGACCATGTTCCCGAACGCACCATGCAGCACGGCCGTGCTCCTGCTCTCATGCCCCGACCGCGTCGGCCTCGTCGCCCGCATCGCCCACTTCATCTACGAGCGGGGCGGGAACATCCTCGACCTCGACGAGCATGTGGATGTCGAGGAGAAGCACTTCTTCCTGCGCGTCTCCTGGAGCCTTGAGCGCTTCACCATCCCGGCTTCCGACCTCGATGCGGCATTCAGCCCGCTTGCCCGGGAGTTCGGTGCATCCTGGAAGATCAGGCTTTCGGGACGGCGCGACCGGACGGCCATCTTCGTCTCGAAGTACGACCACTGCCTCAGGGAGATCCTCTGGCGTCACAGCATGGGCGAGTTCGGGATCGACATCCCCCTGATCGTGTCGAACCATCCCGACCTCGGGCCGATGGCCGAACAGCACGGCATACCGTTCCATGTCGTCCCGGTCACGGCTGAGACCAGGCAGGAGGCCGAACACCGGCAGATCGAACTCTGCGAGGCGGCAGGCGTCGACACCATCGTGCTTGCCCGCTACATGCAGGTGCTCTCGCCGCAGTTCACCGAACGCTATCCGGGCAGGATCATCAACATCCACCACTCCTTCCTGCCGGCATTCATCGGGGGGAACCCCTACCGGCAGGCCTTCCGGCGCGGTGTGAAGCTGATTGGCGCCACCAGCCACTACGTGACCGACGAGCTCGACGAGGGGCCGATCATCGAACAGGACATCATCCGCATCTCGCACCGGGACTCGCTCGACGACCTGGTGCGCAAGGGGCGCGACCTCGAGCGGCTGGTGCTGGCAAGGGCCCTCCGGCTGCACAGCGAACACCGCATCCTGGTCAACGGCCGCAAGACCGTCATTTTCGACTGACGACCCTTGCCGGGAGATAGACGCTGCCCGGCGCCCCCTTTTTCGAATCAGTACCCGCGTGACCTCATTGCAAACCGAGCTATCCGTGAGAGTACCGTATGTTCCGAACCATACACAGCAAGATTCCGCCATCCTCCATCCGTCGGGAGGCAACGGCCGGGCATACCCGTTCCGACGATGAACACTTCCTCCTGAAGCTCTGCGCGGAGCCCGCCGACGAGGTTCTTCGGCTCATGGAGAGCAGCGACGGCGGCCTCGACGACCGGGAGGCGTCGAAGCGTGCCGCAAGGTACGGCAGGAACGAAATCTCACAGTCGAGCCGCCCCTCTTTCCTGCAGGACATCCTGCATCGCCTTTCCAGCCCCCTTGTCATCCAGCTGCTCCTGATCGCGATCGTCTCGGCGGTCATGGGTCAGCTCACCTCGACAGCCATCGTCGGGACGATGGTTCTCCTCAGTGTCGGCATCTCCTACGTTCTCGACCGTCGTTCCGGCAATGCCGTCGAGTCGCTCGGCAAGCGTGTCCGGTCGAGGGCTCACGTCATCCGCAACGGCGTTGAGGCCGAATTGCCGATCGCCGACCTGGTGCCGGGCGACATCGTCCAGCTTCAGGCGGGTTCGGTCATCCCTGCCGACCTCAGGCTGATCTCCGCAAGGGATTTTTTCGTCAGCCAGGCCTCGCTGACGGGCGAGAACATGCCGGTCGAAAAGCATGCCGAAGCAGTCTCCTCCGGGCAGCTTCCGATCCTTGAACTGCCCAACGCCTGCTTCCAGGGGAGCAGCGTCAGCAGCGGTTCGGCAAGGGCGGTCGTGGTCAACACCGGCGCCCGCACCTTTTTCGGGGCGATCGCCGAGCGCCTCAACGAACAGCGGGAGGAGACCAGCTTCGACAAGGGAATCCGCTCCTTCACCTGGCTGATGATCCGCTTCATGGTCGTGATGGTTGCGGCGGTCTTCCTCATCGTCGGCCTCAGCAAGGGAAACTGGCTCGAGTCGCTCCTCTTCAGCCTGTCGGTGGCGGTCGGCCTGACGCCCGAGATGCTGCCGATGATCGTGACGGTCAACCTGGCGAAGGGAGCCCTTACGATGGCTGGCAAAAAGGTGATCGTCAAGCACCTTTCGTCTATCCAGAACTTCGGCGCCATCGACATCCTCTGCACCGACAAGACCGGTACCCTCACCCAGGACCGCGTACTGCTCGAACTGGCCGTTGACGTGATGGGGGAAGATAGCGGCAATGTGCTGCGTTACGCCTACCTCAACAGTTTCTTCCAGACCGGCCTGCCGAACCTGCTCGACCGGGCCGTGCTGGAACACCAGGAGTTCTCGGTTGGCGGGAGCTGCACGCTGGTGGACGAGCTTCCGTTCGACTTCCAGCGCCGGCGCATGTCGGTGGTGGTGGACTACGAGGGCGACCACGTGCTGATCTGCAAGGGTGCGGTCGAGGAGATCTATACCTGCTGCGACCGTTACCAGATCGACGACGAGGTCTACCCGCTGATCGGCATGATCCGCGACGACCTGTTCGAAGAGGTGGCCGGCCTGAACAGCAACGGTTACCGCGTGCTCGCCATCGCCTACAAAGAGTTTCCATCCGACCGGAAGCGCTTTACCCACGAGGACGAGAAGAACCTGATCCTGCTCGGTTACATCGCCTTCCTCGATCCTCCGAAGGATTCGACCGCCCAGGCGCTGGTCAGCCTCAGGGAGGCCGGTGTGCGGGTCAAGATCCTGACCGGCGACAACGCCCTGGTGACAAGGAAGATCTGCAGGGATGTCGGCATGGCCGTGAACCACGTCGCAACCGGCGACGAACTCGCCCGGATGCAGCCGGAGGAGTTCGACCGGACGGTCGAGTCGGCCGACGTGCTGGCCAAGCTTTCGCCTCTCCAGAAGGAGGATGTGGTGCAGTCGCTTCGCAAGAACGGCCATGTCATCGGTTTCATGGGCGATGGCATCAACGACGCGCCGGCCCTCCGTGCGGCCGATGTTGGCATCTCGGTCGATACGGCCGTGGACGTGGCCAAGGAGTCGGCCGATATCGTGCTGCTCGAGAAGAGCCTGATGGTGCTCGACGACGGCATCCTCGAGGGGCGCCGCGTCTTCGCCAACATCATCAAGTACATCCGGATGGGGGCGAGCTCCAACTTCGGCAACATGTTCAGCGTCATCGGCGCGAGCTACCTGCTGCCGTTCCTGCCGATGCAGCCGATACAGATCCTGCTCAACAACCTGCTGTACGACTTCTCCCAGACCGGCATCCCGACCGACCGGGTGGACGATGAACAGATCGCCCTGCCGAGGAAGTGGGACATCGGCAACATCAAGTGGTTCATGATGGTTGTCGGCCCGATCAGCTCGATCTTCGACTACGCCACCTTCGCGCTCATGTGGTTTGTGTTCAACTCCCGCATGTCCGTCGATCCGTCCGCCGGCGCGGCCGCTCACGATCATGCCGTCCGGCTGTTCCAGACCGGCTGGTTCGTCGAGTCGCTCCTGACCCAGACCCTGATCGTCCACATCATCCGGACCGGGAGGATCCCGTTCCTGCAGAGCCGCGCTTCCCGGCCGATGCTGTTGACCACCCTTGCGGTCATGGCCACGGCTGCCTGGATCCCGTATTCGCCGTTCGCCCATGCCTTCGGCATGGCGCCGCTTCCGCCCTCCTATTTCCTGTGGATAACGGCCTTTCTGCTGATATACGGAACCCTGACCCACGTTGTCAAGTCGTGGTTCTTCAAGCGTTTTGGAGGAAACTGACATGCTGAAAAGTATACTCGACGCCCTCCAGCGGGGGCGGCTGGTCGAACTTCCGCACACCGACAAGCAGGGTGCCCTGCAGTTCCTCGCCACCCTGCTCGAAGCAATCCCCTCGATCCCGCCCGGTACCGGTGTCGTCGAGGCCGTGATGGAGCACGAGAGGGTGTCAATCACCTCGCTCGGCTCGGGATGGGCCTGCCCCCATGCCAGGGTGAATTTCGACGGAGACCTGAGCTGCGCCATCGGGTGGAGTCCCGGCGGAATCGACTACGGTATTCCCGGGGAGCCGCTGGTACACATGATCGTCATGTTCTTCGTGCCCGACAACCAGCGGAACAACTACCTCAAGGAGGTGTCGTCCCTGGCAAGGGTGCTGAAGAGCAATCCCCGGTACCAGTCGATCGAGGCATTTCCGGACCTCAATACTGCCAGGAACAACCTTCTCGACCTGGCACACCTCGCCATGAACGGGGATGCCCCGAATGCCAGGGCACGCATGATCCGGCTGGAAGCCCTCACCAAGGGCGTCCAGCCGGTTGAGCGGCTCCAGCTCGAGGGGATGGAAGCCGACTCGCTGACGATCGTGGCGGGTCCGGGCATCGAGCCGATCGTGCTCACCCAGAACCAGGAGCTCTCGACCCTGGCCGGCAGTGACACAGGGCTCGCCGCGGCCATCGCCAACGGCAAACGCTACCGGCTCGAAGATTGGCAGGTGGTGCCGAAGGGTTCGACGGCATATGTCGGGGAGCGGGTCGTCTACGATTGCATCGCGATCAGGGTGATGCGCCCGCAGGCCTGATCGTGGCGTCACGGCCCTAATCCGGGATGAACATCCTCACCGACGCAGCGCTCATGACGAGCGTGGCGATCCAGCCGAGGGCGAGGATGGGCCTGCTCGCAGTGAATTCTCCCATCACCGACCGCTTCGTCGCGAGGATCAGGATCACCGCCATGAGCGGCACGGCGATCACGCCGTTGATGACTGCGCTCCAGAAGAGGGCCTTCATCGGGCTGACCGGCGAGTACTGGATGACCAAAGCCACCAGCACGCTCAGGGCGATGATGCCGTAGAACCCCTTCGCATCCTTCGCCTTGCGCTCCAGGCCCTCATTCCAGCCGAGGGCCTCCGACAGGGCATACGCCCCGGAGCCTGCCAGCACCGGCACGCCGATGAACCCGACCCCGAGGATCCCCAGCGCGAAGAGCAGGTAGGCGAACTCGCCTGCGAGCGGCCTGAGGGCGCTCGCAGCCTGGGCGGCCGTTTCAATCTCCCTTATGCCCGCAACGTGCAGCGTGACGGCGGTCGCGAGCATGATGAACCAGGCGGTGAGGTCCGAGTAGAGCATGCCGCTCCAGGTATCCCACCGGATGCGGCGCAACTCTTCGACGGCCTTTGCCGGGGTTGACGCAAGCGGTGGATCGGCAGGCTCCTTCTGCATCTCCTCGACCTCCTCTGAGGCCTGCCAGAAGAAGAGGTAGGGGCTGATGGTGGTGCCGAAGACGCCGACGATCACCGCGGCGGCGTCGGGCCCGGTGCCGAAGTGCGGCAGAAAGGTGCGCTGCGCAACCAGCGCCCAGGGCACGTGCACGGTGAAGAGCACGGCCGCGTAGGCCAGCAGGGAGAGGGTCAGCCATTTGAGGAAGAAGACATAGCGGTGGTAGGGCACGAAAACCTGCAGCAGAAGGGTGCCGAAGACGAACAGGGCGGTCATCAGGTGGCGGTCGATGCCGGTCACCAGTTCCGCGACCTCTCCCATCGCCGCCACGTCGGCCGCGATGTTCAGGGTGTTGGCGACGAGCAGCAGCAGCACGACGCTTTGCAGCACCACCGGAGGGAATGCCTCCTTGATGTTCGCGGCAAGCCCCCTGCCCGTCACGCGGCCTATGCGGGCGCACAGCGACTGTATGGCCGACATCATGGGGTAGGCGAGCGGCATCGTCCAGAGCATGTCGAGCCCGAAGCGCGCACCGGCCTGCGAATAGGTGGCGATGCCGCTCGGGTCGTCGTCCGCCACGCCGGTGATCAGCCCCGGCCCTATCCGGGCGAGCGGGTGCTCCCTGAGCCTCGATACAAGAAAACGAAATAGCTTCATCGGATTCCCTTTATCATAGCCGGAAGTTCCCAGGGGGTTCCGGACCCTCCTGGCGTTTCAATCCAGAACGGCTTTTTACCGGAAATAAGTTGCCTGCGACGATATCGCTTCATGCGGAACGATTCTGGACGTATTTTTCTTTCTGGCATATCCTCAACCGAAACCCTGCAGGAGATGACGGTTCACCACCACCATCACGGCCACGACCATGATCACGCTCATGGCCACGATCATCACCACCATCACCATGCGGCCGGGAACATCAGGACGGCATTTTTCCTGAACCTTGGGTTCACCGTCGTCGAGATCGTCGGAGGTTTCCTGACCAACAGCACGGCGATCCTTGCCGACGCGGCCCATGACCTCGGGGACTGCTTCGCCCTCGGACAGGCCTGGTATTTCGAACGGCTTTCCGGAAAACAGGGGAACGAGCGATACACCTATGGTTACAAACGGTTCTCGATATTCGGGGCATTGATCAGTACGCTGCTGCTTGTCGTCAGTTCGCTGTTCATCCTGACGCGTGCTGTTCCCCGTATCCTTGAACCTACCCGTCCGGATGCAGGCGGCATGGTCTTCCTCGCCATCGCCGGCGTGGCCGTGAACGGTATTGCCATGTTGCGCCTTTCCAGGGAGCGGGGGGTGAACACCCGGGTTGTGGCGCTGCACCTGCTCGAGGATGTGCTCGGCTGGGTTGCCGTACTTGTGGTTTCCGTGGTGATGCTCTTCGTCGACCTTCCGGTGCTCGACCCGATCCTTGCCGTGCTGATCACCCTTTACATCCTTGCCAACGTCGTCAGGAACCTCAAATCGATGCTGCCGATCTTCCTGCAGGCGGTGCCCGACGACGTCAGCCTCGACACGATCGTTCACGAGATCGAAGGCATGCCGCGGGTGCGGGCCGTGCACCACGCCCACATCTGGTCTCTTGACGGCGAGCACAATGTCTTTACGGCCCATCTTGAACTCGACTGCCAGCCATCGCCGGAAGAGTACGCGGCAGCAAAGGACGCGATCCGCGGTATCGTCCAGCGGCATGGCCTGTACCACTCGACGGTCGAACTCGAATTCCCCGGCGAGGTGTGCCGGAACGTATTGCCGCCGCGGTGACGAGGAAGTGTGGGCGATGTGGACTTGGTGGGCCGTGTGGACGATGTGGACAGCGGAGGAACTTTGGCGCCTGAACCTGGTGTTGGTCTTTTGTCCACCAAGTCCACTGAACAAAACGGATCAAGGAGATAACGCCATGAAGAGAGTCATCCTCTCCCTGCTGCTCCTTGGGCTTGCCGGTTGTGCCGGTGCTCCCGAGGGCATCGTCGCGGTCGACCGTTTCGACCTCAAACGCTACCTGGGTACCTGGTACGAAGTCGCCAGGATCGAGAACCGTTTCGAAAAGGGCACCGAACAGGTCTCGGCCAACTACTCGCTCAGGGAGGACGGGAAGGTCAAGGTCCTCAACCGGGGGTACGACCCGGTGCAGAAGAGGTGGAAGAGCGCCGAAGGCAAGGCGAAGTTCGCCGGCGACCCGACGGTCGGGGCGCTCGCGGTCTCATTCTTCGGCCCTTTCTACGGCGGTTACAACGTCTTCGAGCTTGACCGTGACAACTACTCCTGGGCGATGGTCGCCGGCAGCAGCCGCGACTACCTCTGGGTCCTGTCGCGGACCCCGCAGATGGACAGGGCGGTCTACTCGAGGCTGATGGCTGAAGCTAACGCCAAGGGCTTCGATACCCTCAGGGTGATCAGGACCGGCAAATAGTGGACGAAATGGACAGTGGAGGAGCTTCGTCCACTGAACAAACCGGATCATGGCCATGGAACCCCTCATTCCGAAACACGGGGGCTACAGGAACCTGAAGAGCTTTCAGGTTTCACAACTTGTTTACGATGTTACCGTCCGTTTCTGCGACAGGTTCGCCAGCAGGAAAAGCCGTACCCATGACCAGATGGTGCAGGCGGCGCGTTCGGGAGTGCAGCATATCGCTGAGGGCACAGGCTTCAGGTACATCGAAGAAAACAGAACTCAAGCTGACCAACGTCGCCCGAGCCAGCCTTGAAGAGCTGAAGCTCTATGACGAGGATTTTCTCCGCCAGCGGAACCTGCCGGTATGGCGCCGAAACGACAGCCGCCGCCAGCACCTGATCGACCGGAGGTGCACAACTGTCGACGAGGTGGCTCGATGGGTGCTGGAAGCGCTAAGGGCTGGACAGCATACCCTGAATCCATCCTCTTCGTCCACCTACACATTCTTTTCATGCTGCAGGCTCCACATGCCGGCGTAGAACCCTTTTTGTGCCATAAGCTCCTCATGGGTTCCCGATTCGACGATCCTGCCTTCATGCAGCACGAGGATCCTGTCGAAGCGCTCCATGCGGTGCAGGCGGTGGGTGATGGCGAGCATGGTCCTTCCTTCGCTGTTGCGGTCGATGGTGTCAAGCACGGCCTGCTCGGTGACGGCGTCCAGGTTCGCCGTGGCTTCGTCGAGCACGATGAAGGGAGCCTCCTGGAGGATCATGCGCGCGATGGCGAGGCGCTGGCGCTCGCCGCCGCTGAGGTTCATGCCATGCTGGCCTGCCCACTCGTCGAGCCGTGGCAGGAGGCTGTCGAGCCCTGCGGCTGAAAGTGCCTTTTTCAGCTCCTCATCGGTTGCGGCAGGATTGGCGAGCAGCAGGTTCTCCCTGATGCTCTGTCCGAAGATCCAGGTTCTCTGGGAGACCACCGCGATGTGGCGGCGCAGCTCCTCAGGGTCGAATGCCGCGAGCTCCTTTCCGCCGATCGAGAGGTTTCCCGAGGCGGGGTTCCAGAAGCGCACGAGCAGCGAGGCGATGGTCGACTTGCCGGCGCCGCTCGGACCCACGATGGCAAGGCGTCCACCCTGCGGGATCGTGAAGGAGATGCCGTCGAGCGCCGGCCGTATGCTGCCGGGGTAGGTGAAGCTGAGCCCCCTGGCCTCGATGCCTCCGCTTGACGGGAAGGGCTCCGGACGGCTCGGAGCCTTGACCTCCGGTTCGGTGTCGATGATCTCGAAGAGCCGCTCGCCTGCACGGATGTCCGCCTCGATGTGCTGAACGGCCCCGGTCAGCGGCTGGAAGGCCTCGAAGGAGGCCGTGACGCCGAAGAGGAGGGCCGTGAGGGTGACGGTGCCGACGTTGCCGCTCCTGACCATCGGGAGCATCTGCCAGAGGAGCCACACGACGGCCGCGTTCATGAAGAGCCCGGAGAGTGTCTCCTGAATCCCCTCGATGAACGCCGCTTTCCGCTCGAGGGCGAGCTTCCGCTCCTCGGCCGAACGCATTCGCTCCAGGTGCGCTTCGAGCCTGCCGAACACCCGGAGCTCCCCGATCCCCTGCACCATGTCCACGGCGAGCAGCTGCTGCTCGGCCTGCAGTCCGGCGATCCTCCTCGCCGTTCCCCTGGCCATTATGGCCGCCGCGGCGGGCAGGCCTGCGCCGGCCACCAGCTGGCAGGCGAGCACCCCCGTTGCTGCGCCGGCCGACCATCTGCCGATCAGCATCCACATCAGCGCGGTCACCATCAGGGCGGTGGCGGGCGGGGCGATCACCCGCGAGTAGATGTTCTCGAGCCCCTGGATGTCGTCGACGATGCGCTTGAGCAGGTCGGCGCTGCGGTAGGATGCCAGCCTTGCCGGTGCGAGCGGCTCGACCGCCTCGTAGAACCAGAGCCGTAGACGGGTCAGGATCCTGAATGTGGTGTTGTGCGAGACGATGCGTTCGGCGTAGCGAAGGAACCCGCGCGCGGCACCGAAGAGCCTCACCCCGGCGATGCCGGACTGCAGGGCCGAGACCGGGAGCAGCATCGCGCCTCTGGAGATCAGCCAGGCGGAGGTCATGAGCAGGCCGATGCCGCTGCCGACCGTGGCGAAGCCGATGAGTGCGGCCAGCAGCATCCACCAGGCGAAAGGCCTGGTGAGTCCGAGGAGCCTGAGGAGGGTCTTCATGCGGCCTCCTCCGTCGATGCGAGCAGGGCGCGCCGGAAGAAGCCATCTGTCGACGAGAGCTCTTCGTGCTTGCCCGATTGCGAGATCCTGCCCTCTTCGAGGACGATGATCGTGTCGGCGTTCCTGAGGCTCTCCAGGCGGTGGGCGATCATGACGACTGTCCGTCCTGCCATGAGCTTTTCAATGGCAGCCCGCAACTGCGCCTCGAGGATCGGGTCGGTGTTCGATGTCGGTTCGTCCAGCAGCAGGATGGGGGAGTCCTTCAGGAACGCGCGGGCCAGCGAAAGGCGCTGCGCCTCGCCGCCGCTCAGTCGGGAGCCTTGTTCGCCGATCGCGGTGTCGAGCCCTTCGGGAAGCGAGCGGACCAGATCCAGGAGTCCCGCCTGGCGGAGCGCTTCGTCGATTTCGGCTCCCGTCGCTCCGGGCCTCGCCATCAGGAGGTTCTCGCGGATGGACGCGTTGAAGAGGAATGGATGCTGCGGCACCCAGGAGATCCGGCGGTACCACTCATCGGGGGAGATCGCATCGATCGGCGTCCGGCCTAGCGACAGCGTCCCCTCCTGTGGCTCGGCGAAGCGGAGCAGGAGGTTCAGCAGGGTGCTCTTGCCGGCGCCGCTGGGGCCGGTCAGCGCCGTGACGGTTCCCGGCGCCAGGGTGCAGGAGATGCCGTCGAGGGCCGGGCGTGGGGCTCCGGGGAAGGTATAGCGGAGGCCTTCGATGACGATCGGCTGCGAACAGGCCTCGTCGGCGGAGAGGGCAGTGATGCCGGAAGCCGTGGCCGATGCGGCTTCCCGGTCGAGGATCTCATGCATCTCCTTCGAGGCGGTAACCCCCTCCATGCCGGCATGGAACTTCGTGCCGAGCTGGCGGAGGGTCAGGTAGAAGTCCGGGATGAGCAGCAGGATGAACACGGCAGGCCTGAAGGGCATGGCTCCCGCCGAGAGGCGGAGCCCGATGCTGACAGCCGCGAGCGCGGTGCCGGCGGTGCCGACCAGCTCGAGGGCCAGGGAGGAGAGGAAAGCGATCTTCAGCACCTTCATGGTCGAGCGGCGGAAGCTCTCGCTCGCCTCGGTGATGCCCTCCAGGCGGGCCTTCTCCTGTGCGAAGAGCTTGAGGGTGGTGAGTCCCTGCAGCATGTCGAGGAAGTTGCCGCTCATCCGGCTCATGGTGCCCCACTGCTGCTCGGTCGCTACCTTGGCCCGTTTGCCGATCACGATCATGAATGCGGGGATCAGCGGGGCGGAGAGGAGCAGGATCGATCCGGCGATCCAGTCCGACGGGAAGACGGCGGCAAGGATCACGAGCGGAGTCACCAGGGCCGTGAAGAGCTGCGGGATGTACTGGCTGAAGTAGGGGTCGACCGACTCCACCCCCTTGAGCATCGTGGTCACGAGCCGCCCGCTCTGTTCAGAGCTTGTGAAGGCCGGGCCGAGGCCGGCGACGGTGCCGGCGAGCCTTTTGGAGAGCAGGCCGCGGATGCCGAGCGTCCCGCGTTTTGCCGCCTGGTGTCCCGCCTGGTTCGTGAGCAGCCTGAGCAGGCTGAAGATGGCGAAGAGCGAGACGAACGGCATGATCGCCTGCCAGCCGCCCCCCTCCCTGAAGATCCGCTCCACGACCGTGCTGAGGCTCCAGGACTGCCCGACGAGCAGCAGGGCCCCGGCCGAGCCGGCAATGCCGGACAGTACGAACGACCGCTTCTCCTCGTTGAGGAGCCTGATGAGGTTCCTGTCGATGTTCATGTGCAGGGGTTCTCCAAAGCCAGAGGCAAGCTGTAGACTGATGCGGATGACGTAAACCTAATTCTACCGAATTCCACGGTTTCATGCAACTTTACAGCCTGAATGCGCCGTAGACGAACCAGAGGCCGGTGGCGATCATGACGAGGCTCGCCAGGCGGTAGAAGCGGCGGCGCGCCGTTTCACCGAAAAGGTCGGCCGCCATGCCTGCCAGCAGGAGCGAGGGTGCCGTGCCGATGCCGAAGAGCAGCATCAGCAGCCCGCCGGTCGCCATGCCGGCGAAGTGGTCGGGTGCCTCCATGGCGGCGCGCACCGCAGTGAGCATCGCGGTGTAGACCAGGCCGCAGGGAAGGAAGCCCAGGAGCACGCCCATCGGGAACCAGGCGCCGGTCGAGCGGGGCCCGCTGAAAAGCTCCATGAGCTTCCGGATGGCGGGCATGGCCGGCGTGCAGACGGGCAGCGCCCTGCCGAAGGGGACCCAGCCTGCCGAGACCAGGCCCATCACCACGATGAAGAGGCCCGAGAAGGCCATGACGGCGGTCTGGAAGGATGAGATCGACCTGGCGAGCCCGAGGAATGATCCGGTGAATCCCACCAGCGCGCCGAGAAGCGAATAGGTCATCACCCTGCCGAGGTTGTAGAGCAGGAGGCGGGTGATTCCCCTGCGGGCATCCCCCAGGGAGAGCGCGGCCACGACCGGCCCGCACATGCCGACGCAGTGGCCGAAGCCTCCGAACAGCCCGGCCGCCAGCATGGCCAGGGCTTCACCGCCCATGGTCGCCCTTTTTCGTTACGGGAGGCTCGTCGTCGTCGTCGAGCATGCGGTACTTGGCCGCCTCCACATCGTCGAACTGCCCGCTGCGCACCGCCCACAGGAAGAGGACCCAGCCGGCGAGGCCGGTGACGAAGCCGATGGCTATCAGGAAGAAGGTGCTTTCCATGGTTCGGTTCAGATGTTTTTAAGCCTGAGCGAGTTGCCTACGACCACCAGCGAGCTCATGGCCATGAGCATGGCGGAGACGATCGGGTGGAGCATCCCGGAGACCGCGAGCGGTAGGGCTACCAGGTTGTAGCCGAAGGCCCAGGCGAGGTTCTGGCGGATGACCGAGAATGTCCTCCTCGAACCGGAGACCAGCTCGCCGAGCAGCCTGAGGTCGTCGTTCAGGATCGTGACGCCCGAGCTTTCGATGGCGATGCCGGTCGCCGTGCCGAAGGTGACTCCGGTATCGGCCTCCGTGAGCGCCGGGGCGTCGTTTATGCCGTCGCCGGCCATCAGCACGCATCCTTTCCGAGCCTTCAGCTCCCTGACCGCCCCGGCCTTCCCGATCGGGTCCAGCCCGGCCCGGAGCTCCCCGATGCCGCATTTCGAGGCGACATACCCGGCGACCCCTTCGTTGTCCCCCGTCAGCATGACCGGCCGGAGCCCCAGGTCCTTCAGGGAGGAGACCGTTTCCAGGGCGTCGTCGCGGACGTCGTCGATCAGGCCGTAGAGGCCGGCCACCCGCCCGTCGCAGGCGATGAACACCGAACTCTTGCCCTCCTGCTGGAGCCGTGCCTCCTGTTCGAGGCAGGCCGGGTCGATGGCGATCCCTTCGCTTTCGAGGTGGGATGCCGTTCCGGCCAGCCACGCCTCGCCGTCGATCATGCCGCAGACCCCGCGGCCTGGAACTGACCTGAACCCTTCGACCTCGAGGAGCTTCCCCTTCCATGAAGCGATGATGGCTTTGCCTGCAGGGTGTTCGGACCACTGCTCGAGGGATGCGCTCGCCTGCCTGAAACGCGTAGACGTGCCGAAGTCGATGGTGTCGACCACCGAGGGGCGTCCCAGGGTGATGGTGCCGGTCTTGTCGAGCGCCACTACGGTGCTTTTCGAGACCGATTCGAAGATATCCCCACCCTTCACGAGGATGCCTTTCCTGCCGATGGCGCCGGTGCCGACCATGATCGCCAGCGGCGTTGCGAGCCCGAGTGCGCAGGGGCAGGCGATCACCAGCACCGAGACCGCGTTCATCAGCGCCCTGACCGGAGGGGCCCCGGAGAGTTTCCAGAAGACGAAGGTGGCGATGGCGAGCATGATGACCGCCGGTACGAACCAGCCGGAGACCCGGTCCGCCAGCCCCTGTATCGGGGCCCTGCGAGCCTGCGCCTCCTCGACCGTCCTGATGATCCTCGAGAGCAGCGTCTGCTTCGAGTCGCCGGTTACACGGACAGTCAGGCGTCCGGTAACCGCGCAGGTGCCGGCGAAGATGTCGCTGCCTTCGGCCTTGGCCACCGGCGCCGACTCTCCGGTCAGCATCGATTCGTCGACGTCGGCGCTTCCTTCGACCACCGTGCCGTCGAGCGGTACCTTGGCGCCGGGCAGTACCTCGATCAGCTCTCCGGTCCGGACCCGTTCGAGCGGCTGCAGGACGCCCTGGCCAGACTCCCCTATAACCATGGCTTCCTTCGGCTGGAGTTCGGTGAGGGCTGCTATGGCGCTGCCCGCCTTGAGCCTGGAGCCGGCCTCGAGGAAGCGGCCGAGCAGGATGAAGGTGACGATCATGGCCGCAGTGTCGAAGAATACCTCGCCGCCGGTGAAGATCGCGGCGATGCTGTAGAGGTAGGCCGAGATCGAGCCCAGCGCCACCAGGACATCCATGTTGAGGCTGCGGTTCCTGATCGCCCGGAGCGCGTTCGAGATGAAGGGGAAGCCCGAGTAGAGGACAACCGGAGTGGCCAGCGCCCAGGAGATGAGCTGGAATGCGAGTCGGTAGGTCGTTTCGATCCCCTGGAAAAAGCCGGCGTAGAGCGCGGAGCTGACCAGCATCAGCTGCATGGCGAAGAAGCCTGCGGTACCGAACCGGAGCAGCAGGTCGCGCATCTCCTCGGCAAAGGGGTCCATGGATGCGGCATGCCTTGCCGGGCGCGGAACGTACCCGAGTCCGGCCATCGCCGCAAGGATGGATTCGAGGCTTGCCGATCCGGGCTTCCATTCGATGGTGGCCCGGCGTGTGGCGTAGTTGACCCGGGCGGAGAGTACGCCGTCGAGGCGGCCGAGCACCTTCTCGACGAGCCAGACGCATGAGGCGCAGCGGATGCCGGAGAGCAGGAGGTCGATCCGGCTGCCCGCCGGGCCGTCGACGACGTCAGCGGCGAAATCGGCGGGGTCGGCCACCGCGAATGCCGGGCGTCCCGGCTGCCAGTCGCACCTCCGGGTGTAGAATGTGTCGAGCGACTGGCTGTGGATCAGCTCGTAGACCCCGAGGCAGCCTGCACAGCAGAAGGTTCGCTCCCGGCCGTCGACGACCGACCTTATCGCCGATGCAGCCGGAACCTCCTGGAGGCAGTGGTCGCAGCGGACGGCGGCCTCTATGGGGCGGTCAGTTCCGGACATTGAAGGTGAATGAGGGGTTGCCCAGTTCGTTGGAGAGCAGCGTGGCTCTCCAGAGTGTCCGGCCGCTCATGCACCGGACGATGAGGCCTTTGCCTTCCCATATGCCGGCGTTCATCCTCGTCATCCTGACCTGGTTCCTTCCCATCGCCATGCCCGGCATGCTGAGGTCGAGCAGCAGATTAGAGGGCAGGCCGTCGGAGGGGGCTATGGTGATCATGAAGGTCAGTTCCTGCATGTGCCTGACCGGTTTCGGGTCAATCTCGAGGGTTACCAGCCTACCTGCGGCCGGCCTGGAGCAGGGGCCGGCATGGATCGCGTTGCTGTCGGCGGTGAAATCCGCCCTTGCCGGTGCGGCCCGGAATGCGGTCACGGCGAAAAGCAGCAGGGTTGCCCGGCCTACCTGACGTCGAAGAACCATGATCGGCTGGTTTTGAGTTTCCCTGCCGCCAGGTCCATCCTGAGCAGCCATTTGCCTTTCGACGGGACCACGGCGTTCGCTTCGTACACCCCCGGTCCGGTTTCCCGCATGGGGAGCGTAAGGTCATGGGCGGATGATGAGACGTTGCCGATGAAGAGTCGTACGTCGGCCTGGCGGAGCGGTCTGCCGTGACCCCTGAGGACGAGCCTGACCCGGTTGTCGCCCAAGGCGAGGGAATCGGGCTTCACGACCTCCAGACCGATCCGCCGCTCCTCTTTCTTTGCCTGGAACCAGTTGTTGCCCCGCTCGTAATAGTTGGTCTCGACGAGCCCTTCGGCGTTGCGGTAGGCGAAGAAGATGCCGCAGCCCATGGCCAGGAGGAAGAGGGCGAACATCCCGGCGATGAAGGTTCTCATAGGAATCCGGTTTCCCTGGTTAACGATACTCCGCTGCCCCTGAGGTTCAGCGATACCTTGTCACGGCCGGCCGCCGCCCTGAGCAGCAGTTTGCCCCTGACGACGCCGTACGGCTTGACCGGGATCCTGCTTTCGCCGATCACCGTGATGCCTTCAGGCGCAGAAAGCTCGAGTTCGAGCGGCCGGGAGCTGTTGTTGTAGATCGAGTAGGCGTAGCGGTTGAGGCCGGCGGGCAGGGGCTCCTGCACGCGGCTTACCATGAAGTCCACCGTGGGGCGCATCGCGATGAGCATCGCGAGCACCAGAGCGGAGGCGACCGTGACGCCGCCAAGCATCCATGCCTTGGGGCGCATGACTTTGCCCTTGTAGTTCGGGAACGGGGGCAGGTTGCGCCTGCTGCTCTTGGGCCAGCAGGCGTCGATGCACTCCGCGCAGGCGATGCAGCGGTTGCTGAGGCCGTCCTTGATGTCGATGCCGACCGGGCAGGCCCGCACGCAGTCGTCGCACTTCATGCAGGTGGAGTCACGCGACTGGTCGTATTCGATCACGAGGGTGTCCTTGTCGAAGAGGGCGTTCTGCATCATGGCGTAGGGGCAGATCGAGGTGCAGAAGCCCCTGCCGAGCAGGGCCAGTTCGAGGTAGACGCTGAGCCAGAGCACGAGGAAGAACCCGGAGATGAGGGGTGAGGCCACCAACTGCGCCATGGTTTCGGCCGGAGGCACGAAGTACCAGACCATGGTGATCGCGACAAGGGCCGAGACGGGAATCAGGACGAGTTTCTGTATGGTTTTTGAGTGCTTCTTCCCGAAGACGGAGGCCAGGCTTCCGGCGAGGTCGAGCAGGACGGTCTGCGGGCAGAGCCAACCGCACCAGACCCGACCCAGGATGACGGTTACCGTCCCGATGAAGAGAAGGAGGAACAGGGTGGCCCCGAGGATCAGGTAGAACTCGCCGATCCTGATGACGGTGCCGAAGAAATAGAGGTTGAGCTCCCCGATGTCGAACCTCAGGGCGCTCTGGCCGTTGATCTTCAGGAAGGGGAGGCCGGTCAGGAGAATGGCCTGCAGGATTTCGACCACCCTTCGATAACGCCTCCAGACGATCTGCTTCATGGTACTGCATTATGCTCCCCGGGCTGAACCCCGGGGCAATTGAGGAGAATGTGAAGACAATAATGTCAGGAGGTTTGAAACCCTCCTGAATACAAGAGCCGTTGCCCCGGTATTGGTTCCCGGGGCAGCGGTTTTTCGGGTTATCTCCTCAGGCTTTCGATGAATGCGACGACCTTGAGGATCTTGTCGTTGCCGAGCTGCTGCTGGAACGGGGGCATCCCGTTGGGCCTGCCCTGCGTCACCGACTCGAAGATCTTGTCGGGGCTCGCGCCGTATTTGAGCGCGACCTTAAGGTTCGGCCCGATGCCGCCGCTGGCGTCCGCCATGTGGCATGCGGCGCAGGTGGTTTCGTACTCGGTCTTGCCTTCGGCAATCGCATCGGCCTTGCCAATGTACTTGCCGGGATCAGCCGTCGCCGATGCCGCGGCCTTCTCTCCGGCCTTCATTTCGGCTTCGTAGAGCTTGTAGAAGGACCAGCCTGAAATTGCCGGGGTAAAGGATGCGACATACCAGAGCACGAAGGCGATCATCCCGACGAAGAACGCCATCCATCCCTTCGGGATCTTGTTGTGGCCCTCCTGCGGTATTCCTGAGTCATTCATGTGAAGCTCCTCCAGATGGTTTCTTGAACTGTTGACTGTCGTTCCGCCATGCTGCCGTCACTCGTCGTCACGGAGCATCCGGTATTTCGGTTCCTCGACATCCTTCCTGCGCGCCGGGTTGAAGTAGTAGGCGATGATGCCCGCCATCACGGCCGCAAGGGCGAAGGTGAACGCCGTATAGGCGATGGACTGGAAGTTCATCATTTGCCGGCCTCCCTGGCGTTCTCCTTCACGTCACGCCCGAGTTTCTGGAGGTAGGCGACCATGGCGTCCATTTCGGTGAGTTCTCCCCTCAGGCTGGCAGGCGTCACCAGGTCGCGGGTATCCTTCGAGTCGTAGTCTGCCGCGGTAACCTTTGCCTTGTAGTCGGCGATCTGCTGCCTGACCTGCTCCTCGGTATAGCCGTAGCCTAGCACCTTTGTCTTTTTGAAGGAGATCGAGGTGTCGAGCCTGTTGTCGGCCATCCAGCCGTAAGGGGGCATGTTCGAGAGGGCGAACATGTCCTGCGGCCTGTTCATGTGCTTGTAGTGCCAGGAGTCCGGGTACTTGCCGCCGACGCGGTTCAGGTCCGGGCCCGTGCGGCGCGATCCCCAGAGGAACGGGCGGTCCCAGGCGAACTCTTCGGCCTTCGAGTACTCGCCGTACCGCAGCACCTCGGTCCTCAGCGGACGCACGGTCTGGGTGTGGCAGTTGTTGCAGCCTTCGCGCATGTAGAGGTCGCGGCCCTCCTGCTCGATGGCGGTGTAGGGTTTGACGTAGCCGCTCGGAGGCTGGGTGGACGGCAGGAACATCGGCACGAAGACCGTGACCACCGTCCCGGTAAGGATGACCAGCGCCGCAACGATCGCGAAGACAACCGGTTTTGAATAGATCCCCATGATGCAAGCTCCTGTTTGAGGTTTGGTGGTTTACGCTTCGGCTTCCGCTGGCTGCCTGGCCGTCTGGATGAGGTTCCAGGCGAAGATCAGGATACCGATGAAGTACACGATGCCGGCGGCGAAACGCATCCTGTAATAGGGATAGAGCGAGGTCAGCCCGTCGAGGAAGTTGTACATCAGCGAGCCGTCGGGGTTGGTGGCCTTCCACATGGCACCTTGCTGGATGCCGCCGATCCACATCGTGATGGTCCAGGCGAGCTGGCCGAGCAGGATGAGCCAGAAGTGGATGTTTGCCAGCCTGATGCTGTACAGGTCACGTCCGTAGACCTTCGGGATCATGTAATAGAATGAGGCCGAGATGATCATGGCGACCCAGCCCATCGTGCCCATGTGCACGTGGCCGACCACCCAGTCGGTGTAGTGGAAGAAGGCGTTCAGCGTCCTCAGTCCCTGCAGCGGTCCCTGGATGGTCTGCAGGCCGTAGAAGGTGATGCCGATGATGAAGAACTTGGTCAGGTAGTTCGAGCGCATCTGGTCCCAGTTGCCCTGCAGGGTGTAGTAGCCGTTGACCACCGAACCCCAGGAGGGGGCGATCAGGAAGATGCTGAAGGCGATGGCCACCGTCTGGATCCACTCCGGCAGCGGGGTCAGCATGAGGTGGTGCGCGCCGGTCCAGAGGTAGGCGAAGATGAGCGACCAGAAGGAGACGATCGAGAGGCGGTGGCTGTAGATCGGCAGTCCGGTGGCCTTGGGAAGGAAGTAGTAGAACATCGCCAGCACCGGGACGGTGAAGATGAATCCCACGATATTGTGCCCGTACCACCACTCGACGTTGGCATCATTGCCGCCGGCGTAGATGCTGTATGACTTGGTGAGGGTGACCGGGATCTCGAGGTTGTTGACGATGTAGAGCACCGCGACGGTCACGGTCATGGCGACCAGGTACCAGAGGGAGATGTACATCTGCTTCTCCTGTCGCCTGATCAGGATGGCGAACACGTTGACGGCGAACATCACCCACATGATCACCACACCGATGTCGAGCGGCCATTCAAGCTCGGCATACTCCTTGGTGGTGTTCATGCCGGCCATGAGGCTGACGGCGGCTGCGGCTATGGCAAGGTTGAAGACGTAGAGGTGAGCCTTGGCGAGTTTCGGGAAGGGGAGCGGCGTGCGGGTGAGGCGCTGCAGCATGTAGTACGCCGTCGCGAAGATGCCCGACATGCCGAATCCTACGCCGAGGCCGTTGGTGTGCACGACACGCAGCCGGCCGAAGCTGAGCCATGGTGTGATGTTCAGTGCAGGATTGAACATCTCGAACGCGATCCAGAGGCCGATCAGCAGTCCGACGATCAGCCAGAACAGCGCCGAGAACGCAAACCCCCGAACTATCGAATAATCGTAAACGGAGTCTTCTTTCATGCCCTCCTCCTGGGATGTGATTTTGGGAAAAAATGGGTAGAGAGTGGTGCCTGGAGCAGCGATAGGAAGGAACAGCTACGAAGTGGGTGATAATGGCATCTGCCCATAATTTACAAAAGTATTCTCGAGACAGTCAAGGACATTGAAATTGTACCGGAAAAGGAAACGGGCCTGCCTGGTTGTCGGCGGCCCGTCTCCGGTCTGACATTAGCGTCCTCACAAAACTTCAGGGATGTGGTTCCCTGGAAATTTCCGGTTTTTTGTCGCAACTCCGGCATTTGGCAGTGCCGGAGTGCAGGAATCGGCTTAATACGCCTTTGCGAATACCACTTTCTGTGCCGCCGGGTTGCCCGAGCAGATGCAAATTCCGGGTTCATCCATGGCATAGCGCTCACGATAGTCTTCATCGGTCGGGATCACCCTGATGGTGGCTTTCGTCTCCTCCTTGATCTTCGCCTCCGTCTCCGACGTTCCGTCCCAGTGCGCGATCACGAAGCCTTTCTCCACGGCGGTTTTGAACTCCTCCCAGGACGAAGCCTCGACCGTGTTTTCCGTCCTGAACTGCAGGGCGCGGTCGAAGAGGTTCTGCTGGATGCTGTTCAGGATCTCCCCGACGACCGTCGGCAGGGATTCGTCGAGCAGCAGTTCGGTCTTCTCCAGCGTGTCACGACGCGCGGCGATGCACTTGCCGCTCTCGATGTCCCTCGGCCCGAGCTCGATCCTGACCGGGATGCCCTGCAGCTCGTACTCGGCGAACTTCCAGCCGGGGGAGTTCTGCTCGCTGTCGTCCACGAAGGTCGGGATGCCGTGGTGGTTCAGCGCCTTGGCGATGAACCTCGCGTGCGCCCGCACCGCCTCCTTGTCGCCCTTCAGGATCGGGATGATCACCACCTGGCGGGTGGCGAGCTTCGGCGGGAGCACCAGGCCGCGGTCGTCGGAGTGCGCCATGATGAGCGCGCCGATGAGTCGCGTCGAGACTCCCCAGCTGGTCGCCCAGACGTAGTCGAGCCCGCTCTCTTTGGTCTGGAACTGGCAGTCGAAGGCCTTGGCGAAGTTCTGTCCGAGGTTGTGCGAGGTGCCTGCCTGCAGCGCCTTGCCGTCCTGCATCATCGCCTCGATGCAGTAGGTCGCATCGGCGCCGGCGAACTTCTCGCTGTCGGTCTTGCGGCCGACGATGACCGGCACGGCCATGTACTCTTCGGCGAAGGTGCGGTAGACGTTGATCATGCGGATCACCTCCTCCTGCGCCTCCTCGGGGTCGGCGTGGGCCGTGTGCCCCTCCTGCCAGAGGAACTCGGTCGTCCTCAGGAAGAGGCGGGTGCGCATTTCCCAGCGGACGACGTTGGCCCACTGGTTGATCAGGATCGGCAGGTCGCGGTAGGACTGGATCCACTTCTTGTACGATGACCAGATGATGGTTTCGGAGGTCGGGCGGACGTACAGCTTCTCGGCGAGCTCCTCGCCGCCGCCGTGCGTCACCACGGCGCACTCGGGCGCGAATCCCTCGATGTGCTCTGCCTCTTTGGCGATGAAGCTCTCGGGGATGAACATCGGGAAGTAGGCGTTGACGTGCCCGGTCGCCTTGAACATGCCGTCCAGCGCCGCCTGCATCTTCTCCCAGATGGCATATCCGTTCGGACGGATAACCATGCAGCCGCGCACGTCCGAATAGTCAGCCAGTTTCGCCGACCGGACCAGGTCGATGTACCATTGTGAGTAGTCCTGCGCTCTCGTAGTGATTTTTTCAGCCACGTTTCCGTCCTGGGTTAATAATTGGGGTAAGGTCCGAAAATATAGCGACTAGCGTTCAAAATCCTTCATTTTTTCCATGAGCTTCCTCAGCTGCTCCTTCTGTCGGCTGTCGACAGGTTTCTGTGCGGCATCGGCCTTCGAGTATCCCTTCGGTACGGCGAATTCGGCATCCGCCACCGGCTGGGCCACGGCCCGTTTCAGCTCCATCACATACAGTCCGTTGTCGTTCTTCTGGACGATCTTCACGGGGAATCCCTCAACGCCCGCCTGCGAGATGGTTTTCGACAGCGACGTGTTCGACAGGCGGGGGTTCTGCGACTGCAGGAGCCTGAAGGTCGAGAAATCGGCAAGCTCCCTCGACATCCAGAGATCGAGCTCTTCGGTGGTGCTCGTCAGCCTGATGTGCTCGCAACGGTAACCCTTGACCGTCTCGCTCCCGAGGCGGGTCAGGCGGTAGTTGCTGTCGAAATCGATCAGGGTGGCGCTTTCCGCCGCCGTCCGCAGGTTGACCGCGCTCCAGTTCTTTGTCCGGTGGTTCACGATGGTCGCTTCGTCCGGCCGCGAGGTGCGGGTGATCACGGTGGTCCTGAGCGGTTCGGGGATGCTCTCGACGCGCATCGCCATGTCCATGCGCTGCGCCCCCCTGCCGAACAGGTAGGTGACCTCCGCCGTTCCGTTCGGCATCGTCAGGGCCATCTCCATCCGGCCGGTAAAGGCCGCCTCGGCAAGCGAGTTCAGGAGGAGCATGAAGAGCAGGAGGAGAAATGTTCTTATCTGATGTTTCATTGTCAACTGGTCATGATTCTTTTCCGGGATGTAAGTCAATCCATTTGTCCGGCAGTCAGTGAATATCGTAAAAGAACGAACCCTATAAAATAGAGGTCGTAATGGATGTTTTATTACTTCGGGCGAGAATGAATTTTTCCCCGGTGTAATACGTTTATGATTTTACTGCTAAAAGGGTATATTTTTTACATCATTTTCGCTTTAAGGAAGTTCACGCCTACTCTATGAAGAGCCGTAGCTGTTTAGAGAATTCTTCATCACCATTACATCAGCATACAATCGCCCTGAACCATAGTTTGCAGAGCCTGTTCGCTGGCCGCCGGCTTCAAAACGATTCACGTTATGACATCATTAACATCTCCAGACTACATCAAACCTGGCGTTGCAAGTACGTTGCCTGATCAGCTATCCTTGACGGTTTTTTCAACCGGGCCTGCTGAATCTGCGACTTTCCAGGAAATTTTGTTCATCGATGCCGCCCTGCCCAATGTGGATGTGCTGGTCGCCGATGTGCGCTCGGATGTAGCCGTGGTACTTCTGCAGCCGGGAGAAGATCCGTGGCTGCAGATTTCATCGATACTCGGAATGTACCAGGGACTGACAGCGGTTCATCTGGTGTCCCATGGTCAGGCTGGTGCTCTTGTGCTGAACGGAAAGATTTATGACGCCTCAGGCATCCTGGCGGAAAGCGATCTTCTTGCGGGCTGGTCTGCCTCTCTGGCACCTGGTGCGGATTTCCTTCTTTACGGATGCAATGTCGGCAGTGGCCAGGAAGGAGTAAGCCTGCTAGCTACATTATCCCGACTCGCTCAGGTGGATGTGGCTGCTTCAGACAACCTTACCGGGGCCAGCGCATCCGGTGGGGATTGGGTGCTGGAGCAAAACACAGGTTCCATCGGGGCTTCAAGTGCGTTCAGCAATGCCGTCGCCGTCGATTACACAGAGGTCCTGACCACTGGTATTTACAGCTCGACCACAGGTACCAATGTCGATACCGCAGGTGTGACCACCGGCCTTATCGGCGCAGGCAAGCTCATCACCTTCAATCCGATCAATGTCACGGCAACCGATGCGGCGGCCAAGCTGGTAATTCGCGCCTATGACGTCGATTACGGGCTGAAGAATTCATCAGGTGTGCCTTATGCGGCCGGTGACGCCAACTCGGAATGGGACGGTGTTTACATCCAGAAGCAGGGGGATGCCAGCTGGAGCTTTGTCGGGTACCTCAATGGCACGAACAACAACTGGAGCTACACAACCTTCGATGTCTCGTCCATCGTCACGAGTACCGGCAACTGGATTGTCCGTGTGGTCCCCGACGACAACGGCACGCAGACCCAGGCCAACAATGGTGGCAGATGGGTGGTCGGCACCTCCATAGCTGAACTCTTTATGGGTTCGGGCTCTTTGATCAGTTCGCTTACAGAGTCTGGCCAGAGCGTTACCAGCCAGTGGCTTGCCCCGATAGGCAACTACACGATCCAGTACCTGTTGCTGGATGCTACCGGTAGGGCGGTGGCCCAGGTCAACAGCTCGGTTTCTGAAAATGTTGCCAATGCCACCCAGACCAACAGCAACACCCTGGCGGTCAACACCAACTTCTACAGCAGCTGGTCGGCCATTCCTACGGGCACCTATACCCTCCAGGCCACACTGTTCGATGCTGCCGGCGTGGTACAGGATGTCAAGACCTCGACGACTTCGATCACCGGGTCGAGTTCAAGCTCCTCCTCATCGACGCCGACAACGACCAGCAGCAAGGGCACCAACTACACTATCATCCTCGGTAACACCTCCTGGACGGGCAGCACTGCCGCCGATCTGGCACATACAGCGACCGCCGATACAACGCCGACGCTCACAGGTTATGTGTATGCCAAAGACAGCAGCAGCAGTGCCCGTCTTGTTGATATTTACATGGATGGGGTTTTGATAGGTTCCACCTACAGCACAGCGGATGGAACTTCAAACGGTACCAAGACCTATAACAGCGCCTATCATGGTTATGCCTGGACTTTCACGGTACCAACGGCAATCAGTCTGACAGTACATACCTTCACGGCAAAACGTGACGGCAGCAGTTATGTTCAGAGCTCACCATACTCCCTGACGATCGATGCGGCAGTGACGCCTGCCATCACCGGGCTGACATCGGCGTCGTGGTCCGGCAATACTGACGCAGATCTGGCCTCCCAGGCTGACCATGCGGCAACACCGCACACCACCGGCGACCAAACACCTGCCCTTGTTGGTACGGCAGGAAAGCTGAGTTCGCTCGCCATCTACGATGGCTCCACTCTTCTGGGCTATACCACCACCGACTCCGGTGGCAACTGGACCTTCCAGGTCGGTGACCTTGCCCCTCTGGCCAACGTTACCCACAGCTTCACCGCCAGGGACACCAGCACCGGAGGTACCTCATCGGCCTATTCCCTTGCTGTCGATTCGACAGCTCCAGCCCAAGCCGTCAGTATCACCTCGATCAGCGCCGATACCGGGGTGTCAGGCGACTTCATCACCGCCACCGCCGGCCAGGCCATTTATGCTACGCTGTCCTCGGTGTTGCAAGCGGGGCAACGGTTGCTGGGTTCGATTGATGGCGGCGTAACGTGGGGCGATGCCTCGACGGCGGTCAACGGCACGTCTGTTGCCTGGACAGGCAGGACACTCAAAACCGGTTACGCCGATCCGGCCCAGCTGGTGCCTTGGGCCATCGAGTTCAAGGTAGTGGACGGCAACAACCTGAATGGCCCGATAGCCAAACAGGACTACCAGCTGATCCAGATCGCAGGTTCGCCGGTTATCAGCACGATTGCCTCGTCATCCTCTTCCAGCGTCACGACCAACTATGTTCGCCCGGTCTTCACCGGCACTGCCGATGCCAACACGGTAGTCGATGTGTACGCCGGCGCGACACTGCTGGGGTCGGCTGCGGTCGATGCATCCGGCAACTGGACCTTTTCCCCAGTCAGCAATATCAACAGCGGCACCTACACCATCAAGGCTGTCGAGCGTGATCCGCTGTCCGGTTACGTTTCGCAGGAGTCCTCCACCAAGACGCTGGTGGTCAACACCTCGCTGCCCCTGATCACGCTCAACTCGGCCTCGGACAGTGGCACTTACAACAGCGATGCTATCACCAGCAACGCGACACCTTCGGTGCGTGTTGATTTCAGCAGCCTCTGGAACAGCGGAGTTACCGTCACGACAAGCGATACGGTCCAGATCCTCAAGGGAGGCGTACAGATCGGCTCTTCTTCTACGCTGACATCAGCCAATATCAGCAACAGGTACATCGACATTACCACAGCTTCGCTGGGCTCGGACGCGAATGTGTCGCTGTCAGCGAAGATCGTCCATGGTTCGAGTTCCTACACCACCAACGACCTCGGCCTGACTCTGGACAAGACGGCACCGTCGCTGTCTTCAGCCACGGTCGATGGCAGCGTCCTGACCTTGAACTACACGGAAGCTGTTGGTGTTGCCCCTAATGAACCAACCGATACGCAGTTTGCGGTTACCATTGCCGGAAGCAGTGCAGGTATCGACACCCTTGTGTATGATCCCGTCGCCAAGACCGTTACCATGCTCCTGGACACTGCTGCTGCCCCAAGCGATGCGGTCAAGGTCAGCTATACGCAGGGGAGCGGTTCTGCAGTAAAACTGCTGGACCTTGCCGGTAACGCAGCTGCAAATTTTTCATTGTATACGGTATCCAATATCACGGATACCACGGCCCCCGTCCTTAGCAGCATCGTGCCGCAAAGCCCGTCGACCCCGACGAATGCAGATGCAGTGACCTTCCAGGTAACCTTTACCGACGCAAGCGGCGGCGTGGCCAACGTGGACATCTCCGATTTCGTGGCCAAGCTCAACGGCACCGCCGTCAATATCGCAGCAGTCACGCAGGTCTCCGGACTGGTCTACGACGTTCTGGTCAACGATTCTGCCATAGCTCTCGCCAACGGCAATCTGGTCCTTTCGCTGGCGACGCAGTCTGCCGGCATGGATATCATCGACGGTTCGAACCAGGCGAACGCATTGGCAAACAACACCGCCACGACAGGCACGTATGTGCTCGACAACACGGCTCCCGCCGCGGTGTCGATCACGAGTGTCACGGATGATATCTCGCCCGTCATGGGAACACTCGGCAATCCGGGCAGCACAAACGACCTGAACCTGACGGTAAGGGTAAGCCTTACGGCTTCCGGAGCCCTCGCCGGCGATCACCTCCAGCTGTATAATGGGACAGATACCTCATCCCCCCTTGGCTCCTCATACACGCTGACCTCTACGGACATCACTCACGGATATGCTGATGTTCCAACCGGCACCCTGGAAAACGGGGTGACCTACACCCTCAGCGCCCGAGTTGCCGATGCCTTGGGCAATCAGGGCCCGGTATCCGGCAACAGCTTCGTTGAAACTATAGATAGCACGGCACCGGCGGCACCTGGCGTGGATCTGTTTTCGACCTCCGACAGCGGGACGAGCCAGAGCGATGACAAGACCAATGTCACCTCACCGGTGCTGCGAGTGGCGTTCAACGGGACGGGGTCGTCGGTACCGGCGGCTGGCGATGTGGTCAAGCTTTACGATGGAGCTGTGCAGGTTGGGACGGCGACGCTCACGAATGGTGATATTACGGCGGGGTATGTGGATATCAGCAGCAGCACCCTGACAGCTGGCAGCCTGAGCTTCACGGCGACGGTTACCGATGCGGCAGGGAATATCTCCAATGCCAGCACGGCACTTCCGGTCACGCTCGATACGACAGCGCCGGTTCTTGCAAACGCGGCGGTCATCGGAAATACGCTGACCCTGACCTACAGCGAAGCCGGAGTAGGCATGGATGGCACGGCGCCTGCCACGACTGATTTCGCTGTGATGAAGAATAGCGGCACCACGGTATCGGTGAGCGGTGTTGCCGTTGATGCAAGCAGCAGGACAGTAACGTTGACGCTGGGTTCCTCAGTAACGAATACGGACAGCAATGTTATCGTCAGCTACACGCCAGGTACCAACAAGATCCAGGATATTGCCGCCAATGCGGCGCTTGCATTGACCGATCAGCCGGTGACGATCACAAGCAGTGATACCTCGATACCGACGGTGGCCATCACGGACAACGTGAGCGGGACGCTGAACATTGCCGATGGCACTATCACGTATACGTTTACGTTCTCGGAACCGGTGACGGGGTTCACGGACGCCGACGTGACGGTAACGAACGGGAGTAAGGGGACGATTACTGTCCAGAGTTCGATGATCTGCACGCTGTTGGTGACACCGACGGCTGGCTATACTGGTGACGTGACCGTGGACGTTGCTTACGGGGTTGCGAGCGATGGAGCCGGAAACCTGAATCTGGCAGCGACCCAGAGCGTGCAGGCGGTTGACCTGGTAGCTCCGGCGGTACCGACGGTATCGAGCCTGACGACCAGCGATACGACGCCGACGATCACGGGCACGGCGACGGTGGGATCCGGCGAGACGCTGGCGGTAACGGTGAACGGAGCGACATACGGCAACGTCAGCGTGGACGGTACCGGACACTGGAGCATAGACACGGGAACGGTGACCCCGGGAAGTGGTACGTTGGGGACGTTCACGAATGGCCAGGGCTACAGCGTGACGGCGACGGTGACGGATGCGGCGGGCAACGTGTCGACGGATGCGACGAGCAGCGAGCTGTTGATCGACACGACGGCGCCGCCGACGACGGTGGCGATCAACAGCATCACCGCCGACACCGGCAGTTCGTCGAGCGACTTCATCACCAAAGACAACGATGGACTGACGGTCTCGGCAACGCTGAGCACGGCGCTGGCGACTGGAGAGCACCTCGAGTACTCGAGGGACAACGGGACGAGCTGGAGCACGGTATCGTCGGGAATCAGCGGGACGTCGGTGAGCTTCGCCGACGCATCGCTGACGGGCAGCGCGACGATCAGGTTCCGCGTGGTCGATGCTGCGGGCAATGCCGGTACCGAGGCAAGCCAGGCGATCGTGATCGACACGACCGCGCCGGCGGTACCGACAGTGACGACGCAAACGACGAACGACACGACGCCGACGATCGTGGGGACGGCGACGGTGGGATCGGGCGAGACCCTGAGCGTAACGGTGAACGGAGCGACGTACGGTAACGTCAGCGTGGATGGCAGCGCCCACTGGAGCATAGATACGAGTTCGGTGACGCCAGGCAGCGGCACGTTGGGTACGTTCTCCAACGGTCAGAGTTACAGCGTGACGGCGACGGTGACGGATGCGGCAGGCAACGCGACGTCGGACACGACGGGCAGCGAGTTGGCGATCGACACGACCACCCAGGTTAATCTTCTCGACCACGATGGTATTTCGAGCAGTGTCGAATCTGCCCTTGCCAACCTTGCCGGAGGGACGGCTGATCAGAATGGCGATGGCGTCGACGATGCGAACCAGAATGCCGTGACGACTCTTGCCTGGATCAATAAAGGCTATTTTGACGAAGGGCTGGCCGGGACGTTGGCAACATCGGAACCGGTGGTCTCGATAGAAGTATTGCGATCGACGTCAGGTTCGACCGTCGATGGTTCCGCACAGCTTTTCAATATCGCTGTTCTCGATCCTGCAAGCGCGGTTACCGGTGGTTCAAAACCGGCAAATGCATTGTGGGATCCGATCAAGTTCTCGGTTGAGTCCCGCGCAGGGATGAGTATGCAGGATATCGACCCCGCACGAGAGGGCATGCAGATCAGGGTTTACATCGATATCTCGAACTCGGAAACGCCTGCCGGGTATTTCACCGCATACCGGAAGTACGTCAGCCTGGACTCCCTTGAGGCTGCACATGCAGCCAATATCGTTCTTCACGACCTTGACGGTGCCGTAGTTTCGGCTCCAGGCTGGTATGATTTCACCCAAAGGGAAACGGGAGGTGACGGTGCGCGTTTTGTGGCCAGCGGGGGACATGTCGTCGGCATAGAGCTGATCATCACGGACAATGCTTTTGGTGACAACGACATGGCTGCGGGGAATATCTGTGATCCGGGCGTACCGGTCGTGGGAGCAACCCCTACGGCATACTACGGTGTCGAACTCGGGTCGGGCGACCGCAAAATCTTTACGGGGCTAGCCGATGCCGAAGCGCTTGCGGCTACCCGGGGTAATTCACCGACAGTGGAATTCTATGGTGTTGCCGATACCTTGGGTGACGAGACCGTCTCCCTGAAGGCATGGTACAACACCGTGACGGGGGACTGGCTGTATGCTCCGGAAGGTGTGGCTCCCCCCTATGCATGCTACGTCGAACAGAACGGTACAGTCGGACTTGCATTGGTTCCCGGAAAAGGGGCGTTCGATGTTCACCTGTACGAAAACAGCGCCGGAATCACCCAGTCCATGGGCGAAGCAGAGGCTGCAGCGTTAGGCCTGCTTGACCATGGCTATTCCGATCTTGGGGCGATCTTCGCCTCATCGGCACCGGTCGTGATCGGTTTCAGCCCTGCGGACGGGGCTCAGCATGCTTCGGTCGACGGCAATATCGTGCTGGCCTTCAGCGACGATGTCCGGCGTGGAGCCGGTACCATCGCCATACACCAGGATTCGCCTTCGGGATCCGTGGTTGAAAGCTACAGCGCTGCTACGGATTCGACGCATCTGCTGTTCGACGGCAACAAACTTACCATCGATCCGTCAGGCTCCCTGCTGGCTGAACATCATTACTATGTCACGCTTGCAGGCGGTACGGTTGTCGACCAGAATGGCAACGAGTACCCGGGTACGACGTCGTTCGATTTCTGGACAAAATCCGTGCACGATGCAGAAGCGTCAATTTCGACTGCAGGCAGTTCGGGCGGCAGTGATGCAGGGGTGATTGTCGGCAGTGTGGTCGGCCTGGGCCTTCTGGGCTGGCTTCTTTTATAACATTATCAACTCACTGATGTCGTGATGGATAGCGTCAACGTCTTGCATGGGAGGTTTTCCGTTGTCACCCTGATGGCGGCGGCTTTGCTTGTTTCCGTTTTGTCCGCACTGCCTTTGGCTTCGGTCGAGGCCGTGCAGCGTGAATCTGAAAAAGGGTGCTGGTATGTGGCGGCTTCGGGCCAGCAAATCGTCAGGGCGGACGGAGAGGGCCCTGATGTGGATCTTGGCGGGGCTGCATTCTTCAAAGGGTCGAGCGATTATCAGGGAGGGGGCATCTGGACTGTTTCGGCAGGAAAGGAGTTCATCGTTCGGAACGAAGGGCGGAGCCCGACCCGCCTTCGGCTTGAACTGCAGTTACTGGATGGGTATCTGGACAGGGAACGCGTGCAGTTCGCCGTGGTCAAGCCGGAACTGAACGATCAAATTAAGGTGAGGGGCCTCTACCTGAACTCCCTTGTCCGGTTGCTTTCGGGTGAAACTTCGCGACTTTGGCTTGGTGGTGGCTTAGGCCTGGGGCAGTCGAAGTTCCCCGATGCGACGCATGCCACCGCTTGCGGTTGTCTTAAAGCCTCGGATTCTTATGGCATGGTCTGGCAGGCAATGATCCAGGGCGAGAGGAACATTTACTGCCATACCTCCCTCTTCGTGGAGGGAGGCTATCGTCATTTTCCGGGGAGCAGGGCATCGGGAGTTCCGACAGCCGGTTATGGGGGGCCGGATGTGATCACCGTCGGAGTCGGTTTCCGAACCATGTTTTGAAAATAAGCGGTGTATCGGTTCAGGATACCAGCTATATTCCGTCAAAGTCGCATGGATAGATGAAACGCCGCCGCCGGCAGGTGAGTGCATAATTTATGCCTGAACAGAAATCGTGGAACGTCGTCGGGCTGCTGAAGACGACGATCGAATTTTTTACGGAAAAAGGGGTGGACGAGGCGCGGCTGTCGGCCGAGCTCCTTCTCGGGCAGGTGCTCGGCCTGAAGCGCCTCGACCTCTACCTGAACCACGAACGCCCGGTGATGCCGGGCGAGCTCGAAGCGTTCCGCGATCTTTGCCGTCAGCGCCTACAGGGGCGGCCGGTGCAGTACATCGCGGGTGAGGCCTTCTTCTACGGTAACCGGTACTCGGTCGACGAGCGGGTGCTGATTCCCCGGCCGGAAACCGAGCTGGTGGTCGAGCATGCCCTTGAACGCTTCGCGTCAAGCGGTGTATCGGACAGGGCGACCCCATCCATCCTCGATATCGGCACGGGCAGCGGCTGCATCGCGGTCACCGTCGCCCTGCGGCTTCCCGCTGCCAGGGTCACTGCGGCGGATGTCTCGGCCGATGCGCTTGCGGTCGCGGAGGCGAACGCCAAGGAGCTCGGCGTCGCCGACCGCATCAGGTTCGTCCGGGCCGACATGCTTGAACCGGCGTTTCCGGAGATTGTCGGGGCGCCCTTCGATATGGTCGTCTCCAATCCGCCCTATATTCCTGAAACGGAGTGGGCCGGCCTGCAGGAGGAGGTCCGCCGGTACGAGCCCCGTCTCGCCCTGGTCGCACCTCAAGGTTTCGAGTGCTACAAGGCCATTGCCGGGCTGGGGGCGTCACTCGTGAGGAACGGCGGCGTGCTCTGCTTCGAGCTGCATGCCGATGCGGCCTCCGGAGTGCGGAGCCTCGTCGAGCCGGATTTCAATGTCATCGAGGTGATGCAGGACTACGCCGGCCTCGACCGGGCGCTGTCGTGTGTGAAGGCGTAAGCCGTGACGCGTAACGTGTCACGCGTCACGGTTCTTCAGTACTGCCTCAGCGCGGCCAGCACGACGCCGAGGATCCTGAAGTCCATCTCCGGGGTGATGGCGATCGGTTCGAAGGCGCTGTTCTGGGGCTCGAGCATCACGGAGCCGTCGCGGGCGATGTTGAGCTTCTTGACGGTCAATTCTCCGTTGACGCTGGCGATCACGATCTGCAGGTCGCGGGCCGTCTGGGTCGCTTCGACCAGCAACCGGTCTCCGGGCATTATTCCTGCGTCGAGCATGCTCTCACCCTGCACCCTTACGGCGAAAAGGTTTTTCCTGCCGTGCGACCAGGCGGAAGGGATCTCCATCGTATCCTCCACGTCGCATGAGGCGAGGCTCGGGACCCCCGCGGCGACGGCCGACGAGAAGAGCGGCACCTTCAGCAGCGAGTGCTCCTCCTCATCCTTCCCGCGGATGACCAGGCGGACCTGCCGCTCAAGTTCCCCGATGCGCCGCGACAGTTCGCTCCCTTCTTCAATCGCTCCGGACGACCGGACTTCCGGTTTCAGCATGGGGCCCTTTCCCGTGAGCATCCATTCGTGGCTCACCGGGAATTCACGGCAGATGGCCACCAGGACGCCGGCTCCTGCGCCCCCTTTATTGTTTTCGAGTTCGGAAATCCGATTGCCGGACATGCCGATCTTCCTGCCGAATGCATCCTGACGCAGCGAGAAGTGGCGCCTGAGCTGCCTTATCCGGTCGCCGACGGGTGCGGACTGTCGTTCGGTCATTGCCTTTGCTGTTGGTTGGGAAAAAATCGGATATCCGAATATTATGAAAAATCCGCATATATGTCAAACCGGCCTTGAATAGGCTGCTTTTCATTATATTATCGGCAGCGATCCCGCCAGAAGCCGGGGGTTCGTGCGGCAGACGCTCCTGCCGGAGCCAGGCTCCCGCAACTAACGGGAGGCGCCTGGTGTTTACTGATGGAACACATGGACTCCTCCGGAGCGCAATGCAGTGAGGCGTTCTGCGGCACGAGTGCCGCCAAGCATCCAGTTCATGAATTTGTCGTTAACCCGATGATCAATCGAGATTTGACCCTGCGTGAGCGGCAGGTGCTGGGGATCATCATCCAGTCCTATGTCGTCACGGCCGCCCCGGTCGGCTCACGCACCATAGCAAGGAACTACAACCTGGGCCTTTCGGACGCGACCATCCGCAACGTGATGGCTGACCTCGAGGACGCCGGTTTCATCAGCCAGCCCCACACCTCGGCCGGTCGCGTGCCGACCGACAAGGGATACCGGTACTATGTGGACCTGATCATGAAGGTCAGCCGGATCGACGAGGAAGAAAAGCGGATGATCGACAGCAATCTTTGGCACCTCGGGCCCGAGCGCACCGGCACCTCCGCCGAAGTGCTGGGTGCGGCAGCCAGGGTCCTCGGGAGCATCTCCCGGCAGCTCAGCGTCGTGCTTCCACCCAGGCTTTCGAACGCGGTGTTCGAACGGCTCGACATCATGCAGCTCAGCTCGGCCCGTATCATGGTGGTGATCGCGATCCAGTCGCTGTTCGTCAAGACCATCGTCATGGAACTGGCCGCCGACGTCTCGAAGCAGAAGATCGACGCCGTGGTGGAGATCCTGAACGAGCGCCTTTCCGGGCTGACGCTCGACGAGATCCGCAGCACCATCGCCATCCGGCTTTCGGACTGCCAGGGCGAACGGGGGCTCATGCACAGCATCGTCGGTTCGGCTGATACGCTGTTTGACGAATCATCGATCCTTGACCAGCTCTATATTTCGGGTACGGAGTACATCGTCGACCAACCTGAGTTCAACCAGCCGGAGAAGGTGCGCAATATCATCACGATGATCGGTGACAAGTTCGGCATGGCCAGGCTTGTCGCCGAAGTCGGCGGCGCCTCGCCGGTCGCGGCCGACGGCCGGGAGGTGCTCATCAGCATCGGGGGGGAGAACCGGGGACCCGAGGCGGCGGACCTGACGATCGTCTCATCCCCCTACTATGCGGGGAAGATGGTCGGCAAGATCGGGATCCTCGGCCCCAAACGCATGGATTACGAACACGCCGTACGCGTGGTGAACTACATGGCAGACCGCCTCTCCGAGGAGCTGTCCGACAACATTCAATAACAACGAACGCATTGCAATGACCAGAAAAGCAGCACATCACGAGGAAGAGATACACGAGACGAAAACCGAAGAGGCCGCGGCATCGCAGGAAGCACCCTCCGAAGCACCTGCCACCGGCCTTGAAGCAGAGCTCGAGGCGCAGAAGCAGCAGGTCGAGAAGCTTCGCGAAGAGGTGGTCCGTCGTGCCGCCGAGTTCGAGAACTTCAGGAAGCAGAAGGAGCGCGAGGCCGCCATGGCCGCGTCGCGTTCGCTGGAGAACACGGTCAGGGAGCTGCTGCCGCTGCTCGACGACCTGAAACGGCTCATGCACCATATCCCCGCCGAACTCCAGTCCATGCCTGAAGCGAAGCCCTTCGTCGAAGGGGTTGAGCTCATCAGGAAGAACTTCACCGGCTGGCTCGAGGGCAAGGGAGTAAAGGAGATCGAGGCGAAAGGGCAGAAGCTCGACGTCAATTTCCACGAAGCCATCACCCAGATCGACCATCCGGATGCCGAGTCGGATACCGTCGTCGAGGAGTACCAGACAGGCTACACGCTCGGCGAACGGGTAATCAGGCACGCCAAGGTGATCGTCGCACGATAAGTAACAGAGGTTAAAGTTATTCGATACAGAGGAAGACCATGAAGAGAGATTATTATGAGGTTCTCGGCGTCGGCCGTTCGGCCGACAAGGACGAGATCAAGAAGGCATACAGGAAGCTTGCCCTGAAGTACCATCCAGACAAGAACCCCGACAACAAGGAGGCGGAGGAGAAGTTCAAGGAGGTCAACGAGGCCTACGAAGTGCTGAGCAACGACGACAAGCGTCGCCGGTACGACCAGTTCGGCCATGCGGGCGTCGGCTCGTCCGCAGCTTCAGGAGGCCCGGGCGCCGGCGGCTACGCCGACTTCAACGATATCTTCAGCGCCTTCAACGACATGTTCGGAGGCGGCGGTGGCCGCCAGAGGGGCGGGGGTTCGCCGTTCGGCGGCTTCGAGGACGTCTTCGGGGGCGGCTTCTCCGGGGGCGGGCGCCGAACCAGGCAGGCTGGCATCCAGGGGACCGACCTGAAGATCCGCCTCAAGCTCACCCTCGAGGAGATCGCCAAAGGGGTCGAGAAGACCCTGAAGATCAAGAAGCAGGTCGCGTGCAAGGAGTGCAACGGCAGCGGATCGAAGACGGGCAAGACCGAGACCTGCCAGACCTGCCATGGTGCCGGCGAGGTCCGGCAGGCCTCCAAGACGATGTTCGGCCAGTTCGTGAACATCGCGGCCTGCCCGACCTGCGGCGGCGAAGGGCATGTGGTGAAGGATCGCTGCCCCTCGTGCTACGGAGAAGGCATCAAGCAGGGCGAGGTGACCGTGAAGATCAACGTGCCAGCCGGCGTTCATGACAGCAACTACCTGACGCTCAGGGGGCAGGGCAACGCCGGTCCGAGAGGCGGCTCGAGCGGCGACCTGATCGTCATCATCGAGGAGCTGCCGCACGAGTTGTTCACCCGAAACGGCGACGACGTGATCCTCGACCTTGCCCTCGGGTTCCCCGATCTGGTGCTCGGCACGAAGATCGACGTCCCGACCCTCGACGGCACGCTCAAGCTGACCATTCCTGCCGCGACCCAGCCGAACACCATGCTGCGCATCTCCGGCAAGGGCATCGGGCACCTTAAGGGTGGCGGTTCGGGTGACCAGTATGTCAGGGTGAACGTCCATGTGCCGAAGGAGCTTGCCGCCAAGGAGAAGGATCTCCTCAGGGAACTCAGGAAATCCGGATCTATCACCCCCGTTCCCGGGGACCACGAGAACGAGAAGAGCATCTTCGAGAAGGCAAAAGACCTGTTTACCTGACCTCGTAATCGGTATCGAAATCGATTACGGTGCCGATTACGATACCGATACCGATTTCGATTTGGATTTGGATGAATACGGAAAAAGCCGGCATCGACGCCGGCTTTTTTTATCCTGTGTATTTCCTTTCCGGTTTATATACCCATCGGGCTCGATCGCGCCTCATCGACCACCTCGGCGGTGATCACCTTGATGCCGTTCTGCAGGGCGTACTGTTCGAGGGCCGACCTGATCTTGCCGCTGATGAACGACGGCATGGCATTGACCATCTCGGAGGCCTCGTCGTCCCACTGGACCTGGAGAGAACCGGCGCGGCCCCGGTCGGCTTTTTCGTACTCCTCGAGGATTTCCTCCACGAACTCCCCGACGGTGTCAGGGTCGTCCATCTGGTGCGGTGCGAAGATCTTCTCGGAGAGGATCCTGTTTGTGAAGAGGTGTACCTTGATCTGTGGCAGGTAGAGGGTCAGGGCCATCGACTCCGGGCTGCCGCAGGCGAGGAACAGGGCGATCTTCTTGCCTCTGAGGTACTTCTTCAGGTTGCTCTGTACCAGCGCACCAAGGAGACGGGAGCCGACGACCAGATAGTAGACCGGTGCGCCGAGGATCACCAGGTCGAACTCCCTGAGGAAGCTGTAGTCGGCATTCGCCCGGCACCTGGCCTTTTCGACGTAGGCTCCGGACTCAACCAGTTCGTGGCCGATGGCGTCGATGAGCCGGTCGGTCGAACCGCCGCTGCTTCTGCTGTCGTAGAGGATTATCGCCCTCAGGGGCTTTTCTTCGTTGACGGTCATGGGTCGTTGTCAGGATTTCGGTGCCTTTTCGTAGGAGCGGACGATCTCGACGACAAAGCCGGAGGCCGCTGCCGGGTCATTCAGCTGCTCGGGCGAGAGCACCCGTTCTGCGAGGATCACCGGGTTTTCAAGGTTCATCTTGAGCTGGGGAAGGTAGAGCAGCTGGGCCATGGGCTCGGGGCTGCCGCAGGCCACGAAGAGCGCGACCTTCTTCCCTTTGAGGTATTTCTTGAGGTTGCTTCTCGACAGTGCCCCGAAGAGCTGGGACGAGACGAGCAGATAGTAGATCGGTGCTCCCATGACGACCACGTCGAACTCCTCAATGAATGCGTAGTCGCCGTTCTGCCTGCACCTTGCTTTTTCGACATAGGCGCCGGCCCTGGCCAGCTCCAGACCGACGGCATCGATGAACCGGTCGGTGGATCCTCCGACGGACATGCTGTCGTAGAGGATGATGGCCTTCATGGGCCTGGCATCGTTCTTGGTCATGGGCATCATGGTAAGGTGGTTGATCCGAACCCGGGAACTGGAAATACCGGAAATCAAGATACCAATATTAACCTGAAAATCTCAAGCGGCCGGTGCCGGGCTGAAACGGAAAGAGGGCGCCTTTCGGGCGCCCTCTTCGGTCTGGTTCCTGAGGCCTGCCTCACACGAACTTCGAGAAGACGTCGAGGAGGTCGACGACGCGGGTCGAGTAGCCGAGCTCGTTGTCGTACCAGCCGACGACCTTCACCATGTTGCCGGAGCTCATGGTCAGCGGGGCGTCGAAGATACAGGAGTGGGCGTTGCCGACGATGTCGGAAGAGACGATCGGATCGGTGCTGTACTCGAGGATGCCCTTCATCTCGCCTTCGGCAGCCTTCTTCATGGCGGCGTTGATCTCCTCCTTGGTGGCGGCCTTCTCGAGGATGACGGTGAGGTCGGTCACCGAGCCGTCCGGCACGGGAACCCTCATGGCGAAGCCGTCGAGCTTGCCGGCGAGTTCGGGAAGCACCTCGCCGATAGCCTTGGCGGCGCCGGTCGAGGTCGGGATGATCGACGCTGCGGCGGCACGGGCCCTGCGGAGGTCCTTGTGCGGAAGGTCGAGGATGTTCTGGTCGTTGGTGTAGGCGTGGACGGTCGTCATGAAGCCCTTGACGATGCCGAAATTCTCCTGGAGCACCTTGACCATCGGAGCGAGGCAGTTGGTGGTGCAGCTGGCGTTGGAGACGATCTCTTCCTTGCCGGTGATATCCTTGTCGTTGACACCCATGACGATGGTGGCGTCGACCTTGTCCTTGGCGGGGGCCGAGATGATCACCTTCCTGGCGCCTGCGGCGATGTGCTTCGATGCAGCTTCACGGCTGGTGAAGATACCGGTCGATTCGACGACGAGTTCGGCGCCGAGTGCAGCCCACGGGAGCTGTGCAGGATCCTTCTGGGCGCAGATGGCGATCTTCCTGCCGTTGACGACGAGGTTGTCGCCCTCGATGCTCACTTCGCCCTTGAATTTCTTGTGGGTGGAATCGTACTTCAGGAGGTAAGCCAGAGTCTTCACGTCGGTGAGGTCGTTGATGCCGACGATTTCGATATTCGGGTTTTCCATTGCCTGCCTGAAGACCAGACGGCCGATACGGCCGAAGCCGTTGATGCCTACTTTAACTTTCGCCATGTTGCGTGTTTGCAGAAAAAGATTGAAAGGGACGGGACTTGACTTCGCTGTAACTGCTTCGATGCAGTCGCATATAATCCGTAAGATAACCCACCGCGAGGGAAAATGTCATGAAATATTTTGGAAACTTTTGGTCAGGTGCTCTTTGAGGTTGCCGAAGCTGCCGTTGCTCAGGAGCACCACCACGTCGCCCGGCCGTACCTCGCCCTCCAGGAAGCCGACGATGTCCTCAGGATAGCCCTCGCTGCCTGTCCCGGCTGCGAAGATCCGCTTGCCTTTCGCTGCCAGCTCCCCGCACAGCCGTCCGGTGTCCAGCCGCTCCTCCGGCGCATAGCGCTCCGGGCGGTTCACCTTGCCGAGCACCACGACCGATGCTGCGTCGAAGCACTCCGCCAGCTCCCGCTGGAAGATGTTCCGGCTGGTGGTGTTCGAGCGGGGCTCGAAGCAGGCCACGATGCGGCGCCCCGGATAGCACGAGGCGATGGCGCCGAGCGTGACGCCGATGGCGGTCGGGTGATGGGCGAAATCCTCCATGAGGATGATGCCGCCGTGGAACTCGCCGACGACCTCCATCCGGCGCTTCGGGCGGCGGAACGATGCCAGGCCCCGTACGATCGCATCAAACCCGACCCCGGCGTGCATGGCGGCGCCGGTGGCGGCCAGCACGTTCATGACGTTGTAGTTTCCGAACAGCGGGACGAACAGCCGGCCCAGCGCTTCTCCCTGCCGCAGCAGGGTGAAGGTGGTTCCTTCGGGTCCGGTTGCGATGTCCGCGGCGCCCCAGTCGGCCTCGTGCGTGAGGCTGAACTTTTCCAGGCGGCAGTGTGCCTTCGAGGAGACCTCGAGCGAGTTCGGGTCGTCGCCGTTGACCAGAAGCAGCCCGTTCCGCGGCACCAGGTTCACCAGCAGCCTGAAGCTGCGCTTGATTTCGTCGAGCGAGTTGAAGATGTCGGCATGGTCGAACTCGACGTTGTTCACGATGACGACGTCCGGCCGGTAGAGCAGGAACTTGCTGCGCTTGTCGAAAAAGGCCGAATCGTATTCGTCACCCTCGGTTACGAAGTAACCCTGCTCGGTCATGCCGGACGGCCGGCACCCCATGCCGAAGTTCTCCGGGATCCCCCCTATCAGGAAACCCGGTTCCAGGCCTCCCGCTTCGAGCAGCCAGGCCGCGATCGAGGTGGTCGAGGTCTTGCCGTGCGTGCCGGCCACCACGATCGAGGTGTTCCGGCCGATCAGCTCCCGCCGCACCAGGTCCGGCATGGCTACCAGCTCCATCCGCTTGTCGAGCGCGTACTCCAGCTCCGGGTTTCCCCGGCTGACGGCGTTGCCAACCACCACGAAATCGGGCGTGGAGCTTTCGAGGTTGCTTTCCGAAAAACCGTTGAAGTAGCGGATGTTGTGTTCATCCAGGTAGGTGCTCATCGGGGGGTAGAGCTGCGTGTCCGATCCGGTGACGGCGTGGCCCATGTGGGAGAGCGCCACGGCCACCGAGGCCATTGCCGTACCACCGATGCCGATGAAGTAGATTGAGCTCATGAAGGCAGGACGAGGTTGGTTAGGGCGCATGGGTCGAAGCGCCGGGTAAACTGTTCCGTTCAGCAATAGTAAGCAAAAACGGCCGGCGGGCAAAGCCGTACGGTCTCGTCCATGCGGTAATCATGGCCGGAATATGTATTTTGATCCAGGCAATTCCACCAATTTCACCTTCTCCAGCCACCAATGCAGTTCATAGACCTGACCACCCAGAAGGACCGAATCCGCGAACGAGTCCTGCAGCGGCTCGAAGCGATCGTCGACCACGGCCAGTACGTCATGGGGCCCGAAGTGCCCGAACTCGAAAAGCAGCTCGCGGCCTACGTCGGCACGAAGCACTGCGTCTCCTGCTCCTCCGGCACCGACGCACTCCTCATGCCGCTCATGGCGATGGGGGTCGGCCCTGGCGATGCCGTCCTGACCACTCCCTTCACCTTCGTCGCCACGGCCGAGGTGATCAGCCTCGTCGGTGCGACCCCGGTCTTCGTCGACGCTGAGCCCGGTACCTTCAATATCGATCCCGACAAAGTCGGGGCGGCCGTCCTGAAGGCGAAAGCCAAAGGCCTGAACCCCAAGGCGCTCATTCCTGTGGACCTCTTCGGCCTTCCGGCGGACTACGGCCGCCTTGAGCAGGTCGCGGCCGAGAACGGCCTCTGGATCATCGAGGACGCCTGCCAGGGCTTCGGCGGTACTTTCAACGGCCAGCGGGCGGGCAGCTTCGGGCTCGTCGGCGCAACATCCTTCTTCCCGGCCAAGCCGCTCGGCTGCTACGGGGACGGCGGCGCGATCTTTACCGACGACGACGAACTCGACCGCCGCCTCCGTTCGGTCCGCGTGCACGGGCAGGGGGACGGGGACGACAAGTACTTCAATGTCCGCATCGGCATCAACGGGCGCCTCGACACGATGCAGGCCGCCGTGCTGCTTGAAAAACTGGCTATTTTCGATGACGAACTCGTTGAACGCCAGCGCGTGGCCGACGCCTATTCCTGCCGCCTCAGGGGCAGGGTCGATGTTCCCGAGGTGCCTGAAGGCTACACCTCCTGCTGGGCGCAGTACTCGCTGCTCGCAGCTTCCCGCGCCGATCGCGAAAAGATCATGGGAGCCCTCCAGCAGGCTGGCATCCCTTCGGTCATCTACTACCGCATCCCGCTGCACCTCCAGAAAGCCTACGCCGGGCTGGGCTACGCCAAAGGGGATTTCCCTGTGTCGGAGGATTTCAGCTCGAGGGTCTTTTCGCTGCCGATGCACCCCTACCTGAAGGATGAGGAGATCCAGAAGATCTGCGACGTGATCGTGAAGGCGTAAAGCTCTGGGGTCAGGTCTTGTATTTTGACTTTTCGTTGGAAAAGTCAAAATACAAGACCTGACCCCAGCTCACTCCTCTTTCCCTTCCTTCACCTTCAGCAGCACGCCTGCGGCCATCACGAGCAGGTTGATCGCACCAACGATCAGGAACGGCGCCTTGGGGCTCATGCCGTCGAACATGCGCCCACCCGCCATGGTGATCAGCAGGATGCCGACCGCACCGCTGATGTTGAACGCCCCCATCACCGATCCCCGGGCCTCCCTCGGGGCCTCCTGCCCGATCAGCGACTGCGAACCGAGGAACGCGCTGATCTGGCCGATGCCGAGCAGTACGAAGAAGACCAGGGACAGCGGTTCCAGCGGGTTGCCGATCAGCACCAGCGACAGGTAGCCGATCGCGGCAAGTCCCATGCTCACCGTCAGGGCCGTCACCCGGTTCCAGCGGTCGATCAGGGGGCCGATCACCGGCGCCCACAGGAGGGCCGCACCCTGGGAGACGATGAACAGTATGGTTCCCCGCTTGACCGCCTCTGCCGGAGGCATACCCATGGCAATGCCCGCGGTCGTGCCCCACAACGGCACGAAGGTGCCGATGATCGACTGGTCGCCACGCGCCACGAAAGCCGCCGCGTAGGAGAGCAGGATCCTCGGATTCCTCGCATGGCTGATGCCGCTCACCAGCAGCTTGCCGAGGGGTGGACGCTCCTCGTGGCGCACCGGCGTCCCTCCTTTGAGCCCTGCGGTGACGAACACGGCGACCACGACGCAGGTGACTGCGACCGACGCATGCGTCCAGAAGGCAGCTTCGGCGCCGCTATGGCCATTCGTGACGAGCCGGTGCGGGAGGCTGCCGAAGAACTGGTTCAGCACCACGATGCCGAGTCCGTTGAGGAATCCGACGATCGCGATCAGCTTGCCCCTTGACCGTTCGGCGGGGTAGTCGACCAGCACGGTCGCCAGGCCGCTGGTCACGGCTACAACCCCCACCGCATAGATCATCCGGTATGCCGTCAGTTCAGCCACGCTCCTGGCGAAGGGGTAGAGGATGTAGGCGAGCGCAAGCACGATGAACCCGGCGGCGTATACCGGCTTGCGCCCGACACGGTCCATGAGCGCCCCGGCCGGGCCGAACAGCAGCAGCGTCACGATCTCGGTCCAGAAAACCAGGTCGCCGCTGATGGTTCCCTGCAGGTGCGGCGGTATGCCGAGGTTCTGGTTCAGGATGTAGGCCTGCCCGATCGACACGAAGGTGATCATGCTGATCGAGAAGAATGCTATGACCAGGAAGCTCCAGCCCTGTTTCGGCTGGACCGTCGGTGCCAGCTCAACGGGCCCGATGCGGTGCGTTGTCGTTATTTCGGGCATGGCGAAGGGGAAGGGATGTTTAGGTCGTTGATTCAGTTGCCGATGGTGCGCAGGAACCCGTCCTGCATGTGCAGGCATCGGTCGGCCGTGGCGGCGAACTCCTCGTTGTGCGTCACGATGACGAACGAGGTCTTGCGCTCCCTGCAGAGCGATGCCATCAGCTCGTAGAGCAACCGGCTGTTCTCGCTGTCGAGGTTGCCGCTGGGTTCGTCGGCGAGTACCAGCACCGGGTCGTTCATCAGCGCCCTTGCGATGGCCACGCGTTGCTGTTCGCCGCCGGAAAGCTCGGAGGGCAGATGGTCGAGGCGCGCCTTCAGGCCGAGGTTTTCGAGCAGGCCAGCCGCCCGCTCTTTTGCGGGCTTCAGTTTCCCGGTGGCGATGAACTCAGCCATGGCGACGTTCTCCAGCGCCGTGAAATCCGACAGCAGGTGATGGAACTGGAATACGAAGCCGATTTTCCGGTTCCTGAATCGTGCCAGCTCTTTCTTCGAGAGCCGGCACTTGTTTCCGCTGAAGATGCTCTTTCCCTCGAACAGCAGTTCACCGCCATCGGGCATGTCGAGTGTGCCCAGGAGGTTCAGCAGGGTGGTTTTCCCGCTGCCCGACGCACCGACGATGGTCACCAGCTCGCCGGCTCTCACCGTGAGGTCGATCCCTTTCAGGATCTGCAGCGGCTGCTGGCCAGGCAGCGCATAGGATTTGACGAGCTTCCTCGCTTCGAGCATCTCAGACGGGCCTCACCTGACCGTTGCCCGTGATCAGCCACTTGTAGCTGCACAGCTCCTTGAGGGCCATCGGACCACGGGCGTGCAGCTTCTGTGTGCTGATGCCGATCTCCGCACCGAGGCCGAACTGCGCCCCGTCGGTGAAAGCCGTCGAGGTGTTCGCGTACACGGCTGCCGCATCCACCCGCTTCATGAAGGTGTCGATCACCGCCTGGTCACCGGCGATCACGGCCTCGCTGTGCTTCGAGCTGTGGTGGGCGATGTGGTCCAGCGCCTCTTCGAGGCTGTCTACGGTTTTGACCGACATCTTCAGCGACAGGAACTCCGTGCCGAAATGCTCAGGGCTGGCCATGTCGAGCAGCTCCTCGGGATAGATTCCCGAAAGCTTGAAGTAAGCCGGCTCGTCGGCGTAGATCCGCACCATCTTCTCGCTGAGCGGTGCCACCAGAGCAGGCAGCTCCTTGAGCCGATCGCTGTGTAAGAGCAGGGTGTCGAGGGCGTTGCAGACGCTCGGGCGCCTCGTCTTGGCGTTGAAGACGACCGCTTTGCCGATCTCGATGTCGCCGCTCCTGTCGAAGTAGGTGTGCACGATGCCTGCGCCCGTTTCGATCACCGGTACCGTGGAGTGCTTGCGCGCAAAGTCGATGAGCTGCTGGCTTCCTCTCGGGATGATCACGTCGATGAACCCGACTGCGTTGAGCATCGCGTTTGCCGCCTCGCGCTCAGCCGGGAGCAGGTAGATCATGTCCGGATCGAGCCTCCGGTCGGCGAGCACCTGCCGGATCAGCTCGACGATGGCGATGTTCGAGAAGGCCGCGTCACTGCCTCCTTTCAGCACGGTGGCGTTGCCTGATTTCAGGCAGAGCGAGAAGACGTCGAAAGTTACGTTGGGACGCGACTCGTAGATGATGCCGACCACCCCGAGCGGCACGGTCACCTTCTTCAGGCCGAGGCCGTTCGGCAGCGTCCGCTCCTCGAGCACCTGGTCGAGCGGGGAGGGGAGCGCCGCGACGTTCCTGATGTCCGAAGCGATCGAGTCCAGCCGCGCCTCGTTGAGCAGCAGGCGGTCATAGCGCGGATCGGCCGGGTCCATCCGCTCGAGGTCCTGACGGTTGGCGGCGAGTATCGCTCCGGCGGCGGCGGGGATCCTGTCGGCAAGCTCGCGAAGCATCCCGTTGATCGCCTCGGTGTCGAGGGCGACGATGCTCCGGCTGGCTTTCTGGACGGCTTTCAGGCGTTCGACGATGGCTTCGTGGTCGGTCATTGCGTGCAACTCCTTCGATGAGAATTGGTTATCGATAATGATCTTGAAGATAGTCATAATTACCGCACTGCCACAATCGCGAAAGTCCGGGAAAAGCGCCGTGGCCGGCATTGAGCGGTCGATGGGAAATATGATTGCATTGTGCCGACCCCGTCGGCTGTTATCCCCGAACCCGAATCATTGAGGATTCAGGCTCGTAAAGTGTTTCATTGATGCCCCTGCCGACCCTTCAGAGAACGCATGGCCATGAGTTGCAGTTCTTTACCAACCATATCGGGCACTTCATGCTTGTCACCGGCCAGCTCGACAAACTTGCCGATGAAGGGCATGTCGTCGTGGTGAGCAGTGCGTACCATACCCTGGCCCCCCGCGAAGGAATACGGTTCGACAACCTCATAGGCGAGCAGGGCTATAACGGCTGGGTTGCCTGTGGCCAGTCGAAGCTCGCCAACATCCTGTTTGCAAAAGAGCTCCAGCGACGCTTCTCCTCCCGCCATCCCGCCGCCAGGGCGGTCGTCGGGCAATACTTCGCCGATTGCAATGTCGCCAGGCCGAACAGGAAAACTGAAGATCCTGACCTTGCGGGGAGGCTTTGGGATGCCTCCGAACGGATCGTTCAGGAATTGATGCCGCGTCCTACCACTGGTAACCGATCTTGATACGATAGGTGGTATCCCATGCTGCGGCTTCGGGAGGGGCGTCTCCGCTGAAGGCGGTCTTGACTTCGGCGCTGGTGTACATGCCGCTGGCGACCGGAAGCTTCAGGCCGGTCCACGTGTCGAAGGAGAATCCCGCTGTGGAGGTCAGGCTGAGCAGTCCGTTGTCGCGGTGGTAGATTTCGAGCTTCTCGGGAATGAGGAAATGGCTGAAATCGATCCTCCATGATCCGGCCAGGAATGTATCAATGGTCTTCGAGCGGTAGTTGTCCGATGCGTATTCGAGACCGGTTTCAGCGTTGAACCTGGTCAGATGCGTGTCGATGAGGTGCAGGCCTGCATAAGGACCGGCCGTCCAGCGCAGGATCAGGTTGCTCATCCTGTCGGATTTGAAGGAGGTTCCCTCTCCGAAATAGAAGCGTTTCGAGGCGTTGTTGTCGTAGGTGGTTTCGACCGACCAGCGGTCGGCGGTCACATCCTGGCCGCTCTGGTTATACTGGAATTCCCCGCCCAGTCGGATCCTGTGGCTGCTTTTTTTCCATTCGAGCCTGGTGATGAGGTCGGTCAGGTCGTCGTGCGTGTTGCCACGCTCCATCTTGAGTGCCACGTCCATCTCTCCGCTGATCTTGGATGCCTTTCCCAGTTCCCAGTCCGCAGGGTTCAGCTGTGTTACGTTCGCTCCCGGTTCGCGCCTGCTGTCCAGCAGGACAAATTCTTCCTGTTTCCTGAGAGACCGGATCCCGACAACCTCGTTGCCGGTCAGGCGGACGCATACGGTTCCGTCAGAAGCGATCTCCCGAACGTTTTTCCATTCGGCATTGACCGTTCCTGCATAACCGGTCTCGAGTTCGAGGATTCCTCCGCTCATGCGGACGAGTCGGCCGGTGAGCCTGTCGCCGTTGTCCATGACGATCGTTTCAGCTGCCTGTGAAGCTGGCGGCGCGATGGGCAGTAAGGCAATTGCCGCGATGATGCTCCGGTATATGTGGCGAGGCATGGTTTGCGGGGATGATTGGCTGATTCCGAAAAAGCGCTGAAATATAGCCGTTACGCTCTGGAGTGCCAACTTCGCAAAGCCCCCTCAGCGTTATTCCGGTGGTGATGTGGCTTTTGCTGTATCGAGCATTGTCGAGACGGCATCGCAGAGAACATGGAGGGACAGTGGTTTATGGAGCAGGACCGTTCCTTCATCGATGCAGTGCGTCCCTTCGATGTATCCCGACATGAAAAGCACTTTCAGTCCTGGCCGCATGGCCTTTAGCCTCCTGGCGAGTTCGAATCCGTTCATTTCCGGCATCGTTACGTCGGACAGCAGGAGGTCGATATCCTCTGTGGCCTGTTCGGCGATATCCAGCGCTTGCGCCGGCTCGGTTGACGGGAGTACGCGGTGCCCGGCCTTTTCAAGCACCTCCGTGAAAATCGTGACGATGTCCGGTTCGTCATCGACGAGGAGGATGGTGGCGGCGTTCCGGCAGGCTTGCATGGGTTTGGTCATGTTCGTAGCGTTATGGGTAACTGAGGCCTGTTCTTTTTCCCTGGCCGGTTACTCCTATGCTACGTACGGCACCCGGACAAAAAGTGTCCGGGTGCGGGGGGATTTTTCAGAAGAGGGAGAGGGATTCCAGCTTGACCGCCCGGACATCCTCGTACATTCGTTCCATCGTCAGCAGTTCGTATTTGATCATTTCGCGGAGTTCCTGAGGTTCGAGCACTTCCGCCTCGCTGCCGTAACGCATGATCCAGCGCTTGATCGCTTCCAGCGCGCCGACTTTCATCGTGAGGGTCAGGCCTCCGTGCTCGTGCTCGATGATGGACTGGGTCGGGTGCCAGCGGTGTTCCCGGATCCATTGGGCCTGGTAAGGCGTGAACCGGATGGAGACGACATGCAGCTCGTTCTCATGGATCTGGTCGAAGGTTTTGTCCAGGTAGGTTTCGAGGGAAAAGCCCTCGGTCACGGTGAAGTGCCTCGAAGTCAGGGAGATGGTCCTGATCCGGCCAAGGGCGAAGGTCCTGATATCGTTCCGCAGTTCGCAGAAGGCGATCAGGTACCAGGTATCCCTGACGGGTGAATAGCGCAGCGTGTAGGGGTGCACCGTACGCTCGCTCACCTCCTGGTTCCACGAGGCCCGGTAGGTCATGGAGATCTTCAGCCTGCTGCGGATGGCGTTCTCGATGGTGGCGAAGATCCTCGGTTCGATGGCCAGCGAGGTTGACTGCTCGATGGAATAGATCCTGAAGAACTCGTCGGCGGCGGAATGTTCCGGAAGGTATTGCCGGACCTTGTCGAGCGCCCTGCAGACCTCTGCATGGTAAGGCGTTCCCTGGTACTGTGCAAGCACCTTCTTGGTCGCCATGAGCGCCTCGGCCTCCTTCTGCTCCCAAATCGCGGAGGGCAGGAACCCCCATCCCGGGCTTTCGTAGAAATACCCCCGATTTTTCTGGTCGTAGGCGATCGGCGCATGCAGCACGTCCCGCATGTACTCGATATCCCGCTGGATGCTTTTGGTCGACACCTCGAAATAGCCTGCGACCCGGCTGCAGTTCGGATAGCGGTTCTCCTTGAGCTGCTGGTCGATGTACTGGATCCGGACCAGCGGGGGCCTCGACTGTTTCATCGCTTCTCCTTTGTTGCTTTATGGAGGATGCTGTCGTAGAGTTCTATTTACGTCTATTTTTCGAAATCCGGTAGATAAGGGCATCTGAAAGAGTGGGGTGATTTGCTACATTTTGTTGTATGGTTCGCTTGCAAACGTCAAAACCAACAGGGATGGCACAGCAGAAGGTTCTGGTTGCGGGAGCTTCGGGATATCTGGGACGGTACGTCGTCAGTGAGTTTGCCGGACGGGGATATGCCGTTCGGGCCCTGGTCAGGGACAGGAATCGGCTTTCGGGAGTCGGGCCGAACTTCGAACCCGATGTATCGGCGCTCGCGGCGGAGGTCCATGTGGGCGATGCGGCCGACAGGCAATCCCTCAGGGGCGTATGCGAGGGCGTCGATGTCGTGTTCTCCTGCATGGGGCTCACCAAGCCTCAGCATGGCGTCACGAACGAACAGGTCGACCACCTCGGCAACCGGGCGCTCCTGGAGGAGGCCCTCAAGAGCGGCGTGAGGCGCTTCATCTACGTCTCCGTCTTCAATTCCGACAAGATGCAGGATTCGGACATGGTCCATGCGCACGAGCTTTTCGTGGCTGACCTGCGGGCTTCGGGCATGGCCTACACCGTCATCCGCCCGACCGCCTACTTCAACGACATGGGCATGTTCTTCGGCTTCGCACGAAAGGGGCATGTTTTCCTCCTCGGCGACGGAAAAAACCGCTTCAACCCGATCCACGGCGCCGACCTGGCAATGTTCTGCGCCGATGCTGCAACCGATGCGGGGAACCGGGAGGCCGCCGTCGGCGGACCGGACATCTTCACCTATGACCAGACCAACATCATGGCGTTCGAAGCGCTCGGCCTCCCACCGAAGATCACGCATTTGCCCATGTGGATCGGCGACGCAGCCCTGTTTGTCATCGGGCTATTCAACAAGCCGCTCGGGAGCATCATCTCCTTCGCGCTCTCCGTCAGCCGCATGGACAACGTCGCCCCGGCATTCGGGACGAGGCGACTGAAGGAGTTCTACCGCGACCTCGCCTTGAGAGGGTGAACCGCACAACCGTGGAGACGGCCCGGTATTTTATGGTTTCAACGTTATTTCCACATTCATGGAGGGCTTGCCTGATATGAAAGGCAAGGTTGCATTGGTCACCGGCGCAAGCAGGGGCATCGGTCGGGCTACGGCCAGACTTCTCGCCGCCGAGGGTGCCGCCGTCGCGGTGAACTGGTTCCGGAGCGAAAGTGCGGCAAACGGGGTTGTGGCGGAGATCATGGAGGCCGGCGGCCAGGCTATGGCCGTCAGGGCGGATGTCCGCGACGGTGCGCAGGTTCGTTCGATGGTCGCGGAGTTTGAGAACAGCCTCGGCCCGCTCGGCCTCCTGGTAAGCAACGCGGCGGTCCGGGAGCATCATCGCCATCTCGAGCACCCTTTCACGTCACCCGTCACCGGGGTTCATCGCCCACTGCACTGCGAAGTCGGGACTCAACGCCTTCGTCCGCTCGCTGGCCGAGGAGGTCGGCCCATTCGGCATTCGCGTCAATGTTGTCGCTCCTGGCCTGACGCTGACCGACGCCACGGCATGGCTGCCCGGGGAGCAGAAGGCGATGATGGCGGACATGGCCCCCCTGAAGCGTGTCGCCCTCCCGGAAGACGTGGCCGGCGAGGTGCTTGCGGTGGCATCAGATCACAGCCGTTTTCCTGACCGGCTGCTACATCCCGGTTTCGGGAGGCTTGCTGATGCTGTGAAGCGCCAGATGACCCAATGATTACTGCTGATACAGTGATCAGCTTCATCAGCCGCAAGGCGCCTGCAGAGCTTCTTCTTCCATCGGAGCCCTGCCTGCCGGGTTGCCAGACCATCCCTGAACCAGCAGTTCGACAAACCCCATCGAACAGGCAAGCTCGGCGATGATCAACGGCGTGAACTGCAAGCCAGGCCCGCCGCAAAGACGCATGGTCCGCCAGGCGGGGCGGAACTGGTTCTTGAAGAAATAGAGTCCCCGGTAGTCGTAGGCGTGCCTGCAGAACGTCACGGCGGAAACGATCAGGCTTTCCATGATGTTCAGCGGTTGGGAGAGGCATTCCATGATATCCCCTGGAGCCATTCCCTCTTGAGGCCCGCAAGGAGCTTTTGTCCGTTGAAGCGTGACCCGTCGGAAAGATCGAGCACCGCCTCGATGCCGGTCCGGAGCGTATCGTGCCGTAACGAAACGAACCGGTCGCTGGTCTCGGGCGGTCACCCCCTGATGACGAACCCCTCGGGAAACGTGTTCCTGAGGTCGGCATACAGGGCCGGTGTCATAGGTGACCGGTATGTCGGCAAACGGCAGCCAGGTGTGGCCTGAAAACAGCAGGTTAACCTGGTGGTGCCGTGGACTTGAGGTCTCTACCCTGAGCCAGCTTGATGGCAGGTGTGCACCCAACCTGTCTCGGCAGTATCCGTCTCTGTTGTCAGCGTTTGAACGGGATCTCTTTGACCGGGGGCTTTGGCTTGGGTTTCGAAAGAATGGTTCCCTGCAGGAATTCCATGGCCATCGCGCTGTCATTGAACAGTTCGGAGGCTTTGCTGTTGATGAAGCCGGCCGTGTTCATAACGGCAGATCCGGCGGCATACGCGCCAAGGCCGACGACGGCGATGCCGGCAATTCCATGGAGAGCTGGTGCAGCGACAGGGGCAAGCAGGGCAGTTCCTCCCGCGATCCCTACGGCCGTGACTAAAGAATTCTGGCTCATGTTGGTACTCATGGTTCTCTTCGTGGTGATGGCAGTTGATGAGGTGTCAGCTTGTGGCCCCGGCGGCCATAAGCCGCTTCCGCTGGAATGCTCTGCCGCTGTTTGGTTTGGGGCTTGCTGCATGGTTTCCGTTCACCCGGCTTGAGCACCCGTGAAGGAACAATTCCACAGGGCGGTGCCGAATCATTTTGCATGGGCTGATCCCATGTTGAATTTGCCAAGATTATAATAAAAGTAAGGAATAGGTCAATGGCTTATTGATTTGCCGCTATAGGCTTGACTTTTGGGTGCAAAAATTATAATATTTATAGTAATTGGATTGACCGAATAACCAAAATTTCACGCAAATGGCAAACGAAATGCAAACTCAGGAGACAGCAGGCATCAACACGATTTCTGATGCAGTGGGAAAGGTTGCCCAGATGCAGATGGATCTTGTATCCAATGTGATGACGACCTCGCTGGAAGCGTTCAAATCCGTCAACAAATTCTCGATGGATCTGGCAGTCAATGCGGCAAATGCACTGAATCAGGTGTTGGAGGGAATCTCCGCTGCAGTGGCACCCAAAAAGTAAGCCAACCGGAAACGCAGGGAGGGCTTCGTCTTCCGGCGTGGAGGATTTCCAACATCTTAATCTGGCGTATCATGCCTGATACAACCGCGGCTACGCAAACCGCCATCGGGAGTTCTGTTCCCGATGGCGTCAGAGGACTTGCCATGGCTGCACCCGTGGTGGGGATGCCGGCACTGCTCCACGCCGTGACCGGGTTGATCGTTGGCGGGATCGGGTTGGCCCCGATATTGCTGGCGTCGGGGGTTGTGGCAAAGCAGTTCCTGCCGGCTGGCATGAGCTTCGGGGATATTTTCCAGTCCATCAGCCAGACTCCCGCCCGGAAACCCGCGACAACGGCTTCCGAAACCCCGAAAGAGGAGCAGAAGCCGGCGGAGGGCTCTTCCTGCTGATCAATCCGATGCCCATGCATCGATGTGGGGCCATCGAACGGTTGGGATTCCGTCAGTCATCGGGAGGAGATGGAAAATTCCTGCGCAACGCCGATCCTCGGATGCCGGTGTCAGATGCTTCCGGATATTGCGATGTTGCCGAATCCTTGACTGCCGTCATGGATGATGTGGTTCCTCGTGACTTTTGCCCAACCGGATGTTTTGATCAGGCACGGTCTCGCGACGGATCCGTCCAGCTCTGCGGTGCCGGTCAGTCCTTTGTTGTTTCTTCAGCATTGATGGTGCCCGGGAAAGCCCGGCCCAATAGTTATCCGGTTATTCCTCCGATGAGTTGCCTCCCTGCTGTCATCTCCTTTTTGCCATGAACTGCCTTGCCATGTCATATCGGCCATCCTGCCGAGGCAATGATTCCCGGCGTGAGGAACTCGCTTGCGAATCCGGAATGGGCCTCCGGGAGGTGGCATGGCTTATGGAGGACGCGCGGCCATGCTTGGAGAGACGCTGCTTGTTTTGGTGATTCAACAACCCTTTATCAGTTTATCATGGGTACTCAGGATTTTTCAGGCATGGTTCTGGTCGCCGGGGCAACAGGACGGACCGGAGTGTGGGTGGTCCGCAGGCTCCAGGCGTACGGTATCGATTATCGCCTTTTTGTCCGTTCGGAGTCGAAAGCGATCGCCTGTTTCGGGCCGCTCCCTCCGGAACGACTGGTGGTGGGATCGATCGAATCTCCTGCCGACCTGGAGAATGCCGTTGCCGGCTGCAGCGCCGTTATTTCAGCGATAGGTGCGTATGTGACCGACCCAGATGCCCCGCCGCCCTCCGTCATCGACAGGGACGGGATGTCGACTTTCGCAAAAGTGGCCAGGGAAAACGGGGTCAGGCAGTTCATCCAGATCACCTCCCTGGCCGTGACCAGGCCGGAGCATCCGATGAACAGGTACGGGGGAGTGCTGAACATGAAGCTACAGGGGGAGGCGGCAATCCGCTCGGCCTTTTCCGATACAGGTGGATCCCATACGATCCTTCGGCCAGGCGGCCTTCAGGACGGTGAGCCATTCCAGAACCGGCTGCAGTTCGGTACCGGGGACACGTTGATGGGCGTCATCAACAGAAGCGACCTTGCCGAGTGTGCCGTCATATCTCTTTGGCATCCGAAAGCGGTCAACAGGACCTTCGAGCTGATCAATGGCGAGCCTGGCGTCCAGACCGGTCTTGAACCATTTTTCGGACAGCTGCCCTGACCTGTTCTGTCCGGCGCGTGCGGTTGTGGCACGTGCCGGCACTCCTCCATCGGCCGGGGGCGTTCGCCCTCAGTTCACCCCCGGATTCCCATCCCCGCCTGGCGGGTTGATCATGTGGCGGGCTGATCTCCGCTGTTTTTCCTTGGTGTGTACTTGATCGGGATCGCCTTGCCTGACTTTTTATTGGATTTGTTGGCCATGAACGGCAGGTCGACGGGCAGTTGCAGGGTCGGCAGTTGAACCGGGAGGCTCCGCGGCAGTTCAACAGGCAGTCTGCTGATGGCCTCCATCACCTGATCCTTGAACGGCAGGTATTCCGGGAGGGTTTCGACGGTGAGCCCTATAAGTCCTTCCACTGAATCCTTGAAATCCTCCAGTTCGTTTTCATTGAGGATATCCCCTTTTACCACACGGCCTACGAGGTTGCCGATACCGGGGATGAGCTGGCTGGCTACCCCCCTTCCGATTTCCGCCCCGTAGCTGAACAGCGGCAATGGATTGGTGAGGAACGTCCGGCGCACCATCTCGGGCCTGGAGAGCACCTTTATGGTGCCGTCCTGAACAATGGTAGCGCGGCAGGCCATCCGGTAGCCGAAAGCGATCTGATCGGCTGTCAGGAATGCCTGTTCGACATCGTTGGCCGGTGAAAGGCACTCGGCACCCTCCAGCACGACTACCTGGCAAGTCTGGCATACCCCATGTCCGCCGCAGAGATAGCCTACATGGCTATGGTTTATCCTGGCGGCCTTTGAAAGGGTTTGCCCGATTGAGGCGTTACAGGTTTTGTCGTTGATGATGAGGTTCATGGCTTTGCTGCTTGGCCTTGATTGAGGTTGGTATCTGTTTTTGAAAAAATAGGCAATTAATATACTATTTGTAGTAATCGCATCTGATCCCGACAACCTAACCATCCTTGAGTATGATGTCAAACCGAATGGCTGGGGCCTTTACCCGTGGTGCGGAAGCATACGGACGCATTCTCGAAGTGTTTATAGACGGCCACTGGTGGGTGGTTGGTGATTATCTGGAGAATGTGGGCAAGTGCACCAAGCGGCTCGGGGCAAATGCTTACCCGCAACTCTACGGCGGGAGCGGATTGCGGGGCTCTTCGCCCGAAATCTCAGGCAAGGCTGTTCCGTCAAAGGATATAGAGAGCAGGTTCTGCAACTGAGCCGGCCGCAAGGGCTTCAGATGCTCTGCAGGTCAAGGTGAGGGGGCTTTCGTGCCCCCTTTTACTTTGTGCGCCCAGCATGGGCGGAATCGGATCCGGATTCTGTCGCGACGGCCGTGGTCAGGAACATTTCTTTTCCGAACCGGAAATATCGGGAGTCTTTTGTGTTCGGGGGGTGGGAGGGCTTACGGTACGATATACAGGTAATCGTAATGGATGACCGGCTTGTGGCCTTTCTGGCCGAGGGTGGCGCGGGCTTTTTCGTCATTGCATGTGGCCATGCCGTAGCCGACGACCGAGCCGTCCTCTGCGCAGACCCGGATTATATCGCCTTTCGAGAAACTGCCCTGGACGGCGGTGATGCCGACGGGCAGGAGGCTGCTGGCGTGGTCGGTGGCGGAAAGGGCTGCAATGGCGCCCTCGTTGATGACGACCGCGCCTTTCTCGAGCCCTTCGCTGTGGGCGATCCAGCGCTTGATGCCGTGCTTGGATTTCTGAGGCAGGAACCTGGTGCCGACCGGTTCGCCGGCGACGATGGACTGCAGGATGCCGGGGGTCATGCCGTTGGCAATGTGGACGGTGATGCCGAGACGCGAGAGCTTGTGGGCGATGTTGCACTTGGTGAGCATGCCGCCGCGGCCGAACTCGGACTTGGTCGGACGGATGTACTGGCTGAAGTTCTTCGATGAGGGATCTACCTCGGAGATGACCCTCCTGGTTTCGCCCGAAAGGTCGAAGAGCCCGTCGATGTTGGAGAGGATGATATGGGCGTCTACCTGCATCATGGAGGCGATGAGCCCGGAGAGCTCGTCGTTGTCGGTGAACATGAGTTCGGTGACGGCGACGGCGTCGTTCTCGTTGACGATGGGCACGATCTTCTGCTGGAGAAGGGCCCTGAAGCAGGTGCGCATGTTCAGGTAGTGCTGGCGGTCGCGGAAATCCCCCTTGGTGACGAGGATCTGCGCGGCGAGCATGCCGTGCTTTTCGAACCGGTCGCTGTAGGCGTTGATGAGCCGGATCTGCCCGGTGGCTGCCATGACCTGCCGGGTCTCGACTGGGGTGAGGCTGCCGGTGAGCTGCACGATGCCTCGTCCCGCACCGACCGCGCCCGAGGAGACGAGGATCACTTCAATGCCTCGGGCCGACAGTGCCGCGATCTGTCCGGTGAGGCTGTCGAGGATCGCGGGGTCGAGCCGGCCATCGCGTCCGGTGATGACGTTGGTGCCGACCTTGACGACGATTTTTCTGTAGACGGGGTGTTGCTGCGTCATGCCTTACTTCAGATGTTCCTGGCTGTACTGGAGCCCTGCGACACCGAGGATGATGAGCAGCAGGGAGACGGCCTTGATGGTGTTCATGCCTTCGCCGAACCAGAAGACGCCGATGAGGGTGATGAGCGCCGTGCCGATCGCCGACCAGACGGCGTAGGTCATCCCCACGGGCAGCACCTTGAGGGCCAACGTCACAAAGGTAAAGCTCATGGCGTAAAAAACGAAAATAAAAACCGATGGCAGCGTTCGGGTGAAGCCTTCCGAGAGCTTCATGCTCGTCGTTCCGCAGACCTCGGCGACGATGGCAAGCAGAAGATAGATCCAGTGCATACGGGTGTGGTTTGAGCTGTTTTCGATTGCTATGGCCGACCGTCTCTGCCGTGAGCCGCCCTGGCCTCGCACTCCCCGCGGTCGCGGCACTCTCCGAAGACCTGCAGGCTGAAACTGCCGAGGGTGAACCCCTGCTCGGCGCAGAGCTTCTCGACCATGCCGGCGAGCCGGCTGCTCGCGGCCTCCTCGACCTTGCCGCATCGGTGGCAGACGATGTGCAGGTGGTTGGCCACGCCGTGTGCCTTCTCGTAATGGGTGTGGTGGTGGCCGAGGTCGATCCGGTTGACGAGGTTGAGCCTGAAGAGCAGGTCGAGGGTGTGGTAGACCGTGGCGCGCGAAATGCCGGTGCCCTTTTCCTTGAGGCGGCTGAAGAGCCCGTCGGCGTCGAGGTGGGTGTCGGAGCGGTAGATCTCTCGCAGGACATCGATGCGCTCGGAGGTGCACCGGAGCCCTTCGGCCTTCATGAAGGCCCTGAACAGGGACTCGGCCTGCGCTGTCTGTTCGCTGTCCTGTTGCTGCACGTTGTCCGGGATTTTTCGAGGGATTGACCGCCCAAAAGAAAAATATACGCTTTTATGTACAAAGCGCCCCGCAGGCAAGGGGAGCTGGGTTTTGCATCCGGGTTCAGGAAATTGCCACGGGAATCGGTAAATTCCTGCTCCCGGCGTCATCTCCCGGCATTGCCTGAGGCGTGCCATTGCAGGCCGGGGGCAACTTTTTTGGTGCCCCGGGGGTTATCCGGGGTAGAGTTCCGACAGTTCATCCCGGCGTCCGCAACGCCCGTTTCCGGCCGCCGACAGAAGTTCGATATCCGTATGATCCTACCCATCAATACCTATAGCGATCCCGTGCTCTCGATGAAGGCCAAGCCCCTCAAGGGCATCGACCCATCGGTCGAGGAGCTGATCGGCAACATGTTCGAGTCGATGCGCAATGCGTCGGGCATCGGCCTGGCGGCCCCGCAGATCGGCAGTTCGCTGCGCCTGCTCGTCATCGATATCTCGTGCATGGACAACTACAAGGGTGCAGAGCCGATGGTGGTGATCAACCCCCGCATCCTCTCGATCAAGGGTCGCAACGCCATGGACGAGGGGTGCCTGAGCGTGCCGGGCGTCATGGGCGAGGTGCTCCGTCCTTCGGCCATCAACCTGCACTACCGCGACGAGCATTTCGAGGAGCACACCGTCGAGTTCAACGGCATGATGGCCCGGGTGCTGCAGCATGAGATCGACCATCTCGACGGCACGCTGTTCGTGGACCGCATGGACAAGCGAGACCGCCGGAAGGTCCAGCAGGAGCTCGAGGCGATCGCCGAAGGCCGGGTGACGGCCGAGTACCCGCTGGCCCGGAACGCCGTCGTTCAGGAGGCAAGGTGATGCGGGTCGTGTTCATGGGCACGCCGGAGTTCGCCGTGCCGTCGCTCCGCCGGATCGCCGCCGAAGCGACGAAGTTCGAGGTTGTGCTGGTTGTCACCGGCTGCGACAAGCCGAGGCGCAACAGCCACGCCGATCCCGAACCTACCCCGGTCAAGCGGGCGGCCATGGAGCTGGGCCTGCCGGTTTACGAGACGGACGACGTCAAAAGCGCGGAATTCGCGGCGAAGGTGGCCGACAGCCGCCCCGACGTGATCGTGGTGGCCGCATTCCGCATCCTGCCTCCCGAGGTCTTCGAGCTGCCAAGGCTCGGCACCTTCAACCTGCACGGCTCGCTGCTGCCCGCCTACCGTGGAGCCGCCCCGGTCAACTGGGCGATCATGAACGGCGACCCCAGGAGCGGCGTGACCACCTTTTTCCTGCAGAAATCGGTCGACACGGGCAACGTCATCACCTTCGACGAGACACCCGTCGGACCTGATGAGAATGCCTCGGAGCTGCTTTCGCGCCTTTCGGAGATCGGGGCCGGCACCGTGGCGCGGACCCTGTCGATGATCGCCGAAGGCCCCGTGGTGCCGCAGAAGCAGGACGACCGCCTGGCTACCAGGGCACCCAAGCTCACCCGTGAGAACACCCGCATCGAGTGGGCGCGCACGGTGCGGCAGCTGCACGACTTCGTCCGGGGCCTGGCCATGAAGCCGGCCGCCTGGACGACCCTCGGCGGGAAGATGGTGAAGATCTACCGCACACGGCCCTTTGCCGGCAACCCGGGAGGCGGGGAGACGGCGCCAGGGACGATCCGGATCGAGAGCGGCCACCTGCTGGCCCGCGGCACTGACGGTTGGCTCGAGGTGCTCAGCCTGCAGCCGGAGGGCAAGAAGGCGATGGACGGGGACTCCTTCGTCCGCGGCTTCCGGGCGGGAGAGGGGCCGGTCCGCTTTTCATGACCGGCACGGCACCGATACACCATTATTTTCTTATATTCCTCGACCTGTATTCCGACTGTTCCAGAGCGGGCCGGCCGGTATGCATCGAAACCATTTTCATCAGTTAGAACACGATTCGTTATGCCACCGACCGGAACTGAAGTCGGCATGATCAGAAATTTCTGCATTATCGCCCATATCGACCACGGGAAATCGACGCTGGCCGACCGGCTGCTCGAAGCGACCAAGACCCTTGAACGCAACCAGATGTCCACCGCCCAGGTGCTGGACGACATGGACCTCGAACGGGAGCGCGGCATCACCATCAAGAGCCATGCGGTGCAGATGCGCCACAAGGCGAAGGACGGCAGGGAGTACGTGCTGAACCTGATCGATACCCCCGGCCACGTCGACTTCAGCTACGAGGTGTCGCGCTCGCTGGCCGCATGCGAGGGCGCGCTGCTGGTGGTGGACGCCACCCAGGGCGTGGAGGCGCAGACCATCGCCAACCTCTACCTGGCCATCGAGGCCGGGCTGGAGATCATCCCGGTGATCAACAAGATCGACCTGCCATCGTCGGACGTCGAGGGGGTCTCCCGTCAGATCATCGACCTTATCGGCGTGAAGCAGGAGGAGATCCTGCAGGTGTCCGCGAAGGCCGGCATCGGCATCGACGACCTGCTCGAAGCGATCATCGCCCGGGTGCCCGCACCGGCGGACAACCGCGAGCAGCCGCTCAGGGCGCTCATCTTCGACTCGGTGTTCGACGCCTACCGCGGCGCGATCGCCTACGTCCGGATTGTGGACGGTATCCTCAGGAAGGGGGATCGGGTGCGGTTCTTCGCCAACGACAAGGTTTTCCAGGCCGACGAGATCGGCAACATGAGCCTGAAGCGCAACCCGAAGGAGGTGCTCGAAGCTGGCGACGTAGGTTACCTCATCTGCTCGATCAAGGACGTCAAGGATGCCAAGGTCGGCGATACCGTGACTCTGGCTGAAAACCCTGCAAGCGAGCCTCTTGCCGGTTACAAGGATGTGAAGCCGATGGTCTTCAGCGGCCTCTATCCGGTTGAATCGAACGAGTTCGAGGACCTTCGCGAGTCGCTCGAAAAGCTCTCGCTGAACGACGCATCGCTCATCTACACTCCTGAAACCTCGGTGGCGCTCGGATTCGGCTTCCGCTGCGGATTCCTCGGGTTGCTGCACATGGAGATCATCCAGGAGCGCCTCGAACGCGAGTACAACGTGAACATCATCACGACGGTGCCGAACGTGGAGTACCGGGTGATCCAGAGCGACGGGGAGACGATCGAGGTCGACAACCCCTCGAAGATGCCCGATACGACCAAGATCAACTGGGTCGAGGAGCCGTACGTCTCGATGCAGATCATCACCATGTCGGAATACATCGGCAATATCATGAAGCTCGGCATGGAGCGCCGCGGCGAGTACAAGAACACCGACTATCTCGATACGCAGAGGGTGAACATGCACTTCGAGTTCCCGCTGGGTGAGGTGGTGTTCGACTTCCACGACAGGCTGAAGTCGATCTCCAAGGGGTATGCCTCCATGGACTACGAATACATCGGCTACCGCCGTTCGGACCTGGTGAAGCTCGACGTGCTGCTCAACGGCGAGCCGGTCGACGCGCTCTCATCCATCGTGCACCGCTCCAAATCCTATGAGTGGGGCCGCAAGCTCTGCCAGAAGCTGAAAGGGATCATTCCACGCCAGATGTACGAGGTTGCCATCCAGGCGGCAATCGGCAGCAGGGTGATTTCGAGGGAGACCATCTCGGCCATGCGCAAGAACGTGCTCGCCAAGTGCTATGGCGGTGACATCAGCCGCAAGCGCAAGCTGCTCGAGAAGCAGAAGGAGGGCAAGAAGCGCATGAAGCAGGTCGGCCGTGTCGAAATTCCCCAGGAGGCGTTCCTCGCGGTGCTGAACATTGACGAATAGTGACGAGTGACGGGTAACTCGTGGTACGTGACGCGTAACGCGTGACGATGGAAGAAGATGCTGCTGGAGGTCATTCTTTGATCTTCACACATACGACCCATAGGACCTATCCGACCTATTGGACCCATAGCTTTTTGACTGCCGAAGGAATCGGACGTCAGTGACGTCCTACGAAAAGGCAAAAAGAACAAACAGAACCGTTTGAACTGGATATGAACAAACCCAAAGGAACAACAGATAAAGGCAAGTCGAGGGAGTGGTTCGAAGCCCTCATCATCGCGGCCCTGGTGGCGACGGTGCTGAGGCTTTTTGTCGTCGAGTCATACCGGATCCCCACCGGGTCGATGGAGCGCACGCTGCTGGCCGGTGATTTCCTGTTCGTGAACAAGTACGTCTACGGCCCCAAGGTGCCGTTCACCGAAATCAGGCTCCCGAAGGTCCACGATGTCCGGCGTGGCGACATCATCGTGTTCAAGTTCCCGAAGGACCGCAGCCTGAACTACATCAAGCGTTGCGTCGCCCTGCCGGGTGACATGCTCGAGATCAGGCAGCGCCGGCTCTTCATCAACGGAGAACAGGTACGGCTACCGCAGCAGGCCCAGTTCATCGGCAACGAAATGCCTCCGGGCCTTGCCGACTTCCAGATCTTTCCGAGCCTTTCCGACTACAACAAGGACAACTACGGCCCGATCAGGGTGCCGCGCAAGGGTGATGTCGTCAGGCTGAACCAGGCGACCTTTCCGCTCTACCGCGACCTGATCGCCGACGAAGGACACGAGGTCAGCATGATCGGGGCTCGGGTGTACGTGGACGGCATGTCGCAGTCGACCTACACGGTGGGGAAGAACTACTACTTCGCGATGGGCGACAACCGCGACAACAGCCTTGACAGTCGCTACTGGGGTTTCCTCCCTGAGAGCGACGTGGTCGGCCAGGCGCTCATGGTCTACTGGTCATGGGATCCGGACATGTCCCTGCTCACCGACCCGGTAGGCAAGGTCACCTCGATACGCTGGGGCAGGACGGGCCTTCTTGTCCATTGAAGTGACCCCTTCTTCGCATCGGAGCAGCAGCGTTTTCGACACCTGCATGGTCGCGGCTTCTGCACTGGATGGCCTGACCATGAAGAGGCCGATGTCCGGGCAGGAGATGTCGAGCTGGTCGAGCCTGATGCGGCGGGGCTGCTGCGGGCTGCCGGAGCCGACGGCGACCAGTTCGAGACCTTCCAGGGTCAGTGTGCTTAAATCAGGGCTGGTTTCCAGGGAGCCGATCGTGAGTTGGTAACGGTTTCCGGCAACGGAGCTGAATGCCCGGCCGAGTTTTGCCCTGAATGTATGGTCGAGGTAGAGGTTGGTCGCGCTCCAGAGGGCGAGGTAGGCGAGCGTGAACAGGACTCCCGGGGAGAGCATGAGCGCCTTGAGCCATTTCAGGCCGAAGCCGGGTACAGGTTGCATGAAGTCACGGGCCTTGTTTACTTGGAGGAGTGCCTGTTGAATCAATTTATAAGATTTTTTCCCTTTATCGAAGCAGTCAATATTCATGACCATCACTCTTTCATCGGGCCCCAACGGTGAGGCGGCAGCGCCGGCGTTCATGCTCACCCCCCTTGTCAGGACCTTCCAGGCGGATACCGAAACCCCGGTTTCGGTCTACCTGAAGATGCAGCGACCTTTCTCCTGCCTCCTCGAATCGGTCGAGGGTGAGGAGCTGCTTGCCCGTTTCTCCTATATTGCCGTCGACCCTGTGGCGGTGCTGAAGGGCACGGTCGGCGGTGAGGTTTCGATCGATATCCGTGATGAGCGGTTCCGCAGCCTCGAATCCACCGTCCGTGATGGACAGGATCTCCGCGGAATCGTCGACCGCTGCCTTGAAGCCTTCTCCTCAGCCGAGATGCCCCGCAGCAAGAGCGGCTCGCCGTCCATGACCACCTCCGGCGTGTTCGGCTATTTCGGTTACGACACCATGCACCTCATCGAGAAGATCCCGGCCGCCGAACTTCCCGACCCGGCCGCCCTTCCCGACCTCTGCCTGCTCTTCTGCGATACGCTGGTCGTATTCGACAACGTGATGCGCAAGCTGTTCGTCGTGGCCAACTACCTCGACGAGGCGGACCGGCTACGAGCCGAGCGGAAGATCGAGGAGCTTGCCGCCCTCGTGTTCGAGCCGCTCGACCGCGACCTGGTGCCGCTCCGCCCCGAGATTCCCGAGCCGGTGGTGTCGAACACCACCCGCGAGGAGTACTACGGCAAGGTGCTCAAGGCCAAGGAGTACATCCTCAGCGGCGACATCTTCCAGGTGCAGGTCTCCCAGCGCCTGCAGCGGAAACTGCATACCCGTCCGTTCGACGTCTACCGCGTGCTGCGTACCATCAACCCGTCGCCCTACCTCTACTTCTTCGATTTCGATGATTTCCAGGTAGTCGGCTCCTCGCCCGAACTTCTCGTGAAGGTCGAACGCGACCACTCCGGGCGACGCATGGTCGATACCCGGCCGATCGCCGGGACCCGCCGCCGCGGGGAGAGCTTCGAGGATGACGAACGCATCGCCCGCGAGCTGCTCTCCGACGAGAAGGAGTGCGCCGAGCACCTGATGCTCATCGACCTCAGCCGCAACGACATCGGCAGGATCGCCAGGATAGGAACTGTCGAGACCAACGAAATGATGGTGATCGAGAAGTATTCGCACGTCATGCACATCGTCAGCAACGTCAGGGGCGAGCTGCAGGAGGGCCTGAGCGCCATGGATGCCTTCTGGTCGTGCTTCCCGGCCGGGACGCTGACCGGTGCGCCGAAGGTTCGTTCCATGGAGATCATCTACGAACTCGAAAAAGAGAAGCGCGGCCTTTACGGCGGGGCGGTGGGGTACCTCGATTTCCGTGGGACCCTCACCACGGCCATCGCCATCCGCACCATGGTCATCCGTGACGGTATCATCTATTTCCAGGCGGCCGGCGGCATCGTTGCCGACTCGACGCCGGAAAACGAATACGAAGAGACCATGAACAAAATGAGGGCCGGGCTGACCGCCCTCGAAAGCATCGAGACAGCATCCTGACCAACCCCAATCCGGAGAAGCCATGAGCAGCATACGCAGGAAGTTCAGATCCCTCGTCATCCTGTCGGCGGGCGTTGTCGCCGGCACCTGTGCCTTGTCAGAACCCGGGCTTCCGGGCTATGGCATGCGTATCGCCATGGGCCCGCCTGAGGCCGTCGCCGCCGAATTTCCCGGAAGCCAGACCCTGGTCGACCTGAACCAGGCATTCGTGCGGATCTCGGAAAGCGCGACTCCGTCGGTGGTAACCATTTACACCGAAACCAGGATCGACCGTCCGTCGCCCTTCTTCAGCGGCCCCTTCGCCGAGTTCTTCAACATGCCGAAGCAGCAGGGAGGCAACGGGCTCAAAGAGGTCCGCCACGGTCTCGGTTCAGGCGTGATCGTCAGCGCCGACGGATACATCCTCACCAACAACCACGTGATCGACGGAGCTGACACCATTTCGATCACGACCTCGGACAATCGCAGGATCCCGGCCAAGGTCGTGGGCACCGATCCTCGCACCGACATCGCGGTCATCAAGGTCCAGGCGACCGGCCTGAAGCCGATCGCCATCGGTGACAGCGACCGGCTCAAGGTCGGCGAATGGGTGCTGGCCATCGGAAGTCCGATGCGCGAGAATCTTGCCCGTACGGTCACCCACGGCATCGTGAGCGCGAAGGGGCGCGCCAACGTCGGCCTTGCGGACTATGAGGATTTCATCCAGACTGACGCGGCGATCAATCCCGGAAACTCGGGAGGCGCGCTGATCAACATCAACGGCGAGCTGGTGGGCATCAACACAGCCATCGCCAGCCGGACCGGCGGGTTCGAAGGCATCGGCTTCGCTGTCCCGTCCAATATGGCCAGCAAGGTGCTCAACGCGCTGGTGAAGAGCGGCAGGGTGACCCGGGGCTACCTTGGCATCACCATCCAGGATATCGACGAAAACCTCGCCAAGGGCCTGAACGTCCGGGAGCGTGAAGGGGTGCTGGTCGGCACGGTCATCGACCGGGGCCCGGCCGCGAAAGCCGGCATCAGGACCGGCGACGTGATCCTCGAGTTCAACGGGCGCAAGGTATCGGGCTCGGTCGAGCTGCGCAACGCCATCGCGATCCAGGAACCAGGTTCAACCGCGACCCTCGTGATCAATCGTGATGGTGCGACAAGGACGGTGCCGGTCCGTCTGGAGCCACAGCCCGACAAGCCCGGAGCCACGACCGAGCAGACCTCCAGGTCGGAAGGCAGCGTATTGGGTTTCACCGCCTCGGCGCTCGACGCCCAGACCGCCGAGCAGATGCAGAAAAAGGCCGATTCGAGAAGGGTGGTCGTGACGGCAGTGCTCGGCTCGAGCCAGGCGGACCGTGCAGGGCTCAAGCCGGGAGACATGATCATTTCCGTCGACAAGAAGCAGGTGACCTCGTATGCGGCATTCAGCGAGGCGATCAAGGGCAAGAAGCGCGGCGACATGCTGCTCCTGCTGGTCGAACGGGGATGGAGCCGCATCTATTTGGCCTTTAATCTCTGATGCCGTTTTGCCCTGAGGAGAAAGATGCGTACATTCTGACAGGAAGTAAAGTCAGCCCGGTTGCTGACTTTACTTCTTTTTTGTTAGCCAGCTGTGTGACACAGGAGCTTCGGATTTCGGGCCGTGCTGCCTGTCCGGAGCCGGATGACGAATGTTATGACCGAGAGGTGACTGTGATGCCCTTTCGTATTGCAAACCAAAACCAGTATCGCCATGAGTGATCGCATTTATCTGACCAGGGATGGCTACAACCGGCTCAAGGAGGATCTTCATGTGCTGACCACGCAGACCCGCAAGGAGGTGCTCGAAAAGATCGCCGAAGCGCGTTCCCACGGTGACCTCAGCGAAAACGCGGAATATGATGCGGCGCGTGAGGAGCAGTCCCAGCTCGAATCGCGGATCGTCGATCTCGAAAACAAGCTTGCCGCGGCCACTATCCTCGATCCGAAGCAGATCAAGACCGACCGGGTCTATATCCTTACCTCCGTCAAGCTTCGCGACCTCCAGGGCGAAAACGGGATCATCGAATACACCCTTGTCTCTTCGGAAGAGTCCGACGCCGATCTCGGCAAAATCTCGGTCCGTTCTCCCGTCGGAAAGTCACTGATCGGCAAGTCGGTCGGCGACAAGGTCCGCATCAGCGTACCCAAGGGGGAACTCCATTATGAGATATTGGAGATTTTCGTTAAATAACGAAACTAATTCTAATTCGACTTCCATGGGAAAACGACAGATCATCTACACCACGAAGCAGATCGGCGGGAGCCGCGAACTGCTCGACAAGGAGATCAACCTGGTCACCAAAGCGCAGCGAGTCTGGCACGGCCGCATCACGGCTCTCGACAACGACAAGCTCGAACTCAAGGACTCCCGTTCTGGAAAGCATACCTTCCAGATCTCCGAAATTGACAAAATCTACCGTGAGGTAGTAACCGATTACTGACATGCGCACAAAAATCATTGTTGGCAACTGGAAGATGAACAATACCGTTGCCGAATCCCTCGAGCTGGCTACCGAGATCGCCGAAAAGGTTGGCAAAGGCATCCATTGCTGCGAGGTTGGCATCGCCCCGACGTTCCTTGCCCTTCATGAGGTCGGCAAGGTGATCGAGTGGAGCGACATCGCCCTTTCCGCCCAGAACTGCCATTACGAGAACGACGGCGCCTTCACGGGCGAAGTCTCTGCGGGCATGCTGGCCGCAGCCGGTTGCCGTTACGTCATCCTCGGGCACTCCGAGCGCCGGCAGCTTTTCGGGGAGACCAGCGCTATCGTCAACCGCAAGGTGAAGAAGGCCATCGAAGAGGGGCTGCGCGTCATCCTGTGCGTCGGCGAGACGCTTCAGGAGCGTGAGCTTGGCATTACCGAAAGCGTCATTACCGGACAGGTTGTCGAGGGGCTCGACGGTGTCAGCGACATCAGCAACCTGGTTATCGCCTATGAACCCGTCTGGGCCATCGGCACCGGCAAGACCGCCACGAGTGCCCAGGCCGAAGAGGTCCACGCCTCGATCCGCGCGACGGTCGCCGGCCTTTACGGCCAGACGGCTGCAGACCACCTCCGCATCCAGTACGGCGGCAGCATGAAGCCCTCAAACGCAGCCGAACTTCTCTCCATGCCCAACATCGACGGCGGGCTGATCGGCGGGGCAAGTCTGAACGCAGCAGATTTCATGGCCATCGTCCAGGCCGCCTGCTGAAGAAGGGGGGGGTTAGTTTTACAATGCAAAAGGCTGCCATCGGCAGCCTTTTGCATTGTAAGGAATGGGTCGGATGGGTCGAATAGGTCAGACCCATGCTTACATTTCCGCCGATTCCTGCGACCGCTTCATGGAGCAGAAATCGGGGCCGCACATGGTGCAGTAGCGTGCGTTGGCCGACGTGTCGCCGGTGGCGGCGATGTTCTCTGCATGGACCTTCCGGGTCTTCTCCGGGTCGAGCGCGAGGGCGAACTGGTCCTCCCAGGCGAAGGCGTACCGCGCTCGGCTCATGAGTTCGTCGCGCAGCCATGCCGTCGCGCTTCCCTTGGCGATGTCGGCCGCATGGGCCGCCACACGGTGGGCGATGACACCCTCCCGGACATCCTGCCGGTCGGGCAGGCCGAGGTGCTCCTTCGGCGTCACGTAACAGAGCATCGAGCAGCCGAAGGTGGCGATCAGGGTGCCGCCGATGGCCGAGTTGATGTGGTCGTAGCCTGCGGCGACGTCCGTGACCAGAGGCCCGAGGGTGTAGAATGGCGCCTCGTGGCAGTATTCAAGCTGCTTGTCCATGTTCTCACGGATCAGGTTGAGCGGCACGTGGCCAGGCCCCTCGATCATCACCTGCACGTCGCGCTTCCAGGCCCGCAGCGTCAGCTCCCCGAGGGTCTTCAGCTCGCTGAACTGGGCGGTGTCGTTGGCGTCGCCGATCGATCCGGGCCGCAGCGCGTCGCCGAGCGAAACGGCCACGTCGTAAGCCCTCAGGATTTCGCAGATCTCGTCGAACCGGGTGAAGAGGAAGTTCTCCTGCCGGTGGGCCTTGCACCATCTGGCCATGATCGACCCGCCTCGCGAGACGATGCCCGTCGTGCGCCGTTCGGCGTGGGGCAGGGTGGCGGCAAGGATCCCCGAGTGGATGGTGAAGTAGTCGACCCCCTGTTCGGCCTGTTCGACGAGCGTGTCGCGGTAGACCTCCCAGTTGAGCTCCTCGGCGGCGCCGCCCACCTTTTCGAGCGCCTGGTAGAGGGGCACGGTGCCGATCGGTACGGGGGCGTTCCTCAGGATCCACTCCCTGGTCTGGTGGATGTTCTTCCCGGTGCTGAGGTCCATGACGGTGTCTGCTCCCCAGCGGCATGCCCAGACCGCTTTCTCGATCTCCTCGGCGATCGAGGAACCGAGCGCCGAGTTGCCGATGTTGGCGTTGATCTTCACGCGGAAGTTCCTGCCGATGACCATCGGCTCCAGCTCCGGGTGGTTGATGTTGGCCGGGATGATGGCCCGGCCCCGGGCGACCTCGTCGCGGACCATCTCCGGGGTGACCGGTTTGGCTCCCGTGCGTTCGATCCACTCCTCGAGCCCCTGGTTCTCCCTGATGGCGGCATACTCCATCTCCGGCGTGATGATGCCCTTGCGTGCATAGTGCATCTGGGTCACGACCTGTCCCTCCTTCGCCCTGAGCGGCTTCCTGCCGGTCATGGAGGGGGTGGCGCCGGGAGCCTCGACCGCCTCATGCGGAAATCCCCAGGCCTCCCTGATTCCCTCGAGCCCCTGTTCGGGGTCGTGCCTGTAGTCCGGGTCGCCGAAGGGGCCGCTCGTATCGTAGAGCGGCATCGAATCGAAGTCGAGTCCACGGCATTCGTAGCGCCTGGTCAGCCCCACCCTGCGCATGCCGACCTCGATGGGCCAGATCGAACCCTTGACGAGGAGTTTCGTTGAAGATGGTCCGAAAAAGTGATGGTCGGGGCATGACGCCTTGCCGGCGGATGCGGTTTCTGGACGTGTCATCGGAATAAAGGAATAATGCGGAATGCCGGGGTGCGAGGGAGCTTCATGGTTCCTTGCGAAACCCGGAGCAAAGCATCCCTGGATGTAATTTTTCAAAGGTCACGATAACCAAAATAGCCATGATTTCCAAGCCGGGCGGGCATCCCCCGGGCCTTCGCATCCAGCGGAAGGCTTGTGAAATCGCGGCGGATTTACTAAGATAGGCGAATGCTCATATCGCAGCGACCAACAACAACAGACTATTCATGAAGCATTTCGCACTGTTTGCGGCGACGGGCCTTCTGGTTCTCGGCGCATGCAGCCCACAGAAAACCGAAACCATGGCGCCGGCGGCACCGGAACAGGCCGTGCCGACGCAGGCCGCAAATGAAAACGCCGAGCTCGCCAACGGCGAGAAGCCTTCGGAGTTCGACCAGCATATCACCGATCCCAAGGTCGCGGCCGGCGAGGAGATCTACGAACGAAGCTGCGCCGGCTGCCACGACAGCGGCACCGGCGGGGCGCCGAAACCGGGCAACAGGGAGGAGTGGACGGCACGAATCCCTCTGGGCCTGGAGGCCTTGACGCAGAAGTCGATCGACGGTTACGAAGGCAAGAAGGGCGCCATGCCTCCGAAAGGCGGCAACGAAGAGCTCAGCAGGCAAGAGGTTGCCAACGCGGTGCTGTATATGGTGGAGCGCTCGAAGTAAGCCCGAATCTCTCAGCCCGAGCAGATCAGCGAGTTTGGAAGCCAGGCCCCGGCCTGGCTTTTTCCATGCATGGAAGAGGTGCTTCAGGCTGTTTCAGAACGACCGCCTTTTATGTAAATTGCGTGCCTTGTTCCTGTTTACCACCCAACAGCTTCGGAGGCCCATGAAAAGGTTCAATCTTGTCCGGCTCGCATTTTTCCAGATGGGCTTCGGCATCATGCTTGGTTTCGTCCAGGACATCCTGAACCGGGTCATGATCAAGGAGCTGCATCTGCCGGCGACCATCGCGCTCGGGCTCATCAGCCTCAAGGAGCTGCTGGCGATCATGGGGGTCAAGGTGTGGGCGGGCAACCTGTCGGACCGCTTCAGCATCTTCGGCTACCGCAGGACCCCCTACGTGTTGCTTGGCCTGTTCAGCTGCGTCTTCTCCTTTGTCCTTTCGCCCTCGACGGCCTATGAGGTACATATGGTCGCCGGTACCTTTTCGGAGACCGTGGTGTCGGCCCTGACCGACATCGGGCTCTGGAAGCTCTGCGTGATCTTCCTGATGTTCGGCTTCGGCCTGCAGGTGGCGACCACCGCCTACTATTCTCTGATCGCCGACATGCTCGACGAGAAGGATATCGGCAAGATCGCCGGCGCAAGCTGGACGCTGATGGTGCTGACGGCGATCATCTCCAACTGGACGATCGGCTCCTATCTCAAGGTATTCACTCCGGAGCGGCTTACCTATGTTGCCGAGATCGGTGCGCTCGTCGCCCTCGGCGTCGGCATCCTGGCGGTGATCGGCGTCGAGCCCCGGAACGCCGGAACCGGCCCGGCCAAGGAGAAGCACGGCATCACCTTCGCCAAATCCGTGCAGCTGCTCTCATCGTCGCCGAAGACCCTGCAGTTTGCGCTCTACATCTTCATCTCGATCTTCGCCCTGTTCGCCAACGAGGTGGTCATGGACCCGTTCGGCGCCGAGGTTTTCCACATGCCGGTCTCCCAGACGACCAAGCTCTTCAAGCCGACGATGGGCGGCACGCAGCTGATCTTCATGCTGCTGACCGGATTCCTGCTCTCGAAAATCGGCTTCAAGCGCGGGGCCTATATCGGCAACGTCTTCGGGGCGGTGGGTTTCGGCATGATCATCGTGTCCGGCTTCATGCTCAACCTCGACCTCTTGCGGATCTCGCTCGTCGTGACTGGTGTCGGGCTCGGCATGTCGAGCGTCTCGAATATCTCCATGATGATGAACATGACCGCCGGCCGCAGCGGCATCTACATGGGCCTCTGGGGCACGGCGCAGAGCCTCGCTATCTTCATCGGCCACTCCGGCGCCGGGGTGATCCGCGACGTGGTCTTTTCGGCCACCGGCAACCACATGACGGCCTACGCAGCCATCTTCATGCTCGAGATCGTGGCGTTCACCGCATCGAGCCTGGTGCTGCCGCATATCTCCAAGGAGGAGTTCGAGGCCGAAAGCAAAGCCAAGATATCCGAATTCTCGGCCGCGGCTGAAACGGCAAGGGGGTGAGCGCCATGAAGTACGTGTTCGGCCCGGTATCATCCAAAAGGCTCGGCCAGTCCCTCGGCGTGGACCTGCTGCCCCCGAAGAGCTGCACCTGGAACTGCGTCTATTGCCAGCTCGGCAAGACGAAGCGTTTCGTGACTGAACGCAGCGAATTCTTCCCGAAGGAGGAGATCCTCCACGAGATCGTCGAGGCCATCGCCAACAGTCCGTCGATCGACTGGATCACCTTCGTCGGTTCCGGCGAAACGACCCTTTACAAGGGGATCGGCTGGATCATCCATGAGCTGAAACAACGCACGGGCATCCCGGTTGCGGTCATCACCAACGGCTCACTGCTATACCTGCCTGAAGTCCGTCATGAACTGCTCGAAGCCGATGCCGTACTTCCGTCGCTGAATGCAGGCTCCGAAGAGCTGCATGACCGTATCGGCCGGTCCGCAGAGGGTTTCGGATTCAGGCGGCATGTCGACGGCCTGCGTCAGTTCAGGCGGGAGTACTCCGGCAAGCTGTGGGTCGAGGTGATGCTGATCGCGGGGCTCAACGACTCCGACGAGGCGCTCGAGGATCTCGCAGCTACCCTTTCCGATATCCGCCCCGATACGGTGCATCTCGTCGTGCCGAACAGGCCTGCACCGGAAAGCTTCGTCGGCATGCCTGACGAAGCAGGGATCGAAAAGGCCGTCTTCATCCTCTCCAAGGCGGCTCCTGTGGTCCATCCGGTCAAGGGGAGCATGAACCTCAAGGGCGCTTCAGACCTGCTCGAAGCCGTGACGGCCATCGCCGTCCGCCATCCGGTCCAGGAGCGCGAACTCGAAGGGGCGCTGCTCGAATGCTTCCCGGGCGATCCCGTCGCCGTCCGGCAGGCAATCGATGCGATGCTCGCCTCAGGCCGTTTCGAAAAGCTCCTGCAGGGGAGCGAACTCTACTGGGTGTTCAAGCCGGCGTAGGCGGCCTCCCGCTCTTTTCCGTTCTCCTACCATTTCATCATCGGCAATGGGTCGAGCGGATCCGAATTGATCCGCTGCCAGGTCAGTTCGAGCAGCCTGCGGTGGAATCCGTTGTTGGGGAAGCGTACCCGTACCTCCCTGATGAACTTCCCGTCCAGCCCGAACCTGGCGACCCCCAGCGAGAGGTCCACCAGGTCAGCCCTCCTGAACGGCTCGACGAGCCATTCGGGCCTTTTCCGGTATCCGGTGAGCTTGTGGTGTTCGTCGATCATGGCCGTGATCTCCGGGATCCATTCCTCATGGCCTGCTTCGGCAAGGTATTCCTTCGCCAGCCGGATCGAGTGGGGAAGGTAGTCGAAAGTCCGGCCGCTCCAGATGCCGAGGTCGTGGTATACCGCCGCGATGGCGATCTTTTCTTCGGCCTCTCCAGATCCGTCGGCCAGGGCGAGGCAGAAGTTGCAGACCCGGAACACGTGGTTGCGGTAAGCGGCGAAATCACGGCCGATGGTGCTGCGCCAGGGTTCGATGAGGTCGGCCGCAAGGGCCGGCTGGCTGACGTAATGCATGCGTGCGGGGGTTGCGGTAGCCATGGTGGGCGCTCCTCTTCCCGGTTAAAAGCTGAAGCCGGCCAGGAGGTAGATGCCGTAGCCGTCCGTCAGCCTTCCGGAGTCGAGGCCCCTGGCAAAGGTCAGCTGGGCGCTGTACCGGGATTCGAAGAATGCTGCCCAGATGCCGCCGCCGATGCCTGTATGCCATTGCGAGGAGGGGTCCCCGTCGAGGAATACCCTTCCCGTGTCGACGAAGAAGAGCGGTCCGTAGAGTATCGGGACGAGGAGCCTGCCATGCCCCGCATACAGCCGCAGCTCGGTGTTCGCGTAGACCGAGGCGTCGCCGGCGAAGCGGTTGCGGTCATAGCCCCTGATCGAGCTGCTCCCACCAACGCTGGCAGCTTCGAACCAGGGGTATCCGCCCCAGTTCTTCTGTCCTCCGACCCTGAAGGCAAGCCTCGAGTAACGGGTTTCGTTCAGTGGCACAAAGGTTCGGAACTCCCCGTTCAGCTTTCCGAACGACCTCAAGTTTCCCATGCCTTCAGGATAATACCTTCCCGTGATATCGATGGTCATGCCGCTCAGGGCGGCACTGTTCGACAGGGTACGGCGGTCCATCGGCCGTCCGTTTCCTGTCCTTTGCGTGAGGGCTATCTCCCTTCCGCTGTCCCTCGAATCGTAGTGGAACCCGAATTGCAGGTCGTTCGTGAAATCGACGTTGCTGCCGATGATCTGCTGCCGATCGAGTTCGAAGAACGAGTTCGGCTCCGCCCGGGTAGTGATCCATTTCGCCTCGATGCCCGCTTCCCAGAAATATGCCTGGCTGAAACGGGGGGGATACCTGAGCGAAGCGAAGAGGGTGGTGCTGTTCGAGCGTGTCTGGAAAGCGGTTTCGTCCATACCGGGCCTCATGGGCCGGGTTTCATTGCCCAATCCGTAGTGGCTGAGGTTGTCGAGGGTGTTGGTGGTTGCCTCCAGATGCAGGCTCGCATTGCCGAAGAGTGTCGCGATGTCGCCCATGGCGCCGAAACGGTAACGGAATCCCTTGCCGAAGGCGACGGCCCCGTTGAGTTCGCCGTGGTACTTGTACGGTTGCTCATCGAAGCCGTACTCCTCGAACTCCATGCCCCACCCGGCCATGGCTGCGTAATCCGAGGAGTAGTTGAGCTGTGCGGTCGAAAGGCCGGCGGTGAGTTCGGTGCCGGAGTCTGGGCGGTCCGGGTTGATGCCCGGCCGGCGGGCGGCGCTGACGGGGTCGATGATCCGGACGACGACGGACCTCACGCCGGTAGCGCCGTCGACGACCATCTCGTCCTCGCCTCCTCCCGTGTAGATCCTGACCTCTTTTGTTTCATCGGGAACGAAGGTGCGGCGGAAGATGGTCGTGGATGAGGGCTTGAGGGCCGCTGGATCCTTACGGGAGAGCTCGACCTCGACCCCGCCGCCGGGCAGCCGATGGGCCGATACCCGTTCGGCCATCCGCGAGGCGTGGACCTTCACGACCCGCGCCGACAGCAGGTAGAATTCCGTCGATGCTTCCAAAAGGCGCTCCCTTCGCGATTTGAGATCCCGCTCGAGCCGTTTTCCCTCAAGAGCGTACATCTCGGGCGGCATCCGCCGGACAGCTTCATCGATCACGCTATCGGTAAGCGCCAGCTGGAGTTGCCTGGTTATCTCCATCCATTCGGCACGGCCGAGTACGGAGAGTATCCTGCGGTCCAGGACGCGCGCCGATGCGGTGAGCCGTTTCATGCCGGGGTATTCCGCACCGAACTCCTGAAGGTGCGGTGTCACGGAGAAGAGCCCGGCGTTCCTGGAAAACGCCTGGTAGTGCCTGACCGGCACCGGGACCCAGCGGCGGTTCCCGTTGCTGCCGTAGCCGGCCCAACGCCACTGGTCCGGCATCCGGTCCCCGTCCCCGACGAGGATGTCGACAAGCCTGGCCTTCAGGTAGGCCTGTGCATCGACGGAGTTTCCGCTGTCCTGGTCGAGCTCGCGAAGGAGTTCTGCCGTTCCGGCGATCCTTTCGGCACCCATGAACCCGGTCGGGGAACTGCCCGGGATCTCTTCGATGGTCCCGGCTACCCCGCAGAACGCTTCGCCGAAGCTGCCGGGAAGTGCCGTGTCGCGAGGAAGGACGACCAGGCGGCGCGGGACATCCGGCAAGCCAGCGGCGTCGAGGATGGGCGAGATCATCAGCTCTGCTGCAGGGTTGAGGGACGAGATCTCCTTGTTCTTGAACTCTTCGAGCGTCGTGCCGCGGAGGTTTGGCGAAAGCTCGCGGCCCGGTTCCTTGGCAAGGCTTACAAACAGGTACCGCTTGCCGTCGCCCCCCTGGAACAGGAGGGTTTTCGACAGGTGGTCGCCACCCTCCTCCAGGGGGTGCAGGCCGCCGGCAAAGGTCTGGAGGTCGATGACCGGAACGGTGATCGGGGTGTTCCACAACCGCCGCCAGTTCGTGCCGTGGAGCAGGGTGTCGAATCGCCCGTTCCCGATGCCGGCATACGGCACGATCGTAACGGTTGCACCCGGGGGTGCTACCGGTGCGGCTGTGCGTGCAGTTGCGAGGTACGGACGCAGCATCATTGCGGCCGCCAGGCAGAGTCCGACGAGCAGGGGGCTTCTTGCGGAAATTTTCGCTGCGTGAGCATCTGCCGTTGCCTGGCAGGGGTTGCCGGTGGCGAATGGCGATATGAGTGCTGATGACACGTTCATTCCGGGGAAGATGACGAATGGAAGCTATCTTTGAAAGATACGATAGCCGGGGACGCAATGTAAACTGTCGTGCCATCCCTGAGGTTATGGATAGCGGATATTTCATTAATGGCCGGCGACGACATGCAACGAACGGCATACAACGAACAGGAGGCGGAACGTATGGAACAGAGAAAACTTGGAACCCAGGGGCTGGCCGTTTCTGCCCAGGGCCTCGGCTGCATGGGCATGTCCGACTTTTACGGATCGCGCGACGAGGCGGAGTCGATCGCGACACTGCACCGTGCGTTCGAACTGGGGCTGGACTTCCTCGACACCTCGGACGCCTACGGGCCCTTCACGAACGAGGAGCTGATCGGCAAGGCGATCAGGGGGAGGCGGGACAAGGTTGTTGTCGCCACCAAGTTCGGCCTCATGCGCGCCCCGGCGGCTCCCGGCAGCGGCTGGGCCCCGATCACGGGCATCTGCGGCCGCCCCGACTACGTCCGCTCCTGCTGCGACGCCTCCCTGAAGCGCCTCGGCATCGACTGTATCGACCTGTACTACCAGCACCGCGTCGACAGCGAGGTACCGATCGAGGAGACCGTCGGCGCCATGGCCGAACTGGTCAGGGCCGGGAAGGTCAGGTATATCGGCCTTTCGGAGGCGGGAGCGGAGACCATCCGCCGGGCCCATGCAGTTCACCCTCTCTCCGCCCTGCAGAACGAGTATTCCCTCTGGTCCCGGGATCCTGAAGACGAAGTGCTTCCGCTGTTGCGGGAGCTCGGGATCGGCCTGGTGGCCTACAGCCCGCTCGGCAGGGGGTTCCTGACCGGCACGCTGAAGAGCCCTGACGACTTCACCCCTGACGATTACCGGCGCAATTCCCCGCGTTTCCAGGGAGAGAATTTCAGGAAGAACCTCGAGCTCGTCGAGCGAATCAGGGGTATCGCTGCCAGGAAGGGGATCACATCAGGCCAGCTCGCGCTGGCATGGGTGTTGGCCCAGGGTGAGGATATCGTACCGATTCCCGGTACGAAGCATCGCAGCTACCTCGAGGAGAATGTTGCCGCAGGTTCGGTGGCCATCAGCAGGGAGGAGATGGACGAGATCGCCACCGTGCTGCCGGGCGGTTCCGCATCCGGTTCCCGTTACCCGGAGAGCATGATGAAATTCATCAACCGTTGATCCTGTTCGGTCATGTGGGGGGCGCCCCCTGAAGGGATCGTCTCTCAGGGGGCCGGCTTTTGCATCTCGATGTGTACGGCCTCGAGCACGTCCTCGAGGCCGTGCATTGCCGACTGCTCGGCAAGCTCGTTGATCAGCCCGTTCCACTCGAATTGCTGCCGGTCCTCCGGATCCTGGCTGTCGTAACGAAGAACAAAAATGGTTCCTTCCGCTTCCGGGTTCATACCGTCCAGTCCCATTCTTTCGATAAGAAATGACTTGATGTGCTCTTCAATGTTCATGCTATTGACTTTTTACGGTTTGACTGTGTTCGATCAGCTGATCGAAGACGACGTGGAACTGCTGCCGAGCGGTCGTCCGGTTTTCGTCGATGAGAAATTCCTGGCCTCATGCCGCTCTGACAGGGCTCTTCCTGCCGCTGAGGCGAGGAGGAACTCCGGTATCGGTGATGGTTGAGGACTTCGGGCATGAGGGACGGCCGCCTGCTCACAGGCCGAACCGGGGCAGGCCGACAAACGAATGGGGAATGAGCACCTTTTCCGGAATCCTGATCGATGTGGGGTATGCGGTTCCTTGGTCAATATATGGAAAATATTTATACCGCTGTGCATGCAAACTATCCTGTTCAGCCGGCGAACGACACCCGGAAAGGGGGCTGACAGATCCGCCGACACGTTGCATGGAATCTGTGTTTCATCATCGGTCGGTACCGGCCAGGCAAAGAAAAACCGGAAGATTCTCCCTTCCGGTTTTTCTTTGCCGCATGCGCGGAGATTTCAGAACCGGTACCTGATTCCAGCCATGATGTTGTGCGAATTGAGGTTCAGGACATTGGTGTCCGGCCTCACGAATCGGTAACCCAGGTCGAACGTGGTGGTGTCGGCGATCTTGACGCCGAGGCCGGCATCGTAGTCATGGTAGCCGTTAGCCAGGGCGGTACCGCCGATTCCGGCGAAGAGCGCAACAGCAAGGGTTGCGATTTTTGCTTAATGTTTCATGTCCTTTCCGTTTCGGTTCATCGTCAGTTACGCGTTCATCTTACTGCAAATCGTTATCAAATAGGTGCTTACGTAAAACGGAGGCGAGGGAATCCATTGCTTTCATCCATGATGACAAAGAAATCCGCCTGTCGGTTCATCAGGCCGCACTGCGTCGTTTCTTCGATTATCCTGATCCTGTCCCGCTCATCGGTAGCCGCCCGGCTGCCGATCGTCGTCGTGTTGTCCTGAAGAGGGCCTTCGGTCATCACGTTCCCTCCGCTCTTCACGACGGTCGCGCTCATTCCTGTCCCTCCGGTAATAGTTGGGGTCGCAGGCAGTCGCCGACAGGAGCAGCAGCAAGGCGATCACTCTTTTTTTCATCGTGTCCTCCGGTATCTTGCGGTTATCGGAAAATCCCTTTGTCCTGAACAGTACCCTGCCAAGGGCAGTGCTCCACTCAATATGACGCCTTGTTTACTTGCCGGCGTTCGCCCGGCCGGCGAATGCCGGCGCCCAGGTTCCTCAGCCTCCTCATGCACCTCGCATGCCGCAGTTCATTCCGTTTTGCCGGAGGGGTGCAGCGCCCTGAACACCGCGCTGAAGAACTCATTGAGGGAGAATGGTTTCTGGAGGTAATGCTGCGTTCCGGCCGTCATGTCATGGGTGAAGATCGTATCGGGTATGTAGCCTGACATGAACAGGACCCTGAGATCCGGTTCACGCTCGCGCAGCGTTTCGCTGAGCCGGATTCCGTTCATCCTGGGCAGGATGACGTCAGTGACCAGCAGGTCGAACTTCTGCCGGTGCCTGCCGGTCAAGGCCAGTGCATCTTCGGCATTCGCTGCCGTAAAGACACGGTACCCCTTCCCCTCGAGGGCGTTTTCCAGGAGTGCGAGGATCGTGTGTTCGTCTTCGACGAGCAGGATGGTTTCCCTGCCCTGATCCCCGGATTCTCGAGCCTCATGCGACGTTTCCTGATCATGGCGGCAGGGCAGGTAGATGTCGATCGAGGTCCCTTCATCCGGCCTGGAGCGGATGTCGATGTAGCCGTGGTTCTGCTTGACGATGCCTTCGACGGTCGAGAGCCCCAGGCCGCCGCCCGTTCCCGTTTCCCTTGTGGTGAAGTACGGTTCGAAGATGTGGGGCAGTGTCAGCTGGTCGATCCCGCATCCGGAATCAGTGATTGAAAGCCTCAGATACTCGCCAGGCTCTTTGCATGGATGTCCCTCCATGCAGTCTGATGCCTTTACATGCACGCTTGCCGTGCCGATGGCGACGGTGCCGTTTCCCGAGATGGCATCACGCGCATTGATGCAGAGCTGCGTGACGACCTGGTCGAGCTGCGAGGGATCGACGCAGACCTTGCCGCGGGATCCTGAGGGGGTGAACTCGAGTTCGATGTTTTCGCCGATCAGGCGCCCGAGCATCGGCAGCAGGTGTTGAATGGCCTCGTCCAGCTCGAAAACCTGCGGTGCGATCGTCTGCATCCTCGCAAACCCGAGGAGCTTGCGGGTCAGGTCGGCGGAATTCTCGGCAGACCGCTTGATGTCGCAGAGGCTCCTGAATTGTGGGGAGGAACGGTCGACCGTTTCGAGCAGCAGTTCGGTGTTTCCGAGGATCGCCGTCAGCGCATTGTTGAAATCGTGGGCGATTCCGCCGGCCAGCTGGCTCACCAGCTCCATCTTCTGTGCCTGCTGGAGCTGGAGCTGCATCTTCTCCCGGGTCTCCTCCTCACGCTTTCGGTCGGTGATGTCCTGGATGATTCCGGACAAGCGATACGGTTCCCCTTCCCTCTCCTGCAGGTAACCGGCAGCCGCCCAAATCCATCGCTGCTCCCCGTCCTTGCGCAGGATGCGGCACTCGATGTTCCAGTCTTCGAGCTTCCTGTTCGATTCCTCGATCCTCCGTTCGACCTCCGCCCGGTCTTCGGGCACGACATGTGCGAGGAAATCATCGCCAGTCCACGAGGGGAGGAGGGATTCGTAACCGAAAATGCGGTCGTGTTCGATGGTGCGCTGCACGGTGTTGTTCTGCAGGTCCAGATCCCACCAGCCGATATGGTTTTTCTGGAGCGTGAAGTCCAGTCTTGCCCGGCTCTCCTTCAGCTCCGTTTCTATGCGTTTTCTTTCAGTGATGTCCATGTCGATGGAGAGGACGTACGGCTGTCCGTCGATCATGATCCTGCGTCCGTTGATCATTCTCCAGAGGTAGCCCGAACCGCCGGGTGCGCCCCTTCTGACCACAACGGCATGTTCGATGCCTGACTGCAGGATATCACGGAATTGTCGCCGGGCATCCGCCTGATCGTCTGGGTGGATGGTTTCGAATGCGTCGAAGCCAGGCATTTCGCGTTCGGGCTTGCCGGCGATGAAATCACGGGTGTACTGGTTCCACCAGATCAGGTGCCCGGCAGCGTCGCTGATGGCGACAGCGCAGGGGATGGCGTCGAGGATCGATCTGCTCAGGGCGAGTTTTTTCAGAAGCTCGTGTCTGCCGAACCGCTGCTCGGCTATTTCGTGGATGATGACATAAAGTCGGGTGATATCGCCACCGGCCGAAGAGTCAGGGGTGATGATGTAATGAAACCGCTTTCCTTCATGCTCCTCTTCGAACTCGATCTGCCGGCAGCAGCTGAGCGCCCGGTCGACCTGTTCCTTCAGCCCGGTCGCGATTTCCGGCACCTGCGGGCCTGAAGCCTGCAGTTCGAAGATATTTGGATTCCCGGCCAGAGCCGAGGGGCGTTCGAGCTTTTCGGCAAACGACGAGTTGGCGTAGACGAGCGTGCCGTTCGGGTCGATGAGGAACGCCGGCTCAGGCAGTGAACCAAGAAGGGTGAATACGGCCTTGTCGTGGATATGTTCCGTCAGTGACGGATTTTCCGGTCGATTGGACATCGATTGCATGCATTACTCCCATGCGGCCACGGGATTTCGGTGGTGCACAGGCTCGTTGATGGATAACTGGTACTGCTGTCGGGTCAAGGGGAGAGCTCACCTTCCGAGGGGGATACGGAATGATGGTGAACCGGAATGATACGCACTTGAATATAGTGAACCGTACTCGAAAATTTATCCTGTCGACATGCTGTGGCGCATATTTATTCGTGTCGGCCCGAATTCGCTAATAAGGGACATTTTGCGTATCTAGTGAGTGATGATACCGTTTGATTCGCTTTGATCAACCACGGATAACCTGATACGATGAAAACGACCAACCATTCCGCTGTTCCGGCCTCCGACAGGGAACCTCTGCCGGGAACGTGCAGGAGTTGTGACGGCACCGGCAAGATGAAGGTGACCGTGCTCAGGGAGTGCTCCATCTGTGACGGTACCGGCACGGTGCTTGGCCGGCCATGCGCGAAGTGCCATGGCAGCAGGCCGGTGTCCTACGCTGAAGAGCTCCAAACATGCAGCAAGTGCCTCGGGACGGCCTTGCCGCCCTGAACCTGATTCGTGATGACCGGACGGCGTATGACGGGATGTTTTTCGATATGAGGTGGCGGCTTATGCAAAACCGGGGATGGCCCCGGTTTTCTTTTTGGTGCGCCCAGCATGGGCGCAATCTTGGAGGTGAAAGTTCTCCCGTGAGTTGTCCACAGCGAACGAAGCGAAGCGCAACTGCACGAGGGTGACCGAGTGTGGGGAGGAAGCGTGGAGCGAACCCGCGAGCCGATGGACAAGAACCGGATAGAAGGCGGTGCCGAACAGGGCGAGCAGGCAAGAGACTGCAAAGCTCTCGTGGTCAAGGTTCAGGCGGCGCAAATCCGGCGGTTGTGCGGGGAAGGATTGCGTTCTTACCCGGGGAGATCTCGCCTTATGCCTGAAAGGGCGACGGAGCAATCCGGAGCGAGAAGTCAGCAGAGGCCGTAATAGCTCGCAGTAAGCGAGTGAAGGGCTGAACGAAAAGGAAAACCGGAGGTCATGTTGCTCAGAAGCGCAAGGCATCAGAAGCCCGTGAAATCGGGGCGGGCCGTGAAGGGGCATGGTGAAGCCATGGCAGATAGCGGACACGATGAAGCGAAGCTGGCGCGACACGAGCACGAAGGTTTAGGGCGAGTCTGTAAGCTAAAGTGTGTAAACGGTCATAGTTTCCTATCATGTTGAAAAAGGAGAACAACTATGGCCAAAAAGAAAGAGAAGATTCCCGACCTTCAGGGTGAACTGCTCGACCAGCTCATTCG
>JAAXWS010000021.1 GCA_013334865.1 Chlorobiaceae bacterium
GAGGGTGGATGATGGCATGGTTTACAGTTCCCATGCTGATCAACTCCATTCCGGCAAACTGATTCGCGCAATCCAGATAGATGACGTGATACTCTTCGCAGGGCTTCTCATGGAATCCAAGGTAGAGCAACAGCTTGGCAATGGAATCCGCAGAGGTGGGTTTACAGATATTGACTCGATGTTCAGCATCCTTGACCATCTTGAGCTTGTACACCGGAACCGTGACCAGATTGCTTTGTTCATGTTTCATGATGATGATGGTTAGGAGATGATGAGGGAGTGGTCACGGAAGCTGAAAAAGCTTCCCGTGCTACCAATGATGACGTGGTCAAGGATTTGCACATCCATGAGCTTTCCTGCATCCACCAGTGTCTGTGTGACCTGTTTATCGGCATTGCTTGGATTGACATCACCAGATGGATGGTTGTGGGCAATGATCAGGGAATGGGCATTGGCAAGGAGCGCACCCTTGAAGACTTCACGAGGATGCACAAGGGATGCGTTCAATGTCCCTTTGCTGATCATCTCCGTACTAATTACCTGATTCTTGGTATTCATGTACAAGGCATGGAACTCCTCCGTAGCCTGTTCATGGAATCCAATGCTTTGCAGGAAATCGGAGATCATCCTGGCACTGGTGATCCGTTCACCGTTGTAATGCAATCGGGATTCGGTGACCAGCTTGACATGGTAACGGGGAATTACCTGGTGATCCTCATGTGCATTGATGAACAGTGGTAAGGTAGCTGATGCTGTCATGGTGGTTCAGGATTAAGGTTCAGAAATGCAGCTCCTGAGATGAGAGGTTGTCATTAGCGTGGGATCGAAAGCATAGCGGACCTGGTCATGGAGACGCCATGTTCAGGCATTAAGTCTCGGCGAGAAAAACGCAATTTCAATCATCGAGTGCGTACGGGTTACAGCACCATTGATTTTTTCTTTTATGATGGAACTTCTCATAAGGACTGGTATTGGGCTGAAAAACGGCGTTTAGAAATCGACGGAGAGCGACGATCTCTATCTGTTTGATGATTGATCTGTTCTATTTGGAATGAGGGCTTAGGAAGGCTGGGAGGGGGATTGGCGGGAACAGAAAGGAGAAGAGCTGGTCATCAGGAGGAAAATCTTGAGGAAGGTTGGGTCCCATGTCGTACCTTGTGGTGTACCTAGGTACACTTTTGATGGGTTTCTAGGTACACTTTTTTCCCAATAACCAACAAAATTGGTAGCCGGCACACAAACGCAAAAAGTCCCATAACGCATTGCATCATGGGACTTTATCTTCGCTGAGGAGCCAGGACTCGAACCTGGAATTGCCTGATCCAGAATCAGGAGCCTTACCAATTTGGCCACTCCTCAATTGCGATGTGAATTTACGAATAAATTCGAATTATCATCGCCTCTTTTTAAAAAAATATTCCTGTTCCATATCCATTTGTCAGGTTGCGCGGCAGCCGGCAGGCTGAGCTTTAATCAATGGCTCATTCGGGCTGATGGTCTGTCATTCCCGGACTCTTTATCCTGTTGTCGGTGAACGAAGCGTGCCGTAGATCCCCTTGATGCTGGTATGGGAGAAGGGCGCTCGCCCTGCACCTGATCGGCGTGCCGGGCCCGTGCGATGGGCCGGGATTGCAGGATGGGACTCGATAATCGAAATGGGGGGAGACTTATGGCACGGACCATCAAGCTTCGCAGATCACTGGTCAAGGCGTTGACCTACCGCATCATGATCATGTGCCTCGATTTTGTAACCATCTACCTGTTCACCGGAACAGCACGCATCGCATTCGGCTTCATGATCCTGAGCAACATCTACACGACCGTCGGCTATTTTGTCCATGAAAGGGCCTGGAGCCGCATTCAGTGGGGGATAGGCGAGGGGGACGGGTGACGCGATACGGCACCTCGGGAGCGATGAGCGAGGCGCATGACGTGATCGGGACAGGGTGAGGCGAAGCCGGTCATTCGATGACGAAGGGAGCCGAAAAGCAGTAACCAGCGCCGTGGAGGGTTTTGATCGGGATCCTCTGGTCGAGTTCCTCTTTTTTCCGGCGGAGACGGTGGACCAGGGCGTCGAGGGCCCGGTTGCCCAGGTCGTCGTTCTCATAATCGAGCGAACGGAGCAGTTCAGACCTTTCGATCAGGGTACCCGGTTTGCCGGCAAGCAGTTCGAGCAGGTCGAACTCTTTGGAAGTCAGGGAGATCCGCTCTCCTTCAGGGGTGGACAGGGTAGCGTCGCTCCGGTGCAGGACCCATGCCTTTCCTTCTGCCGTGTGCGGTGCCGGCGGTGCCGGGCTTGCCGGGTCGATGCGGCTGAGGATGCTTGATATCGATGCCGTCAGCTCCGCGAAGTCGATCGGCTTGACCAGGTAGAGGTCAGCCCCCGAGCGGTATGCGGTGACCTTGCTTTCGAGGGAGGACTGGGCGGTGAGCATGACAATCCGCATATCCGTGTTTTTCCTGATGTATCCGGCAAGCACATTGCCGTCCTGGTCGGGAAGCCCGATATCCACGACGGCGAGCAGGAAGCGCTCGCCCCTTGCCAGTGTCTGGTAGAAGTCGAGCGCGCTGGAGACTCCGGTGACGTCGAGTCCTGCCAGTTCGAGGTATTCGACCATGCTTTCACGAAAATCACGGTCGTCTTCGATCACGATAATTCTTTTCTCTTCTGCCATAGTGGCCTGCAACATGAACGGTTTGGTTTCCGGGGCCTCGTGTCCGGAAATGGAGGTATTCAGTAAATGAATGAAAAAAGCAGGCTGCCGTCAAATGCCGTTCCCGTTTTGGCGGGGATTCTTGAGCAGCGGCAGCCTGATGACGGCCTCCACACCAGAGGAGGTCCCTTTCAGGGTCACCTGGCCATGGTGCTGTTCGACAATGTTCTTGACGAGCCACAGGCCGATGCCCGCGCCTCCGGTGTCGGCCGCATTGCTGCCGCGACGGTATTTTTCGAACAGTTCCTTGCCTTCGATGTCGGTGAAGCCTTTGCCCTTGTTCCTGATGGTGATGATTGCGCTGCCGTCCTCCAGGTGGCGCTCGATGTCGATGGCCGTTCCCGATGGTGAGTATTTCCGCGCATTGTCGAGGAGGTTGAAGATGGCCATTTTCAACTGTGCCGCTTCCCCGAAGGTCATCGCTTCGGCAAGGTCTCCATGCGAACGGATATGCCGTTCCGGCCACATCGAGAGGACTGCCTCCACCTGCGAAGTGATTGCCGTTTCGATCATGAACGCTTCGGCTTGCGTGGACTTGGGGGATTCAAGGAGCCGGCTTTCCTGGATGGAGACCTCCATGACTTCGACCAGCCGGTCGATGGCCCGTTTGATTTTGGCGGTTTCCCTTTCGTTGGAATAGTTGCCGCCCTTGTGCTTCAGGTCGATGAGGTCGAGGTTGCCCCTGATGATGGCCAGCGGCGTGCGGTATTCATGCGATATCATGCTCAGGAACCGGTGCAGCCGTTCCACCTCCTGGCGGAGCTGCTCGGTCCGGTCTGAGACGACCTTTTCAAGCTGGGAAATGTTCGCCTGCTGGAGCTCCTGGACCGTGATGTCCGTCATCATGACCAGCATGCGGGTCTGGTTGTTCATGGTGATGAACTCCGCAGAGAGCAGGACAATGACGATCGCCCCCGTCTTGCTGCGCAGTTCGAACGGCCGGTTGAGTATCCTTCCCTGCTCGTGGAGCGCGGTGGCGATCTGCGCGTGGTCTTCCGGATGCGGGTAAATGCCGAGCTCCTGCACCCTGCGGCCGACCACCTCCTCCCTCGTAAAGTCGAACAGCTTGAGCCACGACCCGTTCACGTCGAAGACGATGCCGGCATCAGGATCTTCGATGCAGATGGCGATAGGTGAGAAGTCGAAGATGTTCCGGAACTTCTGCTCGTTTTCCTTGAGGAGCAGTTCGGTTCTCTTCCGTTCGGTGATGTCCTGGACGATGCCGTACAGATGCCTGGCTTTGCCATGCATATCCGAATCGAACGCCCCGAACACCCAGATCCAGCGCACCTTTCCGTCAGCCGTGCAGATCCTGCACTCGAACGTGTAGTTTTCTGCGTTTTCAAATGCCTGCATCATCTGGCTTTCGACGCGCTGACGGTCTTCCTTGACGATATGGCTTAAAAAAACCTCCAGGGTCCATGTGGCGGTATTGTCGTGATACCCGAATATCCGGGCATGTTCGAGGGATCGATATGCCTTGTGGTCGGCAAGATCAAGATCCCAGACGCCGATGTTGCTTTTCGACAGGACGAAATTGAGCTTCTTCTGGCTTTTCCGAAGCTCTTCGTCGGCAAGCCGTCGCTCGGTGATGTCCATGACGGTCCCAAGGTAGCAACCGGTCTGCCCGTCGGTTCCGGGCAGCGGCACCCCGTGGCACATCAGCCAGCGGATGGCGCCGTCAGGATGTGCGACTCGGTACTCGACCGTAAACTCATCATCGTGGCTGGCCGCCGACATCACCTGGGCAAAGGTAAGCTCCCGGTCTTCGGCATGCACGTTGCTTTCACAGAGGCGATGCGAGGGCTTGACGCTGAAGGGCTCGAGGCCGTAGAGGCCCCAGATCTGGTCCGACCAGGTAACCCTGTCGGATTTCATGTCCCATTCCCAGATGCCGGCTTTTGTGGCTTCGAGCGCGAAGTTGAACCGCAGCCGGCTCTCGTTGAGCGCAAGCTCGGCGAGCTTCTTCTCGGTGATGTCGATGATCGTTCCGATATACCGTATCGTCCTGCCCTGTTCGTCGATCACCGGCTTGCCCCGGGACATGAGCCAGTGCACGGAGTTGTCCTGAAGGCATACCCGGTACTCGATATTCACGTCTGCCTGCCCGGCCACCGCATCTGTGACGGCCCCGATCGTCGGCTCGAGGTCGTCGGGGTGGATGGTGCTGGTCCAGAGCTCGAAAGAGGGGGAGAGCCCTTCCTTTCGATCGATGCCGTACAGTGGCCAGGTCTCATCCGACCAGACGTTTTCGTTCGTTGTGGTGTCCCACTCCCACACGCCTGCTCTTGCGGCTTCGAGAGCCTGCCCGAGACGGCGTTTGCTTTCGATGAGCGCAAGTTCGATCTGCTTCCTCTCGGTGATGTCGATGACGGCCCCGATGTAGCGTTTCAGCTTGCCGTTACCGTCGTACATCGGCATGCCGCGCGAGGTGAGCCAGTGGATCGAACCGTCAGGATGGCAGGTGCGGTACTCGACCGATGCGGCATTGCTGTCGCGAACCGCGTCCTTGATGATCCGGGAGACCATGTCACGGTCTTCAGGGTGGATGGTGTCGACGCAGAGCTGGTGGTTCAGGGCGGATGAGCCGGGCTTGAGTCCGTAGAGCGTCCAGACCTGTTCCGACCAGTTCAGCTGGTCGGTGTCGATATTCCACTCCCAGATGCCGGTATGCGCCGCATCGAGGGCATAGCCGTACCTGAGCTTGCTTTCGAGGAGCTCCTGCTCCAGCAGCTTCAGCTCGGTGATGTCGATGACCGAGCCGATGTACCGTACGATGGTCCCGTCCTGTTCGAACAGGGGTTTGCCGCGCGACATCAGCCAGTGGATAGATCCGTCAGGATGGCAGATCCGGTATTCGACATTCATCTCCAGCCCGTTGCTGGTTGCGGCATTGACCGCATGGATCGCTTTATCCCGATCGTCGGGGTGGACGATCTCCACCCAGCGGCTGAACGATAGCGCCTGATCTCCTTTTTCGATGCCTAACAGCTGCCAGAGCGTATCGGACCAGATGACGATGTTTGTCTTGAGGTCGCGCTCCCAGACGCCGACACGCGATGCCCCCAGGGCCTGGTCCATCATCTTCTTGTTTTTCTGCAGCTCGAGCTCGAGCTCCTTGCGTTCGGTGATGTCGATCACCGTTCCGACATAGCGGACCGGCCTGCCGGGTTCATCGGCCGAAGGCCTGCCTCTGGAGAGCAGCCAGCGGACAGCGCCATCGCGGAGGCGGACCCGGTATTCGAATTCAATGTTTCTCATCTGCTCGGCCGCCAGCCGGTTGGCTTTGACGCTCCGGCCGTGATCCTCAGGATGAACGACCTGTTCCCAGAGCTTCAACGAAGGGGGGCCCTGGGTTTTGTCAAGTCCGTAAAGCTGCCAGACTTCATCGCTCCAGTCGACCCCATCGGTGTCCGGGTACCACTCCCAGATGCCCGCATGTGATGCCTGCAGCGCCATGGTGAGTTTCTCCCGGTAGCTCGCGAGGTCCTGCTCGATTTTTTTCCGTTCGGTGATGTCGAAGCCGATGGAGACCAGGCACGGCTCACCGTCGATGAAAAGCCGTTTCGAGCGTGTCATGAGCCATGCAGACTCAGGTTTCCCTCCTGGGTGTATCTCCATCTCGCAGTCGCTCTCGTTTCCGGAGCGCATGGCTTCAAGGAAAATTTCCTTGAGCGGGTCGATGTCTTTCCTGGTGAAAAAATCTTCAGGATCCACCTGCGGGCGGCCCGATTCGCCGGAGGTGCAAAGCAGCTCCTCGGCATACCTGTTCGACGCCATCAGCGAAAGGTTCGAATCGAAGATGACCGCCGAGCAGGGGATTGCGTCCAGCATGGTCGTCTTGAGTTCACGCTCTTTCTGCAGCTGCCGGTCGCGGCGTTTCTGCCCGGAAACGTCCTCGACGATCATGAAAAAGCTCGAGATCTCTCCGGCAGCGGACCTGACCGGGTTGATGGAGACTTTCCAGACATCCGTGTCGTCTTCGAACACCATGCTGGTTCCCGACGCAAGGACGAGGGCGCATTTCTCCTTCAGGTAGTTTGCCAGGACCGGGACGCCGAGCACATTAATGATGAGGTCGTAGATGTTCCTGCCCGTGCAGATCTCCGGAGCCATGCCGAACCGCTCCGAGAAGCGGTTGTTGATATTCAGGATCAGGCCTTCAGGATGCATGATGAGTGCCGCCTCGGGGAGCGACTCGAGCAGGGCCTGCATCGCCATTTCGACGGTTTCGCCGGTTTTCCGGGAAGGGTTGATGGACTTGGGCATGATCGGGAATGATCGTTCTGGCCGGATGCAGCTGGACGGTCGCAGACACCGGTGCAGCGGGTTGCCGATCTGTACTGGTTGACAATTGTTACGGAGGGAAAAGCTACATATTTTTCATAACAACCCGAAGCCTCCCTGATACGAATCCATAAGAACCGTAGTGCCTGCAGGATTTTCAGGGAGTTCAGGAGCCGCTTTCGGGCAATGGCGGGGCGGGATCACCGTTTCTGGCCATGGCATCGGCATGCGACGCCATGGAAGCCGCCTGAACGGCGTAGGTGCCGAAGTTCAGCTGTGCATGTACTTCATGCCGATGAGTGCGGCCACGATCAGCTGGTTGATCAGGAACAGGATGTTGTTGATCAGCGAAAACCTCAGGAATGCGTTGTGCTCGTGGATGTCGCTCTTGCCGATGGCGTTGCCGAAGCCGTCGTTGACGGCGCTCTTCATGAAAGAGACGCCGTTCTGGGGATCCCTGACCAGCCTGATCTCGACGACCAGGATGACCAGGAGGCTCAGCAGGATGAACCATGACAGGTAGCTGAACCCCCAGCTCCAGGCGAGCCAGGCGAAGACGCCGAAGACGAGGTCCACGATGAGGAACGCCACCAGGAAGGTGTTCCTGGGCCCGATCATCACCGCGAGGGACTTCATGCCGGCCTGGGCGTCCCCCTCGCGGGACTTGAAATCGTTCATGATGATTAGCGCGAGTCCCATGAAGAAATTGAGCCCGGCCATCCAGAGCACCTCCGGACGGAGGTCGCTGAACAGGGCGTTCGCGGAAAGCCAGGGGATGACGCCGTAGGAGATGCCGACCGCCGGACCGGAAAGCAGGATGTTCTTCTTGAGCTTGAACGGGGGCGCCGAATAGACGAATCCAAGGAAGAGGCCGGTAAAAAACGTGCTCAGGATGACCAAGCCCCGCGTGCCTCCGATGTTGATGCTCAGCATGGCGCCCAGTGCGAGGGCGACGGCGAGCACGATCGACCAGTTCCAGAGCGCCTCGGATTTGGTGAGCCGGCCTGAAGGAATAGGGCGAGTAGGTTCGTTGACCATGTCGAGCTCGAGGTCGAAGTAGTCGTTCACCGACTGGCTGAAACCGGTGCCGAGCGGGCCGTAGATCAGGAACAGGGTAAAGAGCATCAGGTAGTCGTGCACGGTCGGCTGCATCATCCCGGAAGCCATGACGCCGCCGGTAAGGCAGGGATAGACGCTGATCCAGGTGACGGGGTCGAGGATCTCGATATGCGCCTTGAGCTTGTCGACGAAGGTGCGGGATGGCGCGGTTGCGGCTACGGCTTCCATTTCCATGTATCCTTGGGGTTTGTGGCGGGGATGCCGTTCACAGGAATGCTTCGGGTTTCAGTCTGGCGGCGAACCGGTTCATCGCGAGATTGGCCATCCAGACCCAGTTGAGCGGCTTGCCCTGCATCCGCTTCAGGATGGCGCCTCCCTTGTAGACTTCGCGGTGCAGCTTGATGAAGTTCTCGATCAGCTTGCCTCCAGCCATCTTTTTCGGTTCGTACATCAGGTGGAACGTATCGTACCTGTCCCAGTCGAAGTGGCGGATACGCGGCTTCATCTCCTCGAAGAACGGGGTGCCGGGGAAGGGGGTGACCAGCGAGAAGACCGGGAACTCGATCCGGTTCTTCATGATGAAGTCGTAGGTCGACTGGAAGCTCTTCTCGTCGTCGTCGTCGAAGCCGAACATGAAGTAGCCCTGGATGGCGATGCCGTTCCGGTGCAGGTTGCCCACCGCCGTCTCGTAGTTCTGCAGGCGGTTGGAGCCCTTGTTCATGCTTTTGAGCACATCGGGGTTGAGCGATTCGAAACCGATGCTCATCAGGTCGCACCCCGACCGGCCGGCGACTTCGGCGACTTCGGGCTTGTGCAGGAAGTTCATCGAGATGTTGGCGTTCCAGCGGACGCCCAGCTTTCCCATGGCATCGAGCAGGTCGGTGAAGTAGTGCGGCCTGAAGCTGATGTTGTCGTCCATGAAGGAGAAGGTCACCTCGCGCTTGCCGAGGCGCTCCTGATGGTAGCGCATTTCATCGAGCACGAGGTCGAGTTCCCGGTACCGGTAGCTTTTGCCGTAGACGACCGGCGTAGTGCAGAAGCTGCAGCCTACCGGGCACCCTTTGGTGGCGAGAATGGGAATGCGCGCCGCATAGCGCTTCGCATTGCGTGACTGCAGGGCGTATCCGAAATCCGGCCGCTGCATCGCCGTCATGGGCTGGAGGTTCCCCGATCGGTACAGCCCCTTCATGGTTCCCCGGATGACGTCGGACGCGAGTTCCTGCCAGACCGACTCGATCTCCCCGTAGACCACGCTCGTGCAGTGGCTGGCAGCTTCGTCGTGCAGCATCGTCGGGTGGACGCCTCCGAAAAGCACGATCCTGTTCTGGGCGAGCGCCCGGTCCCCTATGCTGTATGCCTTCGTCGCATTGAGTGTACGGGAGGTGACGGCAACAACGTCGAACCCCGAGAAGTCTTCGGGAACGACGTCTCCGATTCGCTCATCGATCATGGTGATGTCGAAGATCCGGCCTGCCAGCGTCGCCACCATGACCAGGTTCAGCGGCATGCTGACCCTTCCGGAGTCGACGGTCATGTTCGTCACGCTTTTCGGCTGGATCAGCAACCATTTTTTCCGGCGTGTCTGGCTCGAGGCAAGCCTGGCAAGCGAGCCGTCGGAATCGAGGTTATGATGAAGGGCGGGGACTTCGTGGCTCATAGGGGCGAACGGCCTTGTCTTCACTTCGCGAAACGGTGCACAATCTCCTTGCTCGGGGAGGCATAGCCCGATACGTCAGGAGAGCTTCCGCGCAGCCTTCCGGTCATTTCGCCGCCATAAAGGTACGGATAGGCGTTTGCGCCAAGCCGTTTGGTGCATTTGCCGACGTTTTCGAGATAATCGCCAACAACCCACCAGTGTCCGTCGATGAAGACTTCGAGTAATCGCCCGTAGGCCTCGGCGCCCTGGACAAAAGCTCCGTTCATGCTGTTCATTTCAGATGGGGTGTCGGTTTGTCGAGATGGGTTTTCCCTGGCCGGAGGTCCTTGACTGGACCCGGTTCCCCCACAGCGTGAATTCGCCGTTCAGGAACGGGTTGTCCTCCTCGTCGAGCTCATCCTGGATGCCATTGTCCGTTGCTGTCGGCGCGGGGACGGGTTCACTCGTGATTTGAGGGAGGGTTCTGCTTTCGGTCGGGATGCCGGTCACGAATCCGCATCGGCCCGATGGTGTTGCCGGGATGGCGTCGTCGATGTCTGCCGGTTCTGCCGGCCGGGGCTCCAAGGTCAACCTGACAGGGATTTTCGAGCCCGAAACCGGTTTCGAACTCCTTTTTCTTAGCCAGGAGAAGGGCATAATCACTTCTGGTTATTCATGTGGCTACAGGGCGGGTGCCCGGGACATTGACCGGTCGCATGCCGGAGAGTTTAGCGTCAAGTTATGATTTTTATGGTAAAACCAATAAAAATATTATAATTGTTACGTGACCGGCCTTGATGATGACCCTGGCTCCTCTTTTGCTTGGTTATCGTGTGTGATTTATAGTATTTATGCCTGCCGGTCCGGCGTCATGCAACTCCTTTCCGGCGCATGGTTTTTCCCGAGTCCCGTCAAGTCCTTTCGGTTCAGCGTGTTCACACGGTTTTCAACCCTCATAACAATACGGTCACCTACTACGCCATTCCTGATGCTTGCTGATGAACCGCTGATAGCCAGGGCCATCCCTCATCCGATGTGACCAGGGGACTTGCCATGACGGAGCCTGCAATCGGTTTGCCGCTCGTGCTGGCGATGAGCAACATGATTCGATTGTCCATGAACCGGTGAGTCCGTCTGTCCAAACCCCTTAATTCATTCTGTCATGTCGAAAATTCTGTTGATGCAGGCGATGCAGAAAGCATGGGCAACCTATGTCCGGAGGATCAATCGTTACATGAAGTCCGACAGGATGGACTATTATCTCAGCCAGGAGATCGAGATGGGGATGAAGCTCGAGGAGTTTGCGGAAATCGTTTTCATGGCAGGATTTTCCGCCGGCGAAAAATATGCCGGGACCCTGAGTATCGGGAACAAGAAGTGCAAACCGCACCTCAACTGAGCCTTTCCGGCAAAGGCCGGGAGTCGTTGAGCCCTTATCAACCAGCTGAAAAGAGAAGGAGGTCGTCCACGTGGAACAGTCCAACCCGTCTGATATGGTGAAAAACGTCGTCGGTGCCGCCGGTACCGCGCTGATCGCACCCATCGCGCCACCGATCCTGCACGGTATTGCAGGTATCGCCGTCGTTGGTCTCGGCCTTTTCGCGGCAGGTTCGCTGATCATGAAGGCCGGCGGGGCGATCGGAGGCGTGGAGAACCCGTTGAAGCAGCTTCTCGGAACCAAGCCGGCTCAACGCTGAATCTTTCCCCGAGGGCCGTTCATCGACCGTTGAGCGGCGAACCTGAGGGCGTCTTCACTGCTGGCCGCGCCGGCGGGGTCGGCATGATGCTTCGGGCTTGAATTCGTGAACCCGGCCGGAGGTCATCCTGAAAACGGATTATGAAATGGAGTAGAGCATGCTGAAAGAAATGATACCTGAAATCGTCATCAAGCTGGAGCAGCAGCGATACGATGAGGCATTCGTCAACCTTGAAGGTCTCATTTTCTATATGCATGAAAGCCTCAGGCAGTTTACCGGCGATGAGATTCTGTATGTCGCCATGGCTCATGATGCCCTGACGGAACTGCTGCTCGAAGCCGGGCAGGCAGGAGAGAGCCGGAAGGCATTCAACGGCATCATCGAGTATTGCGCGCACCTTGCCGTGCTTCGGCTGCGGGCGGCGCTCGGCGACCAGGTGGCGGCACGTGCCGCCATGGCCATGTCCCTGTGCCTCGAGACCCTCCTGAACAGGCAGAAGCAGCAGGGGGGCGAGGGCTGACGGGTTATTTGAGCAGGATCGCCGTGACCGGATGGGCGAAGGCGAGGGTGAAGCAGGCCGTCAGGAACGGGCGGATGACGTCCGCCGTAAAACAAAAAAGACCTACAAGCCGGAGCCTGTAAGTCATTCTGCTGTATGGTACACCCGAAGAGATTCGAACTCCTAACCTTCTGATCCGTAGTCAGATGCTCTATCCAGTTGAGCTACGGGTGCATAACATTGGGCACCGTTTCCGGGTGCCCATGTTGTAGCGTGTACGGGATTCGAACCCGTGATCTTCGCCTTGAGAGGGCGATGTCCTGGGCCACTAGACGAACACGCCATATCGTTTTCTCCAAAGCCGCTCTGCTGGTTGGTGGGCCCTGTAGGACTTGAACCTACGACCCAGCGATTATGAGTCGCTTGCTCTGACCAACTGAGCTAAGGGCCCTCGAGGTCACGCTTTAGAGTGAACAAAGGTAGTGCTTTTCACTTAAAAAGCAAAACATTTTTTCAGCTTTCTCAGGAAAATTCCTGGTACCTGTCACGCTCGATATCGGCCCCGAGCGCGCTAAGTTTCGTCTCGATCTTTTCATAGCCGCGGTCCAGGTGGTAGACCCTGAGCACCTCGGTGGTGTCGCAGGCCACGAGGCCGGCAAGCACGAGGCAGGCGGATGCCCTCAGGTCGGTCGACATGACCTTGGTGCCGGTCAGCGTTTTCGGGCCGTGGACGACGGCCTGGTTCTCCCTGATGTCGATGTGCGCCCCGAGCCGGTTCAGCTCCGGGATGTGGTTGAACCGCTCGTGGTAGATCTTGTCGATGATGTTGCTCGTGCCGCCGGCCTGGGTCATGAGCGCCATCCACTGGGCCTGCATGTCGGTGGGGAAGCAGGGGTACGGATTTGCCGTGATGTCGGTGGCCCTGAGCTTGTCAGGCGCGGTGAGCGAAACGTAGTCGTTGCCGGTGGATATGGTGCAGCCTGCCGCCTCGAATGCCTTGAGCACGGAGTCGAGCTGCACGGGATCCACGCCGGTGACGGTGATCTCCCCTTTGGTGATGGCGGCGGCGGCAAGCAGGGTGCCGGCTTCGATACGGTCGAAGATGTTCTCGAAGGAGACGGCGTGGAGGCGCTCGACCCCTTCGACGACCAGGGTCGTGGTGCCGATGCCGCTGATGTTTGCTCCCATCTTCTGCAGGAAGTTGCAGAGGCACTCGATTTCCGGCTCCGCGGCCGCGTTGCCGAGGATGGTGGTTCCCTCGGCGGTGACGGCCGCCATGAGGGCGTTGCCGGTGGCGCCGACCGAGGAGATCGGGAAGTCGATGCGGGCGCCCTGCAGCCTGCCGCCGTTCACCTTCGCGTCGATATACCCTTTTTCGATGGTGATCTCGGCGCCGAGCTTCTCCATGGCCATGATGTGCAAATCCACGGGACGGGGGCCGAAGGCGCATCCTCCCGGGAGCGATACCCTGGCGTGGCCGAAGCGCGAAAGCAGCGGCCCGAGCACGTAGATCGACGCCCGCATCTTCTTGACGAGTTCGTAGGGGGCCTCGATGTTCTTGAGGTTCGAGGTGGAGACGCGCAGGAGGTTCTCACTGAATGAGATCTCCGCCCCGAGGTGTTCGAGGAGCTGGCTGAAGGTCCTGACGTCCTGCAGGTCGGGGATGCGGTTGATCGTGAAGATGCCGTCCGGGGCCAGCAACGTTGCGGCGATGACCGGCAGGGCCGAGTTTTTTGAGCCGGAGGCCGCGATCGTGCCCGATATGCGCTTTCCCCCGCGGATGACGAGTTTGTCCATGCTTTTCCCTGGTTACCTCTGAAAGCCCCTATGTTAATTAATTAAGACTCAGAACTGCAAATTTAATTATTTTACCTCCAGTTTTGAGCGGGCCGCCGGGCCGTGGCGTCATGGACGCAGGCGTCGGCAGGCCGGCAACCCTCAGTGCCAACCATTCCAGACTCATGCGAACCTTGCCCGGCAGCCGTCATATTTCCGATCTCGTCCTGAAACTCCTGTGCCTCAGCCTCCTGTTCACCGGTATGTTCTCCTTCCGGCCGGCGCCGTCATTCGCCGCGGGTCAGGACATGAACCGTATCGTCCAGGAGCGGAACCGGGTCGAGAGCAACCTGAAAGGCCTGAAAAAGCAGCTCGAGGAGTACCAGCAGAAGCTCAACAAGACCAGGAAGGACGAGGCGAGCTCCATGAAGGCCCTGAACAATATCAGGACGCAGATCATGGTCTACCAGAAACTCATCACCGAGAACCAGAGCTACCTGAACAGCCTCGACCGGCAGATCGACGCCCTGCACCAGGAGCTGGACGCCAACCGGCAGAACTACGGCAAGGTCTCGAACGATTTCCAGCGCCTGGCCATCGCCGCCTACAAGCGGGGGGCCAACCGCGACGCCGAACTGGTGCTCTCGTCGGGTTCGGTCAACGACGCGCTGGTCCGGAGCCGTTACATGGGCTTCATGACGAAGTCGGTGAAGCACAAGGTCGATGACCTGCAGTCCAGCGCCGAGCAGATCCAGAGCGCCCAGTCCCAGCTCCAGGAGAGCTACCGCCAGAAGGAGGCCGCGATGAAGGCCCAGCAGGCACAGCTCCAGGACTACTCCTCGAAGCAGAAGGAGAAGGAGACGGTGCTGAGCAGCATCAAGGAGGACAAGATGGCCTACGCGGCGCGCATCACGGAGGTCCGCCGGAAGCAGAAAGAGATGCAGTCGAAGATCGAGTCGCTGATCATGGCCCAGCAGGCGATCATCCAGAAGGAGCAGGAGCGCGCCCGGCAGGCCGCGCTGCAGCGGGAGAAGGCCCGCCAGGCGAAGCTTGCCGAACAGAAGCGCCTTGATACCGAACGCCAGCGCCAGGCTGCGGCGGAACAGCGCCGCCAGCAGGAGCTCCGCCAGGCGGAGGCGCGACAGGTAGCGGCGCGACAGGCTGAAGCCCGGAGGAGCGAGCCACGTCAGGGTGAGCCGAAGGCCCGGGTGACCGACATCCGGCTCCCGCAGGCCGGGAACGCACCGGCCGTCGCGGCACGTCCCGAACCGAAGCCGGAGCCCCGGCCGGCTACGAAGCCCCAGCCGGCGACGAAGCCCGAGCCGAAGCCGGAACCCAGGCCTGTCGCGGAGAGTCCCGTCGCCAGGGAGGAGCCGCAGCAGGCGGTGGTCGATGTCGAAGAGAGCGAGATCGCGAAGGTGTCGGCCGATTTCGACAACGCCATGGGGCGCCTTCCCTGGCCGGTCGGCAACGGCGTCGTTGTACGCCACTTCGGGTCGGTCAAGGACCGGGAGCTGAACATCGTCACGACCAGCAACGGCATCGACATCTCCGTGCCGGTGAACAGTTCGGTCAAGGCGATCTCCGGCGGCAAGGTGGCGCAGATCGCCTACCTGCCGACCTTCGGCAACGTGGTGATCGTCCGGCACCCGAAATCGTATCTTACGGTCTATGCGAACCTCTCGAGGGTCGCCGTGGCCAAGGGCGAGGTGATCCGCGCCGGGCACCAGCTCGGCGCTTCGGCCGCGACGACTGAAGGGGGATCGGTCGTGCATTTCGAGATCTGGAAGGGCAAAGTCAAGCAGAATCCTGAAAAATGGCTCAGATGACAGGGGAGTATCCATGGGGCTGAAGTGGCTGTTCACGAAGATGTTCGCCGTGCTATTCCATCCGGAATCGTTCTGGAAGGAAGGGGCCGGGCGGCGCGAGGGGGTCAACGCGATGAAGGACTACGCCGCGCCGGTGATCGCGATGGTCCAACTCGTCAAGCTGCCGCTGGTAGGCGTCCCGAAACCGGCCATGATCATGGCCATCGTCAGCTTCATCGTCGATGTCTCCGTGCTGTACCTCCTGTCGGGCGCCATCGCCTCGATCGCCGGCCCCGACCGGAAAGCCTCGCTGCAGGACGATATCCTGGCGATGCTCTGCTACGCGCTGACCCCTGTCTGGCTAGCCGAACCGTTCTACTTCGCCGACGCCTGGCGCTGGCTCTTCCTTGTCGGGGCGCTCGTCCACGCATTCCTGATCCTGAAACCCGGCCTGCACGCCACGCTCGACATGGAGACGGTGCAGGTCGAAGCGCTGACCGGGAAATCGGCCCTGCTCACCTGCGGGGCTTCGCTGGCATCGTTCATGGCGCTGACCGGCCTCATCCGCATCTTCACCTCTTTATGACCGATACGATATGCACCTTCGAGACCTCCATCTGAATTACGGCCTGGTCGAGTCCATCCTGGTCGCCTTCATCCGCAACGAGATCCGGAAATTCGGTTTCAGCTCGGTCGTGCTCGGCCTTTCGGGGGGCATCGATTCCGCCGTGGTGTGCGAGCTCGCCGTGCGGGCGCTCGGACCCGAACACGTGCTCGCGCTGATGATGCCCTACAGGACAAGCAGCGGGGAGAGCCTCGCCCACGCGAAGCTGATGGTCGACCGGCTCGGGATCGCCTCCGAGCTGACGCCGGTAAGCGCCGTGGTGGACGCCTTCTTCGAAGGAAAGGAGGATGCCAGCCGCCTGCGTCGGGGCAACGTGATGGCCCGCTCGAGGATGCTCTTCCTGTACGACGTCTCGGCCCGCGACGGCCGCCTGGTGCTCGGCACCAGCAACAAGACCGAGCTGCTGCTCGGCTACGGCACCATGTTCGGCGACATGGCCTCGGCGGTCAACCCCATCGGCGACCTCTACAAGACCCAGCTCTTCGGCCTCGCCCGGCACCTGGGCATCCCCGCGCCGCTGATCGAGAAGCGCCCGTCGGCCGACCTCTGGGAGGGGCAGAGCGACGAGGAGGACCTGGGGTTCAGCTACGAATCGGTCGACCGCCTGCTCTACCTGATGCTCGAGGAGCGGATGGACCGGGAGGCGATCCTGGCCGAAGGTATCGAGCCGGCCTTTTTCGACCGGGTCAGGGGCCTGGTAGTCAAAAGCCAGTATAAGCGCATGATGCCCGTCATCGCCAAGCTCTCCTCCCGCACCCCCGGCATCGACTTCCGCTACGCCCGCGACTGGCAGGAGGTAAAATAAACCCTGGGGTCAGGTCTTGTATTTTAGCATTTTGGAAAAATGCTAAAATACAAGACCTGACCCCAGGGTTAGACCAGGGTTAGAATGAGCGGAGGACGGTGTCTTTCAGGTAGTACTTGTCGTCCTTTTCGGGGAAGTCGGTGGTGTAGTGCAGGCCCCTGGATTCGCGGCGCTTGAGGGCGCTCTCGATGACCAGGCTTGCCACCTTGATGATGTTCCTCAGCTCGATGATCTGCGGCGTGATCCGCGTCTTCTTGTAATACTCCTCGGTCTCATCCTTCAGGAACTCGATGCGCCGCAATGCGCGCTTCAGCCTGAGGTCGCTCCTGACGATACCCACGTAGTCGTTCATCACCTCCTGCGCCTCGCGCTTGTTGTGCGAGACGAGGATCCACTCCTCCGGGTTCGTGGTGCCCGAGTCGTCCCAGTCGGGGAACTCCTGCCCGAACCGGATCGAGTGCAGGCGCTCCTTGATGTCGATGCTTGAACGCCAGGCGAACACGAGCGCCTCGAGCAGCGAGTTGCTGGCCAGGCGGTTGGCGCCGTGCACCCCGGTGCAGCTGGTCTCGCCGCAGGCGTAGAGGCGGTTGATCGTCGTTCGGCCGTACTCGTCGGTCCTGATGCCGCCGCAGGAGTAGTGCGCCGCGGGCACGACCGGGATCATCTCCTTCGTCATGTCGATGCCGTATTCCAGGCAGGTCTCGTAGATGTTGGGGAAGTGCTCCCTGACGCTGTCGGGGTCGAGGTGCGTCACGTCGAGGAAGACGCACTCCTCGCCGGTCAGCTTCATCTCGGCGTCGATGGCGCGGGCGACGATGTCCCTCGGCGCAAGGTTCTCCCGCCGGTCGTACCTGTGCATGAAGGCTTCGCCGTCCTTGTGCCGCAGGATGCCGCCGAAGCCGCGCACCGCCTCTGAAATCAGGAACGACTTGGCCTTTGGGTGGTAAAGGGAGGTGGGGTGGAACTGGATGAACTCCATGTTGGCGATCTCTGCCCCGGCGCGGTAGGCCATGGCCACGCCGTCGCCGGTGGCGATATCGGGGTTGGTCGTGTGCAGGTAGACGTGGCCGAGCCCGCCGGTGGCTACCAGGGTAACCTTCGACATGATCTTCTTCGGGCGGTGGTTCAGCGTGTCGAGCACATAGGCGCCGTAGCAGTTGATCTCGTTGGTCTTGATGTCGAGGTGGTGCTCGGTGATCAGCTCCAGGGCGTAATGGTGCTCGAGCAGGGTGATGTTCGGGTGGGCGTTGACCCGTTCGAGCAGCGCGGTTTCGACTTCGCGCCCCGTCAGGTCCTTGGCGTGCACGATGCGGTTGCGCGAGTGCCCGCCCTCCTTGCCGAGGTCGAGGTGGTGGTTCGGGCCGAGGGTGAACTCGACGCCGAGCTCCATCAGCCGGCGGATGTGCGTCGGGCCTTCGTTGACCATGATCTCCACCATCTCGCGGTTGCAGAGGCCGGCCCCAGCGTCGAGCGTGTCGGCGATGTGCAGCTCCGAGCTGTCGTTGCTGTCTATGGTGGCGGCGATGCCGCCCTGGGCCCAGTTGGTGTTGGAGGTCGAGCTCTCTTTCTTGGTGATGATGGTGACCGTCGCGTGGTCGGCCATGTTGATCGCAAAGTAAAGGCCTCCGATGCCGCTGCCGATAACGAGCACATCGGTCTTGAGTTCCTGTGTCATGTAACGGGGTTGAGTCGTTGCTGGCTGAAGGTGCAATATACGCAAGCCGGACCTAAACCTCGCCCATCCTTCGGGCGTGCGGCAGGCCAAAAAAAAGGGAACCGGCCTGGCGGCGGGTTCCCTTTTTTCGTCGATGCCGGTATTCCCGGGTCAGGGGAGCAGGACGGCGCAGGAGATCACGGTCGTCCACATGCCGGTCTCGCCTTCGGCGGACTGGGTGATGTTGTACGAGTTGATGATCTTGCCGCTCATCTTGTAGATGCCCTCGCGCTCGTCCCAGTCCTTGTTGGGGTCGAACTCGATGCCCAGCGTGGTGGCGAGCATGGTCGCCGCGAGGTCCTCGGCGTACTCGCCGGACTGCTCGGCGGTTTCGCCGTAGGGATGGTGCTCGGAGAGGTAGCCGTACTGCGTGTCGTCGGCCGGTATCGCCACGCCGACGGAGGCGGAGACGAGGCGGTTGTTCTCGTTGGTCGAGTTACGGGCGAGGACCGCGAAGGTGATCTGTCCGGGAGTGAGGTGCTTCAGGCCCTCTTCGACGCTGAGGCGCTGGCACTTGGGAGGAAAAATACTGGATACCGTCACCAGGTTGCACTTCTCGATCTTGGCGTCGCGCAGGGCGAGCTCGAAGGATGAGAGGTACTCTTTGTGCCTTCCGACACCCTTGGTGAAGAATACTTTTGTCGGGACGAATGACAATGTGGTATCTCCGGATAGAGGTTGTAAAAATGAGTCGCCGGTTTTGTGCAATTATAGGAAAAACCGGAGTGATTCAAAACGCTTTTTTTCTTGCCGCCACTTTGAAGAACTTACGCTTCCCGGCCTTGATGACCACCGGTGAATCGCCGAACTCGAAGAGCGCCGCAATGTCGGTCAGCTTTTCATCCCCGGCCTGCACCGCGCCCTGCTGGATCATGCGCCTGGCCTCGGTTTTGGAGGGGGCGGCGCCGAGCTCCATGAGCAGGTCGACGACCGGCATCGAGGTCGCGTCGAACTCGATGGTTGGCAGATCCTCCGGAGCCTGTTTCTGCACGATCACCCGGTCGAAATGCTCCTGCGCCTTCGCGGCGGCGTCTGCGGTGTAGTACTGGGCAACCACCTCGCGGGCGAGGGTGCGCTTCGTCTCCCTCGGGTCGGCAGCTATCCGTGCCACGATGCCCTCGGCCCCGTCGGCGTGCTGCGGCAGGAGCAGGCGCCAGTAGGTCTCGATGAGCGTGTCGGGGATGGAGAGCATCCGGCCGTACATCTCTTCCGGCGGGTCGTTGAAGCAGATGGCGTTGCCGAGCGACTTTGACATCTTGTCGCCCCCGCCGGTGCCGACCAGGAGCGGCATGGTGATGCAGGCCTGGGGTTCGATGCCGTATTCGCGCTGCAGGTCGCGCCCGACCAGCAGGTTGAACTTCTGGTCGGTGCCGCCGAGCTCGACGTCGTTCTTCAGGTGCACCGAGTCCATACCCTGCGCGAGCGGGTAGAGGAACTCGTGGATCGAGATCGGCTCGTTGGAGCGGTAGCGCTTCTCGAAGTCGTCGCGCTCCAGCATGCGCGCCACGGTGTAGTGGCTCGAGAGCCTGATCACGTCGGCGAAGCTCATCCTGCCGAGCCAGTCGGCATTGTAGCAGATGGTGGTCCTCTCGGCGTCAAGGATCTTCGAAGCCTGCTCGAAGTAGCTCCGGCCGTTCTCCTTCGCCTCTTCGGCCGTAAGCTGGGGCCGGGTCTTGCTCTTGCCGGAAGGGTCGCCGATCATGGCCGTGAAGTCGCCGATGATGAGGATCGCCTCATGGCCGAGGTCCTGGAACTCCCGCAGCTTGCGGAGCACCACCGAGTGGCCGAGGTGCAGGTCGGGGCGTGACGGGTCGGCGCCAAGCTTGATCCGCATAGGCTTGCCGGTCTTGATGCTGCGGGCGACCTTCTTCTCGAGCTCGTCGACGCTGAGCACCTCGACGGCGTTGTTGACCATGATATCGAGCTGTTCCTTGACGCTGGGGAAATTCATAGACATTGCGGTTGTCTTTCTTGGTTAATACTGTTTCCTGATCTGCTGGAGCAGGCGGTCGGCGTCGCGCGACTTGATGCTCTCGCGCTTGTCGTGGAGCTTCTTGCCGCGGGCCAGGCCGAGCTCCACCTTGAGCATTCCCTTGCTGTTGAAGAACGCCTTCAGCGGGATGAGGGTCAGCCCCTTCTCGCCGAGTTCCGACTGCAGGCGCCGGATCTCGTTCTTGTGCAGCAGCAGCTTGCGGCTGCGTTTCGGTTCGAGCTTGTCGAGCGTGTTGAGCTCGTAGGGGGTGATCTGCATGTTCTCGATCCACACCTCGCCATGGTGGATCATGGCATAGCTCTCGCTCAGGCTCGCCCTGCCGAGCCGCACGGACTTGACCTCGCTGCCGAGCAGCTCGATGCCCGCCACGAGCGTGTCGAGGATCTCGAACTCGAAGCGCGCCTTGCGGTTCTGGATGACCGTGACGTAACTCGGTTTTTCCTGTTTCTTTGCCACAGCCCTCTGTTCAGGTTTCGGATTCGTAGAAGCTCTTCGGGATCAGGTTCCCGATGTTCAGGACAAGATAAGGGTCGAGCGCCTTTTTTACCCGCACCATTTCCATGATGCCCCGTTCGCCGTACATCTGCACCAGGTACTCCGACTTCAGCTTGCCGATGCCGTGCTCTGCCGAGAGCGTGCCGCCCATCGCGAGCACCCGGGTGACGAGCTTGCGGTAGAGCGCCTTCGCCCGGTCGAACTCCGCGCGGTCGCGGGGCAGGATGTTCAGGTGCAGGTGTGCGTTGCCGATGTGGCCGAAGATGATGAAGGTGAAGCTCTCGGCCTCGCAGGCGTCGCGGTAGAGCTCGTAGAGCTGCCGCGCCTGTGCGTCCGGCACCGCCATGTCGGTGCTCACCTTGCTCTCCGACTGGCGGCTCAGCCATTCGTTCACCAGCACCGGAAGCCGGTGGCGGAACTCCCTCAGCCGGGCCATCCCCTCGGCGTCGAGCGCCGCCCAGCTGAGGTCGGAAGGGGAGCCGGAGGACTCCATGAGCGACATCCATGCCTCGAGGCAAGCCTCCTCGTCGTCCGGCGTGGTCTCCTCCTCGATGTAGACCGCGCCCGCGGTGCCCTGCGGAATGGCCGGGTAGCTCTGCCGGAGGAACTCGAGCGAATGCCGGTCGAAGAGCTCGAGCGCCCTCGGGGCGACTCCCGACCCGCCTGAGCGCGCACGGTCGATGAAGCCGAACAGCCCATCTTCGTCCATGAACCAGCAGAGGCAGGCGAACACCTTTGCGGGAGCCAGGCGCAACAGCAGCTCGGCTTCGAGGATGACGCCGAGGGTCCCCTCCGAGCCGATGAAGAGGTCGACGAGGTCCATCCCCGGTGCCGAAAAGTAGCCGGCGTTGTGCTTCGAGGTCGACGGCATGCCGTAGTCCGGCCTCAGGAACGACAGATGCCCGGCCAGAGGCAGGTCGAGCGAGAAGCGCCCATCGGCGTCGGCCAGGTACTGCCCGCGTGCGATCTCGAGGATGTCCCCCTGCGGCAGGGCGACCCTGAGCGCACGGACATGGCGCCTCGTCGCCCCGTAGAGGTAGGAGCGTGAGCCGGAGGAGTTGTTGGCCACGGTGCTGCCGATGAAGCAGCTCTTCTCTGTCGGGTCCGGCGGGTAGAACCAGCCGGCTGCCGCCGCCCGTGCCTGGAGCTCCTGCAGCTCCGCCCCGGCCTGGGCGCGGATCGTGGCGGTGTGGTCGTCGAGTGGCGTCACCCCGCCCACACGGTTCAGCCGGTGCATGGCGATGACGTGGTCGCCGAACGGGATGCGCCCGCCGGTTGTGCCGGTGCCGTTGCCCGCCACCGTGAACCTGCGGCCTTCGGCGGCCGCGGTCCGGAGCAGGGCGGCGACCTCCTCCTCGCTTTCGGGGAAGAACACGCCGGGCGTCCATCCGTGCTTCAGGTTGCTCGTGTCTTCGAGGAAGCCCTGCACCGCGGCCGGGTCCTGCCTGCTAATCACCGGGATCCTCCACGACGTTGCCGCCCGCCTGCGAACTGTCGGCGGCTGACCGCTTCGCCTGCTTCGAATTCAGCGAATCGCTGAGCGCCTTGATCGACTCGACGGCGCTGGTGTCGGAATAGCCGGCCGGGGCGTGGCCCCTGACGTTCACGTAGTAGTTGATCAGCTCCCTGGCGATCGGCGCCGAGACGCTGCCGCCGAAGCCGGCGTTCTCGACCAGCACCGTGATGGCGATCTTCGGCTGCTCGACCGGGGCGAAGCAGACGAACCAGGCGTGGTCTTGCCCGTGCGGATTCTGCGCGGTGCCCGTCTTTCCGGCCACCGTCACGCCCGGCACCTTGGCCAGGGTGCCCGTGCCCTGGAGCACCACGCCCTGCATGCCCTGCTTGACCACGTCGAAGGTACGCTGCGAGATCGGGAGCTTGCGCTTCTCGTAGCTCAGCGGCACGTAGGCCCTCGAGCGTGCGTCGCGGTACCCTGCGACCAGGTGCGGCTGGTGCCAGGTGCCGTTGTTGGCGATGGTTGCCGCGAAGTTGGCGAGCTGTAACGGTGTGGTGGCGAGCTCGCCCTGGCCGATGCCGAGGCTGACGAGGTAGCCTTTGGTCCAGCGCCCTTCGCCGAAGCGTTTGTCGTAGTACTCGGTCGACGGGAGCAGGCCGCGTTTTTCTCCGGGCAGGTCGATGCCCTCCCTGTCGCCGAAGCCGAACATCTCGCCGTAATCGTGCCACTTGTCGAGGCCGACCTGGAGGATCAGCTTGTAGAAGTAGACGTTGCACGATTGCGTGATGGCCCTGGTCATGCTGATGCTGCCGTGGGCGCCCCCGTGGCATTTGAATTTCCTGCCGCCGAACTCGAAGTACCCCGGGCAGTTCACGCTCTGTTCGGGGGTGATGGAGCCCTCCTCGAGCGCGGCGATCGAGAGCAGGAGCTTGTAGGTCGAGCCGGGCGGGTAGGCGGCCTGGATCGCGCGGTTGAAGAGCGGCTTGCGGGGGGAGAGGGCGATGTCGGCCCACTCCTTCTTCCGGGTCGTGCCGTTCAGGATGTCCAGATCGAAATCGGGCACGCTGCACATCGCCAGGATGCCTCCGGTCTCGGGGTCGACGGCCACGACGGCCCCCGATTTCCCGGTCTTGCGCAGGAGCTTTTCGGCGAGCGACTGGAGCCCGGCGTCGATGGTCAGGTAGAGGTCGTCTCCCTTGACGTAGGAGCGGTCGTGCCGGCCGCCTTCATAGCCGCCCATCAGCTCGCCGAGCGGGTTGACCAGCTCGAACCGTGCGCCCTTCTCGCCCCGCAGCCGCTCTTCGTAGAATCGTTCCAGGCCGCTGGAGCCGATCTTGTCGTCGGGGCTGTAGCCGCGTTCGGCCAGGGTGTCGAGCTGGCCGGTGGTGACGCCCCTCAGGTAGCCGAGCATGTGGGTGCCGAAGAAGAGGTCGCTGTACTTCCGCTTGTTCTCCACCTCGATGGTCACGCCGGGCAGCTGCCACAGGTTCTCCTGGATGCGCGCAACGGAGATCTCGTCCAGGTCGTGGTAGACCGTCGAGGCCGCGAAGGGGCTGTAGTTGCGGGCCTCCTCGACCTGCGCCTTGAGCTCCTGCGCCGGCACGTCCAGCAGCCAGGCAAGCACCCCGATGGTCGAGTCGCGGATCTCCGACGGGATGATCTTGACGGTGTAGAGCGGCCGGTTTTCGAGGATCAGCTCGCCGTTCCGGTCGATGAAGTTGCCGCGGGGGGCCTGGACCCAGATGCGCCTGATGCTGCCCGACCTGGAGCCGACCTCCTCCTGCTCGACGAGCTGCAGCCAGGCGAGCCGTCCGTAGATGAAGATGAAGACGGCGACGATGAGCACCGAAGCACTCTTCACGCCGCGCTGAAGCTTGTCCATGTCGTCAGTCCCTCAGGGTTCTTTTCAGCGCGAGCTGGTAGATGAGCACGGCAAGGAACATGCTCGACAGGGTGCCGAGGATGACCATGGAGGGGATCCTGACCCATGCCGGCAGGGCCAGGGGGTTGCTCAGGAGCGCCTGAAACAGGTTCCCCGCCGCAATCGAGGTCGCCGCGCCGGAGTAGAACATCCTCCGTTTCTTGACCATGGTGGGGTGGCTGTCCGGCGAGACGTGGAAGAATCCTGCCGTGAACCCCTCGACGGTGCCGATGAGGGCGGCAAGGCCGGGGTTGCCGGAGAGGAATCCCGCGATCAGGCCCGCCGAGAAGCCGAAGACGATGCCGGTCCGCTGACCGATGATCACCGAAACGTAGGCGATGAACACGGCGAGGATGTCCGGCGAGGCGCCGAGGATCACCACCCGCGAGAAGATGAAGTGCTGGATGACGGCCAGCACGGCCATGGAACCTATGTAGAGCGAATATTTCTTTGCCACTGCCTCTTGCTGCTGTCGTTTTATGCCCTGAGCGGGGTCATTTCCGCTTCGGCTCCGTTTTCGTTTCTTCAGCCTTCATGATCTCGAGCTTCTCCCTGGAGGGCCTCGCCGACGAGACGAGCACGTAGGAGAGGGAGGGGAAGTCGACGGAAAGCCTGACGTCGACCTCTGAAAAAAGCTTGCTTCCGGAGATGCGCACGACCCGGCCCACCGGTATGCCGCGGATGGCGAAGGTGCTGTGGTCGGAGGTCGTCAGGCGTTCGCCCACCTTCAGGCGGCTGCTGGTCGGCACGTTTTCAAGATGGGCCACATACTCGTTGCCCCCTTTCCAGGAGAGCACGCCGAGGGTGCTGGAGCTGTCAGATACCACGCTGGCCTTGAAATCCTTGTTGATCACGGGCATCACCCGCGCGTAGTTCTGCGACACCGCCGTCACGCGGCCGACCAGGCCGTCAGGGGTGAGCACGGCCATGTCCTTTTCGATGCCGTCCCTGCTGCCGGCATTGATGAGCAGCATGTTGTCCATCGGGCTGAACCGGCGGTCGACGATTCGGGCGACGAAGAACCGGCCGACCCTGGTCGAGTCCCGCCTGATGATTTCGTTCAGGTTCCTCGTGTCGCGCAGGGCCGTCTCCTCCCGGATCACCTTTGAGAAAAGGCGCGCGTTCTGCAGCAGCAGGCGCTCGTTCTCATCCCTCAGGTTGAAGATGTCGCCGAAACTCGTGAGCTCCTCGGATACCGATGCGTTGACGGCCATGCCCTGGCTGCGGATCGCGTCGAGCGTCTCCCTGCGCTGGAGCTGCATGATCAGGATGGATAAGCCGGAAAACAGCAGGAAGTAGAGATATGCGGAATGCCGGGCGATAAAACGGAAGATACTGAGCACGTCCCTGTTCGTCTGGTTATTAACTTCGGGTTTTGATGATAGCGTCTCGCGCCTGGCAGTGCAGGTCATTCCGAGGCCGACACAGCTCCTTCACGACGCCCCGCCTCGATGCTATCCATGGCCCGGCTGCCATCAGGACCCCTAATATAAAAGATTAATTATTCCCCACGGCACAAAGTTGTCCTGAACCGAACGGCACTACCCTTAGCCCCGTAGGGGCGACCTGTAGGTAGACGGCAACATGTGGGTGCCATGTCTGTCCCGGGGTTCGCGTTGCTCACCCAGGGCTACCCACATCCGGCCCCGACGGGGCCTTCCAGCCAGGGATCACCGAAAAAACATAAAAAAGAGGGCGAGCCCAATTTCTCTTTGTTGTGGCATTTGCGACCTGTTGCTGCCTGAGAAATAACCTTCCAGGAACCCTTTCCTGAAGGTGCGATTGAGCTGGTTGCTGATCATGATGACTATACTCTGTTTACCGAAAGTGTTTAAAGTTGTATTAATAGGGCAGTAAATTTTTTGTGGTTTGATACGTAGTTTTCATGTTTAGTCTATAGCTTGGCGTCAATAATATATATTCCATATGCGTATAACTGATAATCCCACGCTCAAAGAGGTTCTTATTGCGATAGGGGAAAAAATACGTGCTGAACGACAGCGTTTGGGTTATACGCAGGAACAGCTTGCCGAACGTGCCGGCTTCCACAGAACCTATGTCGGCATGGTCGAGCGAGGTGAGCAGAACATCACTCTGGAAAGCTACAACCGTTTCGCCGAAGCCCTCGGCATGGGCATGTATGAACTGATGCACAGCACGTTGGCAGCGCATCACGCCCCTTCGGATGTCGGCCCTGTTGCTGAAAAGAATATGAACCGGTAAGCCCCGCAAAGTGTCATCCGGAAACCAGATCAATTTTTCGATTATCAGGCCGAGACCTCATAAGTATGCTTTCTTATTCCATGCCGATCATATATATTTAGTGAACCAAGAATCCGTACAGAAAAGGACTCTTGAATGGTTTACTCGTTTTGCTGAAACATTGGGGATGGGCATGCATGAGTTATTGAAAAGAACCCTGAACATACTCGGCGACACCGCCGTTGATGTCGCACGGGTTCTTGAAAGAATATCAGCAAGCCTGATGCTTGATGTTGATTCACTATCAAGTTGTACATCTTCTTTACTCTCCTCTGCTGTTGTCGAGATCCAATCTTATGCCCCCAGCTACAACCATTTTGCCGGAAAGAGTTGCGAGGGCAGCATCCAATTTTTTCCGCTGGCTGACTGAGTCCTGGCGGAGGTTGGGTGTGCATTCCTGAAAACCGTTCAGCTGTGACTGAACGAGGCGAAGCTTTGTTTAGCCTTTCGTTCAGGATTCCCGCTGACGCCAAACAGGCAACTCTTTGATTATGTGCCCGGACATACACTCCGGCCTTTTCACCCGAATCATCCAATTCCGACCCCATAACCCAGGCCCTGTATGCGACTTCGTCTCCTGCTCCTTCCCATCTGCACCCTGATATCGGTTCCTCTCTTATCTTCACCCGCCCAGAGCGAAGGAGTTCCATTCGGCGCCCAGCAGGCTGCCGCTGCGATGTCGATGTCGGCAAACGCATCGCCCGCCGATGCCGGCGCGGCGACTCCGGGCGCGACGTCCAAGCCGTCGATCCGTTACATGGGCAGCCGCGAGGCCGGCTTCGAGGCTCCGGCCCTGGAGAAAGATGCCGCAGCTGCTCCGGCGGCAAAGACCACCTTCCAGAACTATGTCGAAGTCGCCACCGGCAAGCAGCTCGAGGTGTTCGGCAGGGATCTGTTCCGCAACGTCCCCTCCACCTTCGCCCCGCTGCAGTCGGTCCAGGTGAACCCCGACTACGTCGTCGGCCCGGGAGATTCGTTGCAGCTCCGCGGATGGGGCATGATCGACATCGAGGCCAACGTCACCGTCAGCCGGAACGGTGAGGTCTACATCCCCAAGGTCGGTTCCGTCAAAGTCTCCGGCGTCAGGTACCGCGACCTCCAGCCTTACCTCAAGAAGGCGATCGGGCGGACCTTCACCAATTTCGACCTGAGCGTCAGCCTCTCCCAGACCCGCAGCGTGCAGGTCTACGTCGTCGGCAATGCGCAGCGTCCCGGCTCATACACGCTCAGCGCCATGAGCACGCTCCTCAACGCCCTGTTCGTATCGGGCGGCCCTTCCGCGACAGGCTCGCTGCGCAACATCAAGGTGCGCCGCGGAAGCCAGGTCATCAATTTCGACCTGTACGACATCCTTATCCGTGGCGACAAGAGCTCCGACGTCGACCTTCGCGACGGCGACGTCATCTACATCTCCGAGGTCGGCCCACAGGTTGCCCTCTTCGGCAACGTCAAGAAACCGGCCATCTTCGAACTCAGGCAGGAGAGTTCGCTCGCCGAGCTTATCGCCTGGGCCGGAGGGTTCGAGACCACCGCGGCGTTCAAGAACATCATTGTCGAAAAGAACATCGACAGCTGTTTCCAGACCGTTGCCGAGCTCCAGGCGGACCGCACCTCCGTAAAAGACAAGCTGGTCACCGTACCGGTTCGCCCGACCGACATCATCCGCGTCATCGTTCCCGGTTCATCTCCCATCGAGGTCAAGGTCGAGCGGCAGTTCGTGCGTATCGACGGGGCGGTGGGGAAGAGCGGCGTCTATGAACTGCAGAAAGGCGAAACGCTCAAGGGGCTGGTCGCCCGCGCAGGCGGCGTGCCTGAAAACGCCTACGTGTTCGGCACCAAGCTCAATCGCGAAAGCGTCCGCCGCTCCCAGGAGGAGAAAATCCGTGAATCGGTCGACCGCTTCGAAAAAGAGATCGAAACCAATGCCAAGCAGCGGCTCACCGGAAGTACAGATGCCGCTGAAACGGCGGCAATAGCAGGCGAACTCGAAGCCCAGCGCAGGATCGTGCAGAAACTTCGCACCGTCAGGGCGGAAGGCCGCATCATCCTCGATTTACGCAACGCCGACGCGACCGTGGCCGACCTTCCCGATTTTCCCCTGCTGGATGGCGACGTCGTCTATATCCCGCAGAAGCCGACGACCGTCGACGTCATCGGTGCAGTCTACCAGCAGAACACCTTCATGTGGCAGAAGGATTGCCGCGTGACCGAGTACGTCTCGATGGCCGGGGGAGTCAGTCAGACGGGTGACGGCGGGCAACTCTACCGCATATGCGCTAACGGCACCGTCCTGAGCCGCAGGCAGTCAGGAGGCAACGGCGTGGTCAATCCCGGGGACGCCATCATCGTGCCGGAGAAACTTCAGGCCGGTAAAACCTTCATGCAGAACCTGAAGGACTTCACCACCATCCTCTACCAGTTCGGCATGGGCGCCGCTGGCCTTGCGGTGCTGAAAAACCTGTAACAGAAACACTCGTACTCACGTAATGCCCGAACAATATCCCCAACAGCCATACCGTCCTGACGAGATGATGGAAGACGAGATCAGCCTGCTCGACCTCGCCATCACGCTTGCCAAATACAAGAAGCAGATCATCGTCGCGCCGGTTATCGTTGGCATCCTGACGGCACTGGCAAGCCTCGTTATGCCGAGCACCTACACGGCCGACACCCAGATCCTTCCCCCGCAGCAGCAATCCAGTGCGGCCTCGATGATCGCCAGCCAGCTCGGCGCCCTTGGCGGCATGGCGGGAATGGCCGGCTCGTCGCTCGGCATCAAGAACCCGAACGACACCTATATCGCCATGCTCAAGAGCCGGAGCCTGCAAGACAACATGATCAAACGGTTCCAGCTGGAGAAGGTCTACAAGACATCGACGCCGGGAAAAACACGAGCCTCGCTGACAGGCGCCACCAAGGTCACTACCGGCAAGGACGGCCTCATCACGGTCAGCGTCGAAGACCGCGATCCCAAACGGGCCGCAGCGCTTGCCAACGGCTACATCGAAGAGCTGCAGCATTTTACGCAGGTGCTCGCCGTGACTGAAGCCTCCCAGCGTCGCCTCTTCTTCGAAAAACAGCTCCAGCAGACCGAGCAAGAGCTGAGTGCTGCCGAGGTCGCCATGAAGCAGATGCAGGGCACCACGGGCCTCACCTACCTGAATATGCCTGCAGCCGCACAGATGCAGGCCGCCGCCGCCCTTCAGGCGCAGATCACCATGAAGGAGGTGCAGCTTGGGGCCATGCGCACCTTCGCAACAGGCAGCAACCCCGAGTACCTGAAGACCCAGCAGGAGGTGAGCAGCCTGCGCTCGCAGCTCTCGAAGGTCGAGACCGGAGGGGTGAGCGGCGGCAAGGTGCCGGCATCGAGCATCGAGTACGCCCGCAAGGTACGCGACGTCAAGTATTACCAGGCCCTCTACGATCTGCTGGTCAAGCAGCTGGACATGGCAAGGCTCGACGAAGCCAAGGACGGCTCGATCATCCAGGTGATCGACAAAGCCATTCCCCCGGAACAGCGCTCGAAGCCGAAACGCGCCCAGATGGTGCTCATCGCCGCCCTCGCAGCCGGCTTCCTCACCGTACTCTGGGCCTTCATCAACGAAGCCCTGCAGAACGCAAAAAAAGACACAGAAAACGGAGAACGCCTAAAACAACTCCAGCACCTGCTCCGCTGGAAATAACCCAAGCGCCTCTTACCGGAAGTTTCTTGCCGTGAACGTCTTGCCGGTAGCGCCGTCCCAACATGTCGGGACAGCGCTTCAACAATTTCCCTGGACCTCCTACGTGCAGGAGCGGCTTTAGCCCGACGGACATTCAACTTCTCATATTTTATTTCATTGCCCCGGACATCAGTCCTTCATATTCATCAGGGTTTCAACCCCCCGGACTTTCAACCTCATAAATTCCAATAGCCCAGGGTTTTAACCTCCCAAATTCCGGGAGGCTTCAGCCTCCCGGACATTGAAACTTCCCACATTCCAATAGCCCCGGGTTTTAACCCGGGGTAGAGGATAAGATCAAAAAAATAAATCCCGGGCTTCAGCCCAATCTCTTCCAACTCCTTGCATTAGCGCTACTGCTCCCATACTCCTAAACAAACCCATTCTCCGCGCCACTAACGAATTTGAAACCATCTCGCATAACATCACCCGTCCTCTTCCTCGCGCTGCTTTCCATCGTACTGCCACGGCAACTCTTTGCCGCCAAACCGGCATGGGTCGACTCCGTCGAGGTCTCAACCGGCACAATCCTCTCTTCCAAGCACGAACTCCCGTTCTGGCTCTGGGCGAACAAAGACGGCCGTGTACCACAAGCGGGCAACAGCTCCTTTACCCGGCTGCGAGTCACCAAACAGTCAAACGACCGCAAGCAGTTCGACTGGATGTACGGTTTCGACGCCACCTGGCGCAGCAACGACACCCAGCCCCCGGTCCGTTGGACCGACGCCTGGGCCGGCATCGCCTACAAAAAGGTCCGTTTTACCGCAGGCCGCAAATCAGAGATCATCGGCCTTGCCGACACACTCCTCACGGCCGGCCCGGAGGTCTACAGCCGCAATGCCCCGACCATCCCGAAAATCGCCATCTCCACCAGAGGCTACGTCGGCCTCACGAACAACCTGAGCGTCAACGCCGGCCTTGCCCACGGCTGGTTCGGCAACGATCCCTTTACAACGAGCCCATGGCTGCAGGAAAAGTACCTGTTCTTCAGGTTGGGCGATACCTGGCCCGACGACGGCGTCAACTTCTATGCCGGCATCCACGACAATTGCATCTGGGGCGGCAATGGCCAGCCATCCTCATTCTCCGATTTCCTCCGGGTATTGAGAGGGCGTTCCGGAGGCAGCAGCGCATCCGAGTCTGATCAGCAGAACACGCTCGGCGACCACAAGGGGACGCTTGAAACCGCACTCCAGTTCAAGGGATCCGATCGTGACTGGTATTTCTACGGGATGTCGATGTATGACGATAACATAGGTCTCAGATTGTTCCAGCCTGGTGACTGGCTGATCGGCGCCAGCTTGATTTTCAAGGATCCTGACAGCCGGGTGCAACGCATCAATATCGAATGTCTCGACACTCGCGTGACGACAGGGGGATCTTCAGAAGCCATATTTTGGGGGCAATACGGAGGCTGGGTGCATGAAGGTTATGGCATCTGCACGCCGTTCATCCCCTTTATCCAAAGGGGCAACCAGTGGTATCCGCTCAACCAGGTCAAGGCCTACAACGCAGCCGTGCTCACCCGGTTCACTCCCATGCTGAACCCGTTGATTCGCGTATCCTGGCTCCATGTCTACGGCAGTGACGTCACGAGCCAGATCCCTTCCGATAAATTGACGCGCACCGTCTCACTCGACGTTGCCAACACCATGCACCTCGACCGTAGCTGGAGCCTCAAGCAGGAGGTATCAGCCGACTTCAGCGATAAGGCTACCCCGAACTGGGGCGCCATGTTCTCGATCTCCAAATCCTGGTTCTGAGTATGCGGACCATCCTCCATTCAATGCCGATATCCTCAGTATCATGCAATTAGCATCACTGCTCGCGGTTGACCCGATGATGTTCTATCCATCAATGGTCAGCGCCGGGATTTCATGGGCGATAGCCTCGACGAAACATCTCCATGGCAAGTACACCCTCGACCACCATGAAGGGGTCCAGAAATTTCATGCACTGCCCACGCCGAGAATCGGTGGCCTTGCCCTGTTCCTCGCGCTCATTGCTGCCCATATGATTGCCGGCAGCTCCACCGGTGGCTTGCTCGGGCTGATGATTCTGGCGAGCATCCCGGCATTCGCCGCAGGAATCCTTGAGGATATGACCAGGAAGGTTGGCGTCCGCGAACGCCTTCTGGCGACCATGGTCAGCGGCGCACTTGCCTGCATGCTGACCGGGGTGCACCTCGATCATGTCGATGTGCCGTTCTTCGATCGACTGCTCTCCGTTGTTGTGGTGGCGGTCGTGTTCACCTCGTTTGCCGTGGGCGGCGTGGCCAACTCCATCAATATCATCGACGGCTTCAACGGCCTTGCCGGCGGCGTGCTGATGATCTGTTTCGGCATGCTCGGCACGATTGCCTGGCAGGTCGGCGATATCCAGCTGGTGAATCTCTGCCTGCTGCTGGCCGTTGCGGTTGCCGGCTTCCTGCTCCTCAATTTCCCTTACGGCAAGATCTTCATGGGTGACGGGGGAGCATACCTGATGGGCTTCATGCTCGCCTGGATCGCCGTGCTCCTGCCCATGCGCAACCCGTCGGTCTCTCCCTGGGCCTCCATCGTCGCCTGCTCCTATCCGATCATCGAGACGATCTACAGCATGATCCGCCGAACCATTACCCGTGCCGGTTCAGGCAATCCCGACTCGGCGCATCTGCACAGCCTGATCAAGGTCAAACTCATCCGCCGCTACTTTTCGCACCAGCCCCAGCAGGTTAGAAACGCCCTGGTCTCACCGCTCTGCTGGCTCGTGACCATGCTGCTTGCGATTCCCGCGCTGTATCTGTACCGTAACAGCGCACAGCTCATGCTGGTTTTTGCCGGCGGGTTTCTTTTTTACGTGTTCATGTATTATTTGATCTCTTCACTCAAGGCTCGTTGATAATGGGTTTTAGTCTGCTGCTGAAGTGATTGTGTGTTAAGTGGTTGATATAAAAGCAGATATTGACGATGATATGACAGGAGATGGGGTAATTAAGCACAAGAGAAAGCGGGTTTTAGGATGATACGGGACTGGCGCATGTGAGTTTTTTGGCGTTGGCAGATTGGGGGCTTGCCGTTTCAGGCGAAGAACCCTATAAAATTGATCCGTTGAGGTAGCAATCATGAACCCAAGGGTGCAACATGTCGGGGCGATGGCTGACTATACCCTGAAGATCCGATTCGTCAATGGTGAGGAAGGATTTTACGATTGCCGCCCCCTGCTTGATTTCGGCCTCTTCAGGGAGTTGCGGGATCCGACCTGTTTCAGGCAGGTTGCCGTAACGGGCGGAACGGTTACGTGGCCGCATGAGCAGGATATCTGCCCCGACACGCTCTACCTGGAGGCCAGGAAAAGCGCGGGAGGGCGTAGCTCAGATTCCCGGGACCCTGACGGGGATAAGTCCGCAAATGGGCGGTAGCGTACTGGAGCAGAAAAGTGTTTTTGTGCGGAATAACAAAGTTATATTGCATTGATATAACATAGTTATTCAACGTTTTCTGAAAGGCTACGGTGTTTATGGTAAAGGCGCATCAAAAGCTTGCTGAGGCGCTCAGGATGCTGAAGCCTCTGCAGT
>JAAXWS010000032.1 GCA_013334865.1 Chlorobiaceae bacterium
CCTCGACCGACTGACCTGTTTCATCAATAACCATCGTCACTCCTGATATGAGCACTGTCAACTGGATACCAGCCGGTGAGTTCACCGACATCCTCTACCACAAGGCTGAAGGCATCGCCAAGATCACTATCAATCGTCCCGAGAGGCGCAATGCGTTCCGCCCGCAGACGGTGGACGAGATGATCGTCGCCCTGCAGGACGCTCGCAACGATGAGCAGATCGGCGTCGTCATCCTTACCGGCCAGGGTGATCTGGCGTTCTGTTCGGGCGGCGACCAGAAGATTCGCGGCAATGCAGGATATGCCGATTCGAAAGGGGTCAACAAACTCAACGTGCTCGATTTCCAGCGCGACATCCGCACCTGCCCGAAACCGGTGATCGCCATGGTGGCCGGCTACTCGATCGGTGGCGGTCACGTGCTGCACATGCTCTGCGACCTGACCATCGCAGCGGAGAACGCCATTTTCGGCCAGACCGGCCCAAGGGTTGGTTCGTTCGACGGAGGATGGGGCGCGAGTTACATGGCCCGCCTTGTCGGCCAGAAGAAAGCCCGTGAAATCTGGTACCTCTGCCGCCAGTACAACGCCCAGGAGGCGCTCGACATGGGTCTGGTCAATACGGTCGTGCCGCTCGAACGCCTCGAAGAGGAGACCGTGCAGTGGTGCCGCGAGATCCTCGCCAATTCGCCGCTTGCAATCCGCTGCCTCAAGGCCGCGCTGAACGCCGATTGCGATGGTCAGGCCGGCCTGCAGGAGCTTGCCGGAAACGCCACCCTGCTTTACTACATGAGCGAAGAGGGTCAGGAGGGGCGCAACGCCTTCGTCGAGAAGCGCAAACCCGATTTCGGGAAATTCCCGAAACGTCCGTGAAGCCACTCCATGCCGACATCAGCCGGTATGGCATTCCTTTTACCGGACCGGTCACGGTCAGAGGCGTCGTCCTCGAAAAACGCGAGGGGCTGGTCCTTTCCCTGAAGAGCAAAGGGGCGATCGCCTACGGTGAGATCGCCCCGCTGCCCGGCCTGCACGACGAATCACTCGATGAGGCTGAAAAGGCGCTCGCCGCTTTTCTGCCCAAACTCTCCGGCCTCACCCGGAACAGCACAGAAGAACGGCACAAGCTGTTTGATGGAGCGGAACTCCCCCCGTCGGTCATAACCGGGCTTGAAATGGCCCTGATCAATCTCGAAGCTGCAGAAAACGGTTCCATTCCGGTTTTTCCCGGATCTTTTCCTCCTGCACGACAGGTGCCGGTCAATGCGTTGCTCGCCGGCGATGCCTCTGCGGTCATGAACCGTGCCCAGCTGCGCTTCTCCCAGGGGTTCCGGGCATTCAAGCTGAAGGTGCGTGCTGACCGCATCGACGAGGCGATCGCCTGCATCCGCACGTTCCATAGCGCTTTTGGAGATAAGGCCGAACTCCGGCTCGATGCCAACCAGTCGCTTGAGATGGATCATGCTGTCGAATTCGGCAGAGCGCTGCCTCCGGGGAGCGTCACCTACATTGAAGAGCCATTGAAGGATGCTTCGCTGATCCCCGATTTCCATGCCCGGACCGGCATCCATTCGGCGCTGGACGAATCGCTCTGGCAGCAGCCGGAGCTGCTCGGTCTTTTGCTGCCTTCATCGATAGGGGCACTGATCCTCAAACCGAACCGCATCGGGGGAATCATGAAATCTCTTGACCTTGCCGCCATTGCTTATCGGATGGGAATTCCTGCCGTGCTGAGCTCGGCGTTCGAATCCGGCATCAGCCTCGGTTTTTATGCCCTGATGGCCGCTGTCTCCGCTCCTTCACCGGCTGCATGCGGACTCGACACGGCCAGCTTCCTCGCCAACGACCTTCCCGACATCCCGTTCAGCTCGCCTGAAGGCTTTGCCGATCCCGTCGCCGCATGGATAAACAGCTTCTCGGTGAGGGAGGAACTGCTCAAACCTGTCATGTCATGGGCGTTGTAGCCGAAGCAGCAAAAGCGTTCGGCAAGGCCCCTGCGCTGATCACTCCCGAACGTACACTCTCCTTCATCGACTTGGACGATGAGACCGCCCGTGTCGCTTCAGCCATAGCTTCGGCGGGAATCAGGCAGGGAGATATCGTAGCCATTGTCGCCCCGAACAGCCCGGAGATGTTTCTCCTGCTGACGGCACTCCTGCGCATGGGTGCAGTGGCCGCGCCGGTCAACGACCGCTTTCCCGCCAGACAGATCGAAGGGGTGCTTCAGCGGCTGGCTCCGAAAATGACGTTTATCGATCCTGCGACAGGCCTTACCGGAACGGGAGAGGCCATCGAACTCGTGAGGTTTGTCGCCGATAATGTTGCCGTTGCTTCGACAGGTTTTCCGGCTGCTGCCGATACTGAACGCCCCGTCTCGGTCATCCACACCTCGGCGAGTTCCGGCAAACCTAAGCCCGCCCTGCACTCATATTCCAACCACTGGCACAGCGCGACGGGATCGGCCATGAACCTGCCATTCGGGCCGGGTGACTGCTGGCTGATTTCGCTGCCCCTGTACCATGTCGGCGGCTATTCGATGATGTTCAAATCGCTGCTCGGAGGTGGATCCATAGCGGTTCCGGCCAAGGATACATCCCTGGCAGATTCGCTCTCCCGGTTTCCCGTCACCCATCTTTCACTGGTGCCCACGCAACTCTACAGAATGCTTCGCACTCCCGGAGGCAGTGAACTGTTGAAAAGGCTGAAGGCTGTGTTACTCGGCGGCAGTGCTGTAAGTGCCCCTTTGCTCGAAGAGGCGGTAAAAGAAAAGGTGCCGGTCTATGTGTCCTACGGCTCGACCGAGATGAGCACCCAGGTATCGACTTCGCCCCGCCCGGTAACCGCGCCCAGAAATGACAGCGGCGCAATTCTGCCATACCGTGAAGCCATGATCGCCCCGGACGGCGAAATCCTCGTCAAGGGGCCGTGCCTGTTCATTGGATATCTCGATGAAGGCCGGTTAAACACAGCAAGAGACATCGATGGCTGGTTCCATACCGGAGATATGGGTGTTATCTCGGAAGGGCGCCTGCTGACGGTTATGGGCAGGAAAGACAGCATGTTCGTTTCAGGAGGGGAAAACATCCATCCCGAGGAGATCGAGAAGGCACTGACGGCTGTTGCGGGCATCGAGGAGGCTGTCGTCGTTCCTGCACCTGACATGGAGTACGGGATGCGTCCCATGGCATGGATACGCATCTCCGAAGGGGTTGGCCTGGATGATGAGATTATTCGGGCGTCAGTCGGCGCCGTGCTCGGCAGGCTCAAGACACCGTCGTCATTCAACAGGGTGAAGGAGTGGGTGACCATCGCCGGCTCGGCCAAGATCGATCGTGGATGGTACAGGAAGCTGGCGGCCGGCGAGAGGGCCGGATGACGCTAACCTTCTGAATTAAATGAAGATATTGGACTGAAGTCCATGTTTTTTTTGATCATTTAACCCCGGACTGAAGTCCGGGGCAACTGGAATGTAAGAGGATTGAATGTCTGTCAGCCCATCACGTTAGGGCACTAATTTATTATTTTTTTATTCAGTTGGAGGCTAGGTCAGAAGCAATGCTGAGGCGGCCTCTTGCTGTTTTTATATAAAATTGCAAGGGACTGAAGGGACATAAAGGACCAAAAGGACCTAAGGGGTTCAAGAGGAGTGAATAATGCCGTCGCGAGCCTCTTCATTTCCCGGGAACTCAGGGCTTCCGGCATGCCAATGTAAAAAGGCAGCCTCTCCTTGAGATTTTGAAACTGCTTCGAGAGAGCCCCTGCAATATATTCCGGCCTTTAGTCCAATTGCTTACTACCGGCAAATCGAGGCTCCTGAACGAGGAAGCTTAAAAAGGGCTGCAGAAATCGATCGGTTAACCGGCTCGCCGTGCCTGCCGTTTGAGGATCAGGACTGTGAGGCGTGCTCCGAGGCCTGAAAAGGGGGCGTAGAAGATGCCGGTGATAAGCATGCTGACGAGCAGGTCGGTGAGAGAGACTTCGACCGGGGCCGTCACTACTGCCAGCATCTGCCGGAAGGTTGCGGCTTCTTCAGGAGCGACCCGGCTCCCCCACTCTACCAGAAGCCTGACGCTTTCGAGCCCCGGACGATATCCGGTCGCTTTCTCCAGCAGATATGCGACAAGCACCGAGAGCGCCCCGCCGATAAAGCCGCTCATGGCGCCAAACACGAAGGCCTCGCCATAGCTCAGCCTCACCTGGTGGCGGATAATGTAAATGTAGGCAGCAACAGCCCCCGAGAAGACGATGCCCGAAAAGAGGAACGCGTTGACGAGAGTCAGGTAAGGCACTATCGTCGTCAGGATCAGGATTACAGCACCGGCAATCAGCTCGGGCGCCTTGCCGGGTTTCGCGGGTATGATTTCAGCTCCCATGGTTCAGACGGAAAAGAGATCGTTCAGGAAATCGTCCATCGTGTAGAACCCCGGCTTGACGGCATGGCGGCCTGCAAGCCACTCTGCGGCATGGACAGCACCGGAAGCGAAGCCGGTGCGGTTCTTGGCGGTATGGGAGACCTCGATCGTGTCCGATTCCGAATCGATGATGGCGGAGTGTACGCCGAACACCGAGCCGAGTCGGATTGATGCAACATGAAGTTCGTCGCTCCTGAGCTTGCGGCCATCTTCAAGCTCCCTGACGACCGTTCGCTTGCGCGGATTGGATTTGAGGATCTCTTCGGCAGCCTTGATTGCAGTTCCGCTCGGAAAGTCGGCCTTTCCGGTATGGTGCTGCTCGGAAAGGGCGATGTCGAACTGTTCGAACGGCGCGATCAGTCGTGCGGCCTCACGAAGCGTCCTGAAGAAAATGTTGACCCCCAGCGAATAGTTTGCCGAGTAAAGCATTGATGCGCCTGCGGAGGCGACATCCTGCCTGACGCGTTCCATTGCATCGTCCCAACCTGTGGTGCCGACGAGAACCGGCACGCCGGAAGCGAGCATGGCCGGGTAGTTGGCCAGGAAAGCGTCCCTGACGGTAAAATCGATGATGGCGTCCGATCCCCTGAACGAATCTGCGTCGATCTTGTCCTGGAAATCGAGTACTCTATCGATGGTATGTGAGCCCGAACGGGCGGCGATATCGGCTATCTGGCGGCCCATACGGCCATTGCCGACCAGTGTAAGTTTCATGTTCCCGGTATATGCTAGAATTTCTTGGTAAAGCTCAGGAGAGTGGTCGAGTCCATGCTCGCAGAAGCCTGTCCGCTCCCCCTTTCGGTATTCTTGTCGAAATCGTACAGATGTGCATCGACGTACGCATCGGCAATACCGACCAGATGGGTCATAACAAGCCAGATCAGCTGATTGTTTCGCTTCTTCTGGAATGATTCGCGGTTGCTGAGGTTCGTCGCGGCATCGGGGCCTGATGGATCCGCGTCATAGAGTTTTTTGTACTTGTCGTACTTGTTGCCGTCGTCAATGGCATTGGAGGCAAAACGGACGAGCAACCCGTAATAAATGGGGAGTTTCCAGGCTGAATGGTTGTAGATCTGCCCATAACCGGGCAACACGGCAGAGATCAGGGCCACTTTTGACGGCGACTGGCGATTGCCTGCGGCCGGAGCGGGCTGAGCTGTAGCAGGCTCAGGATCTGCCCTGGCAAGAAGTGCATCCTGCACCGGCCCTGAAGAGGCCGCGACCGACATCATGCCGCCGGGTGCGGCCATAGCCGGACCGGACAGCGGGAAAAATCCGAGAAAGAGAACCATCAGGAGTGCAGATGCCGCGCGAATCAGGCCTGTCGAAGTTTTTCCGGCACCATTCGGGAGCTCAGTCATTGTTCATCAGCTCCAGAATGCGGTCGAGATCTTCGCCGGAAAAGTACTTGATGTGGATCTCACCCTGTCCCCCTTTCTTCTCCACGACCTTCACCTTGGTTGCAAGCCGGTCCCTGAGCTGGCTTTCGATCTGTCCGAGATGGACCGAGCGTTGCTCCAGTTCCTGGGGTGCCTGTTTGGGAGGATCCTTGAACATGTTGTTGACCAGGGCCTCTGTCTGGCGAACGGAGAGCTGGCGTGACATGATCTGGCGCCACACCTTGAGCTGGAGATGCTCGTTGGGCAGGTTGATCAGCGCGCGTGCATGGCCGGAGGTTATTTCCCTCGACCGGATGCTGTCCTGGATCTGCCGCGGCAGTTTCAGGAGTCGAAGGAAGTTGCTTACCGTAGAGCGGTTTTTACCGACCTTCTGGGCGACTTCGTCCTGTGTAAAGTTGCATTTGGTGACGAGGCTCTTCAGGGCGAGCGCGATTTCGATCGCGTTGAGATCCTCTCTCTGGATATTCTCGATCAGGGCGAGTTCGAGCTTGCTGGCATCCTCGTGGGCCTCGATGACATAGGCGGGAATGAACTTGAAACCGGCCGTCGTGACCGCACGGAGTCGCCGTTCGCCGCTGATGAGCTGGTAATCGTCGCCGTCACGACACACGGTTACCGGCTGGATCACACCGTTTTCTATGATCGAGTTCCGGAGTTCCTCGAGGGCCGTTTCGTCGAACTCCTTGCGGGGCTGGAACGGGTTGACCTTGATCCTGTCGACAGACAGGCTGCCGATTGCGCCCTCCTTGAGCTTTTCGGTCTCCTCGGCTTTCTCTGCGGCCGCAAACCCCTCTTCAGAGATCAGCGCCTTCAGACCTCTTCCCAGTGCTTTTTTCGACATAGGTTCCCGGTTAATCGGCCAGCTATTGCTGCCGTACTTTGAATTTCCTGATGTTGCCATCGCGCTCGAAAATCTCCTGTGCAAGATCCAGGTAATCTTTTGAACCGATGCTCTGGG
>JAAXWS010000008.1 GCA_013334865.1 Chlorobiaceae bacterium
CCCGACGGACATTCACCTCTTACATTCTCTTCAATTGCCCCGGGTTTCAACATCCCACATTCAGGAGGGCTTTCAGCCCGACGGACATTCACCTCTTACATTCTCTTCAATTGCCCCGGGTTTCAACATCCCACATTCAGGAGGGCTTTCAGCCCGACGGACATTCACCTCTTACATTCTCTTCAATTGCCCCGGGTTTCAACATCCCACATTCAGGAGGGCTTTCAGCCCGACGGACATTCACCTCTTACATTCTCTTCAATTGCCCCGGGTTTCAACATCCCACATTCAGGAGGGCTTTCAGCCCGACGGACATTCACCTCTTACATTCTCTTCAATTGCCCCGGGTTTCAACCCGGGGAAAACCAGAATCCCCCATTCACCCCCGCTGCCAGGGAAACTGCTTCAGCTCCTGGCTCGTCAGCATCCCTTCTCCGATCAGCACGGCATCGAATCCGGCATCCTGCATCAGCCTGATGTCGGCAGCCTGCTTCATGCCGCTTTCGGCGACCGATACGACGCCCTCGGGCATCACTGCCCTGAGCCGGACCGATGTGTTAAGGTCGACCGTGAAGTCCCTCAGGTCGCGGTTGTTGACTCCGATGATGCCGGCCCCCTGCCCGACGGCGATGTCGAGCTCGTTCCTGTCATGGACCTCCACGAGGGCATGGAGCCCGAGTTCCGCGAAAAGCTGCAGGTAGTCGCGGAGCTGGATTGTGTCGAGGGCTGCGACGATCAGCAGCGCGGCGTCGGCACCCATGAGGCGGGTGTCGTAGATCTGGCTCTCGTCGATGATGAAATCCTTGCGGAGCACCGGAAGCGGAAAGGCTTTCGAGACCGCCATGAGGTATTCCGGCTTCCCCTGGAAGTAGTTGCGATCGGTGAGGACGGAGAATGCGGATGCGCCAAGGGCTACGTATTCGGCAGCCAGTTCGAGGGGCCTGAAATCCTCGACGAGCACCCCTCGCGAAGGGGAGGCCTTCTTGATCTCGGAGATGAGACTGATCCCCCCGTCGCGGCCCGTGACCGCCGCCCTGAAATCCCTTGCCGCCGGCAGGTCGCGGCACACGTCGCGGTAACGGAGCTCGGGACTGGATCTCCTGAGCTCCGCAACCTCTTCAGCCTTGGTCTGGAGGATCTTCGCCAGTACGGTCATGACTCGCTGCCGGCAGCGGCCATCTCCCTGAGCTCCTCTTCGAACTCGACGATCTGGCGGATGTTGTCGAGGAACCACGGATCGATGCCCGTCGACTGGTGCACCTCCTCGACGGTGGCGCCGGCCTGGAAGGCGTAGCGGAGGTAGAACATGCGGTCGGCCTTCGGGATCCTGATCTTCTCGAGCAGGTCCTCCTTGGCGAACTGCCGCTGCTGCTGGGTCATGTCGATCACGTTCATGATATCCTTGCCGTCGCAGCCGAGGCCCGCTCGGCCGATCTCCAGGCCACGCAGCGACTTCTGCAGCGCCTCCCTGAAGTTCCTGCCGAAAGCCATGACCTCGCCGACCGACTTCATCTGCACGCCGAGGCGCGCGTCGACGTTCTTGAACTTCTCGAAGTCCCAGCGGGGCACCTTCACCACGCAGTAGTCGATCGATGGCTCGAAGCTGGCCGGGGTCGACTTGGTGATGTCGTTCATGATCTCGTCGAGGGTGTAGCCCACGGCGAGCTTGGCGGCCACCTTGGCGATCGGGAACCCGGTCGCCTTCGAGGCGAGCGCGGAGCTCCTGGAGACCCTCGGGTTCATCTCGATGACGACGATGCGGCCGTCCTTCGGGTTGATGGAGAACTGGATGTTGCTGCCGCCGGTCTCGACGCCGATCTCGCGGATGATCTTGATCGAGGCGTCGCGCAGCTCCTGGTACTGGCGGTCGGTCAGGGTCTGGGCAGGCGCGACCGTGATGCTGTCGCCCGTGTGGACGCCCATCGGGTCGACGTTCTCGATCGAGCAGACGATGATGACGTTGTCGGCCAGGTCGCGGATGACCTCGAGCTCGTACTCCTTCCAGCCGTTCAGGCACTCCTCGACGAGCACCTCGCCGATGGGGCTCTCGGCAATGCCGCGGCGAACCGCGTCGTAGTAGTCGGACTTGGTCTCGGCGAAACCGCCGCCGGTGCCGCCGAGTGTGAAGGATGGGCGGATGACGATCGGCAGCCCGATCTCCTCGAGCGCCTCCTTCGCCTCCTTCTCGTTGCGCACGAAGAAACCCTTGGCCATCTCGAGGCCGAGCTTCCTCATCGCGTCGCTGAAGAGTTCGCGGTTCTCGGCCTTGCGGATCGCACGGAGCTTGGCGCCGATCAGCTCGACACCGTGGCGCTCCAGCACACCGGACTCGGCGAGCTTCACCGCGGTGTTCAGGGCCGTCTGGCCGCCCATGGTCGGGAGCAGCGCATCCGGCTTCTCCTTCTCGATGATCTTGCGGACGTAGTCGGGGGTGATGGGTTCGATGTAGGTCGCATCGGCGAACTCGATGTCGGTCATGATGGTCGCCGGGTTGCTGTTGACCAGGATGACCCGGTAGCCGTCCTCTTTCAGGGCGCGGCACGCCTGGGTTCCCGAATAGTCGAACTCGCAGGCCTGACCGATGACGATCGGGCCGGCGCCGATCACCAGAATCGACTTGATATCCTCGCGTTTTGGCACTGTTCTTCCGCTTTAAATCTTGGTGTAGGTTTTCCGTTGCGTAATGTACAAAATATTTCCCGAGTTCCCGACAGCCGGGGAGCGTGACGCGTGACACGTAACACGTAACGAATCCACGTCACGCGTTACGCGTCACGTGTCACGAAATCATTCCGTGACGCGTATCTGCTCCTGATGGAACCCTCCCGATTCCCTGCGGAGCCACGAGGTGACCTCCCGGGGGACGCCGGTATAGAGCGAGATGATAAGCATGGAGTGGCCCGGCTTCGCGAAATCGATGTCGTGCCGTGAGGGCACGGCGGTCGAGTTGATGTGCGAGTGGTACGACCCGATGATGGAAAGCCCGAGCCCCTTCGCCTCCCGCTCGACCTCCTCATACTCCCTGAACGAGATCTCGAAGCTGGTCTCCTTGCCGAAATAGAGGTCGTTCCTGCACGGGGCTACCTCGAACACGATATTGTCGATGTTGCCGCGATGATCGACGACCTTGCGGCCGACGAGCAGGCCGCAGCATTCGTAGGGAAGCTCCTTGACAGCCTGTTCCTGGATGATTTCGAACTTTCGACGAGGTAGTTTCATTGCGTACTGCTCAATATGACGACTGGATCAGAGGGCCTTCGCGCCGATGTCTCGCCTGAAGTACGCCCCGTCGAAATGTATCTTTCCGACACCCTCATAGGCCCTGTCGAGCGCCGCTTTCAGGGTGCCGCCAAGGGCCGTCACCGTCAATACACGCCCACCGGCGGTGACCAGCCTGTCGCCATCCTGCTTCGTGCCGGCATGGAACACGGTCACGCCGTCGACTTCAGCCACTGACGCGTCGATGGTGATCTCCCGGCCGGATTCATAGGCATCGGGGTATCCCGCCGAAGCCATGACCACCGTAGCGCCGGCACCGGCATGCATCTCGAACGGCACCACGGCAAGGCCGCCCTCGACGCTCGCCATGAGCGCTTCGACGAAGTCGCTCTTCAGCAACGGAAGCACGACCTGCGTCTCGGGATCTCCGAGCCTCGCGTTGAACTCGACCACCGACGGCTCGCCGCCGTCGATCATCAGGCCGACATAGAGGAAGCCGGTGTAGGGATAGCCTTCGGCGGCCATTCCCGCGAGCGTCGGGCGGATGACCCGCTCCTCGACCAGCCCCATCACCTCAGGCGTCACCAGCGGTGCCGGGGCATAGGCGCCCATGCCGCCGGTATTCTTGCCCGTGTCGCCCTCACCGATCCGCTTGTGGTCCTGTGCGGAAAGGAAGAGCCGGTAGTCGCGACCGTCGGTCAGGGCGAACACGCTGGCCTCCTGGCCCTTGAGGAACCCTTCGATCACCACCTCGTCGGCTGCGTCGCCGAAAACCCGGTTCTCGAAGAACTCGTGGATGGCATCGAGCGCCTCCTCTCGGGTCATCGCTACAACCACGCCCTTGCCGGCGCAAAGCCCGCTGGCCTTGATGACCTGGGGATAAGATCCGCACGACTCGAGGTAGGCCTTGGCCTCCGCGTGGCCGCGGAAGACCCGGTACTCCGCCGTGGGAATGCCCTGGCGCCGCATGAAATCCTTGGCGAACACCTTGCTGGTCTCAAGGCGCGCGGCATCGCTCGTAGGACCGACGATCCTGCGGCCGGATGCCCGGAAACGCTCCACGACCCCCAGTTCGAGCGGCTGTTCCGGCCCGACGATGGTCAGGTCGACCGACTCCCTCGAGGCGAAATCGAGCAGCGCGTCGATCTCGGCAGCCTTGATCGGCACGTTCGAAACCTTGCCGCCCATCATGGCGGTACCGCCGTTGCCCGGCGCGACGAAAATCCGCGAAACCTTTTCGCTGCGCAGCACGGCCCATGCCATGGCATGTTCCCTGGCGCCGCTGCCGATGATCAGAATGTTCATATTGACGTGTGAAGCTCCGGCCTCAAATCACCCTGTGGTTTGTCGGCGTGGATTATTTAAATTGCACCCGGCTGAATGCTGGAAGTATATAATGCAGGAAGCAGCAAAAAAGCAATTAAAAAAATTCCGGCCTGAAAACCTTGAGCGCCCCCGCGGCACCGCACATTCCCTCGTGAACACGACCCTCAGGAACATTGCCCCGGCCCTGATCGCACCGCTGCTCAGGAGCCTTTTCTCAAGCCAGCGCATCGAGCTCCGGATGCCTGGCGAAGGGTTGCCGGACAGGCGACGCGGCGTGGTGTTCGCCTTCTGGCACGGGAAGATGGCCACCGGCTGGCTGCTTGCGCGCCGACTGTTCCCGAACGCGTCCCACGCAGCCGTGGTCAGCCTGTCGAAGGACGGCCAGCTTCTTTCGGATACCCTCGGCCGGCTCGGATTCCGGCTCATCCGGGGGTCAAGCTCGAAGGGGAAGGAGGCCGTCCGGTCAGGCATCGCCGACGCGCTTCGCTCGGGGGAGGTCGTCGCCGTCACCCCCGACGGCCCGCGAGGGCCGATCAACCGCTTCAAGTACGGCACGCTGAGGCTGGCTTCCGAAACCGGATCCCCGGTCCTCTTCGCCGACATCGCCCACGACCGGCCCCGCATCCTGAAAAGCTGGGACCGTTTCGAGATCCCGAGGCCCTTCGGCAGGGCGGTCATCACGCTGCACCTCGTCGACGTGCCCCGCTTCGACTCCGAGGAGGAACTGCAGCGCTTCGCCAACTCGCTTTCGGAGCGCTTCGCCCATGCCTGAGCGGCCGGCATCCATCCTGCTCGCACCGGCAGGGCAGATCTACGGACTCGTCATGTCGGTTCGCAATACCCTCTATGACCTGGGGATTATCAAGGCCTGGCGGGCCCCGGCGCCCGTCGTCTCGGTTGGCAACATCACCACGGGCGGCACCGGCAAGACGCCGCTGGTCGACTGGATCGTGAAGTTCTACCGTGCACACGGCAGGAGGGTCGCCATCGTCTCGAGAGGATACGGACGTCGTACGAAAGGCGCCATGCTGGTCTCAGACGGCTCGAAGATGCTGCTCGGCAGCCGCGACGCCGGTGACGAAGTCGCCATGCTCGCCGCGAGGAACCCCTCGGCGATCATCGTCGTGGCCGAGAAGCGGCAGCAAGGGGTCGAGCTGCTCATGCGCGAGTTCGCCGGCCGGATGCCAGAGGTGATCGTGCTCGACGACGCCTTCCAGCACCGGAAGATCGCCCGCGACCTCGACATCGTGGTAATCAACGCCCAGGAGCCTTTCGGCGGCGGACGGGTGCTTCCGGCCGGCCGGCTGCGCGAACCGATACGGGGCCTCGGCCGCGCCGGAATCTTCATCCTGAGCAAGGTCGTCGATGAACGTCAGGCCGCCGGGATCGTCGGGGAGCTGAAGTCGCTGGGCAAACCGGTGGTGCTCTCCAGGATCCGTGCCGGAGAGCTCGTTTCCGTCGGCGGTAAAGGCGATATCGGGGACGGCGGCAGGACCAGGGCGCTTGCCTTCGCCGGCATCGGCGCCCCGCAGGGGTTCGTCCAGAGCCTCCGGAATGCGGATGTCGAGGTGGTGGAGTCCCGCTTCTTCCGCGACCACCAGCCGTTCACTGTGGACTCGGTCAAGGCGATCGTCACCGATTCGAAGCGGCTCGGCCTCGTGCCGGTCACGACCGAAAAGGACTGGTTCCGCATCATCGACGACCCGGAGCTGGCCGCCATGCTCGTAGCCGCGGGCTGCCGCTACCTGCCGATAACCCCCGACATCTATGAAGGGAGAGAAGTGCTGGAAAAAATGCTCATCGACCTGGTATCAGATCAACGGTAATACCTCTTGTTTCCGATATGTCATCTCGGCTGTAACCACCCCTGTCCTGATCGAAATCGGCATCGATTTCGATAATTCTTGTGATATGCCCTGTTGCCTGCCATCCGATGGCAGAACAGGCCGTTGGTTGGGCTTTGACATGATAATTACCTGAAGGACGCCTGTGGCGACAGGTTCACTCCTTGACAATCTTCGAGATGGCCTTGAAGGTATCCCCCTCGGCCACGCGCAGGAGTTCGAAGATGGCCATCTCGGTGCTGGTGGGCACGCCGCCGGCGCGTTCGATGCAGCGGATGCCGAGCTTGCGGTTCTCCTCGCTGCGTGAAGAGACCGCGTCGGTCACGATATGCACGTTGTAGCCGAAGTCGAGGAGTTCGATGCAGGTCTGGTAGACGCAGACATGCGCCTCCATGCCGACCACAAGGATCTCGTTGCGGCCCGTCGACCGGAGACGCCGCATGAACTCATCGCTGCCGCAGCAGCTGAACGAGAGCTTCTCGAACGGAGCCTGGTCGACAAGCAGCTCCCTCAGCGGTTCGACGGTAGGTCCCAGGCCCTTGGGGTACTGCTCCGTGTACAGCACCGGCAGTCCGAGCAGTTTGCCGGACCTGATAAGTTTGCCGATATTCTTTTCGACCAGTCCGGCATTGGAGACCACGGAGGCCAGCTTGCCCTGCACGTCGACAACCAGCAGAAGCGTATCTTTAAGAGATATCATAAAGTATTCTGAAGAGGTAAGTTATCGAAATTCCGCAGCTGATTTTCATACATTCGCGTAGTTTTCAAGATAGTCATTTCAAGCGATTAACACACCGGGGGATGGAAAAACAACCCCATGCAGAGATGTTTCACGACTAGTCTGACGCACCAGGCACTGACGATAGCAATCTTATCTCTTTTTCAGCCACAAGGCATCGAAAGAGGAGGCCTGGCTCACGCAGCTCCATCCGGAATACCCGGCCTATGCCTCACGTACCGGAAGGTTCATGCCCAGCCTGAAGGGCAAACAATCCGGCCAGGCGCGCCAGCACTGAACGACACCGCGCGGGTTTCAAAAAAAGGCCGATTTTAAGTACACTGCATTCAGGCCCGGCCGGGCATCCGGCATATCATTCAACCAGCATCTCCACTCCATGAAAAAAATCGGTGTCATCCTCGCCGGCTGCGGCGTCTACGACGGAAGTGAAATCCACGAAGCCGTACTGACGCTGCTCGCGCTCGACCGGGCAGGAGCGGCCGCGGTCTGCCTCGCCCCCAACATCGAGCAGCGCCATGTCGTCAACCATCTCACCGGCGAGGTCGCCGAGGGCGAAAAAAGGAACGTGCTCGTCGAGTCGGCGCGCATCGCCCGCGGCAGCATAACCGACCTGAAGCAGATAGAGTCGCTCGGCCTCGACGCGCTGATCATCCCGGGAGGGTACGGGGCGGCCAAGAACCTGAGCGATTATGCCTTCAATGGCGCCGGCCTGGAGGTCGATCCCGACGTGGCCCATGCGGTCCAGGGCTTCCATCGCGCCGGCAAGCCGCTCGGCTTCATCTGCATCGCACCGGTGATCGCCGCGAAACTGCTCGGTGCCGAGCGGGTGGAGCTGACCATCGGGAACGATCCTGCCACGGCTGCCGACATCGAATCGCTGGGTGCCCGCCATGTCGAGCGCCGCGTCGACGGGATCGCCGTCAGCACCAGGGGAAAGGTCGTCACCACGCCCGCCTACATGCTCGGCCCCTCGATCGCCGAGGTCGCCAAAGGGATCGACGCCCTGGTCACGAGGGTGATCGACCTATGCTGACTTCGACTCCCTGTCGTACGGCACCCCTGACTCGGAGGGCGGGGTCGAACGGCCGACGAAGCCGGCGAGCACCACGAGGGTGATCACGTAGGGCAGGGACTGCACCAGTTGCGTCGGCAGCCAGCCGGTCTGCACCCACATCTGCATGGCTTCGGTCAGCGCGAAGAGCAGGCTTGCCAGGGCCGCACCGACCGGCGACCACTTGCCGATGATCATCGCCGCCAGGGCGATGTATCCCCTTCCGGCGGACATGTTGTCCGTAAAGCTGTGCTGCTGGTAGACGAGGAACGCCCCGCCGAGCGCCGCCAGGGCCCCGGACAGCAGCACGCCGGAGTAGCGCATCCCACTGACACCCACACCGGCGGTCTCGACTGCCTTGGCGCTTTCGCCGACCGCACGCAGCCGGAGCCCGAAAGGGGTCCTGAACATGACGAACTGGCCGATCACGACCGAGGCCACCGCAAGCAGGAACAGGGGATCGACGAGCACCGACGGCGTCTCCATGCCGGCGATGCGCGAAGAGTTCATGGCGCTGCCGAAGAGCAGGGAGAGGCCGAATCGGGTCGCCCCCATCACCAGGATGTTGATGGCGATGCCGCTGACGATCTGGTCGGCCTTGAGCGTGATCGTCACGAAACCGTGCAGCAGTGCGACAAGGAGGCCGAGCAGCATTGCGCAGCCGACGCCTGCCCAGGCAGAACCGGTCAGCGCCTGGCCCGTAGCGGCACCGAAGGCCCCGGCAAGCAGCAATCCCTCAAGGGCGAGATTGACAACCCCGCCTCGCTCGGAAAAGCATGCGCCCACCGACGCGAACAGGTACGGCACCGAGATCCTGAGCACCTGGAGGAGGAAAGCCAGAGCTGCGATTTCCATTCCTGAAAGTAATTTGGACGTTATCCGGATTTTTCCGGAGAGTTTTGTTAAATTTATGATCTGAAAATTAGCGAACCATCATCGTTTTTTTCGGATTTTCCGTTGTTTTTTCCGGGTTTGCCCACGTGGGGCGGCCTGCTCATTCACTCTATTTACTCCAGACAACAATGCCGAATTCTCACGTTGACGAATCAGCAGCCAAGCAATACATCTACAGTTTTGCCGGTGGAGCTGCAGAGGGAGACGCCTCCATGAAAAACCTTCTTGGCGGCAAAGGTGCGAACCTTGCAGAGATGGCGAACATAGGCCTTCCTGTCCCGCCCGGATTCACCATTTCGACTGAAGTCTGCACCTACTACTACGATAACCAGAAGAACTACCCGGCAAACCTCTTCGACAGGGACATCCCCGCTGCGATGAAGAAGATCGAGGAGTACCTGGGCAAGGGCTTCGGCGATCCTGAAAACCCGCTCCTCGTCTCGGTCCGCTCCGGCGCCCGCGCCTCCATGCCCGGCATGATGGACACCATCCTCAACCTCGGCCTGAACGACACGACCGTCGAGGGCCTTGCCCGCAAGTCGGGCAACGAGCGTTTTGCCTGGGACTGCTACCGCCGCTTCGTATCGATGTACGGCGACGTGGTGCTCGACCTCAAGCCGGCCGACAAGAAGCAGATCGACCCCTTCGAGGAGATCCTGGAGCACAAGAAGCATGAGCTGGGCATCACCCTCGACACCGAGTTCGGCGTCGACGACCTGAAGGACCTCGTGGCGAAATACAAGAAAGCGATCCTCGAAAAGACCGGCAAGACCTTCCCAGAGAACCCCGTCGAGCAGCTCCGCGGTGCCATCGGCGCCGTGTTCAACAGCTGGAACAACGAGCGCGCCATCGTCTACCGCAAACTGAACCACATCCCCGGCTACTGGGGCACCGCCTGCAACGTCCAGGCGATGGTGTTCGGCAACATGGGCGAAGACTGCGGCACCGGCGTGGCATTCACCCGAGATGCCGCCGCCGGCGACAACATCTTCTACGGTGAGTTCCTGATGAACGCCCAGGGCGAGGACGTCGTGGCCGGCACCAGGACCCCGCTCAAGATCGAGCAGCTCGCCAGGGAGAACCCGCCCATCTACGCGCAGCTCGAAGAGATCCGTTCGATCCTCGAGAAGCATTACCGCGACATGATGGACATCGAGTTCACCATCGAGAGCAACAAGCTCTTCATGCTGCAGTGCCGCGTCGGCAAGCGTACCGGCTTCGCCGCCATCAAGATCGCCGTCGACATGTTCAACGAAGGGCTGATCGACGAGAAGGAGGTGCTCAAGAGGATCGAGCCCGAGCAGCTCAACCAGCTCCTCCGCCCTGTCTTCGACCTCAACGAGAAGCGCGCCGCCATCGAGGCAGGCAGGCTGCTCGCCACCGGCCTGAACGCCGGCCCCGGCGCCGCATGCGGCAAGATCTACTTCAACGCCGAGGACGCCCAGGAGGGCGCCAAGCGAGGCGAAGAGGTGATCCTGGTCAGGATCGAAACCTCGCCCGAAGACATCAAGGGCATGGCGGCTTCCGAAGGCATCCTGACGGAGCGCGGCGGCATGACCTCGCACGCGGCCCTCGTCGCCCGCCAGATGGGCAAGGTCTGCGTCGCAGGCTGCGGCGCCCTGAGGATCGACTACAAGGCCGGCGAGATGCGCGTCAACGGCAACGACATCGTCCTCAAGGAGGGTGATTACCTCTCGATCGACGGCAGCACCGGCGAAGTGATCGCCGGCCAGGTCAGGACCAAGAACTCCGAGATCCTCGAAGTCTTGATCGACAAGACCCTGAAACCGGAGGACGCACCGACCTGGAAGATCTACGACCAGCTCATGCAGTGGGCCGACAAGTACCGCAAGCTCAACATCCGCACCAACGCCGACCAGCCCGACCAGGCCGAGATCGCCCTCACCTTCGGCGCAGAAGGCATCGGCCTCTGCCGTACCGAGCACATGTTCTTCGGCGGCGACCGCATCGACGCGATGCGCGAGATGATCCTCGCCGACGACGTCGCCGGACGCAAGGCGGCCCTCGACAAGCTGCTCCCCTACCAGCGCAATGACTTCTACGGCCTCTTCAAGGCCATGGGCGCCCGACCGGTCACCATCAGGCTCCTCGATCCCCCGCTGCACGAGTTCCTGCCGCACACCGACGCCGAGATCGACGACCTCGCCGGCAAGATCGGCAAATCCAGCGCCGAGATCAAGGCACGCATCCAGAGCCTGCACGAGTTCAACCCGATGCTCGGCCTGCGCGGCTGCCGCCTTGGCATCCTGCACCCTGAGATCATCGTCATGCAGGCCCGCGCCATCATCGAGGCCGCCTGCAGGATCAAGAAGGAGGGCCAGGATATCGTGCCGGAGATCATGGTACCGCTCGTCAGCACCGTCAAGGAGCTCGAGATCACCAGCGAGATCATCCACAAGACCGCCCGCAGCGTCATCGCAGAGCAGGGTGTCGGCGTCAAGTACCTGGTCGGCACCATGATCGAGGTCCCGCGCGCCGCACTCACCTCCGACCAGATCGCCAAGGCGGCCGACTTCTTCAGCTACGGCACCAACGACCTGACCCAGATGGGCCTCGGCATGAGCCGCGACGACTCCGGCCAGTTCCTGCCGATCTACCAGCAGCAGGAGATCTTCGAGCGCGACCCGTTCGAAAGCATCGACAAGGACGGCGTCGGCCGCCTGCTCAGCATGTCGGCCAAAGAGGGCCGCGCGGTCAAGCCGGACCTCAAGCTCGGCATCTGCGGCGAGCACGGCGGCGACCCTGCCACGGTCGAGTTCTGCCACGCGACCGGCCTGAACTACGTCTCCTGCAGCCCGTTCCGCGTTCCGATCGCACGCCTGGCCGCAGCCCGCGCTGCGCTCCTGGACTGATCAGGCAGGAGAAGGCACACAACACAAAAAAGGCTGTCCCGAAAGGGGCAGCCTTTTTTGTTGGTGTGAGTGCCATTATTTCCCGCCTGCCTCCTCCCCGGGCTGAAACCCGGGGCAACACAAGAGAATGTAAGATTGAATGTCCGCAGGGTTGAAACCCTGCTGAATATGGGACGTCGTCACCTGGAGTTCCCGAAGGGTGAGGGCTCACCCAAGACTCGCATCAGGAGATGTTTACCTCGCGAGCGAGGAGAGGTAACGGTGGGCGTAGAGGCGGTCGATCCTCGAGAGTTCGATGAGCTGGCCGAAGGTTACCGTCCGCACCCCGTAGAGCCTCTCGATCCGGCCGAGCATGTCCTGCCAGAGCGATGCGGTCATCTCGGCATCGGCCAGGGCGCGGTGGAAGCTGCCCGCAGGCCTGATGCCTGCATGGGAAACCAGGGTCTGGAGCCTGTAGTTCGGTGCGTCGAGATAGATGCGCCTCGCCACCAGCAGCGAGCAGCAACATGCTCCGTCGAAAGCCCGGCTGGCGCGTTTGAGCTCGGCATCGAGGAAGCGACGGTCGAACGAGGCGTTGTGGGCGACGATGTTCCTCCCGTCGATGAACCCCGCGAATTCGGCCATCACCTCTTCGCATCGGGGCTGCCCTTTCAGCATGTCGTTGGTGATGCCGGTATACCCTTCTATGAAGGGACTGATCCTGAAACCGGGATTCATCAGCTTCTGGAAGCGGTTGACGATCGAGCCGTTTTCGATGAGCACCGCACCGATCTCGATGGCCCGGTCGCCATACTGGGGCGACAGCCCGGTCGTCTCGAAATCCAGGACCACGACCGTTTCGGGCGTTGCCGCCTTCAGTTCGTCAGCCATGCGATGTCACGTGAAATCCGGGCGCCCCGGCAAGCGGGGCCAGGGGCGCCGTCATGGAGAAGAGGGATAGATCGGCCGCGAAACGGTCACGCATCACCATACCTCTTGGTCGAAATGCCGGGGATCGTGTAAAGCTGGCAGTAGCCTCCCTCTGCCGTCAGCAGGAAGGCCAGCCCGAGGGCTCCGAAGAATTTCTCGAATGCGATGGCGAACACCAGCAGGATCGCACTGATCAGGGCACGGACTGAAGTCCGTCTGACCCATTTTTTTCTCCATGGCTGCTCTGTTAAAAGGTTGTTGTTCCGGTTTTTCCTATATGCAGGGAACTGCTTCAGAAAAAGGCGGTTGAAAATATACGAAAAGAGAGGGCGCTGAAAAACGCCGGAGGCATCCCGGAAACGGCCTCATCCCACCCTGGCCGGGTTGGCGCCGCACCGGGGGCACAGGGATGCGTCGGAAGGCAGGAGGGCACCGCAGTATGGGCAAGTGGCCGAGGCCACGGGCGTGGCCTCGACGCCATGGGAGGTAAGGATGACGGCGATCAACCCGAAGATGCTGAAGATCAGCCCTGCGGCAAGCCACCCGAGGATCGCGGTACCCCGGTACCCTTTGCTCCGGGCGATGATCATGCAGGCCATACCGCATCCGGCGCTCATCACGAAAATGAACATCCAGCTGGAGAGATCCATCATATCGTACAGGTGTTACTGTTGGCGTGGAATCCGGTGCCGCGCCTACCCGGCGGGACATACCATGCCGAAATATACGCACAACGTCAGCAAAAAATCCATCCCCCCGCATCGCAGGCCGTACCATGACACTCCCTGCCGGAGTTCCGTCCGCCTATGGCACAAACCGTAAGTTTTGATATATTTCCCCTGACCCCCACCGAACAATTCCCCCCTTGAAGCAACCTTCGTTCGATACGCATAGCCACCTATGTCTACTGAAAACAATGATTTCAGGTTGTTCAAGGATTTTCCCGATGCGGTTCTTGTCATGGACCGGGACGGGACGATTCTCGACGCAAACGACGCATTCTCATGCCGGTTCCTCCGCGGTCAGCAGGAGCTCCGGTCCCGGAACATCTATGAGCTGCTGCCAGCTGTCCGCCAGCCCGGGCTGACGGACAGCTGGCGGAAACATGCCGGCGAGGTGCTCCGGACCGGCAGGCACCAGGTTTTCGAGGAGGAGATGTGCGGAACGCCCTGGCAACACGCCTTCTATCCGGTATGCCCGGATGACGGGTCAGCCTCCCGCCTGCTCGTGATCCTCCAGGAGATCACCGGGACAAAGCTTGAAGAGCTCCGGAACCGAAACGAAAACCTCGTCTTCAAGTCACTCCTCGATGCCGTCCCTTTGGCTGTCTTCATCCTTGACGAACAGGGGCTGCTGGCCGGTTGCAACGACTATGCGTTCGAGCTGTTCGGCGACCGGAACCGCGAAATACGCAATAACGACCCGATCGACCTCTTCCATCCTGAAGACAGGGAGCATATCAGGGCCAGGCTCCTCTACACCCTGGAATCGGGCGAGGCCGGCTCCTTTGAAGCGAGGATGTGCATCCGCGGCAACCGGGAGCCGACGAGGTGGTTCAGGGTGTACGCAAGGAAAACCCTGATCTGCGGGCGGGCATACCTCGTGGTGGCCGGGATCGATATCGACGAGAGGATACAGGCGGAGGAAAAGGTTTACGGGAACAACCGGTGGCTGAACATGGCCATGAAATCTGCGGATTCGGGAGTCTGGGACTGGAACGTCAAAACCGGGGCGCTCCAGTGGTCGGACCAGGTCTGGCCGCTGTACGGTCTGGCGAAAGCGCAGCATGCCCCCTCGTTCGAACTCTGGGCAGCCGCCATCCACCCCGACGATCGGGATATGGCCGTCACCGCCCTCGAGAGTGCCGCACGGCAGAAGGCCGCATTGAATTTCGAGTTCCGCGTTTGCCACCCTGACGGTTCGATCCACTGGATCATGGCCAGCGGCAAGCCGATCATCGACGAACAAGGGGAGGTGTACCGTTACTGCGGCACGGCCATCGACATTTCCGAGCAGAAGCAGATCGAAAGCGAGCTCCTGCGGAGCCGCGCGCATCTGGACATCGCACTCGAGAAATGCCACATCGGGTGGTGGGAGATGAACCTCGAGGAGCACACCGTGCTCAGGACGCTGGAACACGCCCGCATTTTCGGTTACGATTCCCTGCTGTCGGAATGGTCGTTCGAGCACTTTATCGGCCACGTCATACCTGAAGAGCGGGCAAGGATCGAGTCGATCGTCTTCGAATCGATCGAAAAGCGACGCGACTACGCATTCGAGTGCCGGATCGCCAGTGCGACCGGGGATGCCCGCTGGATCTGGACCTCCGGCACCCTCCGGTTCGACCGTCACGGCAAGCCGACCCATCTCCTCGGCATCGTCCAGGACATCACCGGACGCAAACGGGAGGAGGAGGAGTTCGAGAAACTGCAGACCCTTTTCCTGCAATCGCAGAAGCTGGAACTTGTCGGGCAACTGGCAGGGGGAATCGCGCACGACTTCAACAACGCACTGACGGCCATCCTCGGCAATATCGAACTGCTGTTCGAACGGGTCGGCCGCTCATCGCCGCTCGCGGAACACATCACCGACATCGAAAAATCGGCTGAGCGCTCGGCCAACCTGACACGGCAGCTCCTCGCATTCGCACGCAAGGAGGCGGCCAGCCCGAAAGAGCTCCTCCTGAACCAGGAGATCGAGAAACTGCTCCCGATGCTCAGGGGGCTCATCGGTCCCCAGATCCAGTTCGTCTGGAAGCCGGACGCGAGGGAACATGGCATCCACATCGACCCGTCGCAGCTCGACCAGATCATCATCAACCTCTGCATCAATTCGAGGGACGCGATCGGCGACAGGGGCGTCATCACGATCGAAACCGGCAGCGAACGGGTCCGCCCGGCCGACTGCGCCATGGGACACCCCTGCCAGATCGCCGGCGACTATGTCAAGATCCTCGTCTCCGATACGGGAAGCGGCATCGACCCCAAAACGCTTCCCCATATCTTCGAGCCATTCTTCACCACGAAAGAGGTAGGCAAGGGCACCGGCCTGGGGCTCTCGACGGTCTATGGCGTACTGAAACAGAACCACGGTTTCGTCGACTGCATGACCGGGCACGGACAAGGCACGACCTTCATCGTCTACCTGCCCAGGCATGATGACTCCTCCGGAGGGAACGGGAAAGAGGATCGGGAAGAGGCCCTGCAGCATGCCGGGGCGACGATCCTGCTCGTCGAGGACGAATCGAGCATCCTCAACATGCTGACGGTACTCCTGGATGATCGGGGCTTCACGATACTCGGCGCGAAAGATGCACAGACGGCCATAACCAATTCGGAGCTGCACCCGGACGGCATCGACCTGCTGATCACCGATATCGTCCTGCCCGACATGAACGGGGTCAGGCTGAGCGACCGGCTCCAGGAGCGACGGCCAGGCCTCAAGACGCTCTTCATGTCGGGATATGCCCAGGAGCTGATCGTGCACTACGACAAACTGGCCGAAGGCATCAATTTCCTTCAGAAACCGTTCTCCATCAACGCCTTCATGAACATGGTCGACCAGATGCTGCAATGCGCCCCAAAGGTCGAGACGCTGCCTTGCAGGACACCGTCATCAGGCTGAAACCGCCCAACACACGGTTCGGCACTCCGAAAACGACGGTAGGCTTCCGGGATCACGCCGAACTGGCGCTCTCCCGGAAGCCTACCGTCACGACAGCCGTCAGGCGACCGTTCGTTTATTTCTGCTCCGACTCCTTCTTCTTGAAGAAATTGCAGCCGCCCTCGGCGATGACATCCTTGCCGAAGCAGGTGCCTGCCGCCGGGTTGGAAGGGTTGAGGGTGAAGCTCTGGCACTCCTGGCACTGCTTGCCGGGTTCAGCCTTCGGATTGTACATGGGTTCCATGACGTTCGATCGGTTTATCGGTTATGATGCATGTTGATGCGTCCCTGAGTACGGACAGCTGGAATATACATCGCCGCTTCGATTTTCACAGGTTTTTTCAACGGGGTGAAACGTTATGCATCCACGCCCCGTTGAACCCGTTACCGCGATATTCCGTTGGCGATTGGCGGAACATTCCTAGATTAGTGTACAGTCTTAAGGGCACTTTTTTTTGCCGTAGCGGAGAGCTTCACCAAATTCATGGATTTCAGCCACATCACCATACGCGGGGCGAGGGTGCACAACCTCAAGAACGTCTCGCTCGACATCCCCCGCAACAAGCTGGTCGTCATCACCGGCATCTCGGGTTCCGGGAAGTCGAGCCTCGCCTTCGACACGATCTACGCCGAAGGCCAGCGCCGGTTCATGGAGACGCTCTCCCCTTATGCCCGCCAGTTCATCGGCAACATCGAACGGCCTGACGTCGATTTCATCGAGGGTCTGTCACCGGTCATCTCGATCGACCAGAAAAGCACCAACCGTTCGCCGCGCTCCACGGTCGGCACCGTCACCGAGATCCACGATTTCGTCAGGCTCCTCTACGCCAAGGCCGGAAGGCGCTACGACCCGGTGACCGGCCAGGTGCTGCAGAAGCAGAGCGAGGAGTCGATCTGCGACACCATCATGGGCCTGGCGTCCGGCACGAAGTTCCAGATCCTCTCGCCGCTGGTCGGCGGCAGGAAGGGGCATTACCGCGAGCTGTTCGAACGGCTCGTGAAGAAAGGCTTCCTCCGGGCGCGCGTCGACGGAGAATATGTGGAGATCTCCATCGGCATGCAGCTCGAGCGCTACAAGAGCCACAACATCGCCCTGGTCGTTGACCGGATGGTGGCTGGCCCCGGCATCGGCGACCGCCTGAAAGCGGCCGTATCGCTCGCCGTCTCGCTTTCGGAGCACAAGTCTTCGGTAACCTGCGCCCTGGAAGGAGAGGAGGGCAGGGAGCTGCATTTCAGCACGAAGTTCGCCTATTCGGACGGTACGGTGCCCGTCGACACGCTGGCCCCGAACCAGTTCAGCTTCAACTCGCCCTACGGCGCCTGCCCGGAGTGCAACGGCCTCGGCGAGATCATGCAGCTCTCTGCCGAACTGATGATGCCCGACCCCGGAAGGTCCCTCGAGGAGGGCGGCATCGAGCCTTTCGGGAAGCCGGGCAAGCGCAACCTGTGGCAGATCATCAGGGCGATCGCCAAGTCCTTCGGCTTCACGCTCCCGACCCCCCTGCGGGAGATCCCGAAGGAGGCCCTCGACATCCTGCTGTACGGCTCCGGAAGCAGGACCTTCGACGTCGGCTACACCTATGCCGGCAAGGAGCACCTCTACCCGCAGAACTTCCAGGGGGCCGTACCCTACGTCGAGGAGATCCGGGTGAACGCCAACTCCCCGAAGCTGCGCGAGTGGGCCGAAAGCTTCATGGTGAGCCAGACCTGCCCCGTCTGCGGGGGCGCCCGGCTGAAGCAGGATAGCCTGCAGGTGAAGGTCGGCGGCCTCAATATCGCCGAGGTCGAGGCGATGGCGCTGCCCGAGGCGCTCGAATTCTTCAGGGCGCTGCCGCCCGGCCTCGGCCATAAAGAGCTCCTCGTGGCCACGCCGGTGCTGCACGAGATCACCAGGCGGCTCGACTTCCTCCTGAACGTCGGGCTCGGCTACCTGACACTCGACAGGAACTCGCTGACCCTCTCGGGCGGCGAAGCCCAGCGGATCAGGCTGGCCTCGCAGCTCGGCTCACAGCTCTCCGGGGTGCTCTACGTGCTCGACGAGCCGAGCATCGGCCTGCACCAGCGCGACAACCACAAGCTCATCGAATCCCTGCAGCGTTTGAGGGACCTCGGCAACACGGTGCTGGTGGTCGAACACGACAAGGACACCATGCTGCTGGCCGACGAGATCATCGACCTGGGTCCGGGTGCCGGCGAGCACGGCGGCGAGGTGATCGCCCAGGGGCCAGCTGCAAAGCTCAACGGAAGATCGGTCACCGCAGGCTACCTGAACGGCACCAAATCGGTCTCCTTCCCCTCCGAAGCGAAGGAGCCACGGACGGATCAGAAACGGCTCCTCCTGAAAGGCTGCCGGGGCAACAACCTGAAGAACGTCGAGGTAGCATTCCCCCTCGGCACCCTCACCAGCGTGACCGGAGTCAGCGGTTCCGGAAAGTCGACCCTGGTCAACGAGACCCTCTACCCGCTCCTCGCCCGGCACTTCTACCGCTCCAAGATCCTCGCCCTTCCCTGCGACGGCCTCGAGGGAATCGAACAAATCGACAAGGTGGTCAACGTCGACCAGTCCCCCATCGGCAGGACGCCCCGCTCGAATCCGGCGACCTACACGGGGGCCTTCACCTTCATCCGTGACTTCTTCACCCGCCTTCCCGAAGCGCAGATCCGGGGCTACAAGGCCGGTCGCTTCAGCTTCAATGTCAAGGGGGGCCGATGCGAGGTGTGCCAGGGCGCCGGCACGAGGAAGATCGAGATGAACTTCCTGCCCGACGTCTACGTACAGTGCGAACACTGCAAGGGGGAGCGTTACAACCGCGAGACGCTGCAGGTAAAATACAAGGGCAAGTCGATAGCCGACGTCCTCGAGATGACCATCGAGGAGGCCGCCGAGTTCTTCACCGACTTCCCGCGCATCCGGAGGATCCTCACCACCATGCAGAGCGTGGGGCTCGGCTACCTGAAGCTCGGCCAGGCCTCCCCCCTGCTCTCGGGCGGCGAGGCCCAGCGCATCAAGCTCTCGGCCGAACTGGCCAAGATCCAGACCGGCAAGACCCTCTACATCCTCGACGAACCGACCACCGGCCTGCACTTCCAGGACATCCAGCACCTGCTCGAGGTCCTGCGCCGCCTGGTGGACAAGGGGAACACGGTCATCATCATCGAGCACAACCTCGACATCGTCCGCAACAGCGACTGGGTGATCGACCTCGGCCCCGAAGGAGGAAGCGGCGGCGGGACGCTGGTCGCGGAAGGCACCCCCGAAGCGATCGCCGCCCGGGAGGATTCCCATACAGGAAGGTTCCTGAAGCTGGAGATGGAAGCGTTGGGGGAATAGGTCTTATGGGTCGGATGGGTCCTATGGGAGGTAGGGGCCTCAGGTGGGCAGTTCTCCCTGCCCATCGAAATCGCTATCGAAACCGTAATCGAGAAAGCAGGCTCACGCAGTTTTGCTTAAAGTGGTCAGGAATCGAGTTTTTTCGCCTACCGTACAACCTCCCCTCTTTTCCCCGGCTTTTCGGCATACGACAGGATATAGTCCAGCCCGGCGTAGACACTCTCGGCAGGGCAATGCAACGCTGATTTTGCCATAATCATCGCCACCGGAGGCAGCTTGTCGACGAATGTCCGATCCCTTGACAGATAGTCATGGAGTGGCGAATAGACATCGTCACGTATCGACCTGATGTCGATATTGACGAATCCGGCTTTGGAAAGTTTATCGCTATAAGAGGGGATCAAGTAGGCGTTTTCTGTCGGAATATTGAATTTTCCCGCCACAAGGTTCCATGAAATCCGCTGCGCCAGCCGCCTGAAGGGATTGTCGGAGTTTTTTGTCGGCACGATGTCGGCCGTCACCAGCCTGCCGCCGGGCCGCAGCACCCGATACGCCTCCCTGAAAAAATCTTCCCGGGTCCTGTAGTGGAAAGCACTCTCCAGGGAAACGACCAGATCGATGGACTCATGTTCAATGGGCATCTCCGTTGCCGACCCTTCCCGTAAATCTATCGACTTCCCGAGCCCGGCATCAGCGACATTCATCCGGGCCCGTCCTACCTGGGACCTCGTAATATTCAGCCCGATAATTCTTGCAGGCTTCATGTTCCTCGTCCAGAGGATGTCCTGGTCGCCAAAACCATACCCGCAATCCAGGACCACATCACCCGCACCCATGCCGCCCCTTTTGGCCACCAGAAGGGCAAGCGCCTCACTGGCGTCATCAATGGTATCCGCATCCCGCCAATAGCCGAGGTTCAGATACAGCCGGTGCTCGGTCAGCGAGGTGGTGCCGATCAGGTCATAGACTTCCGTTGTCTTCAGCCCATGGAACGGATTGAGCAGCCAATTCAGGTATTCAAAAAAACGACCGCCGGTGTTGTCTGACATGGCAATGATTGCTTGTTCCGTTGCAGATGAGGGGAATCCTGAACCATAACCTACTGGCGAAACGCTTTCCAGACATCGAGGAACCGGGTAAGATGCTCCGCCCCGTCCTCGACCTCCTGATCGAGCAGGCTTTCCAACTGGCGCTCTTCGTGCTCAAAAGCCTTGTCCGTCAGTTTCCCCGAAAAGTAGGCCGTCCTCAACCACACGAGGTAGGTAGAGAGGGCGTCGAACTGGTTGTACTCGACGATTTTCCTGATCTCACCCGAACGCCACAGATCGACCACGTCGGAGCCATCGGTTCCCAGCTTGCCAGGAATCCCCAGTGAAGCGGCCAGTTCGTTGAGCGATGGAGCCGCTTTCCCGAACCCCCCAACCTCATTCTTCAGATCGATGTTATAATCGCCGGCTCGGCTGAAGTAATCGGCTCCCTCCCACGGCTTGTCCGGACGATGGCAGAAGGTCGGCGCCGTCACCCTGCTGGCCAGCGCCCTCTGGAACAGGATCGGCAGATCGGCATTCGAGGAGTTGAACCCGACAAGCTGCGCCCCCTTATTCCCGACGGCTTCCAGGAACTGCTGGATGATTTTCCCTTCCCGTTGCACGCCCTCACGAAGGCCGGGGAGGGAAATGAGCTGAAGGTTCACCCCATCACGAACCCTTTTCCGAACAACCGCCGCAATGGAAACGATCCTGCACATCACCGTTTTCAGGTACGGCCGGGGATCCTCCGGTGTGGCACCGCCCTCTTTCCACATGACCTCAAGCACCTCATCATCAGAGGCCGTATCGCCCAACCGGTAAATACGTCTGCCCGACGCCGGATCCGGGACCCACTCGATATCGAAGACGACGACGTTGTCGGCAATGAACTTGTACATGGCAACACCTCAGCTCATAAAATTGTGGCAGGAAACCGGGAGACGTTGTGTGGCAAGGGCAAAAGCGAAAAAGCCACGCATGTCGTAATCGATCGCAGGGTATCTGGTCTTTTTGCGCCCTCCCAAGCGATTCATGAACGAGGCGGCTTCACTCGTGAGTTATAGTTACTCACTTTACCGCCATATTACAACATCAGCCGCCTTGATGAACTCGGGAAGTGTGAATTATTGACGCCGTGAAGGTGGGAAACAAAGAGATAGGGCGAATGATCAATGCCTTGAGCCTTTTGATCATGCATGATGGATAACCAAGTGTCAAAATTGCGTTACTTCGCTTACTGAACAACGTCCCCTAGTGCCCGAGGCTGCCAGATCGAAGACGGAGGGTTCTCCATAACTTGCCTGGTTTTTCGGACGTGCAAGGGCGGAAGATAAAAGACCGGCATCACGGATGCCCGCACTTCCGCCATGCTCGGCAATCTGCTCGTCATGTATGGCAACGACAACCCTGTCCTGAAGCCAGCACCATCTCATTTTGCAAGCTCATGGAGGGCGTTCCGGTATTCGGACATACCCCGACGTGCAGCTTCCATCTGCTCGGCAAATTCGGGATCATAGGGAGTTACCGTGTAGCCTGTCGGCGTTTCCGTTAAATAAACGACGTCGCCCTGCTTTACCTTAAGACGCTCAACCGCTGCCTTCGGCAGGATAACGCCTGTTGAATTACCAATCTTTGTTACCGTAGCACGCATGACACTTTTCTGGTTTTGTTATATCAGATGTTATAACAATATGGAACCATAAACAAGCACTGAGCAAAACAGGAACGCCTGGCAGGCATCTCGAAAATCGACATCCCGTGCGCGATTTCGATACCATTCAGTCTACTGCGTCCACTGTGTCCACTTCGTCCACTTCCACCCTTACAGAAATTCTTCAAAATAATCCAGGTCCTTGTGGAAGGTCTCTTCTAGCGAGGCGAGGGCGACGAGGGCAAGCGACATGCAGATGCCGCCGACGATGAGGGCGCCGGTTTCGAGGCCAAAGCGGCCCCTGGTGAACTGGAACAGCATCGTGATGGGCACGACCATGCCGCGGACCAGGTTCGGTACGGTCGTGGCGACCGTGGCCCTGAGGTTGGTGCCGAACTGTTCGGCTGCGACCGTCACGAAGATCGCCCAGTATCCCCCCGAGAATCCGAGCGCGGCGCAGACAGCGTAGAAATAGCCCGGGGTGGCCCCCAGCTGGGTGAAATAGAGCGCCACCGAGGCGATCGTCAGGAGCATGAAGAGCAGCACCGCCTTCTTGCGGCTCCTGAACAGCTGGCTCAACAGGCCGCTCGACAGGTCGCCGAACACGAGGCCGAGGTAGCAGTACATCACCGCGTTGCCGGCGGATACATCCCCCGAGATATGGAACGACGAGGCGAACTCGGGCGAGAAGGTGATCAGCACGCCGACCACGAACCAGATCGGCACACCGATCAGGATCGAGTTCAGGTACTTCAGGAAGCGCTCCCTGCCGGTGAAGAGGGCGAGCAGGTTGCCCCGGCTGACCGAAGCGCTCCCCTCCATCGCCTGGAACATGCCCGATTCGGAGACCTTGATCCTCGCCACCAGCAGCAGCAAGCCCAGGCCGCCTCCGATGAAGAAGGCATTGCGCCATTCGAACCCGGTCGCAACGAAGTTGGCGAGGATCGCCCCCGACACGCCGATGGAGGCCACGAGCATGGTGCCGTACCCCCTGATCTTCGTGTGCAGCACCTCGGAGACCAGGGTGATGCCCGCGCCGAGCTCCCCGGCGAGCCCCACGCCGGCCACGAACCTTAAGAAGGCGTAGGCAGGAAGCGAGGTCACCAGGCCATTGGCGATGTTGGCCAGCGAGTACATCAGGATCGAGCCGAACATGATCTTCAGGCGCCCCTTCCTGTCGCCGAGCCATCCCCAGAGGATGCCACCGAAGAGCATGCCCACCATCTGCATGTTGAGCAGGTAGACGCCGTAGTCGATCAGCCCCTTGCCCTCGAGCCCGAACGACTTCAGGCTCGGCACGCGCACGATGCTGAAGAGTACGAGGTCGTAGATATCGACGAAATATCCGAGGGCGGCCACGATGACCGGCAGGCTGAAAATGGCACGTATGCTTGCCTGGGGTTGTTCCTGCATGGAGCTGCTTGATTGGGGTTGCAATGAGTGTTATCCCAGTATAAAACAATTCGATGGAGCGAGCAACAGGGAGCGGGCCTGTGCCGGCGGGTTCAATCGTGCCGGTGCCTGAAGAGCAGGAAGCGGGAGGTCAGGAGGTTGACGGCCATGCCGGCAAGGCTGCCTGCGGCGACCCCGACGACGGGGTGCTGGGCGGCCATGGCCATCCTCGAGACGAGCAGGGCGAACACCCCGTAGTTGACGCTGCCGCCGATCGTCATCAGGGCAAGGTAGAGGCCGAACTCCTTCGCTCTGGAGTGGCCGGACCTGCGGCCGCGGAAGGTGACGGCGCGGTTGAACAGCCAGGTCGAGAAGGCCGCACACAGGAAGGAGACGACGCGCGCGGCATAGAGCCCCATGGCGCCCTTGAGCAGGTACAGGACGCCGACATCGACGAGGAAGCCGATGGCGCCCGCCATGCCGAACCAGAAGAGGCCGGCGGCCGCTTCAACCAGCTGCTCCCTCTTCATCGGTCAGGGGAGCCGGAAAGGGATGGTCAGGTAGGCGAGGCGCTTCTTCTCGTGCCTCCCGGTCGTGACGTTGTCGAGGATCAGGCCGCAGGTGAACGACAGCAGGGCACAGACCATCATGGAGGCCGACATGATGAGCGTCGGGAAGCGGGGTACGAGGCCCGTGTGGAAATACTCCGCGACCACCGGTACCGAGATCGTGATCGACAACAGCGCAAGAAGGGCACCCCAGATTCCGTAGAAGGAGAAGGGGCGCTCCGTGACGTAGAGCCGCAGGATGGTGCTGAGGATGCGGAAACCGTCGCTATAGGTGGAGAGCTTGCTCTCCGAACCCTCGGGGCGGGCATAGTACGGGGTCATGACCTCCCCGTAGGGCATCCGCAGTTCGAGGGCATGGACGGTCAGCTCGGTCTCGATCTCGAACCCCTGAGAGAGGGCGGGGAAGGACTTCACGTACCGTTTCGAGAAGACCCGGTAGCCGGAGAGCATGTCCGTGAACCCCCCGCCGAAGATGTTGACCGTGCTCTGCGTGAGCATGCGGTTGCCCCACTGGTGCCCTGAGCGGTATGCCTCGCCGGCCACCTCCCTGGAGGCCTGGCGGCATCCGACGACCATGTCGAGGTGCTCGTCGATGAGCTTGTCGACCATTCTTGTGAGCGACGGGGCATCGTAGGTCGCGTCCCCGTCCACCATCACGTAGATGTCGCTCTCGACGTCGGCAAACATCCGGCGCACCACGTTGCCCTTGCCTTTCAATGGGACGTTGATCACCGGCACCTGCTCGGCGCGGGCCACGGCGGCAGTCCTGTCGGTCGAGTTGTTGTCGAAGACGTAGATCTCCAGGCCCGGCATCGCAGCCCGGAAGTCACGGATGACCTTCACGATCGCGGCCTCCTCGTTATAGCACGGTATGGTCAGGGCTACCTTCACTCCTCTATACGACATGCATCATCCTCCTTTGGGTCGACTGTGGTGTTACGGGACTGGTTATTTCATGATGTTATTTCCGCCGTGCCCGCCTGCGGGGTTGTCCCGAACGCAAAGAATCGTGCCGCTTTGGGGATGGCGGTACAAGGGGCGTGCGCCCTGCGCGGCCATCGTCGCCTCATTGCGGATGAAGCCGTAATAGAAATCCGCCGGACCGTCCAGGCCGTCCAGCTCGACCGGCAGCAGCATCCGCTCCATGCCGTACATGCTCCGGTAGAAGTTCATGGTGTCGAAATAGTCCTCGTCGACCCGCATCTTTCGGGGCGTTCCTGGCTGCTGAAGGCCGATCTCCCGTTTCACAGCAAGCATCGCCGTTCGGGTGCCCCCGAACTCGGGCCAATCGTAGAGGCTCTTCAGGTTTGCGGTGTAGATGTTTTGCACTGCCAGCACCGACGGTGCGGCGAGGCCGAGCAGCAGCGCCGGCACCGAATACCAGCGGGACGACGTGCGGGGAGTGTCGCCGAGGGCGATGGCCGTAAGCAGGAAAAGCGGGGTGAGGAAGATTCCACGGCGGCCCTGCAGGTACGCGACGTGCATCAGGTGGTGCTGCAGGATGCTCGCCAGGGCGACGGTGAAGGTCATTCCGGCAAGCACGGCAAGCACCGTGAAGCGCCGCTGGTCCGTGCGCCACAGCAGCACGAGCGCGATGGGCACGAAGAGCGAGACCACGACGACCCAATCGGTCATCACATAAATGTAGCTCCAGAACCATCTGTTAGCGTAGGCGGTGCCGTTGACCAGGCTGCCGACGGTGTCGTGCCAGAAGCCGGTCTGTCCGCCCTCTCCAAGGAGCTTCCATTGGCGGATGATATGAACCGGGAGCGCCAGGTAGGCGATGAACGGCAGCCCCGGCAGCAGGAGCTGCACCAGGAGAAGCGGCCAGGGATAGGATGAGGATTCCGAGACAGGTCGGCCTGCGATGCCCTGAACGAGAACGAATCCCCCGACCATGAGCATAGCGGAGCCTAGGACCAGGAGGAAGGAGAGGTTCGACAGCGCGGCAAGGCCGAACAGTACGATGCCGAGCCGGGCGTGCCCCGCCCTGAGCTTACCCGGCGTTTCCGCAAAGGCCCGGAGCAGGGCGGCAAGGCCCAGCATGGTGAAGCCGAGGCCGAGCCCGTAACCGCGGGCGACGCCGAGGAAATCGACCACGTATGGGTTCATCGCGATGGCAAGGAGCCCGGGCACGGCCTTCCAGCCGGAAACGACCCGAGGAAGGCACAGGTTGAGCCCCAGCAGGTAGAAGAAGGTCCCGAGCAGGGTGGGAAGCCTGAGGGTCAGTTCCGAAACGCCGAAGATGCTCACCGAGAGCTTGGCGAGCAGCGTATGCAGGAGGTGGTTGTTGTCCGGCAGGCCGTCCGTCCGGAACAGGAGGATATCAACCCATCCGTTCGTGACGTGGCCGTTGTAGGTAGCCGCCTCGTCGAGCGTGATGCACATCGTCGCCGCCCTCGCCGCGACATAGGCGAACACGAGGAGCGATAGCCCTGCAGATGCCGTCGTCGGCCCGTCGATGCTGCGATGCTGAGCGTGATGCATAGTCGGTCGAAGCAGTGATTTGCCCTCTTGATGGGCGGATGAATCGTTTAAAAATACCTGATTGTCGGAATTTACACTTTTATCGGGAAAGCCCGTTCCGGGCATGCAGGTGCCGGATCACGCCGGAGACGTCGGCCTCGACGGCACAGGCATGTTCGAAGCGCTGCACCCTGGTCAGGGCGTTCGGCACGACGATGCAGTCGATGCCGGCGGCATGGGCGGAGGCCAGCCCGCGGCGGGAATCTTCTACCGCAAGGCACTGCCCGGGCCCGAGTCCCAGTTGCTCGAGCGCCTTGAGGTAGGGCTCGGGATGGGGCTTTGGATTATCGACCTCGTCGTCGGTGACGATGACTTCGAAGTGGCGGAGCAGACCCTCCGGGCCGTGCATCAGCTCGACCTTGTCGCGCGGGCTGCCGGTCACGAGCCCCAGGCGGACGGTTCCCGACAGCGACTCGATGGTTTCGCGGACTTTCGGCATGAGCGGCACGGTATGCCGGATCCTCTCGACGAAGGCGTTGTTCCGCCATTCGATCAAGGGGCCGGCGGTCCCCGGCGGCATGCCGAGTTCGCGGGCGATCTGGGAGCTGTGCTTCGCATTGCCGAGATACTCGAGGCCCCAGTAGGTTTCGTCAAGCACGAAGCCGGCTTCGGCGAAAAAGGAGCGGGTCAGCTCGAAGAACAGGGCCTCGCTGTCGAGCAGCAGGCCGTCATTGTCCCAGAGGACGGCATGTATCATCAGGCGTGAAGGGTGAGAAATGGAACAGGTATCGAACGAGGTGAATATACGAATTCACCCCCCTTTCCGATGCCTGAAGCATCCCCTGTAGAGTCGGAACGCACGCACGACGGCACGGCGGACGTCACGGTCGGCCAGCAGCGCGAGGGCCTGGCGGCGGCTCTTGTTGCCGGGATTGTTGCGCATGAGTTCGTTCCGGTACAGCAGGCGCATGAGCACATCCATGGAGATCGACCAGGCGGCATCGACCACCTCGGAAAGCCGGACGACCGGACCGGGAGCGGTTTGGGCGGAGGCCGCATCCGTCATGGTCATCAACCGCTTGCCGCCCTGTTGGCGGATCATGAAATCGATGCGCCGGCCGGAAGGGTGCTCGAGGCTGAACCTCATCGGCTTCCTGAGCGGCCCGGAAGAGGGTTTCGACTCGTACTCGATCTGCGGGCTGGTGGCAAGGTAGCGTTCGAACGCCTCGAACACGATCGTGGCGACCTCGGGGCCGTCGAGGGTCTTGTTGACCTTGAAGAGGAACACGAGCTGGAAAAGGTCCCGCAGGAACACCAGGAGCGCCGCCCCCTCGCTCTGGCGCTTGAGCAGCGACCGGTAGTTGCAGAACGCCACGTTGCAGTAGGCCATCATCCGAACCAGGTCGCGGGTGCTCATGGAGGCGGTTTTGACGACCGGGGAGAAGTTGTTGTACAGGTCCCAGTCCGTCGAGGTGATGTTCCCCTCGCTCCGGTACTCCTCGAAGATCTTCGTGCCGGGATAGGGGGTCATGGACATGAACAGCGCCTGCTTCAGGCCGAGCGATTTCGCGAACTCCGGGTAGGCCATCGTGTCGGCCTCGCTCTCAGACTGGTGCCCGATGATGAAATAACCCTCGGCCCCGATGTGGTGGCGTTCGAGGAGGCCGATGGCCCTGGAGACGTCGTCGAGGGAGTTCTTCTTGTTCATGAGCTCGAGGGTCTGCGGGTTCGGGCTTTCGATGCCGAGGCCCACCTTGTTCAGCCCTACGGCGCGGAGCTTGTCGAGGATCCGCTCGGCCCGGACGATATCCTTCGCCCTCGTTTCGGTCATGATCCTGAAGTTGGTCAGGCCGCGCCCGATCATGAGGTCGCAGATCGCTTCTGCCCGTTTGATGTTGGTCAGGAAGTTGGCATCCCAGATCTTGATCAGCTTCTTGCGGTTCGGGTCGTGGAGCGTCGCGATCTCCTCCACGACATTTTCGGGGCTTCGGCCGCGCCAGCTCTTGTGCATCCTGTCGTTGGCGCAGAACGAGCACGACCAGGGGCAGCCGCGCGAGGTGTAGATGGTGTCGATGGTGTACTCCTCCCCCCGCTCGCCGAACCGTTCCGGCCTGAGGCCGCGCATCGGGAACCGGATGGAATCGACCTCGGAGATCAGCTCCCGCTCGCCGGTATGGACGATGCCGCCGCCTTCGCGCCAGGCCAACCCCTTCACGTCGCGCGACGGGCCGTGGAGGACCAGCTCCCTGAAGGTGGCCTCCCCCTCGCCGATGGCCACGAGGTCGACGCAGTCCAGCCCGAGCACCTCTTCGGGCAGGGCTGTCGGGTGGAATCCTCCCATGACGACGAACGCGCCGTGCCGTTTGGCTATTCCGGCGAGGCGGACCGCCTGGTTGAAGCCGCCGGTCATCGACGAAATGGCCACCAGGTCGATCTTGCGGCGTTGCAAGAGGCGATCGAAGCTCTCCGCCAGGCGGTCGTTGTAGTAGTTGTCCGGAATGACCAGGCTTTCGGCGATATCCTCGACCGCAGCAGCCAGGTAACAGACGCCGATGCAGTCGGTGATGAACCTCGGGAACGGCGTGATGAATGCCTGTGGAGCCTCGACGAGGCAGATGTTCCTGAAAAACGCCATGAAGCTTGGCCTCCCGCCAGTGGATTGGGCTGAACTGGAAATGGACCGGAATTCACCCGAACGGGATGCAATCGGCAAGGCAGACGGCTGCCATGTCCGGACGGATGAACTGTACTAAAGGGAGACTACCGGTAAACGGAATCGCGACAGGATGGGGTGAATCGCGAAGTATATGCATGTAAAATATACAATAATATGCCAAGTTCCATACGGCATCCATGGAGGGAAGAGTGCGTGCGGGCCATCATGGACACGAAAAGCGGGCCGAAGCCCGCTTTTTCGTATTTCCTTGCGTCACGCCACGATCACGCACCAGCCATCATGGCCTCGATGTCTGCCTCGACCGTACCGATCGGCTTCAGTCCGAACTTCCCGACGATGGCACCTGCGACATTCGGGGTGAGGAACTCGGGAAGCGTCGGCCCGAGCCTGATGCCCTTCACGCCGAGATAGAGCAGGGCGAGCAGCACGGTGACCGCCTTCTGCTCGTACCAGGCGATGTCGAAGGAGATGGGCAGGTCGTTGATGTCCTCCAGCCCGAACACCTCCTTGAGCTTCAGGGCGATCACCGCCAGCGAGTAGGAGTCGTTGCACTGGCCGGCGTCGAGCACCCTCGGGATGCCTCCGATGTCGCCGAGCGGCAGCTTGTTGTAGCGGTACTTCGCGCAGCCGGCGGTCAGGATCACCGTATCCGTCGGCAGGGCCTGGGCAACGTCGGTGTAGTACTGCCTCGAGGCGTGGCGGCCGTCGCAGCCGGCCATGACCACAAAGCGCCTGATAGCGCCCGACCTGACCGCGTCGACCACCTTGTCGGCCAGCGCCAGCACCTGCGTGTGGGCGAAGCCGCCGACGATCTCGCCGTTCTCCAGCTCGACCGGGGGCTTGCAGCTCTTCGCCAGTTCGACGAGTTCGGAGAAGTCCTTCGCCTGCCCCTCCTCGCGCGCCGGAATGTGCTTCAGCCCGGGGTATCCGGCCATGCCGGTGGTGAACATGCGGTGGCGGTAGGACTCCCTGACCGGCACGATGCAGTTGGTGGTCATGAGGATCGGGCCGTTGAAGGTCTCGAACTCCCGGTCCTGGGCCCACCAGGCGCTGCCGTAGTTGCCGACGAAGTGGCTGTACTTCTTGAAGGCCGGGTAGTAGTGGGCCGGCAGCATTTCGCAGTGGGTGTAGACGTCGACACCCGTCCCCGCGGTCTGCTGCAGCAGCTCCTCCATGTCGCGCAGGTCGTGGCCCGAGATCAGGATGCCCGGGCAGCTGCCGACGCCGGTCCTGACCGTCGTGATCTCCGGGTTGCCGTAGGTGGTCGTATTGGCCCTGTCGAGCAGGGCCATGGCTTTCACGGCCGTGGCGCCGGTCTCCATGACGAGCGCGAGCAGTTCGTCCGCGGAATGCTCATTGACGAGAGCGGCCAGGCTCTTGACATAGAAGGCGTAGACTTCGTCGTCGTGGTAGCCGAGCACGGCTGCATGGTCGGTATAGGCGGCTAGGCCCTTGAGTCCGTACAGCACGAGGCTCTTGAGCGAGCGCAGGTCCGCGTTTTCGCTCAGGCTGTCGATGCCGCAGCTGACGGCCTTGACGATGAACTCCTCACGGGAGCTGCCGCTCCAGGTGGCCGCGTCGTGGGCCGGAGTCCTGCCTGCAATCGCCCTGACCTCGTCGCGCACGGCGAGGGTCCTGCGGATACGTTCGACGATGGCGTCGTCGTCGAAGTTGGTGTTGGTCACGGTGACGAACAGGGACTCGCTGATGAACTGGCCGTATTTCCGGTCGAGCGTCCCTTCGAGTTCCGCCGCGCAGAGGGCGAGCCCTTCGACGGCATAGACAAGGGTATCCTGAAGTCCGGCGGTCAACTCGTCCTTGCCGCACACGCCGCGGACGTTGCATCCTGTCCCCCTGATGCTCTCCTGGCACTGGTCGCAATGCATACTCATGATATCGTTCTCCTTATGGTGTTGGTTGTTGTTCGCAATCAGGCGACAGGAGCGATGCGAGCCGCAGGTCCGCGGCCGCCCCGTCATTGTCGCCAAGCTTCTCCCTGGCGGCCGCCCTCTTGAGGAGCGCCGCCTTCAGCAGGCTCTTCTGGCGCGGCTTCCGTTCGACGACCTCGCTGAAATCGTCAGCCGCCCCGAGGTAGTCGCCCATCTCGTACCTGATCAGCCCCCGGTTGCCGTAGGCCACGATGCTCTCACGGTACCGCAGCCCGAGCTTCAGGGCCATGGTGAAATCCTTCAGCGCGCCATCACGGTCCCCTTCGGCCCCCCGCACGCCGGCACGGCTGAAATAGGCGTCGGCATTGCCCGGTTCGGCTTCGATCAGCCTCGATATCTCGCTTGCCGACCCCCGCCAGGCACCGAGCGCATCCTTCAGCATGAGGCCCACGCTTCCGAAAGGAGCTCTCCGCCGATGCCGATGACGACCTGCTTGACCGGCACCTTGCGGCTCGCCCTTTCGAGCGCCTTCGAGACGAGCGACATCAGGCCGCCGCAGCAGGGGACCTCCATGATGGCGACGGTGATGGTGTTGACCTTCGCCATGTCGATCATGGCGGTAAGTTTTTCGACATAGCGCTCCATCTCGACGTCGAGCTTCGGGCAGGCGATCGCCAGGCTGCGGCCCCTGAGGAGCCTGGAGTGGAAGTCACCCATGGCGAAGGGGGCGCAGTCGGCCGCAAGCAGCAGGTCCGATCCCTGGTAGTATGGCGCGATGGGGGTGACGAGGTGCAGCTGGATAGGCCACTGCCTGAGCTCCCCGGGAGAGGTCGGGGTTGCCGCTGCCGAAACCGCCGGGGCCGGGGTTCCGTTCTCCCGGAGGTCCATCATCCTGCTTCCGGGGCACCCTCCGCCGTGGTGGGCGTGGGCCGCCGGCTTTGCGGAAGCCTCGCTCTCGAGAGGATTGGGGATTCCCTGCTCCTGCAGGTAGTCGAGCGCGATCTGCAGGTAAGCGCTCTCGCCGTGCTCCATGAGGTGCCTGAGATGTGCGGCGATCACGTTCGGCCCTGCCTTGGCGATGCTCTCGTGCATGACCCTTCGCTCGTCGTAAGGCTCGGCTTCACGCTCCTCGACCCGCATGGCGCCGGTCGGGCATTTTCCAACGCAGGCGCCGAGGCCGTCGCAGAACAGGTCGCTGATGAGCCGCGCCTTGCCGTCGATGACCTGGAGCGCCCCCTCGGGACATGCCGGGATGCAGTCGCCGCAACCCGTGCACAATTTCTCTTCTATGGTGATGATCTTCCGTTTCATGTAGTGTTATCCTTTTGGTTTTTCCTGGACAAGCAGGTTTTTTCTTGCCTCTTCGACCCTTCTGAGGTCTCCTGCCAGCTTGCCGACGGTGACTTTCGAAAACTCGTCGTTCACCACCTGCTCGATGCGCATGATCTCGTGCCGCAGCACGCAGTTGGCCCTGTTCGAGCAGAGCTGGCGCCGGAACATGCACTCGGAGACCTGCACCGGCCCCTGGAAGATTTCGATCACATCACTCACCCTGATCTCATCCGGCGCCCTGGCCAGGGCGACGCCCCCGCCGGCCCCCTCCTTCGAAGAAACCAGGCCGCTCCTGATGAGCTCCTGAAGGATCCTGCGAAGGAACTGGTACGGGATGCCCTGCGCTTCGGAGAGCGCTTTGGCCGATTTCCGGACACCGGGCTCCATGCCGAGAGCGATCAGGGCCCGCAAGGCGTAATCGGAATGTTTGTTCAGTACTTTCATGGCTGCTGTTTTTTTACTGATACTAATTTAGTATCAGTTTATTGAAATCAAAAACAATCCGGAAAAATTCCCGGGATTTTCAATCCGGCATTTTTTTCGGCCGGGAGGAATGCTCCGCCAAGGGTTCCATGTGCGTGCCCCGAATCGTATATTGAAGCATACCCCCGCCATCCCCAGGCATCGGCCAAAGTTTTCTGAAAAAGAGATACAAATGCTGCAACTCAGGACCGCCGGGTACATTGCGCTCGACCGGCTTCGCTCGCAGGGCGAGTTCCCACCGAAGTGGAACGGCATCGGAGAGCTCGAGGCCGTCGTGGACCGCTTCATGTCGCGCTTCTTGGAGAAGCGGCTCGAAGCATCAAGGGAACTGGGCCCTGGCTTCCACCTTTACGAGCTTCTCGACCTGATGATCAGGAGCCGCGATACGGAGCACATGGACGAACCGTCGACCGACGGTGAACAGAAGGCCGCCATGGTCCGGGCGCTCGACCGCATGAACGGCCTGACGATGGTCTACCACCACCAGACCCGTCTGCTCGAACCGCTCCTCGCTGAACTTTCGCAGCAGCGCGACGGGCCCGTCAGGGTGCTCGAACTGGCGTCGGGCTCGGGAGGGCTCGCGTTCGCCCTGGCGGAACATGCCCGGAAACGCGGCATGAGGCTCGAGATCACCGCCTCGGACATCGTGCCGGAGTCGGTCGAAGCTGGCAGGGCGGCCGCCGCCGAACGGGGCGTGGCCGTGGAGTTCAGGGTGGTCAACGCCTTCGACCTGGAGGGGGTCGACAGGAATTCCGCCGACCTGGTGCTCGTTTCGCAGAGCCTGCACCATTTCACGCCGGGCCAGCTCGCCCTGATGATCGCCGGTGCCGGGAATATCGGGGCTTCGGCGTTCGTGGGGCTCGACGGCCACCGGAGCATGCTCCTGCTGGCAGGGGTGCCGATCGTGGCGAGCCTGCAGGGGATCGCCGAGTTCACCGGCGACGGGTTCACCTCGGCGAGGAAATTCTACAGCGACCTGGAACTGGACATCATCGCCGAGATCGCCACCGGAAGGCGCTCGCACCAGGTCGAATGCTCCTGGCCGATGAGCATGCTGACCGTCAGTACAGCTCCCTGATGCATGCCCCGCGGGGCTTGGATAAGAAGTCGAATGCTTATATTCTGTTCTGTATCCGACAGATCGACTCTACACAACCAATCAAACGGAACGTACGATCATGAACATAGGCAAGGCAATCGCCGGGACGGCCGCCGTCCTGTTACTCATCCAGCTTGTCCCGTTCGGGAAAGACCACACGAACCCTCCGGCAACCGGCACTCCGAAGTGGGACAGCCCGCGCACCCTTGAGCTGTTCAACCGTGCATGCAAGGATTGCCATTCGAACGAGACCGTCTGGCCGTGGTACAGCAACGTCGCGCCGGTATCCTGGCTGACTGCGCTGGACGTGAAGATCGGCCGGAAAAAATTCAACGTCTCCGAATGGGGCCGAGAAGGCGTGAACAAGGGAGATGAGGCCGCTGAAGAGACCAGGGAAGGCAAAATGCCCCCATGGTTCTACCTGCCGGCGCACCCCGAGGCCAAGCTGACCCCGTCCGAAAAGGATGAACTGGCCAAAGGCCTGGCCGCGACCTTCGGGGAAGAGAAGAAAGTGGGCGCGAAAGAGGCCCATTGAATCCTGCAGTCCCGGGGCCCGGCCGAAGATCATCTCCACGGCCGGGCCATCGGGCCGCTCTCCCCCGTTCGACACCGACCATGCACCCGAGGCGACAACCTTCTCCCTGAGCAGACCATGCGAGCGAACCATCAATCCGGCGGCAGCAGGGCCACCCCGGGTCAGAACTGGCCACTGCACACGATCCTGTTCGTCGCGACGCTCTTCTGCACCACCTGGGCAGGGACCTTCTGGCTCGGCAGGCCCGCCGAAACCGGAAGAGGAGCGGCGGCATTCTTCAGGGAGCTCCGGGAAGGCCTCCCCTTCTCGCTGTCTCTGGTAGCATTCCTGAGCGTCCACGAGTTCGGCCACTATTTCGCGACGGTCGCACACCGGATCAGGGCGACCCTGCCTTACTACATCCCGGTGCCACCGCTGCCGTTCATGCTGAACATCGGGACCATGGGTGCCGTCATCAAGGTCAGGGACCCGTTTCCGGATGCCGAATCCCTGCTCGATACAGGCGCCTCCGGCCCCCTTGCCGGTTTTGCCGTGGCCCTGGGCCTGCTGCTCTACGGATTCCTGCACCTCCCTCCCGAAGGCTACATCTTCACCATACATCCCGAGTACCTCCCGAAAGGGGGCATCCCCGCACCGGAACCGGGCAGCCTCTTCCTCGGCAGGAACCTGCTGTACCTGCTGCTCGAAACCTTCATCGCCCCCAAAGGCCTCCCCCCGATGACCGAGATGTACCATTACCCGTACCTGTTCACCGGCTGGCTCGGCTGCCTGGTGACCTCCCTGAACCTGCTGCCGGTCGGCCAGCTCGACGGGGGCCACGTCGTCTATGCCCTGTTCGGCCGCAAAGGGCACGAGCGGGCTGCACGCATCTTCCTGGCTTTCATCACGGTGCTCGGGCTCCCGGCCTTCTCGGCGGGAATCTCCGACCTGATCGCCCCGGGGTCTGCGGCCTCGCTTCCGCCACAGCTGCTGCAGTGGTCCTGGCCCGGCTGGATCATCTGGGGGTTCATCCTCGTCAGGTTCCTCGGCACCAGGCACCCGGCGATCACCCGTCCGCTGAGGCTCTCGAAACCCCGGCGCATTGCGGGCTGGCTCTGCATCGCCGTGTTCGTGCTTACCTTCACCCCTGTACCTTTCGGAATCGTCTGACCTTTCCGCTCCCATGACCCCTACTGAACGAAACCATGCCGGATTCCGGCTCGACTGCGCGGGAAAGCTCCTCGACCTCACCGTCCCTGCCGTGATGGGGATCGTGAACCTTACACCCGACTCCTTTTTCGACGGCGGCCGATTCGTCGCCCGGTCGTCCGCGCCAGACCTCGACAAGGCGCTCGAAAGCGCCCTCGCCATGGTCGAGGCCGGTGCGGAGATCATCGACGTCGGCGGCGAATCCACGAGGCCTGGCGCCGAGGCGGTGAGCGCCGAAGAGGAGATCGAACGGACAGCCAGCTTCATCGCCCTCCTCCGCCGCCATTCTGAGGTGCATATCTCGATCGACACCTGGAAGAGAGGGGTTGCCGAAAAGGCGATCCTGGCCGGGGCGAACATCGTGAACGACATCTCCGGATTCACCTTCGACCCGGGAATGGCAGCGCTCTGCGGACGCCACAGGTGCGGAGTGGTGCTGATGCACACCCCTGTCAGGCCCGGAAACATGCAATGGAGCCACGATACCGGCGCGGGGGAACGCGACATCGTCGCGACGGTGCTCGGGTTCCTCAGGCGTTCGATAGAAATCGCCCGCACCCACGGCGTCGAATCGATCGTCACGGACCCCGGCATCGGCTTCGGCAAAAGCGTCGGAGAGAACTTCCGCCTGCTCGCCCGGCTCGACGAGCTGCACGCGCTGGGATGCCCCGTTCTTGCCGGGGTGTCGAGAAAATCGTTCCTCGGCCAGGCGATACGCAGGGAGGGCGGACAGATCCCGCCCCCATCGGAAAGGCTCGACGCCACCACCAGTGCGAACACCATCGCGCTCCTGAACGGGGCTGACATCCTGAGGGTGCACGATGTCGGGGCCGCGCTCCAGGCGCGCTCCGTCGTGCAGGCGCTCCGAAGGTCGGGAGACGGCTCCGCGTGACACGAATCCCTTTTCCCGTATGCCTCTTTTTTTGTTAACTTGCCCGCTCTGTCAGTATCCTCCTGACAGGTTGCCGGCGGTTGACGTTCAGCCAGAAGCAGACCGATAACACCCTGTTCTTATGTACCTCTCGAAAATCGAGCTGTTTGGATTCAAAAGTTTCGCCCATCGTGTCAGGATCTCCTTCGACAAGGGGCTGACAGCCATCGTGGGCCCGAACGGCTGCGGCAAGACCAACGTCGTCGACGCCATCCGCTGGGTGCTCGGCGAACAGAAATCCCAGCTCCTGCGCTCGCCGAAGATGGAGAGCATCATCTTCAACGGCACCAAAACACTGAAGCCCCTCAGCCTCACCGAAGTCTCCATCACCATCCAGAACACGCGCAACGTCCTGCCGACCGAGTACACCGAGGTCACCGTCACCAGGCGCCTCTACCGGAGCGGCGACAGCGACTACCTCCTCAACCAGGTCCCCTGCCGCCTGAAGGACATCCTCGACCTGTTCGCCGACACCGGCATGGGCAGCGACGCCTACTCGGTCATCGAGCTGAAGATGATCGAGGAGATCATCAGCAACAAGAGCGAGGAGCGGATGAAGCTGTTCGAGGAGGCCGCGGGCATCACCCGGTACAAGCAGCGCCGCAAGCAGACCTTCCGGCAGCTCGAAAGCGCGAGCCGGGACCTGGCGAGGGTGGACGACGTGCTGGCCGAGGTCGAGAAGAAGGTCCGATCCCTGAAGCAGCAGGTCAAGAAGGCCGAACGCCTGAAGGAGATCCGCGACGAGCTCCGGTCGCTCGACCTCAACCTCTCCGGCATAGCCATGGGCGAACTGCACGACCGGCTGAGGCCGCTGATCGACTCGAGCGCGGCAGAGGAGCGCCAGAGCCACGAACTGGCCGCCAGGATCGCCAACCTCGACAGCTCCCACCAGGAGGCGGAGCTGCGGCAGCTCGACCTCGAAAGCCGCCTCGCCGAATCCCAGAAGGAGCTGAATGCCGCAAACGCTGTCGTCCACGACCAGGAGAAGCTGCTCCTCCAGCATCGGGAGAAACAGAAGAGCCTCCTGCACGCCATCGAGAGGATCGGGTTTTCGATGGAGGAGAAGCAGCGCAAGCTCGTCGAGCAGCAGGCACTTTCCGAAGAGCTCTCGTCGGGGCAGGCCCCGCTTGAAAAGAACTGCTCCGACCGCCTCGAAGCGTTCGAATCGCTCAAGGCTCAACTGGAGCGCCTCAACGCCGGGCTTGACCTGAAGCGCAATGAACTGCAGCAGGTCCGGCAGAAGGCGGCCGAACTCCAGCGCTCGGTCAACGCCCTCAACCTCTCGAGGCAGTCGCTGCAGAACAAGAAGGAGCACGTCGCCGGATCGGTTGCAAGGCTCGAGCAGCGCCGGCAGGAGCTTGAGGAACTGGCCGAACGGGCGGACCCGGAACGGGCGGATGCCGAAGCCCGGCTCTCGGCGAAACGGACACAGCTCGACGCCCTCAGAGCAGAAGAAAAGCTTCTCCTCGACCGCAAAGGGGCCATCGCCGAGAAGATGGAGGGGCTGAAGGAGCAGCTGCTCTCATTCCGTGGCCGGCACGACCGCCTGAACAACCAGGCCATCCTGTGCGATTCGATCCTCGAGAAGTTCGAGGGCCTCCCCGAAGGGGTCGCCTACCTTGAAAAGCACCGCGACGGGAAACCAGGGCTCGGCTGCCTTTCCGACCTGCTGTCGCTCGATGCGGCCAACAAGAAGGCGGTCAACGCGGCACTCGGCGAAAGCCTCGGCTACTACCTCTGCCGGAACCTCGACGAGGCGAAGGGCGCCGTCTCGAACCTCGTCAGGGGGGACAAGGGAAAGGTACATTTCGTCGTACTCGACCTGGTCAACGGCTGCGGGGTCGCGGATTACCCGCAGATCGAATGCGCGGTTCGGATGGTCGACCTGGTCGCCTGCCCGGATGAGGCCTCGAAGGCACTGCTGCTGATGCTGCAGCACAGCTACCTGGTGCCCGACCTCGACACGGCGGAGGAGCTGGCATCGAGGCATCCGGAAGCACGCTTCATCACCGCCGAAGGCGAGAAGTTCAGCGGAAAGGGGCTGCTTTTTGGGGGAAGCGCGAAGGGAGGCGACAGCCTGAGGCTCGGCAGGAAGGCTGAACGCGACCAGCTCCGGAAGGAGCTGAAGGTGGTCGCAGCCTCGATCTCCGGGACCGAAACGGAGCTGGCCGGGCTGCGGAAGGAGTCGGAGGCCATCAGGACCGACGACACCAGGCGCTCGGCGGCCATGGTCGGGCAGGAGATCGGCGCCCTCGAAAAAAAGCTGGCCAGGCTCGACGCCGAAAAGCACTCGAGGGGCGACCAGGTCAGGCGTACGTCGGAGGAGGCCGCCTCGCTGTCGGCTTCGGTGCGCGAAGTGGAGGCCGAACTGGAACGCATCGGCCCGGAATTCAACCGCCTGCATGAAGAGGAGGCGGGAGTCCAGCAGCAGCTCGCCGCGATGCAGGAGGCGCTTTCGGCGGAGGAGGCCACAAGCCGGACCCTGAACGCCGAGGTGCAGGCGCAGCAGGGCCGATACCGTGACGCCCAGCTCGAACGGGAACGGCTCGGATTCAGGATCGACGCCTGCCGCCAGGCCGTGCGGACGCTCGGCGAAGAGCTGGCCTCGCTGCAGCGGGAGCGGGAATCCGCTGAAAAGGAGGTGGCCTCGCTCGGCACCGCCATCTCGATGGACGGCGAAGCCCACGAGCGGGCGCTGGTCGTCTCCGGCCGCCTGCAGCAGTCGCTGAATGAGCTCGAATCCTCCTACCGCGACCTGCAGTCGAGGAACCACGAGGCGCTCTCCGTCTTGCGCGACATGCGCCGGAAGCACGAAGTCTCCATGCAGCTGATGCTGGAGTTCGGCGGGCAGCGGACGCGCATCGAGCAGGAGATCGACCACCTCCGGACCACCGTGATGGAGCGTTACGGCGTCGAACTCGACCCCATGCCTGCGCTCAAGCCCTTCGGATTCGACCTGCAGGAGGCGAAGGAGCGGCTCGCCTACCTGCAGAAGCAGCGCGAGCTTTTCGGGGCGGTCAACGAGCTGGCGATGGAGGAGTACGAGATCGAGCAGGAGCGGTTCGACTTCCTCACCTCGCAGAAAGAGGACCTGGTCAGCGCTGAAAGGCAGCTCAGGGAGACGATCGAAGAGATCAACCGGACGGCCCTCGAGAAGTTCAGGGAGACCTTCAGCGAAGTCAGGAAAAACTTCATCAGGATCTTCCACGACCTGTTCGACCCGGAAGACGAGGTCGACCTCCTCATCCACACCGCCGAAGACCCGCTCGAGGCCCACATCGAAATCGTCGCGAAGCCGAGGGGCAAGAAGCCCCTGGCCATCGAACAGCTCAGCGGCGGCGAGAAGGCGCTGACCGCCCTGTCGCTGCTCTTCGCCATCTACCTGGTCAAGCCGAGCCCGTTCTGCATCCTCGACGAGGTCGACGCGCCGCTCGACGACGCCAACGTCGGACGGTTCGTCAAGCTCCTGAAAAAATTTGAGAATAACACCCAATTTATTATCGTTACGCACAACAAGAAGAGCATGGCCTCGTGCCAGGCGCTCTACGGCGTCACGATGGAAGAGGAGGGTGTCTCGAAGCTCATTCCCGTGAAGATAGAAAAAGCACGTTCCGAAGAAGGGGTATCAGCCTGAAAATGCACCGCAAACTCGTGTTGTTTGACATCGATGGAACCCTGGTCAGAGTCGGGAGCGTCAACCGGCGCGTCCTCGGCGACGCCCTCATCGAGGTCTACGGAACCGAAGGAAGCACGGGCAATCACGACTTCTCGGGAAAAATGGACAGTGCGATCATCTACGAGGTGCTGGAACACGCCGGCCTCGACCGCCGCGAGATCGCCGGGCGCTTCGACCGGGCCAGGGAGACCTACATCGCCCTCTTCCGGGAGCGGACGACTCCAGCTGACATCACCCTGCTCGGGGGGGTGCGCGAACTGCTCGACGAACTGTCGGGCATTCCGGGGGTACACCTCGGCCTGCTGACCGGAAACTTCGAAGAGTCCGGCCGCCACAAGCTGAAGCTTCCCGGCATCGACCACTACTTCCCGTTCGGCGCCTTCGCCGACGACGCCATCCTGCGAACCGAGCTTCCTGCCATAGCCGTCGACCGTGCCGCACGGCTCACCGGCACCAGCTTCTCCCCATCGGAGACCGTCATCATCGGCGACACCTCGCACGACATCGGTTGCGCCCGCGTCCTGAACGCCAGGTCGATCGCCGTCGCCACGGGGAACTTCTCCATGCAGGAGCTCGCCGCCCACAACCCGGGCGCTCTCTTCGAAAATTTTGCTGCGACCGGTGAGGTCATCACCGAGATCCTGAACACCCAATCATCATTGCCATCATGAAAACCTACCGACGACAGATCAGGGAAAAAATCCTCCAGGCGCTCTATACGCTGGAGATCCGGGATGTCGATGTCGAGTCCGCCACCCACTGGCTCCTGACCCAGGAGATCATGGACGATGCGAACGCCATGAAGTTCTTCAACCACCTTGTTTCCAGCATCATCAATCACCGCGAGGAGATCGACGGCTATATCGCCAAGCACACCTTCAACTGGGACATGAGCCGTATCGCGATCATCGACAAGAACATCCTGCGCATGGCGCTGGCAGAGATCCTCTACTGCGAGGACATCCCGCCGAAGGTTTCGATCAACGAGGCCATCGAGATCGCCAAGAAGTTCACCAGCACCGAGAAGAGTAGCAAGTTCGTCAACGGCATCCTCGACGCCATCTTCAACGACCTGAAGGCGGAAGGCAGGATCCAGAAGTGCGGCCGGGGCCTGATCGACCACACCGAGACGAAGATGCAGAAGACGGACAACGACAAATAACCCGGACTCCGCAACGACATCCCCTTCAGCTGATGAACAAGATGCCTGTCTCAAGGAAGGTTGCCATCATCGAGGAGGCGCTTTCAGCCGCCTGGCCCAACCCGAAAAGCGAGCTCGACTACGGGACGCCGTTCCAGCTGCTCGTAGCCACCATCATGGCCGCGCAGGCGACGGATAAAAAAGTCAACCAGCTCACCCCGGCGCTGTTCAATGCGGCGCCGGATGCGGAAAGCATGAGCCGCCTGGAGGTGGACGACATCAGGAACCTCATCAGCTCCATCAACTACTACAACAACAAGGCCGCGAACATCCTGGCGATGAGCCGCAGGCTCGTCGAGGAGTTCGGGGGAGAGGTCCCCGCGACGAGGGAAGCACTGGAAAGCCTGCCGGGAGTGGGGAGGAAGACGGCCAACGTCGTACTGGGCAACGCCTTCGGCATACCGGCGATGCCTGTAGACACCCACGTACACCGCGTTTCGAACCGCATCGGCCTGTGCAGCACGTCGAAACCCGAGGAGACCGAAGCTGCCCTGCTCAAGATCATCCCAGAACCGAAGCTGATCGACTTCCACCACTACCTCCTGCTGCACGGCCGCTACACCTGCAAGGCCAGGAAGCCGGAGTGCCGCGACTGCCCCATCCGCGAAGCCTGCGAGTGGCCGGAGAAGACGATGTAGGAGAGCGGAGAGTGGACGAGGTGGACCATAGAGAAAAAAGAAAAAGAGTCAGCTCAAGCTTCTTTTCTTTTTTTCTCCACTACGTCCACCCTCGTCCTACGGCAGTTCTATCTTCCTGTCCACGGCATACAGCCACTCGCACTCCGGGCGGCCGCGGGTTCCTGCCCACAGCTCAACCGTGATGCCCTGGTTCCGGCTCACCTGCGAGGTGAAGATCTCGATCTGGTAGTAGAGCTCGTCGAGCAGGTCGTTCCATGCCTCCTGCAGGGAGTCCTCATGGCTTGCGTAGTGCTCGGACGCCCGGATCGGGAGCGCCCCTGCACGGAACCAGTCGGTAAGGCAGAGATAGCTGTCTGGCATGAGGCAGCCGCCCCTGAAGGTCCCTCGGGGATGTTTCACCCCCGGGATCTCCACCCAGAATTCGAGACGTGCCTCAGGCGTCATCTGGCCGTCGCCGGCAAGTTTTTCGAGGAGCTGGACGACCGTATTCCTGACAAGCTGTTTGCTCTCACCGGAAAGCTCGAGCATCTTGAAGTTCGGCGTGTGGTCTCTCATGGACGGAGCGGTTGGTTGGCGTTGGTCAGGAGGAGCGTCTCCAACAATATACGGCGCCTCAGCGTCACCGTCAACCTTCGCGATCCTCGTCAAGCACTGCCGTCCGGATCCCTCTCAGGGCGTTGCAGAGCAGCAGCAGGTCGGCCCTTCCGAGATCGTCAACGGTGATCACGCGCTCCTGCAGCCACGACCTCGTGCGGAGCAGGTAGCGGCGGAAGACGCCGTTCAGCAGGCCTGAGGATTCCGGAGGTGTGACCCACCTGCCGTCGATCCGGGCGACCATGTTGCTGATGGCGCCTTCGGTCACCTCGTCCCTCTCGTTCACGAACAGGCACTCACCGTAGCCCTCGTCGAGAGCCTCACGGTAAGCCCCGTCGTAGCGCTCCCGGGAGGTCACCTTGTGCCGGAGCAGCGGGTCACGTGAGTCGACCCTTCCGGGAGCGATCCGGACGCGGACCGGGCCCTGGGATGGCGCCGGTGAGAACGGCTCTGCCGACGCGGAGATGCCCGAACGCCGGTCGAGAAGGAGCCTCGCCCGGTGCGGCCCGCCGTGGCCGGACATCCCCGCCTCGAGCCGCTCGAGGGCAGCGGTGGCCGCCCGTCTGTCGAACTGCAGGCCGAGGGCGTCAGCCGAGGAGGCCATGCGATCGAGATGGTCATAGAGGAGCAGGTATGCACCGTTCCACAGGATGGTCTCGAAAATGCCCGGAACCTCTTCGGCCAGTTCCGACAGGATCCGCGCCTTGAGCATGCACTCGAGGTACTCCTGGCGGGGGTCCGAATCCCAGACGATGCCGCTGCCCGTGCCGTACACCCCGCGGCCGCCTTCGAGCTCGATCGTCCTGATGGCGACGTTGAAGGCCATCCTTCCGCCGGGCATGATGAACCCGACAGCGCCGGTATAGACACCCCTCGGGCCCGTTTCGAGCGACCTGATGAGGTTCATGGCACTCACTTTGGGGGCGCCGGTGACCGACCCGGAGGGGAACAGCGCCCTGAAAAGCTCATGGAGCCCCGTCCGTTCGCGCAGTTCGCCCCGGACGGTCGAAACCATCTGGTGCAGGGTCGGGTAGGTCCGGGTCTCGAACAGGCCGGAGGCCCCGATCGAACCCGGCGTGCAGACCCTGCCGAGGTCGTTGCGAAGGAGGTCGACGATCATCAGGTTCTCCGCCCGGTTCTTCTCGCAGACGGCGAGCCCCGCACGCGATGCAAGGTCTTCATCGGCGCTCGCCCCCCTCGGCGCGGTGCCCTTCATCGGCATGGTCTCGATCCTTCGGCCGTCGAGCGTGAAGAAAAGCTCCGGGGAGAGCGAGAGCACGGTGCGCTCACCGGTGTTGAGGCAGGCGGACCAGGGTGAAGGCTGCTGCCGCTTCATGGCGGCATAGAGGGCCTGGGGGCTGCCCCGGAACGAGAAGCGGAACCGGCCGGTGAAGTTGACCTGGTAGACGTTGCCGGCGGCGATCTCCTCCCTGATCGCTTCGATCCGCCGGATGTACTCCTCTTCCGAAAGATCGAACTCCAGGCCGGAGACCCTGAAGCCGTCTGCCGCTCCCTCGCCATTGAGGGATTCCTCGGACTCGAGGTCGAACCGTTCCGGCGAGCGGTAGACGCCGAACCATCCGAGGGGGCGCGACGGGTCGGTGGGCCAGGTGCAGGAGGCAAGCGAAGGATCCAGGAGGGCGCCCGCCTCGTATCCGATCCAGCCCGCAAGGCAGAATCCGCGTCCGATCCATGATTCAAGCCGCCGGAACCACGCATGGACATCGTCGCCGCCGGAAAGGGTAAGGGTATCGACCGGGTCGGAAAAGAGCAGCGAATCACCATGGCGCTCATCCGGGCAGCTCGCTTCGAACCACAGCGTGCCCGGCCGCTTCAGGCGATCGTTGAGGGAGGTCATCGCACGCGGGCTTCGATCAGGATCGGGCGGCCAAGCACCTCTTCGAGCCACGACTTCAGGGATTCGGCTGCCCAGAGCTCGATGTCCGGCTCGAATTGCGTAACCGCCTCGAGCACGATCTGCCGCTCGCCGATGTCGGCCGAGATGGACTGAACGTTCTGCCGGTGTCCCCTTTCGAGGCCGTTCGCGATCCGCAGGATACCCGAAAGCACGTCGACAGCCCTCTGGTGCGACGGTTTGAGCTGGGCATAGAGCGGATGCTTGGAAGAGGGCGGGTTCTTGCGGTGGTAGCGGGCGACGTTGCCGATGATGTCGATCTCGGCGGGGGCGAACCCGCGGAGGTCGCCGTTCATGATGATGTACTGGCTGTGCTTGTGGTGGGCGGCGATCGAGACGAACTCGCCGATGTTGTGCAGCAGCGCGGCGTACTCGAGCAGTTCCCGGTAGTGGGGCTTGAGCCCGTGCAGCGGCTGGAGCTGGTCGAACAGCATGACCGAAAGCCTGGCCACCTGGAGCGAATGGGGCTCATGCCAGTTGCAGCGGTACCCGAGCTCCACCACGCTCTGCCGGCGGATATCGAGCTGGCCGTCGCCGTCCACCCTGCCCCGGAGGCCGGAGATGTAATGCACCACCATCCCCTCGCGGAGCGCCGATTCCGAAACGACCACCTCCTTCAGCCCGAACACCCTGAAGATGGTGTCGATCAGGATGATGCCTGGAACGATCAGGTCGACCCGTTTCTCGTCGAGGCCGGTCAGCTGCCGCCTTGCGGACGAATCGAGCGGAATGACCGACCGGTAGAACTTTTCGAACTCCTCCCGGGTGAATCCGCTCTGGTTGAGCCCGTCGGCAGGATCGGCATCCCTGCCGGACCGGATCATGCGGGCAATGTTCAGCGCCGTTCCCGACGAGGCAATGCCGCGGGTAACGCCCAGCTGACGGGCCTTTTCGGCCGACGTGTAGAGTTCCGCCGCGCAGAACTGCCCGAGCAGCTTCAACTCGTGGCCAGAGACGGGATCGGAGGTCACGAAGCGCTCGAGCATCCTGGCGACCCCTATCTTGCGGCTCTCGAGCAGATGCACCCGGTCGCAGCCGGCAATGATGAATTCGACCGATCCGCCACCGATATCGAACAGCAGGTCGGGAGTCTCGCCGAGCCGGACGGCATTGCGGACGCCGTAGTAGATGAACTGTGCCTCCTCCTTGCCGGAGATGACCTTCACCTTCAGGCCGGTCTCCTGCCTGACCATCCCGATGAACTCGTCGCGGTTCGACGCTTCCCGGATGGCGCTGGTCGCGAAAGCGATCACGTTGTGCGGCTCGACACCCCGCTGGGTTGCCAGCACAAGGAATTTCTTCAGCGTGGAGACCCCCTCCTGCATGGCGCGAGCATCGAGCATCTTCGTCGAGATGCTGCCCCTGCCGATGCAGATCATGTCCTTGACGCGGTCGATCTCGACGATCCCCTTGCCCGGGCTCTCCTCGACGACGACCATGTGGAAAGAGTTGGTGCCGAGGTCGATGGCGGCTACCCTGATGTTGTCTGATCTCATGCGAGAAACGGCTGTCTGGTTGAACTCGGGTAAAAATACGGGATTTCCCTGAAAAACGAACTGCCCCGATCTTTCTGCGATCCTCTTTTTCGGCGTATATTCCGCAAGGAATTCCATCATCCCGACCCCCATGGAGAAAAATTTCAGAACCAGCCTGCAGCGATGAGCCATGTGTTGAAAAACGGCAAGGCCGACCAGAATCCGGACCGCCTGGACTTCAGGTACGAGTTCGCGCGAAAGGCGATCCACCTGTCCTCGCTGCTGATCCCGCTGATCTACTGCCGCATCAGCCGTGAGCTGGCGCTCACGATCCTCACCCCGTTGGCCGCAGGATTCCTGTTCGTGGACATCCTGAAGAATTTCGTGCCTGCCGTCTCCGAATGGTACCACGGCACCTTCGCCCCCATGCTCAGGCACCATGAGATGCAGAAGGACCGCGTCCACCTGAACGGCGCAACCTGGATCACCCTTTCGGCCTTGATCCTCATCGCCCTCTTCCCGAAGATGATCGCAGTGACCGCCTTCGCCATGGTATCGGTCTCCGACACGGTGGCCGCGCTGGTCGGCAAGCGCTTCGGCCGCCACCGTTTCGGCGAAAAGAGCTACGAAGGCAGCATGGCCTTCTTTGCCTCTGCCCTCGTCATCGCTGCAGTCGTGCCGCATGTGCTGCTGCCCGCCGGCGTCGCGATGGCGGCGGCCGGAACTGTGGCCGAAGCGGCCGTCATCCGTATCGGCGGATTCAAGATCGACGACAACATCACCGTCCCCCTTGCCTCGGCCATAGCCGGCCTCTGCTGCTACCTCTGGCTCTTTCCGTCGTCGATGGGCAGCCTCTCAACCTGTTTCTGACCCTGCCGATGACCAAGCAGACCGTCGTGACCGACTCCCCTGCCGAGGCCGCGGAATTCCTGAACCGGGGAGGGCTCGTCGCCTTCCCGACCGAGACCGTCTACGGACTGGGGGCGGACGTCTTCAACCACGGATCGGTCGGCGGCATATTCACGGCGAAAGGAAGGCCTTCAGACAACCCGCTGATCGTCCACCTGCGGAGCCCGGAGCAGATCGGCGAGGTGGCCTCCGGGCTCAACGCGCATGCCGAAGCCCTGATCGGTCGCTTCTTCCCCGGCCCGCTGACCGTGGTGCTCAGCAAAAACCGCTCGGTACCGGAGATCGTTTCGGCCGGCCTGCCGACCGTTGGGGTCCGATGCCCGTCGCATCCCGTGGCCGCGGAGTTCCTGAAGCACTGCCGCCACCCCGTGGCCGCGCCGTCGGCAAACCTCTCGGGACGCCCGAGCCCGACCGACTGGAAGGCGGTGTTCCACGACCTGGGAGGGAGGATCGACTGCCTGCTGAGAGGCGAACCGAGCACGATCGGCCTCGAGTCGACCATCGTCGACTGCACGGTAGATCCGCCGCTACTGCTGAGGAGCGGGGCGATCGGCCTGGAACTGCTCCGCGAAGTAGTCCCGGAACTGCAGGTCGCGACCTCGTGCAAGCCCGGCGAGGCGCCGAAGAGCCCGGGAATGAAGTACCGCCACTACTCCCCTGAGGCATCGGTCGTTCTGGTGGAGGCACCTCCTCACGCCATTCCAACGGCCCCCCCTTCGGCCTGGATCGGCCTCTCGGGCCCTCCGGAAGGGGTCTTCCGGAGCATGGTCTGCCGCTCACCCGAGGAGTACGCCCGTATCCTGTTCGGCTTCTTCCGGGCCTGCGACGCCGAAGGGATCGGCACCATCTGGTGCGAGCTGCCGCCAGAAGAGGGCATCGGCCGGGCAATCAGGGACCGGCTATTCAAAGCAGCGGGGAAGTGAAAAAAAGACTTTAGGGACAGCAGGGACAACAATGTTGAAGACAACACGCTCTTCGCATTGCAGTCCCTGCTGTCCCTGGAGTCCTTTCAGTCCTTTCCCCTCATCCTTAGAACTTCAGCATCGCACCCACGTTGAATGAACCGGGCGACGAGGTATCGCGGAGATCGTTGCCGCTGCCGGAGGTGGAGCGGTCGGAGTACCAGCTCTTCTCGAACTTCCCGACCAGCCTGAGGTGAGGCGTGGCTTCCCAGTTCATGAGGAGGAACATGGCCTGCCCCCTGCCTGAGTAGGTACCGAGGCTGTAGACCAGCGGGAGGTCGTCCTCGTAGGCATACACGGCCGCATCGTAGCTGTCGGTGGCGAAGCGGGTGTAACGCGCGGTCACGGAAAGCCTGCCGAAACTTGACCTGAGCTGCCCGTAGAGCAGCCATCCCCGGTCGGTCGCCCTTCCCGAGGCGAAGATGCTCTCGACGCTCCTGTACTCACCTCTGGTCCTGACGGTAAGGGAGGACGAAGCCTTTGCCTCGACCCCAAGCTGCACCCGGTTCGTGGTCTTCGGTACCGGCATCACATACTCCAGCCATCCGCCGCCCTCCGTCTGCGTCTTCGTTTCCGAAGTCTGCTTGTGCTGGTACAGGCCGCTCCAGGTCATCGCCGGATTCTGCCGCCACGCGAAATTCAGCCGGGCGTCATGCCCCGAATACGGCAACCGGTAGGAGCCGGACAGTTCGGGGAACCTGAACAGGTCGTACGACACCCCGACGTCGAGGTTGCGCAGCACCTTTGCGTTCAGACCGAGGTAGAACCCCTCCTCGTTCGCACCGTCGCTCCCCCGTTCGGCGAAGGCACCTGAAAAGGGCGAGAAGTAGCCCGTGTCGTAGCGGCGTGCCGAGGCCACGCCGGTGACGCCCGGAGAGATGGCACCCTGGAGGCCGACGATCCAGGAACAGGCGGCCGGCTGCTCCGAATATGCGGCCTCGCCAAACGCCTGCACCTCGTGGTAGACGGCGCTGGCCTCGACCGATCCGGCGCGGCGCTCCCGGCCGTCACCGCCCAGCCACTCGACCGGCATGCCATAACGGTAGTTCACCAGCGTCCCTCCGATCCCTCCGCGCAGCCCGCCGGCTTGGTAACGGTAGCGGAGGTTGACCCCCTGCGCCTCCAGGGAGAGAGAGTCCTTCCGATCCCGTTCCGACGTGGTCCGGTGGTATCCGTCGACCGTTACGCTGGTAGCGACGCCCTCCTTGACCGTCGCGTCGAGCCGGTTGCGAGACGCGAAGGCTGTGATTTCAAGGGGTCCCGGAGCCAGGGTCACGGCCGCGCCCTGCATGAAGTTGTCTTCCGAAGCTGAGATGTAGGGCCGCACCGAGGAGGCGAAGGCCACAACCCCGTCGACGGGATCGGTGCCTTTGGAGAAGTAGCGCCCCTGGCCGAACAGCAGCCCCTGGCCGAAGCTCAGTCGGTAGTTGCCGGCGACGGCCCTGCTGACGATGCCGAGGCGTTCGGCATGGACGCTGAACGAAAGGAAGTCAGCCGTGTCGGGTTCCCCGATATCTTTCTGCTGGACGAATCCGATGCCCCAGTTACGCCCTGAAGCCTCGACACGGCTGGAGAGGCCGAGGTTTCCGCCCTGGTACTTGCCGGTCTGGATGCCTTTCCGCGGCGGGGTTTCCCACCAGGCCCTGGTGTATACGCTGCCCTTGAAGTCGTTTGCCGGACCCCGCGCTTTTCCGGCTTTCGGCAGGCCGAACGAGAGATAGGGGGCCGCCTGGCGGGCATGCGCCGCCCCGACGACCGCTTCGAGTTCTGCGACGGATCCGATCATGCCGTTCCTGTCCCGCCACGCGACGACCCTTGAAACGTCGACGGCGCTGAAGACGGGGATCCGCAGCAACTCCTGTTCGGTGGCCGTGTTGATCTCCACAGGCCTGTTGCGAAGCTCCTGGAGCAGCTCGACAAGCGCTTCGCCGTTGCCCTCCTGCTCGCTGCGGTCGAGCAGCTCTTCGAGCGGGTCAAGGCCATACGCGGTTCCGGGCAGAAGCAAGAGCGCGACAAGCGCGGCGGCCGGCAGCAGGCGCCGGCAGGGGCTGGGGGTGATGGTGTTCATCGGTGGGGGCGATGAATTGACGCATGTCCGTCGGGATGCTTCGCGGCCGGCCTCCGGACATGCGTTACGGAGAACCGGGCTCGCGTCTCAGTTCACTCGCGGTCGACCTCAGAGCAAAGGCGATAGAGCTGCTCCACCTCCTTGCGGCTGAGATACCGCCATTCGCCACGGCGGAGATCGCCGGGCGTCAACCCGGCATAGGCGACCCGGTCGAGGCGCTTGACCTCGAAACCCAGGGTGCTGAACATTCGCCTGACCTGATGGTTCTTGCCTTCGTGGATGCTGATGAGCACCGTCATGCCTTCGTCGAGGATCTTTGCCCGGCAGGGGCGGACCTTCTCCCCGGTGTCCTTGAGGCGCATGCCGCCGGTGAGCTTCTGCAGCATCGCGGGGGGAAATTTCGCATCGAGGTAGGCGAGGTACTCCTTTCTGACCTCGGAGGAGGGGTGCATCAGGCGGTGTGCCAGCGTGCCGTCGTTGGTCAGGAGCAGGAGGCCGGTGCTCTTCCTGTCGAGCCGCCCGACCGGGAATACCCGCTCGCGCACGTCGACGAAATCGAGTATCTGCTGGCGGTCGCGCTCATCGTGGCTTGTGGTGATCACGTTCCTCGGCTTGTTGAAGAGGATGTACACCATCTTCTCTTCGGGCTTGGCCATCATGCGCCCATCGACGATCACCTCGTCTTTACGGGGATCGACCTTCAGGCCCGGCTCGGCGGCGATGCGCCCGTTCACCATGACCTTTCCCTCGATGACCATCTGGTCGGCGGCCCGTCGGGAGGCGACCCCGCACATGGCCAGGTATTTGTTGATCCTGACCTTCTCTTCCTGAACCTGCTTTTTCATTCGGTTTCCTGTAATTCACCGGTTTGGCCGATTTCCGGCGGTTCGTCACCGCCGGCGGCCGAAAGGTACTGCTGCTCCTCGTGTTCCTGAAGGATCTCCCTGATCTCGCGGAGCTTCGGCAGCTCCTTCAGCGAAGGAAGGTGGAACAGGTCGAGGAACTCCCTGGTCGTCCCGTACTGCAACGGCCTGCCGGGCGAATCCGCCCTGCCGCGAACTTCGATCAGGCTGCGCTCGAGCAGCCTGTCGATCGCATAGTCCGGGCTTACCCCCCTTATCTGCTGGATCTCTCCCCTGGTGACCGGCTGGTGCCACGCGACGACCGAGAGCACTTCGAGCATCGAGCGGGAAAGACGCCGCTGGATGACCGGAGCGAGCAGCTTGCGGATCAGGTCTCCATGCTCCGGCTGGCTCAGGAAACGGAAGCCTCCGGCAATGCCGTGGATCCTGAAGGTACGGCCTGTAGCCTCGTATTCGCGGTTGAGGGCCTCGACGATCTCCTCGAGGTCGCGGTATTTGAGGTCGAAACCGGTGACCTGGCAGATGGTCTGGAAGGTGATGGCCTCTTCTGAAGCGAAGATCAGGGCTTCGATCGACTGGAGGATGTGTCGGGCCGGATCCTGCACGATGAGGTAGGTCTGGTTGTCGTTGATGCGATCCGGGAAACGCCGGTGCGGGAGTTCAGGGGCAGCAGGGCTTCTTGCGCGCCGTGGAAAACTCGCCGTCGATGCCCAGCCCCTGTTCGTAGGCGTACCACAGCTCCTGGCAGGGGAAGTTGCACTCGTAGAACGCCTTGCCGATGATGACCGAATCGACGCCGAACTTCTCGAGCGTCCTGAGCTGGTGCAGGTCCTCGGAACTGGCGACGCCGCCCGAGGCGGTCACCTTCATCCCGGCCTTCTCGGCGAAGTTCCTGGTCGTCTCGTAGCCGATGCCCTCCAGCATGCCGTCGCGGGTGATATCGGTATAGATGATGCGCTCGACCCCCATCTTCTTCATCTCGAGGGCGAGCTCGTAATCCTTCATGCCGCTGCTTTCGGTCCACCCCTTGATCTTGGGCACGCCGTTCTCGGCATCGATGCCGACGACGATCTGCGAAGGGCGGTACTTCTTCAGCAGCTCGGCGATGAGCCCCGGGTTGGTGACTGCCGCGGAGCCGATGACCACGCGGCAGACACCGATCTCGAGGTACTTCTCGACGGCCTCGACGGAGCGTATGCCGCCGCCGACCTGGATCGGGATGTCGAGCATGCCGACGATCTCGCGGATCTTTTCGAAGTTGACCATCTCACCGGTCAGCGCGGCATCCAGGTCGACGACATGGAGCATTTTGGCGTTCTGCTTGCGCCAGATCACGGCCATGTCGCAAGGGTTGTCGAGATAGATCTTCTTCTGTGCGAAATCACCCCTGGTGAGCCTGACGCACTTGCCGTCCTTGATATCTATAGCCGGTATGATCAACATGTCCGTAAACGTGGATACTGCTTAACACTCTGCGAAATTCCTGAGCACCTGCAAGCCCCATTCGGAGCTCTTCTCAGGGTGGAACTGTACAGCGAAAATACCATTTTTTTCTATGGCCGAACAAAAATTTTTTCCCGCGAAAAAGGTCGTCGCGGCAACGCTTTCAGGCTCTTCGGGGCTGCAGTAGTAGGAGTGGACGAAGTAGAACCAGGAGTGGTCGGGGATGCCCCTGAACAGTACCGAATCCTGCCTGCAGAGGTCTGCGGAGTTCCAGCCGATCTGGGGGATCTTGTCAGTCTGGCTGGTGAAGTGGAGAACACGGCCGGGAACCAGGCCGAGGCCGGCATGTGCGCCCATCTCCTCGCTGCCGTTGAGGAGCAGCTGCATGCCGAGGCAGATGCCGAGGACCTGGCGGCCCTTGTCGACATGCTCCATGATCGCTTCGGTGAACCCGAGATGGCCGAACGCTTCCATTGCCGGCCCGAACGCCCCTACACCGGGGATGAGCACCTTGTCGTAGCCGGATATGTCGGATGCCCTGTCGCTGACGACCGCCTTGATGCCGAGGTAATCGAAGGCCTTGTGGACCGATCGAAGGTTGCCTGCCCCGTAGTCGGCGATGAATACCATGAAATACTGATTAAAATCATTCCTGAAATGCCTCTAAAACCGAAAAATATCCCTTCGAGGCGTCAAAAAGCGTCAACCCGGCTTTTAATTAAGAAGTTCAAAGCGTATTATAACCAAATTACGGCTTTCGCTTCTAACCTTGCTCCCTGAAAGTCATCCCAATCCACATACCACGAGAAATCGAAGAAACAATGTACAGGATTGTGTCCGCTATTTTTTTAGCTGAAAATATCAAAAAATTCGAAATAGAGGCCCCGAGGATCGCAAAAAAGCGCAGGGCCGGCCAGTTCGTGATGCTTCGCCTGTCCGAAACCGGCGAACGCTTCCCGCTGACTATCGCCGACTCCGACCCTGAGAAGGGGACCATCACGATCATCTCGCAGGGAGCCGGCAAGTCGACCAGAGCGCTGAACCGGCTCGAGGCCGGGGAGACGATCACCGACGTGGTCGGGCCGCTCGGAACCCCGTCGCACATCGGGAACTTCGGCACCTCGGTCAGCATCGGCGGCGGCGTCGGTACGGCCATCGCCTACCCGACGGCCGCGGCGCTCAAGGCTGCCGGCAACTACGTCATCACGATCAACGGCGCGAGGACGAGGGAGCTGGTCATCCTCGAGGAGGAGATGAAGGCGGTCAGCGACGAAGCCTATATCACGACGGACGACGGGTCGTACGGATTCAACGGCTTCGTGACGCAGAAGCTGCAGGAGCTCATCGATTCGGGCAGGAAGATCGATTTCGTGCTGGCCATCGGACCGATCCCGATGATGAAGGCGGTCGCCGAAGTGACCCGCCCCTACGGCATCAGGACGGTCGTCAGCCTGAACCCGATCATGATCGACGGTACGGGAATGTGCGGGGGCTGCCGCGTGACGGTCGGCGACGAAATAAAGTTCGCCTGCGTCGACGGCCCGGAGTTCGACGCGCACCTGGTCGATTTCAAGAACCTGGCCGACAGGAACAGGATCTACCAACACGAAGAGAAGGCATCGGACGAAGCAGAAGCCCATCGTTGCCGGCTCGCAGCGCAGAGCTGATGCCTCGACGCACAGAGATTTCACCAGAATCGACAGCCCGCCGAATCCCCTGGAATGGAGATCGCGGGCTCGTATTGTCATCAAATGAAGTACCACAGATAAAACCGCAACCATCATGGATGCAAAGAACATAACGACCAAGGAGCGGCTTGCCATTCCCCGCCAGGTGATGCCGGCACAGGATCCCGTGCTGCGCGCGGGCAACTTCAGCGAGGTGCATCTCGGCCTGACCCCGGAACTGGCGCAGATGGAAGCGCTGCGCTGCATCCAGTGCAAGGACCCGGTGTGCGTGCAGGGCTGCCCGGTGAACATCAAGATCGACCAGTTCATCAAGCTGATCGCCGAAGGGGACTTCCTCGGCGCGGCAAGGAAGGTCAAGGAGGACAACGTGCTCCCGGCTATCTGCGGCAGGGTATGCCCTCAGGAGGACCAGTGCGAGAAGGTGTGCGTCATCGGCAAGAAGCGCGAACCGGTAGCCATCGGCAACCTGGAGCGCTTCGTGGGCGATTACGAGCGCCTCACCGGCCAGAGGATCGTCCCCGAGATGGCGCCCCCGACCGGGAAGAATGTTGCGGTCATCGGCAGCGGCCCGGCCGGCCTGAGCTGCGCCAACGACCTTGCCCAGTACGGGCACAAGGTGGTGGTGTTCGAGGCGCTGCACGAACTCGGCGGCGTGCTGATGTACGGCATCCCCGAGTTCCGCCTGCCGAAGGAGATCGTCAGGGACGAGCTCGACGGCCTCCGGAAGATGGGCATCGAGTTCAGGACCGACGTGGTGGTCGGCAGGACCATCACCGTCGACGAGCTGCTCGAGGAGGAGGGGTTCGACGCCGTCTTTATCGGCGTCGGCGCGGGACTGCCCTGGTTCATGGGTATACCGGGAGAAAACCTGATCGGTGTGCTTGCGGCAAACGAGTTCCTCACCAGGGTCAACCTGATGAAGGCCTGGGACTTCCCGAACAGCGATACCCCGGTGTTCGACTGCAAGGGCAAGAACGTCGCCGTCTTCGGGGGCGGGAACACCGCCATGGACGCCATCCGGACAGCCAAGCGCCTCGGCGCCGAGCACGCCTACATCGTCTACCGCCGTTCAGAGGCGGAGATGCCGGCCCGCGAGGAGGAGATCCACCACGCCCAGAAGGAGGGCATCGAATTCATGCTGCTCACCATTCCGCTCGAATTCATCGGCAACGAACAGGGCTGGCTTACCGGCGTAAAATGCCAGAAAATGGAGCTTGGCGAACCCGATGATTCCGGACGCCGCAAGCCGGTGCCCGTCGAGGGATCGGAATTCGTGGTTCCCCTCGACATGGCGGTCATCTCGATCGGCAACGGCTCCAACCCCCTGATCAAGCAGACCACCCCCGACATCGAGGTCAGCAGGAAGGATACGATCGTCGTGGATGTCAACACCATGGAGACCTCCAAGGAGATGGTCTACGCCGGCGGAGATATCGTCACCGGCGGCGCGACGGTCATCCTCGCCATGGGCGCAGGACGAAAGGCGGCGGCAGCCATCCACGAAAAGCTCAGCGGAAAGGCATCCAGTTTCAACGAGTGGTAAGCACATGGCAGACCTCTACCGTTTCGGCATCTCCCTCGACAGGGAGCTGATCGACGCCTTCGACCGGCACATCGCCGAACAGCAGTACAAGAGCCGCTCGGAGGCGATCCGTGACCTCATCCGCGAAGAGCTGGTACGCAAGAAATGGGCCGAGGGGGGCACGGTTGCCGGAGCCATCGTCATGACCTACGACCACCACAAGCGGGAGCTGGTCAACCGCCTGCTCGACATCCAGCACGATTTCCACGATATCATCATCTCCACCCAGCACGTGCACCTCGACCACGGCAACTGCCTCGAGGTGATCGCCGTCAAGGGCCAGGCCCCGCAGGTTGAGCGGCTCTCCACCGCCCTCAAGGTGCTGGTCGGCGTCAAGCACCTCAACCTCAGCGTCTCGGCATCGGACTGACGGAAGGCCTGTTTTCCTTGCTTTGCGATAGCACGATTATTATTTTCATGCTATCAGATACAGGACAGTCAATCCGGCCCCCCATGCTGAAAAAAACCATTCCTCTCGCCATAACCGCTACACTCTGCTCAATGCCGGCCTTTGCCGCCATGCCGCTCGTCACCGACGATACGGGGACCCAGGGAAAAGGGCGTCTCCAGATCGAGTTCGGCTGGGAATCGCATCGCGACAAGAGCGTCTCTGATGGCGTCACTTCGAGGGAGACCGGCGGAAGCAGCACGGCTACCGTAAGCTACGGGATTTCCGACAGCATCGACCTCGTCGCGGGAATGCCATGGGCATGGAAGAGGAGCGAAACGGATGGAGAGGCAGCCACCGACGAACACGGCATCGCGGACCTCCCTGTGCAGCTCAAGTGGCGCCTCGTCGAAATGGAGGAGGGCAAGTTCAGCCTGGCCCTTAAGCCCGGCCTCATCCTTCCTACCGGAAACGAGGGCAAGGGGCTCGGCAACGGAAGGGTCTCGGGCGGCGTGCTGCTGATCGCGACGCACCGGGGAGCGCTCGGAGCAACACACGTCAACTTAGGCTACACCCGGAACGGGTACAGCCTCGAATCGGTCCGGAGCGCCACCAGGGCGGATATCTGGCACGCATCGCTCGCCGGGGAGCTGAACGTCGCCGACAGTCTGCGGGCAGTCGCCGACATCGGCATCGAAACCGGCAAGGCGAAGGGGAGCCCTGCCGATCCCGCATACCTGCTCGGCGGCCTGATCTACAGCCCCTCTGACCGCCTCGATCTCGATTTCGGCATCAAGGGCGCCCTGAACGACGTCGAGACCGATACGGCACTGTTTGCCGGGGCTACCCTGCATTTCTGATCGCCCACCTCAACCGCAACCCGAGGAGAACCGGAACATGCATATGTCAGACGCGCTGCTGTCGCCGGTCGTCGGTGGCGCCCTTTGGGTGACGAGTGCAAGCCTGATCGTTCTGTCGTCGAAGAAGATCGCCGGCGAGTCCGACGGTTCGAAAACCGTGCTGATGGGAGTTCTGGGCGCGTTTGTCTTCGCCGCCCAGATGATCAATTTCACCATCCCGGGCACAGGATCCAGCGGCCATATCGGAGGCGGCTTGCTCCTGGCAGTATTGCTCGGCCCCTGGAGGGCCTTCGTCACGATCTCCTCGGTACTGGTGATCCAGGCGCTTTTCTTCGCCGACGGGGGCCTGCTCGCGCTCGGCTGCAACATCTTCAACCTGGGCTTTTTCCCGGCGTTCGTCGCACTGCCGTTCATCTACAGGCCCGTCGCGGGAAGAGGCTCTGCCGGCAGGATCGCAGCCGCCAGCATCATCGCCGCAGCAGCCGGCCTTCTTTCCGGCGCTTTCTCCGTCGTCCTGGAAACCACAGCCTCCGGAATCTCCGACCTGCCGTTCGGGACCTTCTTGCTGTTCATGCTGCCGATCCACCTTGCTATCGGCATCGTCGAAGGCCTGTTGACCTGGGGCGTCCTTTCGTTCGTCCTGAAAACCGAACCCGCCCTGCTCGACACCTTCCGGGCGGGTTCGAGTGGCAACAACCGCCCCGTCATGGCGATCTTTCTTGTCGCGGCACTGGCGACCGGAGGAGTGCTCTCATGGTTCGCCTCATCGAACCCGGACGGCCTCGAATGGTCCGTGGCGAAAGTGACCGGCAAGGAGGCGCTCCCCTCGCCTTCCGGAAGCGCACCTGCGCTCATTGGCGGAATTCAGGAGAAGCTCGCATTCATGCCCGACTACGACTTCAGGCGTGAAGCGGCAAGTCCGGCCGGACCGAAGGAGACCGGAGGACTCCCGGCCAATACGGGAACTTCGTCAGCAGGCATCCTGGGCAGCCTGATGGTGCTTGCCGTGGCTTGGACCGCCGGGATGCTGTTGCGAAGGAACCCGCACAAGTCCACGGTTCCGTGAGGGAATTTGAAATCAGATCTGCCACCGGCACCACGACCGCCTATCCCCTTCCGGTAAGCGACAGCACGGCGATCCTGCTCCTGGCCCTGTACATCGTCACCGTCGTTTCCGTGCCGAAGTATGACCTGCCCGGGGTGATCGCGTTCGGGGCGTTTCCCGTGCTGCTGGCGACGGCAACACGGATGCCTCTCCCGCCGCTGCTGAAGCGCCTTGCCGCCGCATCGCCGTTCATCCTGTTCATGGCAGGGGGCAATATGCTCCTCGACCGATCCCCGGTCGCGACCGTCGCAGGAATAACCATTTCCGGCGGAATGCTTTCGGCAGCGGTCATCACCATGAAAGCCCTTGCGACCCTCTCTTCCCTGCTATCGCTCATGTCGCTCATGCCGTTCCACCGTTTCGGAATGGCACTGCGGAGCCTCGCTGTCCCGGAGGTTTTCGTCACCCAGCTGCTCCTGGTCTACCGCTACAGCTTCCTGCTGTCGCACGAGGCCGCCATGATGCAGAAAGCTCGCGACCTGAGGTCGTTCGGGAAAAAGGGACGTGGGGCTGACATCACGATGGGGCTGATCGGATCATTGCTTCTCAGGACCGCATCCAGGGCCGAACGGATCTATATGGCCATGTCGTCGAGAGGGTTCAGGAGCGCCTTGTCGACGAGGCCGCCGGTGCGGATCAGCTCGATCGACCTGCTCATCGTCGCAGGATCGGCACTGCTGTTTCTTGCCATCCGTCTCATATTCTGAATCCACGAAAAGGAGAACCTCTTGATCGCCATTCGACAGCTCGCGTTCACCTACCCCGACGGTACCAGAGCGCTTGACGGCATCACGATCGATGTGCGGACAGGCGGGTCTACCGGAATAGTCGGAGCGAACGGAGCGGGCAAATCAACGCTTGTCAACCACCTGAACGGATGGTTCGTTCCTCAGGAGGGCAGCGTGACCGTCGATGGCATCGATTCCGGCAGGAAACAGATCGAGGAGGTGCGGAAACGGGTCGGCCTCGTTTTCCAGAACGCTGACGACCAGCTCTTCATGTCGAGCGTTTTGGAGGACGTGCTTTTCGGACCTGCGAACCTCGGCATGGGACGTCGGGAGGCCGAGGCGTCCGCCGAGCTGCTGCTCAGGGATTTCGGGCTCTGGGAGCTGCGCGACAAGCCGCCGGCCCACCTGTCACAGGGCCAGAAGCGCTTTGCCGCCCTGGCTGCGGTGCTCGCCATGAACCCGTCGATACTCGTGATGGACGAACCCACCTCGGACCTCGACCCGAGAAACCGGAGGAAGCTGATCAGGCTGGTCAACAGGCTCGGGGTCACGAAGGTCACGGTGTCGCACGACCTGGATTTCATATGGGATACCTGCGACGAAGTGTGCGTCATGAACCAGGGAAAAATCGTCGCGGCCGGCCCAGCCCGCGCGCTCCTGTCCGACCAGGGGCTGCTTGAGCGGAACGGCCTGGAGCTGCCGCTGAGGCTGCAGGGGGAGTGATTCGTGACGCGTGACTGGCGGGAATCCTGTGCCGCCCCCTCATGGGTCTGTCCTATGGTACTATGAAACCCAATAGGGTCACCTCCCAGCTATTTCATCTTCACTCGTCACGCGTCACGTGTCACGGTTTTCCAATAAAAGCGTCACGGATCTGCTCCACCCTTGAGCGGTTGACGCCGAGGTCCGAATAGCCGATCCGGGAGGCCGACCGGACATGGATCACCTTCGCCGGCACATCGAGCCGGAACTCCACATCGTCCGTGAATCCGAACACCGGCACCAGGAAGGTCGTCCAGAGGTAACCGTCCGACTCTCCGCGCACCGTGCCGCCGACCTTCGTGACGGCCTGCTTCAGCCTTGGCCAGGCATCTTCCGGGGAACCGGAGAGGGCGAAGGGCGGGACTGACGCCGCCGGGGCCGTGCCGGGTTCGCTGCTGACACAGTTCGGCGTGCCGGGACAGGGCCGCAGCTTCCCGTCGGAGATGCCGGGCTTTTCGGAGGGTTGCGGCCAGAGGTTCGAGGCGATGGCGGTCACCCCGGAGAGCAGGTCGTCGAAAATGTTCATGGCACAGGCTCCTTTTTTTTGGGCGTTGGCGGGCAAGCAGTCGACGTAATCTCAACGCCGCTTACCCGTCAACGGTTCCTTCCTGACCGGACGCCCGGTGCGGGAATCCTACCCGGCGGATGCCGGAGATGGTTCGGAAGCGTCTGGCTTCGCTTCCGGCTCGGCCTTCTTGCGTGCCGGCCGGCGGGGCTTGCGCTTGGGGCGCTCCTGGGCCTCCGGGGCCGGCGCCGGTTCGGGCTCGGGATCGGGCGCAGAAGCGGCCTCGGCTGCCGCCGGCTCAGATGGAACGGGCTCCGGACGGGACGGCTTCGAGCGGGCCGGGCGGCGGCGCGGCCGTTCAGGGCGAGCTTCCGGTGCCGGTTCGGAAAGCGCCAGCTCGGCAGGCTCTGACTCGAGGCTCACCGGTTCCGCCGCCGCAGGCTCAGGCCGTTCGGGACGGACCCACACAGGCTCGGGGCGCACGGGTTCGGATGGTTCCTGCTGGGGACGCGAAAACTCATGCCCTGCCGATTCGGGGCGGGACTTCGGGAATCGGGCAGGATCGGGACGCATGGCTTCGGCGAACGTGAGCGAAGCTTCAGGCTCTACGGCCCCCTGCTCGGGCCTGCGTCCCTTTCGCTTGTCGCGGACGTAGAGCTCCGAGTTCTTGTTACGGAACTCGAACTCGAACAGGTCAATGGAACGGACAAGGTCCGACAGGCGCTTGAAGCCATAGTTCCTCGGATCGAACGACGCCTGGTTGGAGATATTCTTGCCGATCTTGGCCAGGTTCGACCAGCCGTCCTCCTCCTGCGCGCTGTCGACGGCGTTCCTGATCAGGGTCAGCAGCTTGCTGTCGCCCTTGAGCTCCTGGCTCGTCTTGCGCCGGCCGCCGTCGCTCTTCGACTTCTCCTGGTCGCCTACCGATTCGAGGTAGAGGAAGGTCGAGCATGCATTGACGAAGGGCGACGGCGTCGACTTCTGGCCGAAACCGTAGACGTGAAGCCCTTCGGCGAGGATGCGCATCACGAGCGGCGTGAAATCGCTGTCGCTCGACACGATGCAGAATGCGTCGAGCTTGCTGCCGTAAAGCAGGTCCATGGCATCGATGGTCATGGCCATGTCGGTGGCGTTCTTGCCCTTGGTGTAGTCGAACTGCTGGATCGGTCGGATCGCGTAATCGTGCAGTTTGTCCTCCCATCCGCTCAGCGAGCGGCTCTTCCAGTTCCCATAGGCCCGGCGTATGTTCACCACCCCGTATTTGGCCATTTCGGCCAGAACGAAATCGATCTTGTCGCTGGGGGAGTTGTCAGCGTCGATGAGCATGGCGATAGTGTCCTTGCTTTGCTCCATAATGATATCCTCGTAAAGTTGACCCTGCGCGCCGTGGATTGGGCTCGCGGACGGTGTTCGGTAATGTCGTGACGGCTCCGGAATACGGCAGCCTGTTAGAGCAATATAGCCTCTTCAGGCGAAACTCGCGACATCGTCAAGACCATCTCCGGAAAATCGGAGGATCTGGACAGCCGCGCGGGTGACCCTTCCGGCTAGGTATTCCGCGAAACCGGGCGAGCCGTTCAGGCAGGGAAGCGCTTCGACGCCGAGACCCGGCACGGCTGCGGAGAGCTGCGCGGCTCTATGGAGCGTTTCGTTCCCGTCGGAGAAATAGCCGGCGGCAAAGAGCCACACGCCGTCATACCCTCCATCCTTGATGGCCCTGCCGGCCTCTTCGAACGACGGACGGGTCCACTCCCCTCCGACGTCGTGGTTCAGGTAGGCGACCATGACCGTGCCCCACGGGTTCCGGTCATCGGCCTCGATCGCGGCAGTGAGCCGCCGGGCGAAAGATGCCGTCTCGTCGCGGCCGGTACGGAAATCGGGCTCCCTGCCCGAAGCGTCCCTGACCAGGGTGCCATGGAAGGTGAGCAGCAGGAGGTTGCGGGGGCCGGCGCGTTCAGGAAGCTTCCGGCCGGTCGCGAAAAGGTGGTCGAGGTAGGAGCGGATGAGGGCGTCGTCGTTCCAGAGCCTGCCGACGACCCTGACCCGATGAAGCTCTCCGGCATGCCGTGCTTCGGAGAGATGGGCGCAGATGAGACCGCAGCTCAGGGCGTTGTCGACGGGGGCCATGGGGACGACGACCTGGCCGTCATGGCCCGAGGTTTGGGCAAGCACCTGCTCGACATAGGGCCTGGACGCGGAGTGTGCCGCCCGGACATCGAACGCGATGCCCGAAGAGGCCGGATGGCGGTCGAGATGCTGCTGCAGGAGGGCCGCCTGCTCCCTGGTGAGGAGGTTCTGCGGCGAACCCGCGGCTCCGGGAGCCTTGCGGAAGCGTTTCTTCAGCGAAGAACTGAGCGAAATGAGGTGCCGGAGGGGAACCGGGATGCGCATCACCGTCGACGCGTGCGAAAGGGTGTGAAGGCTGACCCGGTAGTTTTCGATGAAACCGGGGGTTTCCGCCTCTCCGTGGGAGGCCAGGATAACGGCGATTTTCCTTCGGGCCGTCATGCCCGGTCAGGATTTTGCCTTCTTTCCGTTGGCGAGCTTCGCCTCCATGCCTTCGCGGAACTTCTCCTCGGGCGAGACGACCACCATGTCGCCGGGCTTCAGGCCGCCGACCACCTCGATGAAGGTCAGGTCGCTGTCGCCGGTCCTGACAGGCTGCTTCTTCAGCCGCCCCCCCTCGACCTTCCAGACGTAGTCCTTCCGCTCTTCCTGGAACACCGAGCTCTTGCGCACCAGAAGGGCGCCCTGCCTGGTGCTGTAGACGATATTTGCCGTCGCCGTCATGCCCGCCTGCACCGCGGCCACCGGCTGGTCGAAGCGGAGGTAGACCCTGGAGGTCTTGGTGACCCGGTCGGTCTGGGGCACGATGCGGGTGACTGTCGCGTTGAAACGCTTCTCGGGCATCGAGTCAAGCGCGATGACCGCGGCCAGCCCCACCCGCAGCCGCGGCACATCGAGCTCGTCGACCTCCACGGTCACCAGGTAGCCCCCCGGATCGGTGACCGAGGCTATGGGCGTACTGGCGTTGACATAATCCCCGGCCTTCACGTTCTGGAGGGTCAGGATGCCGTCGAACGGAGCGGTAACGGCAAGCTTCTTCAGGTCGTCTTCGCGGCTTTTGAGCTGGAGGGACCTCTGGCTCAGCATCTCTGCGGCCTGGATGCCGTTCCGCTCGGCTTCGTCGAGCTGCTGGCGGGCGACGGCACCTTCGCTGAACAGCCTGCGGTTGCGATCCAGCTTGAGACGGCTGTCACGGGCCAGCGCCTGCTGCTCCGCCACCGCCGCGCGGGCCTCCTGGACAGCCAGAAGAGGTTGCCGGCTGTCGAACTCGATGATCACCTGGCCCCTCCTGACCCGCTGCCCCTCGAGGGCGCCGATAGCCCGGACCTTGCCGGAGATCTCGGCACTCAGGCTCGCCACGCTCTCGGCTTCGACGTAGCCGGTGGCATAGACCGCCTGGACCAGTTCGGCCCTGGTGACCTTGCCGGCCTCGACGGTTACGGTGTTGCCCCGGGTCAGCAGGTAGCCGACCGTCACGACGAACACCACGGCGAGTGCCATCGAGTACCTGGGGAGCATTTTCTGCAGGTTCTGCATGGGGTCAGGAGGTTACGATTGATTGCCCGGCCGGCTATACGGACGCGTCCGGAGCAGACGGTAGAGGTTGGACAAAGGTCCCGCAGGCGGGTTCGCGGAGCGGATTCGGGTGGTTGGCACTTTTTGTGGTCCGCAACCTTGGTTTTTCCATATATTTGGCCAATCTTAAAAGTCATTTCGCCGTGCGGACCCCGGTCCGGAGCGTTACGGCAGGAACACTAATCTACATCTTCAATGAGCGAGAATCAAGATTTGCAGAAGAGCTTTCTTGAAACGGTGAAGTTCGACGAGAAGGGGCTGGTCCCCGCCATCGTGCAGGACCACGAAACCGGCAAGGTGCTGATGATGGCATGGATGAACCGCGAAAGCCTCGAAATGACCCTCGAGCGGAAGAAGGCCTGCTACTGGAGCCGCAGCCGCAAGCAGCTCTGGCTGAAGGGAGAGTCCTCCGGCAACATGCAGGAGGTCCACGACATCCTCATCGACTGCGATGGCGACACCCTCCTGCTCAAGGTTTCGCAGAAAGGCGGCGCCTGCCATGTCGGGTACCATTCCTGCTTCTACCGCAGGACGGGGGACGGAAAGGCCATGGAGATCTGCGACACCCTGATGTTCAACCCGGAAGAGGTCTACGGAAAAAAAAGCTGACCCCCCGATGAGCAGTTCAAAAGAAACCGCAAAGTCCCTGATCCAGACCAAGTCGCGCTCCTCGATCAGGAACATGTTCGACGAGGTGGCGCCAACCTATGACTTCCTGAACCACCTGCTGAGCCTCGGGATCGACAACTACTGGCGCGCGGCCGCGTCGTCCAAAGCCGGAAAGCTCCTTTCGGGAGTGCGCGAGCCCAGGATCCTCGACGTCGCCACAGGCACCGGCGACCTTGCTGCCGCGATGGCGAAGCTCCCGGGGGCAAAGGTCACCGGCTTCGACCTTTCGCCGGAGATGCTCTCGATCGCCAGGAAGAAGTACCCCGGCATCACCTTCCTCGAAGGCTATGCCGAGCAACTTCCGTTCGAGGGAGCAAGCTTCAACGCGGTCAGCGCCGGGTTCGGCGTAAGGAACTTCGAGAACCTCGAACAGGGAATGCGCGAATTCGTGCGCGTGCTCAAGACCGGCGGCTGCGCTCTGATCATCGAACCGATGATCCCGCGAAACCCGGTCATGAAAAGCCTGTACCTGATCTATTTCAAGAAGGTGCTGCCGAAGGTGGCGGCGATGTTCAGCAAGTCCTCGTTCGCCTACGACTACCTGCCGAACTCGGTGGAACAGTTCCCCCAGGCCGAAGCGTTCACCTCGATCCTGAAAAAAGCGGGGTTCAGCAAAGCCGACTACTACCCCATGACCTTCGAGACCTCGATCCTGTACGTTGCGGTGAAGTAAGGAAGAAAATGCAGCCTCTGGGGTCAGGTCTTGCGTTTTAGCATTTGTTGCGAAATGCTAAAACGCAAGACCTGACCCCACTTCATTTCACCAGCGCAAAGTTGCCTTCGAACTTCACGGCCGGGCCATCCTGCCCGTTTACCACGGCATGTATGGACATTTTCGCCTTGCCGGTGCGGCCGTAGGTATCGAGGAACTCCAGGAACTCCCCGTCGGGCGGCATGGTGCCTGTGGCGATGATGTCGCCGGTGACCGGCCTGAGGTACTCGACACTCCCCTTGCGGATCACGATGTTGCCCTGTACTCCGGCCTCCCGAAGACGCAGGTAGAGCAGGCCCCATGATGAAAGCACCGCGGCGATGTAGAGGCTGCCGCCGAAGGCGGTGCCGAGATGGTTGAAGTTGTTGGCGAGCGGAGCCCGGATCGTGAGCTCCCTGCCGCTGTAGCGCTCGACCGTAATGCCCATGGCCTGGGTGAGCGGAATGGCCTGGTCGAGTATGGACTGCAAGGTCTGTTCCATGGATCGGATGAGGGTGACTGGTTGATGGTTCAGCTTGGGGCCAGGCCGGGAAGATCGCTGCGATAGCGGGAGTAGTTGGTGCAGACATGTTCCGATTGGGGCCGGTCCCCATGGATCCGCACCACCAGATCCACCACCTGGGAGGGCTCAAGGACATGGAAGAGCATGTGCATGTCATCCCGGTCGAAAAGATGACGCCGCATCACCTCGGCTTCGAGCCACTCGAGCAACCCGGTCCATATTGCGCCAAAAAGGATGATCGGGGTTTCGCAGATCTGATGTACCTGGACGAGTTGCCAGGTGTAGAAGAGCTCGAGGAGAGTGCCGACCCCTCCGGGCGCAACGACGACCGCATCCGAAAGCGCCATGAAGGTATCGAGGCGGCTGCTGAAGCGGTCGAACTCGGCCTTGATGTCGAGGAACCGGTTGGGATGCTGTTCGTGCGGAAGCCTGATGTTGAGTCCGATAGACTGGCCTCCGTTGGTGATGCTCTTCGACCCTGCGTTGGCCGCCTGCATGAGTCCCGGCCCGCCGCCGGTAACGATATCGAACCCTGCTCCGGCAAGCCCTTTGGCTATCGTGTAAACATCACGGTACTCTTCGTCCCCTTCGCTGATCCGGGCCGATCCGAAGATCGCCACCCTGTATTTCGGTTCCATGGCCTTATGAGGTTTCAGTTGAGGTCAGCGCCGGACGCACGGGTCCACTTCTCGGTACGGCCGAGCAGCGAGATGCCCACATAGCCCCGCAGGCGTAGCGTGTTCATGTCCTTGCCGCCGTCTTCGAGCTTCATGTACGACCGGTACTCGTGGCCGCTGTCCGGATCGTAGATCCTGCCGCCGGACCAGTCGTTCTCATCCTGGTACCGGAACTCCCTGAGAAAGACCGTGCCGACCAGCAGGCGGTTCCGGAGGGCAGGATCGGGGTTCTTCTCGTCGAGCCTGCCGGGGTGCTCGCCCCAGACGATCTTTCCTTCGTAGGTATTTTGGCTCGTCCGGTAGATCTCGACCGTTCCGTGATGCCGGCCATCCCTGAATGTTTTCCATCTTCCGACGACATCGTCCGGCTGGACGGCCAAGGCAGGCGACGCCCGCACTATCGACAGGAACAACAGCAGGAGCCGTGCCAAAATTGCCAAGATCCTCTTCATGGGAACCTCCAATTAGTTAGTGGGGTCAGGTCTTGTATTTTAGCATTTTGGGGAAAATGCTAAAATACAAGACCTGACCCCAGTGTTACATTCTTGCCCCGGGGTACGTGAGGATTTCGATCCCGACCTGTCGGGACCAACGCAGCATTCGAATCTCGCAATAGCTTTACAAGATACCTACAGCATCTTTTCGAATTCGTCTTCGTCTACCACCCTGACGCCGAGCTTCAGGGCTTTGTCGAGCTTGCTGCCAGCCTCGCTGCCGGCTACAACCAGGCTGGTTTTTTTGCTCACCGAGGTGACGATCCTGCCGCCTCGCTCCAGCACCAGTTCGGAGGCTCGCTGCCTGTCGTAGCGGTCGAGACCGCCCGTGAAGATCACGCTGAGTCCCTCGAAGTTGCGGTTCACCAGCTCTTTCGGCCCGCCGGCCTCCAGCGGCAGACCGGCCTCTTCGAGTTTGGCAAGCATCGCCTTCACCCAGCTCCGCGTGAAGAACTCGCGGATGCTGGCGGCGACCACGGGGCCGATGTCGGGCACGGCGGTGAGCTCCTCCTCCCCTGCCTCGCGAAGCGAGCCGAGGGAAGGATAGGCATGAGCCAGCTCTCGCGCGGTCGCCTGACCGACATGGCGGATGCCGAGGGCGTAGAGCAGCCGGGCGTACCCGCGCTTCCGGCTTTCGGCAAGCGCGTCCAGCAGGTTCTGCGCAGATTTCGCCCCCATCCGTTCGAGGCCTTCGACCTGAGCCTTCTCGAGGCGGTAGAGGTCGCCGGGATCGTCGACGAGCCCCCTGTCGACCAGCTGCGCCACGAGCGACTCGCCGAGGTTCTGGATGTCCATGGCGTTACGCGAGGCAAAATGGAGGATGCGCCCCCGCTTCTGTGCCGGACACCCCGATTCATCGGGACAGTAGAGACTCACCTCCCCCTCCGGCCGGACCAGCGGTGTACCGCACTCCGGGCAGGCATCGGGCACCTGGATTGCTACGGTAGCCTCCGGCCGTTCATCGAGCACCACTCCCACGACCTTGGGGATCACCTCGCCAGACTTCTCGATCATGACCCGGTCGCCGATCCTGACGCCGAGCCGGTCGATCTCGTCGAAGTTGTGCAGGGTGGAGCGGGAGACTGTCGATCCGGCGAGACGCACCGGCTCAAGCTCGGCGACCGGCGTGATCGTGCCGAGGCGGCCGACCTGGAACACCACCTCCCGCAACACGGTCCTGGCCTGCTGCGCCGGGTACTTGTAGGCGATCGCCCAGCGCGGGCTCTTTGCGGTTGCGCCGAGGCGGTCCCAGAGGGTGGTGTCGTTCAGCTTCAGCACCACGCCGTCGGTCTCATAGGGCAGCGTCCAGCGCTTTTCGGACCACGCACCGATGAACTCGGCGATCCCGGCGACCCCGTCGCAGAGCCGGTAGTGCCCGCCGGTCATGAACCCCATCGATTCGAGCTGCCGCAGCCGCTGCAGATGGGGAATCCGTCCGTCATCGGGCCCCTTGAGGTAATAGGCCACGAAGGACATCCTCCTTCGGGCGACCTCGGCGGAGTCCTGCAGTTTGAGGGTTCCGGCCGTGGCGTTCCTCGGATTGGCGAAGCGGTCCTCCTCAGGGCGGGCTTCGTTCAGCTTCCCGAAGTCCTCCTTGCGCATGAACACCTCGCCGCGAACCTCGATCTCGCTAACCGGGGTACCGAACAGCGGCCCGCCGGGCATGGTGATGGAGAGCGGCACCGTCGGTATGGTCCTGAGGTTCGCCGTGATGTCGTCCCCCCTCATGCCGTCGCCGCGTGTGGCGCCCCGGGCCAGCACCCCGTCTCGGTAGAGCAGGCTCACGGCAACACCGTCGAACTTCAGCTCGGCAACGAACTCCGGCCTGCGCCCGCCCTCGGCCTCGACCAGCTTCTCGACCCGGCGGCAGAACTCCTCCACCTCCCCCAGCGAGTAGGTGTTGGCCAGGCTGAGCATGGGCTCGCGGTGGACTACCACGGGAAACACCTTCGTTATCTCGCCGCCGACACGCTGCGACGGGCTGTCGGGGGTGACCAGGTCGGGATGCTCCTTCTCGATCCCGATGAGCCGTTCGAGCAGCTTGTCGAACTCGTAATCGGAGATGACCGGCCTCGCCTCGACGTAATAGAGGCGGTTGTGCCGGTTGATCTCGGCCCTGAGCCTCTCGGCCTCCTGCTTCGCTTGTGCCCTCTCCATCGGTCAGCGTCTCCCGGTCGATGTCGCCATGGCCCAGCCGGCGATATTCTTGACGAACCCTGCCGACCCCTGGAGGCCGAGCTTCGACCAGGTTGCGGCAAGGATCTTCGGATAGCGCCAGGCCACCTTCAGCATGACCGTCGCGAGCTCGTCGAGGGTCATCTCGTCACGGAACATGGCCTGGCGGTAACGCGGCGGCAGGCCGTCGAGCACGATCATCACCTCGTTCATGAGCTCGTTGACGAAATCCGGCTCGTCCGTCCTGGCGTCGAAACACATGTACTTCATCAGGTTCGCCATGGAGGCGACGTTGTGCTCGAAGGCGCTCACGCCGGCAAGCGAGTCGCGTCCGAGGGTGCCGGCGCGCAGCGCGTGGTCGAGGCCCGAGGTGAGCCGGTCGAGGTTGCGCACCATGGAGCCGAAACCGCAGAAGGTGAGGGGCGATCCCAGCGAGGCCGCGTCGCCGAGCAGCAGGATGCGGTCGTCCGACACCGCCCTGGTGCAGCCGGAACCGTCGTGGGACCAGGCCGGTATGATGCCGTAGACCGGCCGGAGTACCGTGAAGCCGGCACCCGGACGCTTGTAGTCCGGCAGCTTCCGGAAATAGGTCTCGAACAGGTTGAGCAGCGACTTGTCGTTCGGGGAGTCGACCCGGTCATAGAAGAACAGGTAGGTGATGTACTCCTCGCCTTTCGCCGGGAACCCCTCCCAGATCAGCTGGCGCCCGCCGCGCCCGGAGAGCTCCGCCGGTTCGGTGCTGGCGAGGATCTCCCCCACCTCGAAGTCGGCATTCTCGAAGCCGGTCGCGATGGTGCCGACCGTCGGGCAGACGTGGGTCTGCGGACGGCCGCCGTTGAGCTGCATGGCCACCGGCGAGACGATGCCCATCGAGTCGACGAGCATCTTCGCCCTGAACCTGAGCTGCACGCCGTCATGTCCTTCGGCCTCAACGACCACGTGGTCGTCGAAGCGGTAGCAGGCCCTGAACGAGGTACGCCCCATGATCCTGGAGCCGGGTGTCGAAACGATCTTCGCCATGGCCATGCCGAGCAGGCGGTCGGCGTCCACCGCGCAGTCGAGCACATCGTCGATATAGAGCCGTTTCCTGCGTTCCTGCGAGGCGTGGAACTCGACCCAGCCGGTCCGGTACCGCCTCACGATGAGCGAATCGAGCTCGGTTTCGGTGAACACGCCGGTCCCGGAGAGGCGGAGCAGCTCGCCACGCGAGATGTTCCAGTCACGGGTCGTGCGGGCCGGTTCGCCACGTTCCATCACCAGCACGCGCCAGCCGTAACGCACGGCCATGACGGCCGCATGCAGCAGGCCGAGCGTCCCTCCGGCATAGACGATGTCGAAGTCGCCGGAAACCGGAACCCCGGTTGGCATTTTCCCGCCGTCGAGCAACACCTCCGGCACCGGCAGCGAAAGCTGCTCCCAGTACCGGTCGATCGCCAGGATCGAGCCGAGCTGCTCCCCGCCGTTGTCAAGTGCACGGAAATGGCGGTAGACGAGGGGATGCGTGGTCCTGATTCGATCGAGCATGGCTTGCTGGTGCAAAGGGTTCAGGCAGGAACTTCATGGTTCTTGCGGGAATCGCTTTCGATCTTGCCGTCGACGAGGTGGATGCGGCGACCGGCCCGGTTGGCGAACTCCTCGTCGTGCGTGACAACGATCACCGTCTGGTCGAGCTCGCGGTTGAGGCGATCGAACAGATGGTAGACGTTGTCGGCCGATTTCGAATCGAGGTTCCCGGTCGGTTCGTCGCCGAGCAGGACCTTCGGCTCATTGGCCAGCGCCCTGGCGATGGCCACCCGCTGCTGCTGGCCGCCGGAGAGCTGGTTCGGTTTGTTGGTGTACTTGTCCTCGAGGCCGACCATGTCGAGCAGCGCCATGGCCCGGTCGCGTATCTCCTTACGGCTGAGCTTCCTGCGGATCAGCATGGGCAGGCAGACATTGTCGAGCGCGCTGAACTCCGGCAGCAGGAAGTGGAACTGGTAGATGAAGCCGATCTTCTCGTTCCTGATAACGGTCATCTCCGCCTCGTCGATCACGGTGATATCCTGGCCGTCCAGCCAGACCTTTCCGAAGGTCGGCTTGTCGAGCCCACCCATGATGTAGAGCAGGGTCGACTTGCCGGAACCCGAAGGTCCGGTGATGGCTACGAACTCACCCTTGAAGATGTCGAGCGACAGGTTCGGAATGATCGTCTGGCGGACATCACGCGAAAGTTCAAGCTCCCTGCGGATACCTTCGAGACGGAGGATCGTTTCAGCCATCGGCCACCGGTTTCGTTACGCTTCTGTTGTTGTCGGGCAAGCATGGTCATCAACCGGCCGTGACCGGCAGCAACCTCTTGAAGTATAGCAAAAAAGCGGCAGATACGGCATCATCGGATGCTTGAGTAATCATCCGTCGGACATGACGCCAAAATATTTCTCCCGGAACCATAACGAAACATTGACCAGGCCGATCAGCGCGGGAACCTCGACAAGGGGACCTATGACGGCCGCGAAAGCTTCGCCCGAATCGATGCCGAACACGGCTACCGCCACGGCGATGGCGAGTTCGACGACGCCCATGGCCATGAAAATCCAGAGGATCAGGTAACGGTCAAGATACGACAGCTGTTTGGTCGACATGCCCATAACTGCCTAGCCACTGTTTTGGATTTCGTCCGAGAACATCCTCATGCGTGCGGCAATTTCGTCGCGCACGCGCCGGAAAACGGCCAGCCGCTCCTCTTCGCTGCCGGTCGCAGCGGCCGGATCGTCGAAACCCACGTGTATCCGGTTCTGCACCGCAGCGGGAAAAACAGGACACTGATCTTTGGCCGCTTTACACACGGTCACCACATAGTCGAACCAACGGTCGATAAACTGATTGATGTTTTTCGGCTGCTGTCCGCTGATGTCGATGCCCGATTCACGCATGACCTCGACCGCCAGCGGATGGATCTCGTATGCTGGACGGGTGCCTGCGGAATAGATATTGAGGGAAGGATTGAACCATCGGAGAAACCCCTCGGCCATCTGGCTCCGGCAGGAGTTCCCTGTACACAGGATGAGAATGGATGTCTTCATCGTCGTCAATGTGTGATGTTATCGTTGCATGTTCTTCAGAGGCAACCCACAGAAATACATTAACAGCATGGGTTTCTCGCCTGAATCGAAATCGTCATCGATATCGTTTGTTCCTCTTGCACTTCAACCGGCATTTCAAACAAGTACAGAGCAGAAGCGAGGGCGATTTCGATACCTATGGCGATACCAAGCTCACCGGAATGAAACCCCCTGACGTTCTTTCCTTTTACATCAAAAGATTAAACACATAGCCGACCAGCATGATTCCCACCGCCACGACACCGGCGAAGACCGCGATAAGCCGGGGCTTGAGCACCTTGCGCAGGATGATCATCTCGGGGGCCGACAGGGCGATCACGCTCATCATGAAGGCCATCGCCGTGCCGAGCGCGGCCCCCTTGCCGAGCAGCGCCTCGATCACCGGCAGGATTCCCGCGGCGTTCGAGTACATGGGGACGCCGAGCAGCACGGCGACCGGCACGGACCACCACTCGCCCCGCCCCATCAGCGAAGCCATGAAATTTTCCGGAACGTAGCCGTGGATGCCGGCACCGAGGCCGACGCCCAGGACGATGTAGAGCCATACCCTTCCAAAGATCTCGCGCACATGCCTAAGCCCCTCGCCGAATCGCAGTGGCCATGATTGGGATTCGGCTGCGAATTGCTCACCGGCAGCACTGCGCTGAAGCTGCTGCACCCACTCCTCAAGCTGCCCCTCCATCCTGAGCCTACCGATCACGACGCCCGCGGCGATCGCCACCAGCAGCCCCATCACGAGGTAGAGCAGGGCCACCTGCCAGCCGAACATGCCGAACAGCAGGGCAAGCGCGACCTCGTTGACCATCGGCGCCGAGACCAGGAAGGAAAAGGTGACGCCGAGAGGCACCCCCGCCTGCAGGAAGCCGATGAACAGCGGCACGGCCGAGCAGGAGCAGAACGGGGTCACGACCCCGAGCGCCGAGGCCATCACGTTGCCGACCCCCTCCCTTCTGCCCGAAAGGAGCGCCCGTGTCCGCTCCGGCGAAACGAAGGTGTGGACCACCCCCATCACATACACCACGCCGACCAGCAGCATGAGTACCTTGGGCACTTCGTAGATGAAAAAATGGAGCGACTCGCCGGCCGGCATGGCTCGGGTAAGCCCTGCGGCTGCGACGACAAGATCCGCCGCAGCCTCAAGATGCGAATAGGCGAGGACCCAGAGGGCAGCGGCTGTAGCTAAGCCCGACACCCATGCACCGGCCGAATCCTTCAGCGACGTATCCCTGCTCACGCCGTCCAGCCCTCAGCAGCAGGAGCCGTTCTGGCGGCCGGTCCCCTTCGCATGGTCGCCGCAGCAGCACTTGTGCGGCTGGGCAGTCAGCATGTCGCGGATCTCGTCGTTCGAAGGCAACCGTCCGGAACAGACCACCCTGCCGTCGACCACGAGGCCCGGAGTGGACATAACCCCATAACCAACGATCTGCCGGATATCCTCGATCTTTTCGACCGAAGCCTCAATCCCCTCTGCGGCAATCACCGCCTTGACCGCATCGGCGAGCTGGTTGCATCTGGCGCATCCGCTGCCGAGAATCTTCACCTGTTTCATGCGTACTCCCTCTTTTTATTATGTGTTTATCGCAAATGAACGATCATAAATCCCAAAAAAATTCAGTCGCAATCGCACCCGTCTGCGGCGCCCTGCCCGAAAAAACCCATGAACAGTTCCTGCGCCAGAAGCCAGTGATCCGCGTTGATGCAATACTTCACTTTGGGCGGGTCGATCTGCCCCTGTATCAGGCCTGCATCGAGCAGGGCCTTCAGGTGCTGGGAAATGGTGGACTGCGCCATGGGGATGAGTCCGGTCAGCTCACCGGTAAAGCAGCAGGTCTCGCCGGCAAGGAGCTTGAGGATCCTTACCCTGACCGGATGGGCGAGCGCCCTCGAGATCAAGGCGATCGACTCTTCGTCAACGGTGTACTCCATCGAGCTCAGGGTTCTCTGCATAAATGCTGCTGTTTGTTCATCGGCAATATACGATTAACCAACAAAAAGTCAACGACCATCGGTATCCGGCGCACCGGATGTTCCGTTTTTTTTCAGGAACATTTTTTTGCTATGCCCTGCATTACATATCGATACCTGCCGACCGATAATTCGACTTATATGTAGATTAACCAAACCCCGCCAGCGCCACAAATCTGATTTATTTAGGATTATTTATTATTCCTCCTTATTGTTTTAGGTAATTATGGGACTACGCAAGAATCCGAGCCACCAACAACGACAACAGCGGCATCGATAAGGATGTAGGACAGACACTGGTGTTGGCGGCAAGAAAGATGTCCGTCGATATAGAGAGAACAACATAACGGCCCACAGGAAGACAAATGCACTACCGGATCAGCGATATGGAACTGGAACGTTTCATCGACGAGGACGTGCCATACGGCGACCTGACGACCACGCTGCTGGGCATCGGCAGCGAACCGGGCGATATCACCTTCACGACACGGGAGCGGACGGTCGTCTGCTGCACCGAGGAGGCCGGGCGGGTGCTGGAACGGTGTGGAGCCGGGGCCGCCTTTTCGGTTCCGTCGGGTACCCCGGTCGATGCAGGCACCGTCATCCTGCAGGCCGAAGGCAGCGCCGCAGCCCTGCACGAAGGGTGGAAGGTGGCACTGAACCTGCTCGAATACGCATCGGGCATCGCGACCCGCACCCGCATGATCGTCGACCGCGCCAGATCGGCTAACCCGGACATCGTCGTCTTAGCCACCCGAAAGACCTTTCCCGGCACGAGAAAGGTCGCCATGAAAGCCATAACCGCGGGAGGGGCGCTCCCCCACCGTCTCGGGCTTTCTGAATCGGTCCTCGTCTTCAGCAACCACACGGCACTCCTCGGCGGGCTCGACCGTTTCCTCGACACCCTTCCCGCCATCAGGAAAAGCGCTCCGGAACAGAAAATCCTCGTCGAAGCGGACTCTGCCGATGAGGCGCTCCGCATCGCAAGGGCCGGAGCGGACGCCGTACAGGTCGACAAGATGAGCGTGCACGAGCTGGCAAGCCTCGTCGCCGAACTCCGCAAGGAGTGCCCCGGCGTCGCCGTCTCCGCGGCGGGAGGCATCAATTTAGACAACGCCGCAGAGTACGCTTCGACAGGCGTCGACATCATCGTGCTCTCGTCAGTCTATTTCGGCAAGCCATCCGATATTTCCGCAGTCATCAATTCCAAACCAAAACCCTGACATCCATGACAACCGCAAAAAACACCATGAGGCGCTTCGCTGTCGCCCTGTTCACCCTCATGATGGGATCGGCGCCGGCCATGGCCGGACAGCTCAACATCTCCGCAGCGGCAAGCCTCAAGGAGGCCGTCAACGAAATGGCCGAGAAGTACTCGGCAACGCATCCCGGCACCACCTTCGTGAAGAACTACGGGGCATCGGGCGCCCTGGCCGGGCAGATCGAGAACGGTGCGCCGGCAGACCTTTTCATCTCCGCAAGCACCGAGTGGGTTGAGCACCTGAAGGGCAAGGGCCTGCTCGATGCTTCGAGCCAGAAGAACTTCGCGTACAACACGCTCGTCTTCGCCGGCACGACCACCAAAAAGGTCGGCGGCATGAAAGACCTTGCCGGGCTCGAAAAAATCGCCATCGGCAGCCCGAAGAGCGTACCCGCCGGTCAGTACGCCACCGAAGCCATGAAGAACGCCGGTGTCGACGGGCAGCTCGCCTCGAAGCTGGTCATGGCCAAGGACGTTCGGGAGTGCCTGACCTATGCGGAGATGGGCGAGGTCGACGGCGCGTTCGTCTACCGTACCGACGCCATGCAGGCCAAAAAGTCGAAGATCCTCTTCGTCGTCCCGTCGAACCTCCACGAAAGGGTGGTCTATCCCATGGCCCTGACCATTGCCGGAGCAGGCAATGCCGAAGCCAAGGCATTCATCAGGTGGCTTCAGGGCAGCGATGCGAAGTCGATCCTGAAGAAGTACGGCTTCGAACTGAAATAAACCGACACAACAGGACACCATGAACCTGTCGCCACAGGACATAACGGCCATCGGCCTCTCCATGAAGATAGCCGTCACGGCGACAATCCTCTCGTTGCCGATAGGGTTCGCGACGGCATGGCTCATGGTGTTCAGGAATTTCCGTGGAAAGGTGCTGCTCGAAGTGCTCGTCAACCTTCCGCTCACCCTGCCCCCGGTGGTCATCGGCTACCTCCTGCTGCTCTTTTTCGGGAAGAACGGCTGGGGCGGCTCGTTGCTCAAGTCTGCCGGCATCAGCTTCATCTTCACCTGGAAAGCTGCGGTCGTCGCCTCGGCGACCGTCGGGTTCCCGCTGCTGGTAAGGTCCATCCGGCTCGGCATGGAGTCGATCGACCGGCAGCTCCTCCAGGCTTCCCGGAGCCTCGGGGCCCCCTGGTACGACACCCTCGCCACGGTGGTCCTGCCGCTCTCCTTCAGGGGCATGGTCGCCGGTTCCTCCCTCATGTTCGCCCGCAGCCTCGGCGAGTTCGGCGCGACCATCATCGTCGCCGGCAACATCCCCGGCGTCACCCAGACCATCCCCCTTGCCATCTACGACTACGCCAGCTCTCCGACCGGCACCGCCATGGCCCTGTCGCTCTGCGCCGTGTCAGTCGCCCTGTCAGTCGTCATCCTCCTGCTCCACGAGGTGATCGGCAATAAACTTGAGCACCGGAACGACGCATGAAGCTGCAGATCAACATCGGGAAGCGGCTCGGCAGCTTCTCCCTCAACATGGAGGCAACCGTCTCGGGTGAGCGCATCGGCATCTTCGGTGCTTCCGGCAGTGGCAAGACGACCCTCGTCCACGCCATCTCTGGCCTCACGGCACCGGATTCCGGGGAGATCACCCTCGACGGAGCCTGCCTGTTCAGCAGCCGGAAGGGAGTAAACCTCGCCCCGGAAAAGCGGCGCATCGCGATCGTGTTCCAGCATGCGAGGCTCTTCCCGCACCTCGGAGTGAAGGCGAACCTGCTCTTCGGGTATCGTCGCTGCCGGCCGGAGCACCGCAAGATACGTCCGGAATCGATCATCAAGGTCCTCAACCTCGAGCACCTCCAGGGCAGGGGTGTCGGCAACCTCTCCGGAGGGGAGAAGCAGCGCGTCGCGCTGGGCCGCGCGGTGCTTGCCAATCCCAGGCTGCTGGTCATGGACGAACCGCTTTCGGCGCTCGACGACTCGCTCAGGTTCCAGATCATCCCCTACCTGCGGAGCGTCAGCGAAAAGTTCGGCATCCCCTACCTGTTCATCTCCCATTCGCTCACCGAGATGCAGCTCATGGCCGACAATGTGCTGGTCGTGGCGGACGGGAACATCACCGGCGTCTCGACTCCCGACGAACTCGCTCGCACCGGCATGGCCCGCAGCCCGAGAGGCTATCTCAACCTGCTGCGCCTGGGATCCGCCATATCACATGACGGCCTGTTCCATTACCCGTGGGGTGACGGAACGTTCATCGTCTCTGACGGCCGTACGAATGGTGATTCGCTCTTCGAGCTCTCCTCACGCGATATCATCCTCTTCAAGAAACACCCCGAAGCGGTAAGCGCCAGGAATATGCTCGAGTGCCGGGTGGCGGAGATGTTCGATTCCGATGGACGGAAAGGCGTCGTCCTCGAATCGCGCGGCCAACGCCTCGTGGCCGAAATCGTCCACTCCGCGGCCGTCGAACTCGGGATCAACCCCGGATCGACCGTGTTCGCCGCCATCAAGGCCTCTGCGTTCAGGCGGCTCGACTGAAGCGGGTCAAGATCCCGCAACCGCCAGGAGGGGGCGAAATAAACAAACAGCTGACACTTTCATACGTTTATGTGGGAAGACTGAAAAATCATCCGTTTTTTTCATACATAAGCGAACGGCAACACAACCCTAAAAGGAAAAACACCATGCACATCAGCGCACGCAACATCTTCAAGGGCACCGTCTCGTCGATCGTCAAGGGCGCCGTGAACGCCGAAGTCAGTATCGACCTGGGCGAAGGGAGCTCGATCGTCTCGATCGTCACCATCGGCGCCATCGAGCGTCTCGGGCTGAAAGAGGGCATGACTGCCAGCGCCATCGTCAAGGCGAGTTCGGTCATCCTCGGAACCGGCATTCTGGAAGCCAGGCTGAGCGCCCGAAACATCCTTCCCGGCAAAATCAGCCGCATCATCGAGGGCCCGGTCAGCACCGAGGTGGACCTCGAGATCGGCGGCGGCAACACCCTGTCGGCCGTCATCACCCACGGCAGCTCGGAGCGGATGGGCCTCGCCGTCGGCGGCACCGCCTGCTCCATCTTCAAGGCATCGAGCGTGATCATCGGCGTGGATTGAGCAAAGGATGGCGGACATTCCTGTCCGCCATCCTTTTTTTATCTTACCTGCAGCAGCCCCCCTCACGAACAAACTTCACGATACGATGAGCGTCTCAGGAAAGAAAGTATGCTTCATGACCGGAGCTACCGGCAAGCTCGGCAGGGAGATCGCGCTGGCGATCGCCGGACAGGGTTATTCGATCTTCTTCACGTGGAACTCGTCCGAAGAAGAGGCCAACGAGGCCCTCGACCAGATCCGCTGGGTCAGCCCGGAATCGCAGATGGTGCGCTGCGACGTTTCGAAGTCGGTGGAGATCGCAGAGGCATTCCGGGTGTTCGGGCAACATTTCGACCGGCTGGACCTCCTGGTGGCCAGCGCGTCGAATTTCTTCCGGACCGACCTGCTGGAGGTCACCGAGGAGCAGTGGCACAGCCTGGTGGACACGAACCTCAAAGGAACCTTCTTCACCATGCAGGAGGCGGCGCGGATCATGCTGAAGCAGCCGTTCCTGTCGCGCATGATCACCATGACGGACATCTCGGCCGGCCTTGTGTGGCGCAACTTCGCCCCATACACCGTTTCGAAATCCGGGATCCAGCACCTGACCCGCATTTTCGCGAAGGAAACCGCCCCGCGCATCCTGGTGAACTCGATCGCGCCCGGCACCATCTCCGCCTACCCCGGGCGGGAGGATGAGCCTGAAGCCGGGCTGCTCGGCAAGATCCCTCTGCAGCGCCTGGGCGACCCGATGGACATCGTGGGCGCCGTGAAGTTCCTCATGGAGAGCGAATACATCACCGGCCAGGTGATCAACATCGACGGCGGGCGCATGCTGTTTTGAAGGAGGGGGAACGCGTGACGCGTAACACGTGACGCGTCACGAAAATCGTGTATGTTGCGGGGTTTGGTTTATGGGTCGAATGGGTCGCATAGGTCTTATGGGTCCTATGTGTTGAAATCGAGGATCTCTCCCGGACAGCCCCAGGTTGCGCCCACTCGTCACTTGTTCCGACCGGTATTGCCGCGTCGTCTTTTATTTTTTCTATATTTATCAAACAACAGCGCCGTTCAACCATACCTCATCACGGACATGGAGCACGAGATACCGGTCACTATCATGGGTCAGGAGAAGCCTGAACCGAAGCATTCCACACAGCCCGAACTGCCCGAGCAGATAAGGGAGATCTCCGATACGGTTTGCGCCGCATTCAGGGATTTCAAGGAGAGCGCGGCTTACGACAAGCTGCTCGAAGGGAAGGAGACCGCCCGTGAATATATCCGTCAGAACCCCCTCGCATCGCTCGGTTATGCCATCGGTGCCGGCGTGCTGTTCGGGTTCATCCTGAAGAGAAACCGTTAGGCCAACGCGCACATGACGAACATGGAACAGAACAGTGCTTCACCAAGGGGAGCGAAAAGAGGCATTCCGGGGCTGATCGACAAAACCGTCTCGTCGACCTATGATGACCTGATGGCCATCATCGAGGCCAAGATGGAACTCATCAAGATCGACCTCACCGAAAAGGTGGCGCTCGTCGGGGCGCTGCTGATCCTGCTGGTCATCTTCATGATCGGGACCGCCTACTTCATCACCTCGGTTGCGCTAATGGTCGGCGAACTCGTCGGGCACCCGTTCCTCGGCTACCTGGCCATCAGCCTGTTTTTCCTCGCGACATTCACCGTACTGACCAAGTTCAGGCCGGACCTCCTGAAGAATTTCATCCACAAAATCCTCCTTTCCGCCAATGACTACCGCAAATGAACACCTGAAAAGCATCCAGTCGCGGATCGACGAGCTTGAACAGACCATCAGCGAAAGAGGGGAACAGATCAGGACGAGGGCGCAGCACCTGAAGAAGGAGATCCAGGAGGAGCTTGCACCAGAGGAGCTGGTCAGGAAGCATCCGTTCAAGACGACGGGTGTAGCCCTGCTCACGGGCCTCCTGATCGGCAGGATCGCCAAATCCGTCATCGCGCCTTCGCCGCGACCCGCAGCAGCAGCAGAAAGCCTGCCGGTCGTGAGGCAGGAATCATCAGCCCTGAAGACCGCCCTCGCGGCCGTCGGCGCCGAAGCGCTGCACGCCGGCAAGGACCTGGCGATCACCTGGCTCAGGAACTATATCGAGGAGAAGAAGAAAGTATCGTAACACGTGACACGTGACGCGGAACAGTCAAGGCATGGGAGTGTTCAACCATTGGTGTGGTTCAGCCTTTTATGCGATTCTGCTTATGGCTCACAGCAGTAGTATGTGTTGAAATCGAGGATCTCTCCGGTAACCTCCAGACTTTGCCCGTCACGCGTCACGGGTCACGCATCCCCCCATTACCAGTTCGACACCATCCTGTTGAAAAGCGCGTCCGCCGCCTGGTCCATCGCATTGGCGATGGCGGTCTGCTGGGCGCTGTAGCTGCCAACCGTATAATCCGAAAAACCAACGAAGGTCTGGGAGAAAAGCATGGTGTTCTTGACCCTGTCCTCGAAATCCGCCTTGACCACGATCGTGATCCTGTTGGTGACGGCGCGTTCGGAAGAGCTTCCGAGCTGGCTCGGTTCGTCGGCATAGGAGATGATGACACCCGTCAGGACCGCATCGGCACGGGCAGGATCGGCCTCGATCGACAAGCCGCTCTGTGACTGGATCCTGTCGGTGACCTTGCGAGTGATGGTCTCCCGGAACTGCGCGATGCCGGCCTGCGAAGCGTCGTCGAAAAGCGGCACGGCCACGCGGTTCATATGCGGAGGAATCGATGCGCCGGAGAAGCTGTAGCACCCCTGAAGCGCAGCGGACACCATGCAGATCAGCGCCAGAAGCAGCGCCCTTGCCGTTTTCCAGTTCATGGCCCGCATAGTTCCGCCTGTTTCAGTAGGTTCGACGATCGATTCTGTTGAGAAGTTTACGAAAAGGATAGCTCAAAAGCATGAGCTTCTTCCGTTTTCCGTCAAGGGCGGACAGGTAGAGCCCCGTCTTCCCGTCGCTCCAGTCCGAGGCCATCCTCACGGCGTATCGGGCAGCCCGGTCCGGGGACTGCGCGAAGATATCCTGGATCGTGTTGAAAGTAGCGAGCTGGCGGTTGAACTCGGCCGTCGGGTTGGCCGGGCTGACGATGCCGGTCCTGACGAGGCCGGGATGGAGGAGCATCACCGAGACGCTGGAGTTGCGGTACTCTTCGGCCATGGCGAAGGTGAAGCGGGCGATGGCTGCCTTGGTCGAGCCGTAAGCCGAGATGTAGGGGGTGTTCGATGCCCTGTCGGTGCCCGAGCCGGCGAGATTGATGATCTTGCCTTTCCGGCCTGCGGCAAGGAAGTACCGGACCGCCGCGCGGCTTCCGTAGTAGGTGCCCTTGAGGTTCGTGTCGATGACCCGTCCCCAGGCCTCCGGGCTGCTCTGTCCGACGCTTTCGAAGGGATCGGAGATGCCGGCGTTGTTGATGAAGCAGTCGATGGCGCCGAACCTTGCGACCGAGGCGTTCACCAGCCCCTCCATCTCCTCGTAGGACGATGCATCGCAGACGTGGCCGAACACCGATCCCGACGAGTCGGAAAACCCGCGGATGGCCTCTTCGACGTTCTCCCTGCGGCTGGAGGTGATCACGACCCTCGCCCCCTCCCTGACGAACTCATGCGCGATGGCAAGACCGATACCGCGGGTAGATCCCGTGATGACGGCGATTTTATTCTTGAGCCTGTTCATTGGGTCGGCGGTTGCGGTTCAGGCGATCTTCATGGCTCAGCGCTTCGCGCCGGCCATCTGGACCACCATGGCCTGGAGTTCCGGGCGCCCCTCGGCGTACTCCTCGATCGGTATGCCCTGTTCGATCGCCTCCCAGGCCTGCCGGATGCTGCGGGCGCCGGCCTTCGGGCCCATGGGGTGGCCGAACACGCCACGCCCCGGCACGAAGCCGAAATCGACGCTGCCGACCTTGCGGTAGACCGTCTCGAGCGTCAGGGCCGAATCGCTGCCGCCCGGCACGGGCAGGCAGGGCTTGATGTGGCCCATAGGCCTGATGCACTCCTCGATGTTCTCCAGGACCTCCTCTTCAGGCGTCATCATCCTGTCGCCAAAGCCGGGCATGATGACCGCGTCGAGCCCGGCAAGGCGCTGCAGCTTGGTCATCACCCTCGAATGGATGCCGTACTTCTCCATCCTGCTGAAGGCGGCGATGAACGGGAAATGTCCGATCAGGGGCACCTGGGTGTAGTTGCTCAGCATGCGCACCGCGCTGAGGCCTACCGGCAGGGCGTTGATCAGGAGGGCGTTGGCGCCGTTGCGCACGGCGACGTCGTGCTTCTCGATCAGGCTGTCCACCTCGTCGGTGACGTTGGCCAGGTAGATCTTGGGGTCACCGGTCTCCTCTTCGGCATGGCGGCGCGCCGCGCCAAGGTGGGCCGCACGGTCGGCCATGGCCGACCAGGTGACGTCGGCGAGCATCTCGTCGTCCTTGGCGATGTCGAGGCCGCCAAGCCAGCTCTGGTGGGCGATCTCGGCGAACTCTTCGGGGCTCAGGCCGATGTTCGGCTTCACGACCCCGAAGAAGATCGGGCGGTCATAGGCATTCAGGATTTTGCGCAACCCGTCGATGCCGAACTTCGGTCCTTCGAAATCGGCGAGGTAGGAGTCCGGAAACCCGATATCCATGAGCTTCACCACCGGGACGCCGGGGGTGAAGAAAGTACCTTCGCCGCAGACGGCGGTCAGGAGGTTGGGCAGCTTCGGACCGAAATTGCAGTGGGGGTGGGCGACGGTCACACGGCAGGCGTGGATCCTCCCGCTCTCGGCGTGCTTGACCGGGTAGCTGAGCTGCTCCAGTTCGGCAACGACCTTCAGGCCGATCACCTTTGCCGCATGGATGGGGCGGAAATCCTCGTCCCTGCCTACCCGTTTCCACTGGGCGGTGGACTGTTCACTGCAGAAGTGGGCAAGCGCCGTCTCGACGTCACCGACGCATTCGAGATAATAGTCGAGAACCAGGTACTGCTCCATGTCGAGCGAGGCCCTGTCGGCAAAGAACCCTCTGATATCTTCAGAATTCATAAGTAAAAGATCAACCTCTGCAGTTTTATAAAATCGGGAGGCGGTACGTCCCGCCCCCCTCAACTATCAACTATCAACTATCAACTATCAACTATCAACTATCAACTATCCTTCCGCCTTGATCGAGTTGAAGTACTCGAACGCCTCGGCCGGAGTCAGGTTCTCGTGCACGATTTTGTTGACCGCCTTCATCATGGCGAGCGGAGCATCGCTCTGGAAGATGTTGCGGCCCATGTCGACGCCTGCGGCGCCCTCCCGGATCGCGTTGTAGGACATCGTCAGCGCGTCGAGTTCGGGCAGCTTCTTGCCGCCGGCCATCACGATCGGCACCGGGCAGGAGGCCACGACGGTCTCGAAATCCTCCTCGACGTAGTAGGTCTTCACCAGCTGGGCGCCGAGCTCGGCGCAGATGCGGGTGGCGAGGCGGAAGTACTTGGCGTCGCGCACCATCTCCTTGCCGACCGCGGTCACGGCCATCGTCGGGATGCCGTAGCGCAGCCCCATGTCGACCAGCCTGGTCATGTTCCTGATCGAGCGGGTCTCATACTCGCCGCCGATGAAAACCTGCAGGGTGATGCAGGCGACGTTCATGCGGATGGCATCCTCGATGTCGACCGCGAGCTCCTCGTCGGAGAGCTCCTTCAGGATGCTGGGGCCGCCGCTGCACCGCATCACGACAGCCTTGTTGAGCGTCGGCGGCACCGTGGTGCGAAGGATGCCGCGGGTGAGCATGATGGCATCGGCGTGCGGCATGAGCGGCACGATATTCACGTCGGGGCGCTCCAGGCCGGTGGTCGGCCCCTGGAAGTAGCCGTGGTCGATGGCGAACATGACCGTCCTGCCGGTCTCCGGCCTGAAGATGCGGGCCAGGCGGTTCTTCATGCCCCAGTCGAGCGAGTGGGCCCCTTTCAGGTAGAACCCGTAGTTGTTCACCGGGATATCGGTGTAATACTCCTTTGCCTGTTTGTCCTTGTCGTATTCCGCCATCGTCGTGACCTCCTGGTTGTGTTGGTTTGTATGTTTGGCTCTCTTATTCCGGTCAGCGCAGCGCCGCAGCGATGTTGCCGCCGTCGACCGTGGTTACCGAGCCGGTCGTCTTCGTTTCAAGGGCGAGATGCACGAAGGCGTCGGCCACATCCTCGGCCGTCACTTCGAGGCCGAGCAGGTTGCCGGCCATGTACTCCTTTTCACTCAGGCCGCGGGCCGAGGAACGCGACTGGATCATCTCGGGGGTAAGCAGGCCGCTGCGTATCCTGTCGGCGTTGACGCCGTTGGCGCGGATGCCGTCCCTGCCGTGGTCGAGGGCATACTGCCTGAGCAGGAACAGGGTCGCCGCCTTGGGCAGGCCGTAGGGCCCGAAGTCGGGGCCGGGATTCACCGCCTGCTTCGAAACGTTGAACAGCAGCACGCCGCCGGTGCCCTGCAGCCGCATGATGCGCACGGCGTTCTGGGCGATCGTCTGATGCGAGAAGAAGTTCAGTTCGAAGCTCTTCCTGAGAAGTTCGTCGGCAACATCGCCGATCCGGCCCTGCAGGGCCACACCGACGTTCGAGACGACGATATCGAGGCCGCCGAAGGTCTTGAGGATGATGTCGAACGCACCGCGAACGGCGTCGCGGTCGGTCACGTCGCAGGGGATCGTGAGCGTGCCGGGGCCGAGCTCCCCTGCCGCCCGGTCGAGGGCTGCGGGATCGAGGTCCATGATCGCGACCTGCGCACCCCTGGCGCGGAACGCCTTCGCCGTGGCAAGCCCTATGGCGCCGGCACCGCCGGTCACCAGAGCCACCTTTCCGGCGAACTCGCCTCCGTTGCGGTTCTTCCTGACCTTGGCCTGCTCCATGTCCCAGTACTCGATCTCGAAGGCGTCGCGTTCAGAGATCGACTCGAAGGAACCGACCGACTCGGCGTCGAGCATGGCGAGGGCGGACTGTTCGGCGATGTCGGCCGTGAGCCAGGCATCGGCGACGCTCCTGCCGAGGCCGAAAAGCCCGAGCCCCCGGACCAGCACGACCCTGGGCATCGGATCGATCATGCCGACCTGCATGCCTGTCGCCTGGCGGTTGCGCTCGAAATAGGCCCGGTACTCCCCGACATAGCCGTCCACGCGTTCCCGGACCGAGGCCTTGAACCCTTCGAGGTCGGACGCGTCGGGGGCAGGCAGCACCAGCGGGCAGTTCTTGGTGCGGATGATGAAGTCGGGCGTCATGGCCCCTTTCCTGACAATCGATTCCAGATCGGCCGAATTGACGAACACGTCGAGCGCCGAAGACTTCCTGAACTCGAGCACGAAGCTCTCGTAATCCTTTTCGCCGGGGGTCTTCTCGAACGAACAGGCCCCCCTTACGATGGGCGCGACTTCGTCCAGGCTCGCGATCTTCGCCGGAAGCCCGACCGACGGGAAGCTTTTCCTGCCGGCAGAGGCGATGCGCTCCTCGATGCGGCTGACGCCGTCAATCATCCGGTCGTAGGCCTCCCTGGCCGTGTCGCCGAATGTCACCAGGCCGTGGTTGTGCAGCACCATGCCCTGGATCGAGGGCTCCTCGTCGTAGGCATTCGCGGCGAGCCTTGCCAGCCCGAGCCCCGGCTGGATGTAGGGGACCATGCCGTACGCTTTCCCGAGCGCCTCGCGGCAGAAGCGGTCACCTTCGGCCTGGTTGCTGAGGGTCAGAAGGGCAAGCGAATGGGTGTGGAATATGTAACGGTGGGGCAGGAACGCGTGCAGGAGCGTCTCGATGGAGGGGCTCAGCGAGCGGTGCACCATCTGGTCGGTCAGGGTGAAGAGGTTCAGGAACAGGAAGTTCTTGAACTCCCTGGTCGAAAAGCGCTTGATGTCCTCCTCGCTGTGCCGCTCGCCCGAGGCATACATGCGCTGGAGCCTCTGGAGGGGCTCGATCCGAACCGGGGTGAAGTCGTGCACGTCGACCGAGGCGAGGTTGACGCCGCTGGCCTTGATGAAAATGACGTTGGAGTGGTTGCCGAGGAAGTCGGTCAGGACGCTCTTGACCGAGGTGTTTCCCCCGCCATGCATGACCAGCCGGTCATCCTTGCCGAGCAGCCGCGACGCGTAGACCAGGTCGACCAGTTCGGCCGGCGTATCGGCGGCATGGATCTTGCCTGCCGCCATCGAGTGCAATTCGGAGTCGTTCCAGAGATTCTTCATAAGGTTGGGAGCTCTTGTGAATGCTTGCCTTTTGTTGCGCAATCCGCCTCAGGACGCGCCGCCCTGCATCTTTTTCGCGTGGCGGTTCCGGATAAGGAATCCAGAGAGGTAGATCAGGGTGAACCCGGGTATGACGATAGCGAGGAACAGGGTATGGTCCTGGGGGGTCCTGAGCTGGCCGGAGGACCAGATCATCCATGCGAGCACGGCCCATACCGGGCCGGTGAAGGCGAAGGTGATATTCCAGAGGGTCGTGAAACTTTGGTTCATGGTTCGGTTCCGATGCGGTATCGAGAGAACAGCGGAGGGTCAGATCTGACCCTGGACACGCAGCTTCTTCTCGTTGTTTTTTTCAAGAATGATACGGATCAGGTACTGGAGGGCATTGACCACGTAGGTCAGGTAGGCGATGTACGCTTCTATGACGAGCACATCTTCCGGGTAGCCCATCCAGGCCATGACGAAGTAGAGCAGGTGGAAGAAGGCAGCCACCGTGCTGCCCACGTCTTCCCAGAGGAATTCCGGGGAGTAGACCCACTTGTCGAAGATCTCCTTTTCGAAAAACATGCCGGTGATGAACAGGATGGCGAAGAAAAGGGTTTTGAACAGGATCGCGATACTGATCCAGAAGAAGTCGATGGCCACGATATGGTTGGCGTAAAGGGTATTGAGCGTGACGCCGGTAAGGAAGATGATGAACTGTATCGGGGCGAGGATGATCTGGAGTTCGGTCCAGACCGATGCATTGCGTTTGGCGAGCTGTTCGGGTGTATAACGCGGCATGATCTCTTGTGCACGTTGCTTGTGTGATAAGGAAACAGCCAGATCGGCTTCGTGAAGCAGGGAATATAGTAAAATCCACCCGCCCCGGAAAACCTGCCGGGCAGGAAAATAGGACCTTCCTGAAGATACGGAGGCCAAATATACCTGCTTTCGGTATGTGAATGTTTTGGTATGACGTACAGGTTTTGTACGTTTGTCATTCCGGCAGGTTCCCCGGCGGCTCCCTGGCTTCCGGAACGAGTAGAACATTCACAGCCTGAGTTTTCTTTGATTCAGAACAACCCGGTTATCTCATCCGATGCAAGCCTCTGATCCAGAATCGACCAAACCACTGAACATCCTGCTGGTCTCGCCCCAGGGCAAGATGGACGACGACAGCAACCAGAAGCCTCTTTTCCATATGGCCCTCGGCGTACTGGCAAGCATCACGCCGAAGCAGCACCGGATCGAGATGGTCGACGAGCACTTCCACGACGAGATCGATTACGACGGGAACTACGACCTCGTCGGCATCACTTCGCGGACGCTCGAGGCGACCAGGGCATACGAGATCGCCGACGAGTTCAGGCGGCACGGCAAGACGGTCGTCATGGGAGGCCTCCACATCTCGTTCAACCCGGACGAGGCTGCCAGTCATGCGGACTCGATCGTGGTTGGAGAAGCCGACAACCTGTGGGTGACCCTCCTCGACGACGCGGCCAACGGGCGCCTGTTGCCCCGCTACGACGCGAAGGAGTTCCCGCCCGTCAACTCGATCGTACCCATCGACTACGAACGCATCGCGGGGGCGTCGAAGCGGGGAAAGGTTGACGGCACCAAGTCGATCCCGATCTATGTCACCCGGGGCTGCCCTTTCAACTGCTCGTTCTGCGTCACGCCCAACTTCACCGGCAAGAAATACCGCTCGCAGAACCCCGAATCGCTGAAGGCGCAGGTAGAAGCCGCCAGGAAGCACTTCTTCAACCCCAAGGGCAAGGGCTCGAAACCCTGGTTCATGCTGACCGACGAGAACCTCGGCATCAACAGGAAAAAGCTCTGGGAATCCCTCGACCTGCTCAAGGAGTGCGACATCACCTTCAGCGTCTTCCTCAGCATCAACTTCCTCGAAGACCCGCAGACGGTCAGGAAGCTGGTCGATGCCGGCTGCAACTTCGTGCTTGCGGGCCTCGAATCGATCAAGCAGAGCACACTGGAGACCTACAACAAGGGGCATGTCAACTCGGCAGAAAAGTATTCGAAGATCATCGACGACTGCCGCAAGGCAGGCCTGAACATCCAGGGGAACTTCCTCTTCAACCCGGCCATCGACACCTTCGAGGATATCGACGAGCTGGTGAAGTTCGTGGAGAAGAACCACATCTTCATGCCCATCTTCCAGATCATCACCCCCTACCCGGGCACCCAGATGTACCACGACTACAAGGAGCAGGGGCTGATCACCATCGAGGACTGGGAGAAGTACAACGCCCTGCACCTGGTCATCAAGTCCGAACGCTACGAGCCGCTGCTGTTCCAGTACAAGGTGCTGAAAAGCTATGTCAGCGTCTATTCATGGCGCCATATCTTCGCCCGCACCTGGTACAATCCGAGGAAGCTGATCAACCTGATCACCAGCCTCGCCTTCAGGAACCACCTGCAGAGCGAGCTCAAATCGTTCGAAGAGAAGCACTCCATGACACCCGCAATGCTTGCCGGCGTCAAATAGAGAATAAACTCCTTCCCGTCCGCCGATGAGCGAAAGGACCATCGAAGAGGCCGTCAGGAACGGCATCAGGCTGCTGGGGCTGCGTGCCCACGGCCGGGCGGAGCTCTCATCGAAACTCAGGAAAAAGGGCTTCGAGCCGTCGATCGTCGAAGCCGCCATCGCGCGCCTCGAGTCGCTGGGTCTCATCAACGACCGCACCTTCGCGGAAAGTTTCGTGGAGAGCATGTCGAGACGGCGCCCTGAAGGCAAGATGAAGGCGAGGGTAAGGCTGCTGCAGAAGGGGCTCCCGGAAGAGGTTGTCGAGGAGATGCTGGCAGGATACGACCAGGTGGCGATGTGCCGTGCGGCGGCGGAAAAAAAGATGCGGACCCTCACGGGCCCGCAGGAAACAAAGCTGAAAAAGCTCGAAACCTTCCTCCGCAACCGCGGCTTCGACTGGCAGACGATCAAGGAAACAATGGATAATGGACAATGGATAATTGAAAGGCAATAGACCTCTCCCCATTATCCATTGCCCTACTCCTCCCCCACATGCACCAGCGTGCCGATGGGTTCGCCCTTGAGCAGGCTGGTGAAGTTCCCTTTCACGTTCATGTCCATTACGACGATCGGCAGGGAGTTCTCCCGGCAGAGCGTGATGGCGGTCATGTCCATCACCCTGAGGTTCTTCCTGATGACGTCGAAATAGGAGATGCGCGGGAAGAACTCCGCATTCGGGTTCTTCTCCGGATCCGAGTCGTAGACGCCCCTGACCCTCGTGCCCTTGATGATGACGTCCGCCTCGATCTCGATGGCCCGCAGCGAAGCCGCCGTATCGGTCGTGAAGTAAGGGTTCCCTGTGCCGGCGCCGAAGATGACGACGCGCCCCTTCTCGAGATGCCGCACCGCACGGCGGCGGATGAACGGCTCGGCGATCTGCTCCATCTTGATTGCCGTGAGCAGCCTGGTGTAGATCCCCTTCCGCTCAAGCGCGTCCTGAAGCGCCATCGAGTTGATCACCGTGGCGAGCATGCCCATGTAATCTGCCTGCACGCGATCCATCGACGAAGCCGCAGCCGACAGCCCCCGGAAAATGTTCCCGCCACCGACCACAAGGGCGATCTCGGCACCGAGGTCGTGCGCCTCGCGGATCTCCTCGGCGAAAGCCTCGAGAACCGATGCATTGATGCCGTAGCCCTCCTCACCGGCCAACGCCTCGCCGCTGATCTTGAGCAGGATCCTCCTGTACCGTAGCATAGCTGTACTCCCGTGCTTGTTGACTGAACCCGACTTCATTAATAAGCAAAAAAAAAGCCTCGTGACAACGAGGCTTTTTTTCGGTTACGCTCCCAGCTGGTAGCGAACAAAGGCCTTGACCTCGGCCTGCGCCTGATTCTTTTTCCTGAACTCGTTCAGGACATCCGACACGCGGGCATTCTGGTCCTTGATGAAGGTCTGTTCGGTGAGCACCACCTCCTGGTAGTACTTGTCGATGCGTCCGCTGACGATCTTGTCGACGAACTGCTCGGCCTTGCCCTGGGCAAGCGCCTGCTGGCGGTAGATCTCACGTTCCTTCTCGACGAACTCGGCCGGCACGAGCGAACGGTCGGTCACGATCGGTGCGGAAGCGGCGACCTGCATGGCGAGGTCCTTGGCAAGCGACTTCGCGGCATCAGGCTTGTCGGTGGACATATAGATAAGGGCACCGAGCTGCGAACCCGAGTGGATATAGCTCTCGAGCACGCCGTCCTCAGCGGTCAGCATGGCCAGGCGCTTCAGCTCGAGCTTCTCACCGACCTTGCCGGTCATCGACTTCAGGGTCTCTTCGACGCTCTCGTTGCCGTAGGCTTCACCAAGCTTCACGGCGAGCAGCTCCTCCCTGGTGGCGCACTTGCGCTCGAGGGCGAGGCAGGCGAGTTCGTTGGCGAAACCGGTGAACACCTCGCCCCTGGCGACGAAGTCGGTCTCGCAGTTCAGTTCAAGGATGACGCCGGCCTTCTGGTCGTCGGTCATCCTGATGCAGATCGCACCTTCGCCGGCTTCACGGTCGGCGCGCTTTGCTGCCATGGCCGCACCCTTCTTGCGGAGGTATTCGATCGCTTTCTGCATATCACCCCCGGTCTCCTCGAGGGCCTTCTTGCACTCCATCATGCCGACGCCGGTGGTATCCCTGAGGTCCTTGACGTCCTTGGCGGAAATCTGGCTCATAAAACAGTCTGAATTATCGTGGTTGTAAGTCAAAAACCGCTGCAGATCCTGTGAAGGCGCTGCAGCGGCATGATAGTGTATGGATCAGTCGTTCTCCGACTCCTCATCGGCCGGTTCGTCCATCTCGGCGAGCACTTCCTGCTCGACCTGGAGGGAACGGGCGTTGATGATGGTGTCGGCAACGGCCTTGACCATGAGATCGATCGAGCGGATGGCATCATCGTTTGCCGGGATCACATAGTCGACCTCGTCAGGATCGCAGTTGGTGTCGACCATGGCGAAGATCGGGATACCGAGGGAACGGGCTTCCCTGATGGCGATGTGCTCTTTCTTGATGTCGACCACGAACAGCGCAGCAGGCAGGCGGTTCATGTTCGAGATGCCGCCGAGGATGCGGACGAGCTTGTCCTTCTCGCGGAGCAGCATGAGGCGCTCCTTCTTGGTGATCATGTCGAAGGTGCCGTCGCTCTCCATGCGGTCGATGGCGTTCATGCGGCGGATGCTCTGGCGGATCGTCGAGAAGTTGGTCAGCATGCCGCCGAGCCAGCGCTCGCAGACGTAAGGCATGCCGGCGCGCTCGGCCTGTTCGGAGATGATGATCTTGGCCTGCTTCTTGGTACCGACGAACATGATCTCCCTGCCGGTCGAAGCGATGGCTTCGATCGCCTTCAGGGCCTCGTCGGCGAGCACGAGGGTCTTCTTGAGGTCGATGATGTGGACGCCGTTCTTCTCCATGAAGATGTACGGCTTCATTTTCGGGCTCCAGCGGCGGGCGAGGTGACCGAAGTGCACGCCGGCCCTGAGCATTTCTTCAAGCTGGAAGTGTGACATGGTATGTCTTCCTTGGTTTTAGTTGTTCCTCTACCCTGCCGTCGTTCAAGGGGATCCCGAATACATTCGGGACACTTCCCCAGAACCTCGTCCGGTGGCCCGGACTGGCAGGGTATGCGAGATGTTGACTACAGAAAAAAAGAAAAGATCAGCGCTTCGAGAACTGGAAGGACTTACGGGCTTTCTTGCGGCCGTACTTCTTCCTCTCGACCATACGGGGATCCCTGGTGAGCAGGCGGTCGCCCCTGAGCGCTGCGCGGATGCTCTCATCGTACTCGACGAGCGCCCTGGCGATCGCGAGGCAGACAGCGCCGGACTGGCCGGTTACACCGCCGCCGCGGACATTGACCTTGATATCGAAATCGTTCTGCTTCTCGGCGACGACCAGCGGCCTCAGGGCCTGGCTGCGCTTGTACTCATCCTTGAAATACTCTTCGACCGGAAGCTTGTTGACCACGATCCGGCCCTTTCCGGGTGCCATGAAAACCCTGGCAACCGAGGTCTTTCGGCGTCCGACGGTATCGATAACCTCTTTCATCAGTATACGTTGTGTTTATTTATTGACTTTCATTTCAAGCGGGCACTGCGCGGCATGCGGGTGCTCTGCGCCGGAGTAGACCTTCAGTTTCCTGAAGAGCTGGCGGCCGAGGTTGTTGTGCGGAAGCATGCCCCAGACGGCCTTCTCGATGACCCGTTCCGGCTTGTCCCTGAGCAGGTCCTTGACGCTGTCGATCCTGACGCCGCCCGGATAGTGGGAGTGCGAGAAATAGGTCTTGTCGTCCTGCTTCTTGCCGGTGAGGGCGACTTTCGCCGCGTTGGTCACCACCACGAAATCGCCGGTGTCAACGTGCGGGGTAAACTGTGGCTTGTGCTTGCCCCTTAAAACGGTTGCAATCTGTGCGGCCATCCTGCCGAGCACCTGATTCTCCGCATCGATGACATACCATGCCCTTTCCACTTCGACCGGCTTGGCCGAATATGTTTTAAAACTTAACGTCTTGCTCATGCTTCACAATGGATTATCTGGACTATACCGAAAAATAAGTCGAACAATGTAAATTATTTCGATTAATTCTACAAACTATTATACCTTGTTCTTCCCTTGCAGGAGATCCTGAAAATTTCAGGGTGCCCTTGAAAGATCGACAATCCGGCCCCGGCCGTTTACGCACTTCGACATGAAACCCCTGATCGCCCTCGTCGGCCGGCCGAACGTCGGCAAATCGACCCTCTTCAACCGCATCCTCCGCGAGAGGAGCGCCATCGTCGACCCGACTCCCGGAGTCACGCGCGACCGGCACATCAGCCCCGGCGAATGGCAGGGCAAGCAGTTCCTGCTGATGGACACCGGCGGCTATGCCCTGGAGAACGACACGATCAGCACGGCCATGCTCGAACAGACGATGCGCGCCATCCAGGACGCCGACGCCGTCATCTTCATGGTCGACGCGCGTTCGGGGCTCACCTACGTTGACCTCGACATCACCAAGATCCTGCAACGCACCTTCAAGGACAAGAAGATCTTCTTCGTGGTCAACAAGGTCGACAACCCTCAGGTAGCCCTCGAGGCCCAGACCCTGGTCAGGAGCGGCTTCACCGAGCCCTATTTCATTTCGGCACGCGACGGCAGCGGCGTGGCCGACATGCTCGAGGATGTGCTCGAGACCCTTCCCTGCCCTGAAGGCGAGGGGATCGAAGAGGACGAGACGATCAAGCTCGCCGTACTCGGCCGGCCGAACGTCGGCAAGTCGAGCATGGTCAACACCCTGCTCGGCACCGATCGCCAGATCGTCTCGGACATCCCCGGCACGACGCGCGACGCCATCGACAGCATCCTCAAGCGCAACCAGCAGGAGCTCACCCTGATCGACACGGCCGGCCTGCGCAAGAGGACCAAGATCGATGCCGGCATCGAGTACTACAGCTCCCTCCGCACCGAAAGGGCCATCGAACGCTGCAACGTGGCGCTGGTCCTGCTCGACGCGCAGCTCGGGCTTGAGAGCCAGGACATGAAGATCATCAACATGGCCGTCGAACGCAAGAAGGGCGTGGTCATCCTGGTCAACAAATGGGACCTCGTCGAGAAGGACTCCAAGACCAGCAAACGCTTCACGGACATCCTCGAGCAGCAGCTCGGCAACCTCGGCTACATCCCGGTGATCTTCACCTCCGCGCTGACGAAGAAGAACTGCTACCGCGCCATCGACACGGCGGCCGAAGTCGCCATGAACCGCCGCCAGAAATTCAGCACCAGCGCCCTGAACCGTTTCCTTCAGGAGACGATCGCCATGAGGCACCCCTCGACGAAATCGGGCAAGGAGCTGAAGATCAAGTACATGACCCAGATCGAATCGGGACACCCCGTCTTCGCCTTCTTCTGCAACGATCCCGAGCTGCTTGAAAACAACTTCAGGCGCTTCCTCGAAAAACGCCTCCGCGAAAGCTTCCCTCTGGAAGGCATCCCGATCACCATGAAGTTCGTCAGGAAGTAAGAGGTTTGCTCCGGCAGGAACCGTGGAGCCAGCTCGAAAGTTCTTTCTCGGAACTGGCTTAATAAAAAACAGGTCTGATGGGTCGCATAGGTCAAACAGGAGTCTTCTGACCCATAGGACCCATTATTCACCCAACTCACAACCATCCCCAATACTATGTCTTCAATACAGGATTCGCAGATCCTGGCGGCGCTGGGAACCGTCATGGAACCCGACCTCGGCAGCGACCTCGTCTCACTCGGCATGATCAGTGACGTCGCGGTCGACCAGGCCGGCAACGTCTCGTTCACGGTCACGCTGACCACACCGGCCTGCCCGATGAAGGAGAAGATCAGGCAGGGCTGCATCGACGCCATCCGGAGCGCCGTTCCCGGAGTGGGTGGCATCGACGTGAAGATGGACTCGAAGGTCACCTCCTCGTGCAGCCACCACGGGCAACCCGGCCATCACGGTCACCACGGCCACGGGGGGCACGGAGGCCACGGCGCCCCGCAGCGCATCGCACTCAACAATGTCAGGAACATCATTGCGGTCGCATCAGGCAAGGGCGGCGTCGGCAAATCCACGGTGTCGGTCAACCTCGCCGTGAGCCTGGCCGAGTCGGGCGCGAAGGTCGGCCTTATCGACGCGGACCTCTACGGCCCGAGCATCCCCACCATGTTCGGCCTCCCCGATGCGCGCCCGGAAGTGGTGGACGGCAAGATCCAGCCGATCGAAAAGTACGGCGTGAAGCTCATGTCGATCGGATTCCTCGTTGACCCCGAGACCGCCCTGATCTGGAGGGGGCCAATGGCCTCGAGCGCCATCCGCCAGCTCATCACCGACGTCGACTGGCAGGAGCTCGACTACCTCATCTTCGACCTCCCTCCCGGCACCGGCGACATCCAGCTGACCCTGGTGCAGGCGCTGCCGCTGACAGGCACGGTCATCGTGACCACGCCGCAGGATGTGGCCCTCGTCGACGTCTCGAAGGCGCTGACCATGTTCCGCAAGGTGGAGGTGCCGATCCTTGGCGTGGTCGAGAACATGAGCTGGTACGAGCTGCCGGACGGCACGAGGGACTACATCTTCGGGAAACAGGGCGGCGAGAAGTTCGCGAAGGCCAACGGCCTCGAGTTCCTCGGCTCGATCCCGATCGGCAGCGCGGTCCGCGAAGGAGGCGACAGCGGCAAACCGGTCATCATCGGAAGTCCTGAGGCCCCGACCTCGGTGGCGGCAAGGAAGGCTGCCGGTGAGATCGCCAGGCGGATCTCCATGCAGAACGCGGCCTGCGCCCGCGGCTGAGCCGGCTCGATTGCCCCGGCTTTCAAGCCGGGGATGCTTGTTTTTTTCGCTGGGGTGAGTGATATTAGGTCAGGTGCCTGGAACACAGCACCCCCCATTTTCCCAACACAACGCACAACCCGGATTCATCATGAAGGATTACCTGCCAAACAGCGACCCGCTTTACGACAGGGTCATCAACGCACTCGAGACCGTCCGTCCGTACCTGCAGGTCGACGGCGGCGACTGCCAGCTCGTCGGCATCACCAAGGAGATGGTCGTGGACGTCAAGCTCCTCGGCGCCTGCGGCTCCTGCCCCATGAGCACCCTGACCCTCCGCGCCGGCGTGGAACAGGCCATCAAGAAAGCCATTCCCGAGATCGCCCGCGTCGAGCAGGCATAAGCAGGGAAACATCGATAAAACAGGAAGGCCGCCCGAGGGCGGCCTTCCTGTTTTAAAGCAAACGACAACAAGGAGTTCAAGGACAACAAGGACGAAGCCCAAGACTTTGCTTCGGATAATCATATCCTTCTTCGTCCCTGATATCCCCGCAGTCCTTCATCATTGTCACTCATCACTACTCATCAAGGTTCCTCAGCAGCAGCTCGAGCGAATCCTCGTTCCTGACGAGCACCTCCCTGGGTTTGCTCCCGTCACCCGCGCTCACGATGCCGCATTCGTAGAGCTGGTCCATCACCCTGCCGGCACGGCTGAAGCCGAGCCGCAAGCGGCGCTGCAGGAGCGAGACGCTCGCCTGCTGGTGCATGACCACAAGCCTGGCGGCCTCTTCGAACATGCTGTCGCGCCCGTCCCGGTCCTGACCGGAAGCTGATGAATCCCCTTTGCCGTTGCCTGCTTCGGGCAGCGAGTAATCGTCCTTCTGCTCGGGCTGCGATCCGATGAACGAGGTGATCGCCTCCACCTCCTCCGAAGAGACGTAGGGGCACTGGACGCGGTCGGGCTTGGGCATCCGGGCCGACTGGAACAGCATGTCGCCGTTGCCGAGCAGCTGGTCGGCGCCCGAAACGTCGAGGATCGTGCGCGAATCGACCTTGCTGGCAACCTGGAAAGCGATGCGCGACGGGAAGTTCGCCTTGATGACGCCGGTGATGATGTCCACCGACGGGCGCTGGGTGGCCACGATCAGGTGGATGCCGACGGCCCTGGCCATCTGGGCAAGCCTGGCAATGGGCTCCTCGACCTCGCGGCCGGCGGTGATCATCAGGTCCGCAAGCTCGTCAATCACCACCACAAGGTAGAACATCGCCTCATCGGCCATCTTCTGGTTGTACTCGCGGATATTGCGCACGCCGCCCTTCTCGAGCATCTCGTAGCGGCGTTCCATCTCGCGGACGACCGACTGCAGGGCTCCCGAAGCCTTCTTCGGATCGGTGATGATGATCTGGTCCTCGAGCCCCCTGATCTTCGGCAGGAAATGGTTCTTCAGCTTCTGGTACTGTGAGAGTTCGACCCGCTTGGGATCGATCAGCACGAACTTGACCTCGTCAGGCCGCTTCGCGTAGAGCAGGCTCGTGAGGATCACGTTGATGGCGACCGACTTGCCGGCACCCGTCGCGCCGGCGATCAGGAGGTGCGGCATGGTCGCCAGGTCCTCGACCAGAACCTCGTTCGAGATGGTCTTGCCGAGGGCGATCGGCAGGGCCATGCTGCTGTTCTTGAACTTTTCGACCTGCAGCACCGAGCGCATCAGGACGTTCTTGGGCTTGCTATTCGGGATCTCGACGCCGATGGCGTTCTTTCCGGGAATCGGGGCGATGATCCTGATGCCGCCCGATGAGGAGGCGAGGGCCATGGCGAGGTCGTTCTCCAGCGTCTTGACCCTGCTGATCTTCACGTCGGGGGCGAGCTCGAGTTCAAACAGCGTCACGCGCGGCCCGACAGTCGTCGAGATCTTCACCACGTCGATCTTGTAGATCTTCAGCTTCTCGAGGAGGCGGCTCTTGCTCTCGGCGAGATGGCTTTCGTCATAGACCGTCTCATCATGCCGCGGCACCTGGAGCAGGTCGATCGAGGGGAAGCGGTACGGCACCCAGTCCTTCGTCCGGACCTTCATGCTGCGCTCGTCGAGATCGGCCTCCCGTTCATGGATCCCCTGCCTGATGACCATCTCGGGCTCCTCTTCGAAAGGGGCGGGAAGTTCCGGTTCCCGGTAAGGCTCCTCGACAGGGCGGTAGGGCGGGGGCGCCGGGGCCCTGAACCCTTCATCTTCGATTTTTGGCTCGGACGGGCCTTCGATGGCGACGGTCACAGGTGCTGAAGCTGCTGCCGGAGCAGGCTTCAATGCCTCTTTCGCGGCGGCTTTCAGGGCTTTCTCCTCGGCCTTCTCTCTCGCCTTCGCCTCCTTTGCAGCCTCACGCCCGGCGATCCTGGCTGACTTCTCGGCCTCCTTCCCGGCAAGGCTCCGGGCCTTCTCGGCTTTGTATGCCGCCATGGACCTCGACACCTTGCCGAAGAAGGCGAGCGTCGATGAAACCGCCTTCAAGATCGCCCCGCGCCCCGTGAGGAATATCAGTGCGGCGCCGGCCGTCAGGGAGAGGGCCCAGGCGCCGGCAGGGCCGATCACCCGTGAAAGGAACTCGGCGACCATGCGGCCGATGGCGCCGGCCATATGATCGCTGAACGAGGCCCAGGTCAGGCCGAAAACGACCGAAAGGTCGAACGAGATCAGGATGGTGAAGATCATGAACAGTCCGGCAGGCCCGAGAGGCCTCCTGCGCAGCATCTTCCAACCCAGCACCGACACGGAGAAGATCGGCAGGGCCGAAGGATAACCGAACAGGTCATGGATGAAGAACGTGGCGATCCTCGGCCCGAAAAGCCCGAACGGATTGCGGATCTGCGCGGCCACCGCCTTGGCGGCCGGGCTGAAGACGTCGTACCAGGCGAGCGTCGAGATGTAGATCTCGAAGCGCTCGGGATAGAACGGGTAATAGAGCACTGCCGCGACGCCGAAAAGCGACAGCAGCATCAGGAGTATGCCGCCGGCCTCCCTGACGAGGTTCTCCTTGCCGAGGGCCTTGATGCCGCCGAGGATCTTCAGAAGAGGCATAATGCTGGCGGATCAGGCTCTTTCGACATGGACGAACGGCAGCGGCCGGACCGAAGCCGGCTGCAGGGCCCCCCGGATTTCGACGAAGAGCCGTGTACCGACAGCCATATATTCGGCAAGCACGCTCGCCGTACCGATCGGCTCCTGCAGGGTGGGCGACATGGTGCCGCTGCAGACCTTCCCGATCTCCTGGTGGTCGCTGTTGAAGACCTTGAAACCCTGGCGCGGGATGGCGCGGCCTTCCATGGCGAAACCGACGAGGCCGTTCCTCGGGTCGATCTCGACCTGCTGGCAGGCCTGCTTGCCGATGAAGTTGCTCTTGCCCGTCTTGACGACCCACTTCAGGCGGGCCTCGAGTGGATTGACGTCGCGCTCGATTTCATGGCCATAGAGGGAGTAGCCCATTTCGAGCCGGAGCGTGTCACGGGCGCCGAGGCCGATCGGCTGGATGCCGTCCTGCCGGCCATCCTCCATCAGCGCGGTCCAGAGCGGCAGGGCCTTGTCGTTCGGAAGGCAGATCTCGACCCCCTCTTCGCCGGTGTAGCCGGTGCGGGCGACCATGATCTCCGAACCCAGGTAGGAGATGGTGCTGAAATGGAACGAACCGAGGTTGCGCAGCCCCGCCCCGGGGAAGACCCGGTCGAGGATATCCATGGCTTTCGGCCCCTGCAGGGCGATCAGCGACAGGTCGGCAGTACGGTCCTCGAGCGTCACGCCATCGAACTCCCGGAGGTGCCCGGCGATCCATTCGTAATCCTTTTCGCAGTTGCTCGCATTGACGATCAGGAAAAAGGTGTCGGCGCTGACCCGGTAGACGATCAGGTCGTCGACGATCCCGCCGTCGGGGTAAAGCATGAGCGTGTACTGCGCCTGGCCGTCGACGATCCTGCCGAGGTCGTTGGTGGTCAGGTACTGGAGGAACTCCAGGGCGCGCGCGCCCCTGACATAAAAGTTGCCCATGTGGGAGACATCGAAAAGACCTGCGGCTTCACGGACGGCCCGATGCTCGGCGATGATGCCGGCATACTGCACGGGCATGAGGAAGCCGCCGAAATCGATGATCTTGGCCCCGGCCTGTTCATGCCAGGGATACAGCGCTGTTTTTTTCATTGAAACTCAATGCTGAAACGTTGTGTACAGATGGGAACTGACTTGTAAAGAAACATTTCATCCTAAACATCAAAGCACTTTTTCACCGGCGGCACAAGAGGCTGCACCTGCCCGGCAAAGCGATGACGGTAAAATCAAGAATACGGATTTCAGGACAATATGGCTAACGGTCTACGGATCCGATGATCATCGCGTCGTCAAGTTCGTTGATGTCATCGGATTTTCCCGGGAAATGCTGCTGCAACAGCACCCCGCATCGATCGACTGCGGAGCATATCGCCTCAGCCTGCCGCCCCTGGCGGATGCCTGCCGTGATGATGTCGACGATCGCCGTCCATGCTTGAGGCCCGACCTTGGCGTCGATGCCCGTATCGGCAAGCACGCGCACGCTTCGTTCGAAGAGAGAAATGTAGATGAGGATACCGGTATGTTCCCTGGTTTGGTGCACCTTCCTGAAGTAAAATGCCTTGATTGCCCCCTCCTCCACCTCTTCGGCCAGGTCGCGCCGGCTCACGAACGGACGTTTCAGGAGAGGAACCCGCTTGACGAGTTCATGCCCGGCGATGAACAGAGGCACGAAGACCGTGAGGAACAGCCACAGGCTGTCGCTGGCAAGGAGCCGCGAGGTCGCGATGGCCATGGCCATGGCAACCGCTCCGCTGGAGGCAAGTGCGGCCACCGGATAGGCGCTGCTCGCCGATACCGCCATGACCACGATCTCTCCCGACGTACCAGATTCGGCAGCCTTGACCCGTTTCTCAACCGCCAGCCGCTCAGCCGCGGTCAGGAATTTCTCGACGTTGTCTTTCATTCGTTATGCTTCCGGAGTGTTTTGCTTCCTGCGCCTACCAGTCGCCGGAAGCCCCGCCGCCGCCGAACCCGCCGCCACCGCCGCCGAAGCCGCTTCCTCCGCCGAAGCCCGAACCACCGAAACCGCCCCCCATGGGAAACCCTCCGGGCCCGGGGACGCCGCCGGACACGAACGGCCCCCCTCGGTGACGGCCGCCCTGCATGCGGAGATAGAGGTACAGCAGGATGAGGATGATGAAGACCAGCGGAAGGGATGGACCGTTGCGCTCGCCTTTTTTGGCGACCGGGGCCTTGAACTCCCCCCTGGCCGCTGAAACGAGCGCATCGACAGCTGCGATGAAGCCTGAGTCGAAATCCCCCTTCGCAAAGGCCGGCTTGATGATTTCATTGATGATCCTGCCGGACTGCAGGTCGGTCAGGCGCCCTTCGAGCCCATATCCGACTTCGATCCTGACCTTGCGATCTCCCTTCGAGACGATGAGCAGGATGCCGTTGTCACGCGCCTTGTCGCCCAGTTTCCAGGCCTCGACCACCCTGATCGAGTAATCCTCGATCGGCTCCCCTTCGAGAGAGGGTATCGTGAGAATGGCGATCTGCGTCGACTCGGCCGCGTCGAGGGCCTGGAGTTTCCCCTCGATGACCGCCCGTGCCGACGGGGAGATCATCGAAGCGTAGTCGTTCACCCTTCCGGTGAGCGCAGGAACCTTTGCGGGAACCGCACACAGGGGAAGCGCCCAGAAAACGGCCAGAAACAGGCCGATGACCGGCGCAGGCCAACCCAGGCACTTTCGGCGATTCACGGTCGGCAAGCCTAAAATTTCACCTGTGGCACGGCCCTGGCTGCCTCATCGGCCTTGAAATACTCCTTCGGTTTCAGCTTCAGCATCACGCTGTTGGTCATCGAGTTGGGAAACTTGCGGATCGAGAAGTTGAATATCTCGGCCGCTTCGTTGTAGCGCTGACGTGCGACGCTGATCCTGTTTTCCGTACCCTCGAGCTGCACCTGCAGGTCGCGGAAGTTCTGGGTAGCCTTCAGCTCGGGATAGCGCTCGACGGCCACCAGCAGCCGGGAAAGCGACGAAGAGAGCTGCCCCTGTGCAGCCTGGAACTTCGACATCGCCGCAGGATCGCTGAGCATCTGGGGGGTAAGCTGGATGGAGGTGGCCTTCGCCCGGGCTTCGATCACAGCCTGCAGCGTCTCCTTCTCGAAGTTGGCCGCCCCCTTGACCGTAGCCACCAGATTGGGCACCAGGTCGGAACGGCGCTGGAGCTGGGACTCGAGGTCGCCCCAGGCTCGGTTGACCGCCTCCTCGTTCTGCTGCATGGTGTTGTATCCGCACCCGCTGAGCATGACGAGTGCGACCAGGAAAGGGAAAAGTCTTGACATGTATCGGATCATGCTGGCTCCTCGATGGTTTGCCCGGCCAAGCCTGGAGGACGGGGGCCGGGACGCGTTAAGTTCCGTCAAAAAAATATAACATTCGCCAGCCCCGCCTCAAACATCCATGCCACATATATCAAATGCGGTGTAGCGAATATTCCCGGCGATAGCTAATTTCAGGCTATGGCGGCGGAAGCGCCCGCCGGCGTTCACCCCCAAACCCCCGACCATATGCACAAGGCCCCCATACTCCTCGCGCTCTGCGGCTGCATGAGCGCAACCACACTGTACGCATCATTCGAACCCGTCCCGGCGGACCCGAGGGGCGTCGCCATGTCCGGATCGCTGGCGGCTCTCCCCGGCGACACCTTCGGCATGCGCTACAACCCCGCCGCCCCGGCCCTGTCGACAGGCATCTCCATCGGTGCAGCAGGATCCATCCCCTATGGCGACGGTACGCTCACGACCTCTTCGGGGGCGGCCAGCTGGGCAGGGCTTCCCTTCGACCGTTATGGCGCTGTTTATGCTTCAGCAAGATGGTTCTCCCCACAGGGGTACCGGGAGCAGACGCTTTCAGCCGGATACGCGAGAAAACTCTCTCCGTCGATCAGCGTGGGAGTCTCAGCCTCCAGGATGTCGCTCGGAGTCTCCGGCATGCCCGACCGGGACGCCACCGCCTTCGACGCCGGGTTCATGGCGGAACTCCGCCCCGGACTCATGCTCGGCGTGAGCAGCTTCAGCATCAACGCCCCGAAGATCGGTGCGGACAACCCCCTGCCCAGGACGACGCTCGCCGGCGTTTCCTACCGGTTCGAAAATGGAAACATCCTGACGGCGAGCGCCCAGGGCGCCCCAGACCGGCCCGGGCGGCTGCTGGCCGCAGGAGAGTTCAGGCTCATGCCTTCAGTGCGCTTCATGCTCGGCGCCGGCACCAATCCCTCGGCGGTTTCGGCGGGCACGGCCGTCACGGCGGGCGCCGTCAGGGCGACCGTCGCAGCCAGCCGCAACCTCGACCTGGGCACCACCGCAGCCTTCGGCCTCGAACTGGGTCTTTAGAGAAAAAGGACTGAAAGGACTGCAGGAACATCAGGCGCAACAATAAAAGGGGACGACATTCATTCTTTACACTCCAATGTCGCGAAGTGCAAAAAATGAATGTCGTCCCCTATAGTCTCTGTTCAACTGCTGAGGCGTTCGACGGTGAACACCCCCTGCACCCTCCTGAGCTTGTCCATCAGGGTGGTGAGCTTGTCGGTGTTCTTGACGAAGACCATCAGGTTGCAGAAGAAGATCCCGTCCTTGGCGTTCAGGGCGATGCTCCGGATGTCGGTGTCGAACTTGGAGATGACGCCGGTGATCTGGTTGGTCATGCCGATCTTGTCCTCCCCGACGACGCGGATACCCGCCAGGAAGTCCGACTCGAGCTTCCGGTTCCATGCCACCGCAACGATCCGCTCGCTCTTGATGAGGTTCTCGTTGGTGACGTTGACGCAGTTCTTGCGGTGGATCTTGACCGAACCCTCGGTCGTGACGAATCCGATGATGTCGTCCCCCGGCACCGGGTTGCAGCACTTCGCGTAGGCGTAGGCAATGTTGTTGAGCCCCGATATGATCACCTCGTCCTTATGGTCGGTCGGCCGTTCGAGGACCTGGCGGGCGATCTCCGAGAAATCCTTTGTCGGCGCTTTCTCATGGGCGGCCTTCTCGGCGGCTTCAGCGCCCTTCTGCGGATTGGTGATGCTCTCCATCACCTCCTCGCTGCTGATCTGCTGGTTGGCAAGCGCGCTGAACAGGTCGGATGGGGTCTTGATGCCGTGTCCGCGTATCGAACGGATGGCATCGTTCTCGGTGAAGAGCTTCTTGGTCCCGGCAAGCATCTTCTCCCATATACCGCGCCCCTTCTCGATCTCCAGGCGGCGCTCCTCATTGATGGCCGTGCGGATCTTCATCTTCGCCCTGTGCGTCACCACCATCTTGAGCCAGTCTGCCTTGGGCTTCTGGTTCTTGGAAGTGATCACCTCGCAGCGGTCGCCGGACTTGAGCTCTGCGTTGAGGCGCACGATCTTGCCGTTGACCTTGGCGCCGATGCAGCCGTTGCCGATCTCGGTGTGGATGGCGTAGGCGAAATCGATCGGGGTGGCGCCGGCAGGCAGGATCTTCATGTCCCCCTTCGGGGTGAAGACGTAGATCTCGTCGTGGTAGAGGTTGAGCTTGAAGCCCTCCATGAATGCTGCCGCAGTGTCGGCATCCTTGATGAGCTCGCGGGCCCACTTCAGGAAGGAATCGACCGCAGCATCGTTCTTGGAGATCTTCTCCTTGTATCGCCAGTGCGCTGCGACGCCGAGCTCGGCGAACTCGTGCATCCTCCGGGTCCGTATCTGCAGCTCGATCACATAGCCCCTCGGCCCGATGATCGCCGAATGCAGCGACTGGTAGCCGTTGTGCTTCGGGATGGAGATGTAGTCCTTGAAGTGGCGCGGGATCGGCGGGTACTTCTGGGTGATGTAGCCGTAGACCGCGAAACAGTCGGAGATCTTGTCGGTGTCGATGACGACGCGGATACCGTAGAGGTCGTGGATGTCCTCGAACTCCTTGTTCTTCTGCCGCATCTTGTTGTAGATCGAGAAGAGGTGCTTGGCGCGCCCCTGCACCTCGACCTTGAACCCCTGCTTTTCGAGGTCGTTCCGGATCGGGTCGATCATCTTGTTCAGGTACGAAATGCGCTCGTTCCTGCTGAGGCGCACCCGCTTGAGCAGGAAGTCGTACATCTCCGGGTCGATGTAGCGGAGCGCGAGGTTCTCCAGGTCGACCTTCATCTTGCCGAGGCCGAAGCGATGGGCAAGCGGGGCGTAGATGTCCCGCGTCTCGAGGGCCATCTTCACACGGCGGTGCTCGGGAAGGGAATCCAGGGTCCGCATGTTGTGCAGGCGGTCGCAGAACTTGATGAGGATCACCCTGATGTCCTTGACCATCGAGAGCAGCATCTTCCTGAAGCCTTCTGCCTCGGTGGTCTCCCGGTTGGTCATGATCTCGGAGATCTTCGTCAGGCCTTCGACGATGTCGGCGACCTCGGTTCCGAGCTCGGCGGCGATGTCCTCGTAGGTGTAGCCGCTGTCCTCGATGACGTCATGCAGCAGGGCGGCAGCGACCGACACCCCGTCGAGCGGAAGTTCGGTGACCAGCAGCTTGGCAACCTCGACCGGATGGTAGAAGAAGGGCTCGCCGGAGGCGCGCTTCTCCCCTTCGTGCGCCCGGTAGCACATGAAGAATGCACGCTGGATGAGCGATTCGTCGTAGTTCTTGAGGTTCGCCCGGCAGAGGCGGAGGATCTCGTGAAGCTTCTCGTAATGCTCCTGTTCTATCTGGGCCAGCATCGGTGTCGGGTACTCCGGGACTTGAAATGTTGTCGAGGCACGGTTTTCGAACCGTTTGTCATCCTTTTATATATGAAATCGCCGGCAATGGTCAATAGCCCTCAGCCCGGATACTGCGCAATCTTCTCCTGCAGCATGATTATTTCATCGCGAAGGTAGGCGGCCTTCTCATAATCGGTCTCTTCGGCGGCGACCTGCATTTCGGCGCTCAGTTCAGCCACCATCTCCAGCACCTCGTCGCGGTTCATCCGGTTGAGCAGCCCCTGAAGCTCCAGCTCAGGCCGTTTCTGCAGGCCTAGGCGCTTGCGCCTGTAGCGCTCCTCTGCGTCGGCCACGCTGGTGGTGTTCAGCACCTGGTCGACCGACTTGACGATCGAACGCGGCTCGATGCCATGCTTTCGGTTGTACTCCTCCTGGACAGCCCGACGACGGGCGCTCTCGTCGAGCACCTCGCGCATCGATTCGGTGACCTTGTCCGCATAGAAGAGCACGATGCCCTCGACGTTGCGCGCCGCACGGCCGGAGATCTGCATGAGCGACTTGGCGTCCCGCAGGAACCCCTCCTTGTCGGCGTCGAGGATGGCGACCAGCGCCACCTCCGGCAGGTCGAGCCCCTCGCGGAGGAGGTTCACCCCGACAAGCACGTCGATATCGCCCGCTCGCAGCTCCCGCAGGATCTGCATGCGTTCGAGGCTCTTGATCTCGGAGTGGAGGTACTGCGACCGCAGCCCCACCTTCCTGAAATAAGCATGGAGATCCTCGGCCATGCGCTTCGTCAGGGTCATGACCAGCGATTTCTGCCCCTTGCCGATGCAGCTCCTGATGCGCGCGAGCAGGTGGTCGATCTGCCCGGAGACCGGATGCACCTCGATGACCGGGTCGAGCAGGCCGGTCGGCCGGACCAGCTGTTCGACAACCACACCGCCGGAGCGCATCAGTTCATGCCCGCTCGGCGTGGCGCTGACGCAGATGATCTGCGGCACCATCTCCTCGAACTCCTCGAAGCGGAGCGGCCGGTTGTCGAGCGCCGAGGGGAGACGGAAGCCGTGCTCGACCAGGATGGTCTTCCTCGAGCGGTCGCCGCCGTACATGCCGCGGATCTGCGGCAGGGTGACGTGCGATTCGTCCACCACGACCAGGTAATCATCCGGAAAGTAGTCGAGCAGGCACCAGGGACGGTCCCCCGGCTGCCGCCCCGCCAGGTGGCGGGCGTAGTTCTCGATGCCGGAACAGTAGCCGAGCTCCTTCATCATCTCGAGGTCGTACCGGGTCCGCTCCTCCAGCCGCTGCGCCTCGACCAGCTTCTCCTCCGAGCGGAGCGCGTTCAGGCGCCACGCCAGTTCGTTCTCGATGTCGAGCATGGCCCGCTCCAGCTTCTCCCCGTCGGCCACGAACTGCCGTGCCGGATAGATGAAGGCGTACTCCTCCGCGCCCACGATCTCCCCGCTGCGTGGATCGAAGGTCTGCAGGTTGTCGATCTCGCTGCCGAAGAACTCGACGCGGAGAGCCAGCTCCTCATGGCCCGGTATCAGGTCGATCACGTCACCGCGCACCCGGAACCGGCCTGGGGAGAGGTCGACGTCGTCCCTGAAGTAGTGCAGCGACACCAGCTTCTGCAGGAACTCGTCGCGGTCCAGCTCCATGCCGCGGCGCAGCTCGACGACCTGAGAAAGCCAGTCCTCCGGCGAGCCGAGGCCGTAGATGCAGCTCACCGAGCTGACCACGATCACGTCGTTGCGGCCGCTGAGCAGGGCGCTGGTGGCCCGCAACCGGAGACGCTCGATCTCGTCGTTGATCTTGAGGTCCTTGGCGATGTACTTGTCGAGCGACGGGATATAGGCTTCGGGCTGGTAGAAGTCGTAGTAGCTGATGAAGTACTCGACCGCGTTGTCGGGAAAGAACTGGCAGAGCTCGCCATAAAGCTGCGCGGCCAGGGTCTTGTTGTGGCTGAGTACCAAGGTCGGCCGGTTCACCTCCGCGATGACGTTCGACGCCGTAAAGGTCTTGCCCGACCCCGTGACGCCGAGGAGGGTCTGCCAGCGGTCCCCCCGCAGTACCCCCTCCGTCAGGGAGCGAATGGCCTCGGGCTGGTGGCCCGTCGGAGCGTATGGGCTGACCAGCCTGAACTCACCGCCGGTTCTTTTACGGTACATGATGAATGGTATGGTCGTAACGCGTAACACGTGACGCGTGACGAATTAAGAGTGACTTCCCGCATGTTATTATTAATTATCGTGACACGTGACTCGGAATTTATCATCAGTTACGTGTTACGCGTCACGTGTCACGGATCACGGATCACGGATGAAGAACGAATAAGCCCCCCAGTTAGTTCTGGATGCTGTCGGCGCCACGGGCCCGGGAGGGTGCTTTTTTCCTGCCGGTTTGCAGGAATTTTCGTAATGTACGATTTTGGGCACCCGAATGCGCCTCGACGATGACCACGATTACCGACCATGACGACGACCCATGACCCGACATCCTCTGAACCCGGCTGCCAGGACCGGCGCGCTGCTCGCCTTCGGACTCCTGCTGCTCCATCTCATCTCCTGTAAATCAATGACGACCGAACCACAGCACTACCCATACACGACCGTCCCCGGAGATTCGCTGCACACGAGGATCTACAGGCTCGGCAACGGCCTGACCGTCTACATGAGCCCCAACAGCGACGAACCGAGGATCTACACCTCCATCGCCGTCAGGGCCGGCAGCAAGAACGACCCCGCAGAGACCACCGGCCTGGCCCACTACCTCGAGCACATGCTCTTCAAGGGCACCGACTCGATCGGCTCGCTCGACTACCAGAAGGAGCACGTCGAGCTCGAGAAGATCATCGACCTGTACGAGAAGTACCGCACGACGAGCGACCCGGAGAAACGGGCGGCCATCTACCGCGACATCGACAGCATCTCGAACGTCGCCGCCCGGTACACCGTACCGAACGAGTACGACAAGCTGCTCAACTCCATCGGCGCCCACGGCACGAACGCCTACACGTGGGTCGAGCAGACCGTCTACATCAACGACATCCCGTCGAACGAGCTGGAGCGCTGGCTGAGCATCGAGGCCGAGCGGTTCCGCAACCCGGTCATGCGCCTGTTCCACACGGAGCTCGAAACGGTGTACGAGGAGAAGAACATGACCATGGACAGCGACAGCCGCAAGCTGTGGGAAGAGCTGTTCAGCGGCCTGTTCAGGAAGCACACCTACGGCACGCAAACCACCATCGGCAAGGCGGAGCACCTCAAGAAACCGTCGATCCGGAACGTCATGGAGTACTACCGGACCTGGTACGTACCGAACAACATGGCGATCTGCATCGCGGGCGACTTCGACCCGGACACGGCCATCAGGATGATCGACCGCAAGTTCTCCGCCCTGCTGCCGAAGGAGGTGCCCGGGTTCCATCCCCCCGTCGAGCAGCCCCTGACGAAACCGGTAGTCAAGACCGTGACCGGCCCCGAGGCCGAGGAGCTGGTGCTCGGGTTCAGGTTCGGAGGGGTCGATTCACCCGATGGCGACCTCTTGACCATCGTCGACAAGATCCTCTACAACCAGACGGCCGGCCTGATCGACCTGAACCTCAACCAGCGGCAGTTGGTGCTGGACGCCGGCTCCATGCTGGTCCAGATGAAGGATTACTCGGCCCACATACTCAGCGCCAAGCCGAGGGAGGGCCAGAGCCTCGACCAGGTCAGGGAGCTCCTGCTCCAGCAGCTCGAACAGCTCAAGGAGGGGCGCTTCCCCGACTGGCTCATCGGCGCCATCATCAACGACATCCGGCTCGAGGAGCTCAAGCTCTACGAAACGAACCGCGGCCGGTCTGAAGCCTTCGTCGACACCTTCGTCTGGGGCATGGAGTGGGACCGCCACGTCCACCGGCTCGAACGCCTCGAAAAGATCACGAAGGAGCAGGTCGTGGCGTTCGCCCGCAGCCATTACGCCGACAACTACGTGGCCATCTACAAGAAGAACGGCAAGCGCAGGAGCGAAGCGAAGATCCAGAAACCGGCCATCACCCCGATCAAGGTGAACCGCGACCGCTCGTCGTCCTTCGCCGAAGAGCTCCTTTCGCGGAAGGCGGCGGACGTCAAGCCGTCGTTCGTCGACTTCCGCAAGGACATCGGCTACCATGACGTCACCCCGGATATCCGACTCCATTACGTGCCGAACCGGGAAAATGACCTCTACAGCCTCTACTTCATCTTCGACACGGGCCTGAACCAGAACCGGAAGATCGACACCGCGCTCGACTACCTCTCCTACCTCGGGACCTCCAGGCTGAGCCCGGCCGAGCTGAACCAGGAGTTCTACAAGCTCGGCGCGGCCTTCACGGTCTTCACCTCGGAAGACTACGTCTACCTGAAGCTCACCGGCCTGAAGGAGAACTTCCCCAGGGCGCTCGCCCTCCTCGACGAGCTGCTCGGCGATGCGAAGGCGGATCCGGAAGCGCTCGAAAAGCTCAAGGATGGCATCCGCAAGGAGCGTGCCGACGACAAGCTCGCGAAGCGCAAGATCCTGTTCGAGGCCATGGTCAACTACGGCAAATACGGCCCGAAATCGCCCTTCACCAACGTGCTGAGCGACCGGGAGCTGGAGCACCTGACACCGCAGGAGCTGCTGGAGGAGATCAGGAACCTCATGGGCAACCGGCACCGGGTGCTCTACTACGGCCCTGAAAAACCGGAGCCGCTGCTCGCACAGCTGCGTGGCATGAAGCACTTCGACCGGACATTCACCCCCGTCGCCACGGCACAGCCCTTCCTGGAGCTCGAGACCGACCGGAACCGGGTCTACGTGGTCGATTACGACATGAACCAGGCGGAGATCATCCTCCTGTCGAAAGGGGATGCATACGACGCATCCAGCGTCCCGCTCATCACGCTCTTCAACGAATACTACGGCGGCGGCATGTCGTCGGTGGTATTCCAGGAGATGCGCGAGGCCAAGGCCCTCGCCTATTCGGTCTTCTCGGTCTACCGCCTGCCGAAGGACAGGAGCCGCCACAGCTACGTGTTCAGCTACATCGGCACCCAGGCGGACAAGCTTCCCGAAGCGCTCGAAGGGTTCGACGGGCTGATGCGCAAGCTTCCCGAGTCCCCGGAGCTGTTTGCCTCGGCCAAGGCCGGCATCGGGCAGAAGATCCGGACCGAACGGCTCACCAGGAGCGAAATCCTTTTCGCATGGGAGGAGGCCAGGAGGCTCGGGCTCGACCACGACATCAGGAAGGAGGTCTTCGAGAAAACCCCCGCCCTCGGATTCGCCGACATCGAACGATTCCATGCTACGAAGTTCGGGAACCGCAACCAGGTGATGCTCGTCCTGGGCAAGAAGAAGGACCTGGACCTCGAGCTCCTCAGGAAGCACGGCGAGGTCACCTTCCTCACCCTCGAGGAGATCTTCGGCTACTGAAGATGGGCATGGGCTGCAAGACACAGAGGCGACCGGCACGAAGCTGCCGGCGCAACCCGGAAGGATCGGCAGGATGAAAATCGTCGACAGATACATCTCCAGGCAGTTCCTGGTCACCTTCCTGTTCTCGTCGACGAGCTTTGTCGCCCTGTTCACCCTGATCCACATGGTGGACAACCTGGACGACTTCTACAAGCATAACGTCCCCGGCTCGCGGATCGTCATGTTCTACCTGAGCAGCCTCCCGGAGACCATCCTCGTCACCACGCCGCTGAGCGTGCTGCTCGCCTCGCTGTTCGTGACCGGCAAGCTCTCGATGCAGAGCGAACTCCCGGCGCTGAAGTCCGCCGGGCTCAGCCTCGGCCGCCTGCTCAGGCCGTTCGTGGTCGTCGCCTCCTGCATCACCCTGTTCAATTTCGTGAACTCCTGCTGGATCGTACCCTCGATGTACGACTGGGCGAGAGGCTTCGAGAAACGGTACCTGAAGAACGAGAGCCGTGAAAACGACCTCGTGCATATCCGGGAATCGAACGACAGGATCCTGACCGTCGGCCGCATCGGCGACGACCTCGTGAGCGCCTCGTCGGTCTCCCTCGAAGAGTTCAGGGGAAGCCGCCTCACCTCGAGGATCGATGCCGACTCCATCAGGATCACCCCGTCCGGAAATCGCTGGCGCTTCTCCAACGCCAGGCACCGCTCGTTCACCGACAGCGGGGAGCGGCTGACCGTAAACCCCGGCGTGGAAACCGTCGACATCCGCCTGTCACCAGACACCTTCCGGATGCTCAACGCCGATCCCGACCAGATGACCCTCTGGCAGCTCCAGCGCTTCATCGGGCACCAGGAGGAGGCCGGCATTTCAGGTCTGGAACGGGCGCGGGTCAAGCTGAACACCAAGATCGCCCTTCCTTTCGCCGGGGTGATCATCGTCATGATCGGCGTACCGCTCTCGACGAGGAAGAAGCGGAGCGGCCTGGCGCTCGAAGCGACCATCAGCCTGCTGGTGGGCTTCCTCTACCTCGGCATGCAGAAGACCCTGACCGGCATCGGTTACAGCGGGTTCATCAACCCCGCGCTTGCCGCATGGCTGCCGAATCTCATCTTCGCGGCGGCCGGTGCCGTCCTCTACCGAACGGCAAACGACTGACCGTATGGCCCTGCCGCCACCCATCGCGCTCCTGACCGACTTCGGCACCGCAGACACCTTCGTCGGCGTCATGAAAGGGGTGATCGCCTCGATCTGCCCCCGGGCCACGGTCATCGACCTGACGCACGCCGTCCAAGCCCAGGACATCGCAGAAGCGGCATTCCACCTCGACAGCGCGCTTCCCTACTTCCCTGACGGCACCATCTTCGTCTGCGTCGTCGACCCCGATGTCGGCACCTCCCGGCGCCCAATCGGCGTCGAGGCAGGCCCGTACAGGTTCGTCGCCCCGGACAACGGCCTGCTCACGCCCGTATTCGAACGCTGGCCCGCTGCCCGCTGCCGGGTGCTCGACGACAGCCGGTACCACCTGCCGTCGCCGGGCAGCACCTTCCACGGCCGCGACATCTTCTCCCCGGTTGCGGCGCACCTTGCGGCTGGGGCGGCCTTCGAGAGCCTCGGCACACTCGCGGACCCGGCGTCATGCTCCCGCATCGAACGCTTCGCCAACCGCCCGCTCGAAGATGCCGAAGGATGGGTCGGCCGGGTAGTGGCTATCGACCGGTTCGGCAACGTCGTCACCTCGTTCAACTCCGCCACGATTGCCGCCAGACCACCCTGGTGCGTCTCGGCGGGCAGGTCGGCCGCCATCCCCATCTCCTCCACCTACGGCGACGTCGCCATCGGCATGCCCCTCGCCTACATCGGCAGCAGCGGCATGATCGAGATAGCCGTGCGCAACGGCGACGCCTCCCGGGAACTGGGCATCGACCGGGAGACCCCCGTCTACCTGACGGTCATGTGACGGCGGGGCCAGTCCCCTCGAAGGTATTTCAGTTGACCGGAAAAATCAGCGCTTGAGCAGCACGGAAATAACGTCAACACTGAGAGTACCCGATGAACATGAACAGAGCACATGAACGCATCGGTACGAGGAACATTACCCAAGCAAACACGAGGTTTCCATGAAAACACAGATTCTCCTTGCCATCGGCGTCGCCGGGATGCTCGGAGCGCAGCCAATGAGCGATGCCGTTGCGGATGTACGGATAGGCATCAACATCCCCGGCGGGCCCGGATTCTTTTTCGAGAGCCGGCCCGATTTCATCTACCTGGACGACTACGGGTTCTCGGTCTCCTACGGCGGCCCCCATGACGTCGTCTATTTCGACAACGCCTACTTCATCTTCCGCGACGGCTACTGGTACCGCGCCTGGGACTATCGCGGCCCGTGGGGGCGCATCGACTATTACGAACTCCCGATGCCGATACGGAGGCACGGATGGGACCAGATTCGGAGATACCGGGACATCGAATACCGCAGGCACGACCGGAGGTATTGGGACGACCGGTTCAGGCGTGACCGTGACCGATGGGGCGGCCCGGAAGAGCGGCGCCGGCCAGACGACCGCCGCGGGCCGGATGATCGGCGAGGCTTCGACGACCGGCGTGGACCCGGCGCCCCTCCGCCGCCACCTCCTCCGCAGCCACGGGAGCAGCGGGAGCCTTCCGGGCCGCAGTTCATGAGGGAGATGTTCGGGCAGCCTCCGGGAGGTCCGAGCCGGCAGTCCGTACCGCCGGCTCCTGCTCCGTCAGGGCCTCAGGCCCCGTCAAGGCCCGCGGCTCCAGCAGCTCCTCCCGCGCCGGCGCCACAGCCTGCCCCGCAGAGGCCCGAGAACCAGCAGAAGGGCCCTGACAGGCGCGACGGCCGTGACCGGCGTGACGATCGCGATGATCGCGATGGCAGGTCAGGCCCCGATGGCAGGCAGCCGGAACAGGACCGCTACCGTCAGGACCGAAGGTAAACAACCGGGGTCATGTCTGCCCCGTTCCGGATCGGTATCCAAATCCAAATCGCTATCGTCATCGAAATCGATTTGGATTTGGATCTGGAATCAGATTCCGGTATCGAGGGGATGGATACAAAAGCGAAAGCCGCTTTCCCGTGAGGAAGAGCGGCCTTGTTTTTTTAGGTCAGGAGCATGCGGCGCCGGTCAGCTGCCGATGTACTCCTTAAGCACCTTGTTGTAGGCCGACTGGCGGAGACGGCGGATGGCCTTCTCCTTGATCTGTCGCACGCGCTCGCGGGTCAGCTTGAACTTCTCGCCGATCTCTTCGAGGGTCAGCGGGTTGTCCATGCCGATGCCGAAGTAGGAACGGATGACGTCGGCCTCCCTCGGCGCGAGCACCGACAGCGAACGCTCGACCTCGAGGGTCAGCGAATCGCGGTTCAGGCCGTGGTCGGGCATGTGGCCGTCGTTCTGCAGCACGTCGAGCAGGCGGTTGTCATCGCCCTGAGCGAACGGCGCGTCGACCGACACATGGCGTCCGGCGATCTTCAGGGTATCGGCCACATCCTGCGAATCCATGTCGAGCAGGTTGGCGAGCTCCTTGGTGTTCGGGTCGCGCTCGTACTCCTGTTCAAGCTGGCTGTAAGCCTTGCTGATCTTGTTGAGGGTGCCGACCCTGTTGAGCGGCAGGCGCACGATGCGCGACTGCTCGGCAAGGGCCTGCAGGATGGACTGCCGGATCCACCAGACGGCGTAGGAGATGAACTTGAATCCACGGGTCTCGTCGAAGCGTTTGGCTGCCTTGATCAGGCCGAGGTTACCTTCGTTGATGAGGTCACCGAGGGTAAGTCCCTGGTTCTGGTACTGCTTGGCCACCGAAACGACGAACCTGAGGTTGCCCTTGATCAGTTTGTCGAGGGCACGCTTCGCGCGCTTGTATTCGGGGGTGTCGACCGGCATGTCATAGCCCTCCTTGATCGCCCTGGTCAACTTCACTTCGTCTTCCGCAGTGAGCAGATCGTACTTGCCGATCTCCTGGAGGTAACGGTCGAGCGAAAGGCTCTCCCTGTTGGTTATCTGCTTGCTGATTTTCAATTGCCTCATTGGTTGGTCCTCTTTCGAACTTCACGATACTTGCAGGGATGCGGCACTGCTGCCCACCCTTCCGTACCTGGTCCGGCAGGGAACCTGCGGGCGTACGGACTCAAGCTGGGAATATCCGAAAAAAAACTGATTTTTCAGAGTGATTTTATTTGCACGTTACTGCGAAAGCACTTTCAGGTTATCCTGGAGCTTCGACGACAGGGAACGCGCTTCTTCGAGCTTTTCATGCTCTTTGGCCACGACGTCAGCCGGGGCATTGGCGACAAAGGCCTGGTTCGAGAGCTTTTTCTCAAGCGACGCGATATATCCTGACACTTTCGAAATCTCCTTCTGCAGGCGCTCCTTCTCCTTTTCGAACGATATCAACCCTTCGAGGCGTATAAATAGTTCATTGCCGTCGACGACCGAACCGGCCGACTGGGCGGGCCGTTCGGCATCCCTCGACAGGGCGACCCCGCACCGGGTCAGGGCAGGAAAGATCCTTGCCGACGAGGAGAGCGCCCGCTCCGCCTCGTCGGATGCGACCCTGACGACCGCCTCCGCGCGCAGGTCATGCGGCACGTTGAAGGCGGAGCGCAGGCTGCGGATCTCGGAAACCATGTTCCGAACCAGGTCGAAGGGTGCCGCGTCCGCGGCGGTCCACGACGGGTCGGCCTGCGGCATGGTGGTCAGCGAGATGCTCTCCTCCGTGCTTCGCGGCACGATCGCATGCCATACCTCGTCGGTGATGAACGGCATCACGGGATGGAGGGTCTGGAGCGCCCCCTCGAGCACGCGGACCGCAAGGCAGACCGCATTCCGGGCCTCTTCAGGCGTGGCGTCGCCGGCAAGCTCGCTCTTGAGCGCCTCGAGGAACCAGTCGCAATAGTCCCCCCAGAAGAACTCGTGCGAGATCTTCACCAGGTCGTTGACCTTGAAGCGGGCCATGGCGTCGTGGTAGCGCTCGAGCATGGCGTTGTAGCGGCTCATGAGCCAGCGTCCCGAATCCGACAGGGAGCTCCGCTCCGGCACGAATGATGCGTAGGCGTCGGCGAACTCCCCGAGGGATGCGAAGTGCCGCTCCCGCTGCATGAAGACGAAGCGCGAGGCGTTCCAGACCTTGGTGGCGAAGTTCCTGCCGAGCTCGCACTTCTCCTCGCCGAACAGCACGTCCTGGCCGAGCGGCGCGATATAGACGATGGTGAACCGGAGCGCATCGGTGCCGTAAGCCTCGATCACCTTGAGAGGGTCGGGCGAGTTGCCGAGGGACTTCGACAGCTTGCGCCCCTTCATGTCCCTGATGATGCTGGTGAAGTAGACGTCGCGGAACGGCACGTCGCCCCGGAAGTGCATGCCGGCCATGATCATCCTGGCCACCCAGAAGAAGATGATGTCGGGGCCGGTCACGAGGGTGTCGGTCGGGTAGAAGGCCTTCAGGTCCTCATTGTCGCTATGCAGGCCGGTCCAGCCGAGCGTCGTCAGCGGCCAGAGCCAGGAGGAGAACCAGGTGTCGAGCACATCCTCTTCCTGCACCAGCTTGTCGGTGCCCGCCAGGTGGCACGCCTCGTCATAGGAGGAGGCGACCCAGACGTTCCCCTTTTCATCATACCACGCCGGGATGCGGTGGCCCCACCAGAGCTGGCGGGAGATGCACCAGTCCTGGATATTCTCCATCCAGTGGCGGTAGGTGTTGATCCAGTGCTCGGGATGGAAGCGGATATCTCCGTCGTTGACCGCTTTCAGTGCGGGTTCGGCCAGCGGCTTCATCTTCACGAACCACTGCTCGGAGAGATAGGGCTCGACCACCACGTCGGCCCGCTCCGAATAGCCGACGTTGTGCTCGTACTCCTCGACCTTCACCAGGTGGCCGAGCTCCTCGAGGTCGTCGATGATCTTCTTGCGCGCCTCGAAACGGTCCATGCCGGCGTAGCCGCACTCGTCGGTCATCCGTCCGTCCTTGCCGACCACCGAGAATGCAAGCAGGTTGTGGCGCCTGGCCACCTCGTAGTCGTTCGGGTCGTGCGCCGGGGTGATCTTCAGCGCGCCGGTACCAAACTCGATATCCACGTAATCGTCGGCGATAACCGGCACGTGGCGTCCCGCAACGGGCACGACGACCAGTTCGCCGACGAGGTCGGCGTAACGTGGGTCGTTCGGGTTGACCGCGATGGCGACGTCGGCGAGGATAGTCTCGGGCCGGACCGTGGCGATGGTGATCGAGCGCGAAGGATCCTTGGCCAGCGGGTAGCTGACGTAGACGAGCTGATCCTTGCGGCTCTTCATGATGACCTCCTCGTCGGAGAGGGCGGTCTGCGACACCGGGCACCAGTTGATGATGCGCGTGCCGCGGTAGACGAGCCCTTCGCGGTAGAGGGCGACGAAGGCGTTGATCACCGCCTCGGAGGCGCGGTCGTCCATGGTGAACAGGTTGCGGCGCCAGTCACAGGAGATGCCCAGCTTGCGCAGCTGCTTCAGGATGAGCCCGCCGTACTCGTCGCGCCACTCCCACACCTTCGAAAGGAACTCCTTGCGGCCCAGGTCGTGGCGGGTGACGCCTTCACCGCGGAGCTTGCGCTCCACCACCGTCTGCGTGGCGATGCCAGCGTGGTCGGTGCCGGGAAGCCACAGCGCCTCCTTGCCGTTCATGCGGGCGTAGCGGATGAAGATATCCTGCAGGGTGTGGTTCAGCACGTGGCCGAGCGTGAGGCTGCCGGTGACGTTCGGCGGCGGCATCAGCACGGTATAGGGGGTGCGGCCCCCGCGGACGCGGGAGCTCTCGGCATGGAACGAGCCGAGCGCCTCCCAGTGCGCGCTCCGCCAGCGCTCCTCGACGGCTTGGGGATTGTAGGTTTTCTCGAGTTGCTGCGGGGAGGTCTGTTCGCTCATGGCTTTACTGCACGTTCCTGTTCACGTAAAGGCCGGAATTCGCTCCGGCCTTTACGCATGTTATGTGATTCCTGTCGTCGTTCCTTTCCGGAACGGCCTTAGTCGGCCTTGGCCGGCGCCGGGCGTTTTTCGAAGATCTGGTCGATGATGCCGTACTCCTTCGCTTCGGTGGCGTTCATCCAGCGGTCGCGCTCCGAGTCCTCGCGCACCTTCGTCACATCCTGGCCGGTGTGCTTGGCCAGCATCTCCTCGAGCAGGCGGCGGATCTTCTCGATCTCGCGGGCCTGGATGAGGATGTCGGTCTCCTGACCCTGCGCCCCGCCGGAGGGCTGGTGGATCATGATGCGGGAGTGCGGCAGCGAGGCGCGCTTGCCGGACGTGCCGCTGGCGAGCAGGAAGGCCCCCATGCTGGCGGCCATGCCCACGCAGACCGTGGCGATGTCCGGACGGATGTACTGCATCGTGTCGTAGATGCCGAGGCCGGCCGACACGCTCCCGCCGGGGGAGTTGATGTAGATGTAGATGTCGCGCTCGGGATCCTCGGACTCGAGAAAGATGAGCTGCGCCATGATCAGCCCCGCCACGTGCTCGTCGATGCCCGAGCCGAGGAAGATGATGCGCTCGCGGAGCAGGCGCGAGAAGATGTCGAACGCGCGTTCGCCGCGGCCCGAGGTCTCGATGACCATCGGCACGAGCTGGCTCTGGATGCCCTGTTCGATCGCCCCGGAGTAGAGCTTCTTTGCCTGGTGTTCGAACCCGAAATTGATATTTGCCATTGGATGGATGTCTATTGGATTGAATCCGGTTGCGGCGCACCGCCCGCGGAGCCTGAAAATCAACACCTAAAATACAGAGTGTGAACAAGAAAACCTTGGAGAAGGTTTCTGCTATTTATGTGAATTGATCGGAAAGACCCACAGAATCAGGACGATGGCTATCAACCGCCGCCAGTGGCTTCATTCCGCGCTCGGTGGACGGGGGACTACGTTGCCTGTAAGCGCTACGTAGCCTGTAAGCGGCCCCGATCCATTTTCCGGCGGGTCCAAGCCCCGGAGGAGCGGCATACCGGTAGCGCGGGTTGAAACCCCGGGAAAAACGATGAAAATAATTAATCAAGCCCTGCAAGTCCAAGGTATCCGGCACCCGGCGAAACAGAATCGGAGTTTGTGGTAACTGTCATGAACGTCCCGGATCTCCCTCAGCTCAGAACCCGGTCTCACGGATCAGGACGCCGGCCGCACGCTTCACCAGCCTGCCGAGCATGCTCTCCGGTTTGCACCGGAGCACCAGCGTTCCCCGGTACTGCCCTGCCGGAAGCCCCGTCTTGCCTGTCGGTGACCAGAAGACCCTGTAGACCGCCTTTTCCGGGACCACATCGCCGTTCTTGGCGATCCTTGCCGGAATTGCCCCTTTGTAGACCGAAGCCAGCACCGGGCGATCGAGCACGTCGGAGCCTACGGCCTCGACGGCGGACACCCTGCCGGCGAGCGGGGGCTGGTCAGGGTTTTCAGGGTAGAAGATGCACGAGGCTCCCGCCGAAACCCGGTCGAGATCCTCTTCGGAGATGTAGCTCTCGCCGGTGATCGGCCCGCCGCCGAGCATGGTCAGCAACGGAGTGTCCCTGGCTACCCACTGGCCGGGGGCGAGATCCCTCGACAGCTTCTCCACCCTGCCGGCGAACGCGGCGGAGATCACCAGCCGCTCCCTGCGGTCGAGATAGACGTCCAGCCGGCTTTCTGCGGATTCTAGCTCGCGCTGGGCCACGAGCCTCCCCGACTGCCTGGTGAGGTCTGCGGCCGTCGCGGCGATCTGCCAGCGCATGATCTCGGCCTGCCGCTGCTCCCTGGAGATCCGGTACTCGAGTTCCGGCGATTCGAGGGTGATGAGCACCTGCCCCTTTGCCGCACGGTCGCCCTGCCGGACGGACATCGTCTGAACGAAGGAGTTTTCCGGTGCGTAGAAGACGGCCTGTTCCGAAGGGCGGAGCAGGGCCGGAGCCTGGACCGAGAAGCTCAGCGGAAGCACCAGCAGGGCAAGGATGGCGCCGGCTGCCCAGGCAGTAGCCTTCGTATGGCGGTTCCAGGACAACCTTTCGCGGAACCCGTACCAGACCCTGAACTCCCTGATGAACGGCAGGGAGACAAACCAGCCGAACTCGACGAAGAACAGGATGATGCCCAGCGCCTTGAAAAAATAGTGGTAGACGAGCAGGGCGATGCCGGTGAACAGGACGAGCCGGTAACCCCAGACCCCGAGTGCGTAGGCGATCAGGATGTTCCGGGTATGGGGGTCCCACTCCTCGGGAGGGGGATCGCCGAGCCCGAAGAGCTTCTCCCGTATCCACCATCGGCCCATCGCGAAGCTTCGGTCGAAGAGGTTGGCGATGCCGAGCCAGTCGGAGAAGAGGTAGTAGCCGTCGAACCTCATGTAGGGCATGAGGTTGACCGCAAGCGTCCTCAGCCAGGAGGTCGTCGCCACCATCAGGGCGGCGCTGCGGAACCCTCCCTCCGGCAGGAAGTTCCAGAGGAAGGTGGCGGCGACGGCAAGGGCAAGTTCGGCAAGCATCCCCGCGGCGCCGACGGCCATGCGCTTCTTCTTCGAGGTCAGGAGCCATACCTCGCTGGCATCGGTATAGAGCACCGGGGTCATCACGAGGAACACGACCCCCATGCTGGTCACCCTGCAGCCGTGGCGGTAGGCCGTATAGCCGTGGCCGAGTTCGTGCACCGCTTTGACCAGGAACGTGGCGACACCGAACCAGATGAGGCCCTGCAGGGAGAAGAAATGGCTGAGTCCGTGGGTAAACTCGTTCCACTGGCGCCCGGCGAGGTAAATGCCTGCCAGCCCCAGGAAAAGTATGACGGGTACCATGAGCGGTGAGTAAGCCCACCTTATGAAGGGGTATGTCCTGGCGAGGAGACGCTCGGGATTGAACAGGTGGATCCGGAAATAGAGGTAGTGCTCCAGAAGGAACTTCAACGTATGGAAGCGCCCTTTCAACACCCTCGACAGCAGGAGCCCCCGTCCTTCGGCCCCCGACACCTGCACCAGTTCATGGATGACCAGGAACCTCGCCATCTCCATCACATCTTCCGGATCGGCGTCCAGGGTGCTCTCATCGCGGACCCCCGCCGCGATGCGCCCTGGGTCCCCGGCTCCCCAGCGGCAAAGGATTTCAAAACCGAGCCGGTCGATCTGGAAGAAGCGGTTCCTCGACGGGTCGTGGAGGATCCAGAGCGGCGAACCGTCACGTGCCGCTGGCCCCGGATTAAGTGAAAGGTCCTCCCTGAGCGCGGGCAGACCCCTGGGCTGCTGCCTCTCCATGGCTACACCCCTACCCAGCGCCGCAATGCGGCAACCGGCCTGCGGAAAATGTAGTAAACGAGCGGGACGCGCTGCCCGTAGACCTTGGCCGTACCCTTCAGGCCGACCCTCGGCAGTTCCCTTTGATCGGAGAAGCTGGCTTCGAGGTTGTAGACCAGAGTGCCGTCGGGTCGGGCCTCTGGCGTGTAGGAGGCGTAAACGAGCCTGGAGTGCACGGCTTTGAGCGGGTTCGATGAAAGGAAGAAGACCACTTCGGCTCCGTTGTCGAATGCTACGGCATCCTCCACGGCCAGCCAGATGTCGAGTTTGACGCGTTTGGGGTCGGTGATGGTCAGGATGCGTTCCCCGGTCTTCACCGGACGCCCGGCCCACTCTTCAGGATCCGCATAGACCGCCACGCCTGATCGTTCGGCCCGGATGACGGTCCGGTCGAGCTGGTCGAACGCGTAGTCCTCCTCGGTGCGCAGCGTCGCCACCTTCGAGCGGAGCACGGACATCTCCGACATGCTGGAGCGGTCGAATATCGACTGCTGGGCCGCACGGCGGTACTCCGCCTCGGCGACAAGCCGGTTCTGACGGGAGACGGCAAGCTGGTTCTCGAGGTTCTGCCGCTCGAAACGGACAAGGACCTCTCCGGACTTCACCACCTTGTTCGGAAGCACGTCGATGCTCTGGACGATCCCGTCGATCGGAGCCCTGAGGACCCACGGATCGCGGGCCGCCACTTCAGCGGGGGCGAGCACCGAGATCCGGACGGGGAAAAGTGACACGACCAGCAGGGCTGCGATGAGGTAGGTCAGTTTCTTTCTGTCGAGGGACAGTCGTTCGGGTATCCGCAGCCTGCGCTTCGGCTTGAGGCCGTCGAGGGCGTGGCCGTAAGCCTCGGCAAGCTGGAACAGCAGGGCCAGCTCTTCGTCCCTGAAAGGTTCAGGCCTTGCGAGCAACAGGAGCGCCCCCAAGGTGCCATCCCTGGCGGCAAGGGGGAGAGCAAGGGCATGTTCAGGAAGCCAGTCGCCCCAATCGGCGGCAACGGCATCCTCGACGTCGGCCGCCGTGACCCTGAAAGGGGGAAGCCCTTTTTCGGGCATGAGATTTCCGGCTTTCCTGCGCAATGAGGCCATCAGGCGCTTCAGCCACACGACGAACGGGGCGTTGGAGTCGGGAAGGCTGACGCCGGAAAGAGCACTGAGCCCCTCGAAGCCGGGCTCCCAGAGCGCAGCCTGGCGGTAAGGAACGAGGGAGTTTGTCTCGTTGACGATCACATATCGGAGCGAGGGAAGGGTCTCTGCCCTCCGAGCCATGCGTTCGATTTCGAGCAGGAGCCCGAGGGTGCCCAGGCGAAGGTCGTCCATCGCCGTTACGGTTTCGGCGCGTCGAAAATGGCGTGTCCGCTCATGCCCGGCAACAGTTCAGGGTTGTTGCCCCTGAAACGGCCGAAAATGCTCACCGACTGGCTCACCGCATCGATCGACACCCCGGTCGCGCGAACCTCCGCGTCATACTGGCGGTCAAGCTCGTCGATCCACACCTTGAAAAGCTGGCCCTTTTTGAGCCACTTCAGCCACTTCGACGGGACGAACATCTGTATCTCCAGGTTCCCGGTATTGACGATCCTCATGAGCGGGTCCCCCTTCTTGACCGTCTGGAAACGCTGGACGTGCATTTCCGAGACCCCGCCCGAAAACGGGGCGATCACCTGGCATTTCTTCAGCGCCTCGAGTTCTATTGAAGCCTCCGCCCTGGCCTTGCCCAATTCCGCCTTAGCCGTGGAGACCTCCATGGTGCTGGAGGAACCCATCTGATAGAGCTTCAACTGGATGTCCGAGTTCTTTTCGGCAAGGTTCAGCACCGCCGTGGCCCGGTCGTAGCGCCCCTGTTCGGTCACCGAATCAAAACCGAGGAGCAGCGCCCCCTTGCGGAACTTGTCACCCTCGCGAAAGGGAATCTGTATCACCTTGCCATCCATGGGCGAGGCGACCGTCACCTGTTCACGGGCGATGACCTGGACCAGGATCTCTCCTGACGAAGGACGTTTTTTGGCATCAGAATTGCCAGCCGAAGCGGAGCAAGGCATGGCAAGCAATCCTGCCAGAGCCATGGCGGCGAAGGGTTTCCTGAAAATTGGAAAGCGCAGGTATTGCTGGTTGAACATGTAAAACTCCTGTGATCCGGACGCTTCCGGTAGGAAAGGTTACTGTGATACGTATTCGAAATTCTGCACGGCAAGGACCCTGCCAGCGCCGGTGACCACCTTGACCGTCCAGGTACCTGTCAATTCAGGCTCCATCCATTTACGCGACCAGATCCTCCAGCTCGACGACCTGATTTTTCCTAAGGGGAATCGGGAAACAACCTTGCCGTCATGTTCCCACACATGGGTCACGCGCTCTCCTTTCACTCCGTTCAGCTCAGTGAAGCAGTAGAGCTTCGCATCCCCGGTTGTGGCATTCGCAAGAGTCTCGCCGGGCTTCCTGGCCTTGAGGTCGATCGTGCGGGTTATGATGCAGCTGCTGGCCGCAACTTCCTCCCCGCCCTGTTGGGCCGCAACCGGAAGAGGCCGGGCAACGGGAGCAGGCGAAGGTCTCTGTGCGGGAGATGGTTCTGAAACAGCCTTCGACACCGGGGCCGGATCAACCGCAGGCTTCGGAGATGAAAGCACTTCAGTGGCTGGTTTGACAGGAGCCACCTTAGCCGAAGGAGCTTCGGAGACTGCCGGAGGAAGTTCTTCCGCCTTGAGCACAGGGGTAGGCTTTGGGACAGGTGATGCGTTTTCGGCCTGGCGCTCAAGCTCACGAAGCTGATGCTGGAGCCCGGTGTCGCCGGTAATGGCGATGGCTTCCTCCCAGGCCGCCCGTGCAGCCTTGAGCTCTCCCTTGGCGAACAGGTCGTTGCCCCTGGCGAACGCATCCCGGGCCTGCCGCTCCTTTTCGGCTGCCGCCAGCTCCTTCTGGCGCTCGGCTTCCCGTTTCCGGGCCGCATCCTCCTCCCGCTTTGCGAGTTCCCTCCTGAGGTCGGGCAACTTAGACTTGACATATCGGTCTGCGCCGGCATTGGCGGGATCGAGCGAAAGCACCTCGGCGAACTTCGCCTCGGCGGCGTCACACTTCTCCTGCCTGTACAGGGCCACTCCCTCTTCGTAGGTCGCATCGATGCGGTGCTTCAGGGCTGCGGCTTCCTGCTCGAGCTTCTCGCGAGCGGCCTTTTCTGCCGAGAGCCTTTCGGCCTCTGCACGTGCTGCCTTTTCCCTGGCCTGTCGTGCCTGTTCGGCGATATGCCCTTTCATTTCGGGATTGCCGGAGATGTCGAGGGCCTCCTTCCAGGCCTTCGTTGCGCCTTCGAGGTCGCCCGAAGAGTACAGCGCATTACCACGCTCGAACGATTCGCGGGCTTTCGACTCCCTGGCCTCGTTGCGGCGTTCGCGCTCCCGCTGGTCGATGATCTGGTCAACCTTCCTGATGTTCTCCTGCGCCTGGAAGATGAGCTCCTTCAGCGTCGCCTTGGACTTTTCATAACTGCCAGCCCCCTCTTCGGCATGCAGGCTGGCCGTAACCGGAATCATGAGGACGAACAGGCCGGCGGCGAACCTTGAAATCCTTTTGCTCATTACTGCAACTCCTTTTGTGCCTTGATGATTATATCGTTCCACATCTGCCTGGATTCGTCATGCCGGCCTTCTTTTTCGAGGCTCCGCGCCTGTTCTGCGAGCGAGGACAATTCCGAAGCGCACGAGATGCTCTTGAGGCGGGCCGGGATGAGGATTCCGGTATACTGCCTTGCCGGCTCGTTGACCGGGTCGAGCAAAAGCAGCTCGCGGAAAGCCGCCTCCGACCTGGTGTACTCTTCACGGTCGAACAGGCCGACCGCGCCGGCATAGAGTTCCGAGACCTTCGACATCCGGGTTCTCTCCTCATCGAGCCAGCCGAACCGGCCCTGGCTCCATGCGCCGAAGGCTCGGGAAATGGTATCGGTCATCCGCTCGAGGCTGACGTCGGCATCGATTTCCGGAAGCGGGTCAAGGCCTATCGACGCATACACGTTGCCCCTTGCCTGCTCCAGCGCGGCATGCGACTGGTACAGGGCGAGTTCCGCCTTCAGTGCGTTGGCTTCGGCCTGGATGAAATCACGCTGGCTCACCACGTCAAGGGAGCGGCCCGTGCGGATATACCAGAGCACCTGTTCCTCGATCTCCCGCTGTTTACGGTTCAGGGCGTACTGCTTCAAAGCGGAGCCGTACTCCTGGTTGCTGATGTAGACCTGCGACAGCACCGCCATGGAGAGGGCGAGGGTGTTCGCCCTGGCGACGGACTTGCCGGCTTTGGCCGCGTTGATGCGGCTGGGCGCCGACGGCAGGCTCATGATGTTCCATGCGACGTTCAGACCACCTTCGTACCAGTTGTTGTAGGCCGAGAAACTGTTGCTGGTATACTCCTTCGAGCCGGTCAGCTGGATTCCGGGAAGCAGGCGGGCCAGCGCCTTGTTGACATCAAGGGCGGAAATCCGCTCCTGGTAGGCGGACTCCCTGAGCTCCGGACGGTATTTCAGGGCGATGTGCTCGAGCTCCTCGACCGGCACGTTGAACCTGGAAGCATCGCTGGAAGGCAGCTCCTTCTCTGCAAGTTCGAACGCGGTGCCGGGAGGAAGGCCCATAAGTGCGGCAAGGCGGGGCCTGGCAATGGAAAGCTCGTCGAGGATCGCCTGCATCTGCTTGATGGTCTCGAGCAGCGCCTTCTCCTGCCTCAGGCTCTCGAGGGGAGGCCGGAGGCGCTCCTTGCGCTCCTGCTGGATGCGTAAAAGCTCGGCCGTGGCATCCACCAGCACGTTCTTGACCTTTTCCTTGAGCTTTGCCGAGCCAGCAGCCTGCCAGTAGGCATAGCGGACCTCCTGCAAGAGGGTGTGGACCGCCTTCCTGCGCCGTTCCCGCGCCATCAGCTGACGGTCGGCCTGCTGCTTCGCCTGGAAATAGCTGACACCGAAGTCGAGCACGTTCCATGCCACGCCCAGGCTCGCCGACCGCAGGTCTTGGTCTTGCGAAGTGGAGCGTGAGTAGGTAATGGAACCTGTATCGATGTTCACGCTGCTCGATGCGGCAGGTTTTGAGCGGTTGGAATATCCTGCCCGTGCGGTCAGCTGGGGCAGCATGTCCCAACGGGACGCCCCGAGTTCACCGGCGGCAAGGGCCTCCTGCATGACCTTGAGGCGGTAATCGAGGTTGTACTTTACCGCCCTGGCCGTAACCTCTTCGAGCGACAGGGGATGGTCGATCTTCTCCTGGAGGGCATATGCATCCTGAAGGTCGGCCTCGAGGCGGGATGCATGTTCGTCCGTATTCAGAGGAGCGGTCGATACCATGCATCCCGACAGGCTGCCAAGCGCAGCCAGAAACGCGATTTTCGCGCAGTTTGTACTGAACCTCGTCATATACTGCCGGAGGGCTTTGTTATTTAATCAGCAAATATAATACCGAATCACACTTTTTCTTGCAGTTCATCCGCACCCAGCTGCGCCTTGAGCAGGTGAAGCTTGCGGAACAGCCCCATCCGGCCCGCCTCGGCCAGTTGCTCGCTCAGGCCCGCACGGCCGGGTTTCGGCACCCAGGTGCTTCGTCCATGAGCCTTTTC
>JAAXWS010000022.1 GCA_013334865.1 Chlorobiaceae bacterium
ACTCCAGCTGGCCAAACGTCCCGAGAACGAGGGCAAGCGCATCGTCGTCATCCTTCCCGACACCGGCGAACGCTACCTCTCCACACTCCTCTACCAGTTCGGAAAAGAGGAAGTCGCCATCTGAGGATCATTCAACCACCTTCGGGCAGAACAGCACAACCATGAGCATCAATGGCAAGGTCAGCAACATCGAACAGGTCGTCTCGCTCCTCTCGAACGGATGCGGTTCGCAATGTGAGTACGTGCCCCATCCCGAGCAGAAGCTGCCGTCGATCGACAGGCTGCGGGAGTTCGTCGACCTGGTCAGGGCGGTCATCTTCCCCGGCTATTTCGGATCGCCCATCTCCAGCTTCGAATCCCTGCACCATTTCATCGGCGTCAGGATCGAGAAGATCGCCGAACTGCTGACCTCGCAGATCGCCCTGGTACGGCAGAGCGAGCCTGGCCAGGAAGAATCGCTGGCCGAGGATGCCGCGACAGTGGCCGCAAAGTTCATCGGGCTGCTTCCGGAGATCAGGAGGGTGCTCTGCACCGATGTCAGGGCGATCTATGATGGGGATCCCGCTGCCAAAAGCCACGGCGAGATCATCTTCTGCTATCCATCGATCCGCGCCATGGTCAACCACCGGACGGCCCACGCCTTGATCGGGCTCGGCGTGCCGCTCATCCCGCGCATCATCTCGGAAATGTCACATTCCGAAACCGGCATCGACATCCATCCCGGCGCAAAGATCGGCGAGTACTTCTGCATCGACCATGGCACGGGGGTGGTGATCGGGGAGACCTGCACCATAGGCGACCATGTCCGCATCTACCAGGGCGTAACCCTCGGCGCCAAGCGTTTCGAACTCGACAAGGAGGGAAACCCTGTCAAGAACCTCCCCAGGCACCCCATCATCGAGGACAACGTGGTCATCTATTCGAACGCCAACATCCTGGGCCGCATCACCATCGGCCGCAACTCGGTGATCGGCGGCAGCGTCTGGGTGACCAGGAGCGTACCGCCGAACTCCAGGCTCCAGCAGCAGAAGGCGGTCGAAAGCACATTCATCGACGGACTGGGTATTTAAACCACTAGCAAACAACGAAGCAATGGCAAACAACCTTCCAGAATCGGGCAGCCTGCTGCAGCGCAGCGTCACCACCACCGTGGCACGGAACCTGGCGAACACGACCAAGACCGTGCCCCAGATGATGTCCATCACCCCGAGGTGGCTGCTCAAGCTGCTCCCCTGGGTCCATGTGGCATCGGGCACCTACCGCGTCAACCGCACCAAGATCGAGCTGCAGAAGCCTGAGCGCATCGGCATCGACTTCCATCGCGGCATCGCCTCGTTCCGACCTGAATCCCTCAAGAGCATCCCGCTCTTCTCGACGCTCGACGACGAGGTGATCTCGAGCCTCGCGAGGAAGTTCGTCATCGAGGAGGCGGAGCTCGGCAGCACGCTCATCCTCGAGGGTGAAAACCGGCACAAGCTCTTCATCGTGGCCCACGGACAGATCGAGGTCCTCAGCAAAGGCCTGCACGGCGAAGACCTCCGCATCGCGCTCCTCTCGCAGGGTGAATACTTCGGCGAAGAGGAACTGGTCTCCGACAAGCCGTCAGGCGTGACGATCCGCACCATCACCCCCGGCACTATCTTTTCGGTCTCGAACACCGATGTGGAGCAGCTTTTCCGTGAGAAACCGGCGTTCCGCGACTCGTTCAAGGCCGCGGCCGAAGAGTACCTGAAACTCCGTTCGACGGTCAACAAGCACGGGGAGAAGCACATCGACCTGGTCTCCGGATTCGCCGAGAACGTCGAGATCCCGGAAACCTACGTCGACTACACCAACAAACCTCGCGAATACTCCCTGAACGCGATCCAGACGGTCGTCCGGGTGCATACAAGGGTCTCGGACCTCTACAACGATCCCTACAACCAGATCGAGCAGCAGATGCGGCTCACGATCGAGGGTATCAGGGAACGCCAGGAGTGGGAGTTCATCAACAACCGCGAGTTCGGCCTGCTCCACTCCGCCGACCCGGTCCAGCGCATCAGCACCCGCTACGGAACCCCGACGCCTGACGACCTCGACGACCTGCTGACGCTGGTCTGGAAAAAGCCGGCCTTCTTCCTTGCCCATCCGAGGGCCATCGCCGCCTTCGAGCGCGAGTGCACCTGGAGAGGCGTGCCTCCGGTCACGATCAACCTCTTCGGCAGCCCGGTCATCACCTGGCGCGGCGTTCCGATCGTCCCCTGCGACAAGATCGAGATCAACAAGAACAACAAGTCCGGGATCGGCACGACCAACATCATCCTCGTCCGCGTCGGCGAAAGCGAGCAGGGCGTGGTTGGCCTGCACCAGGCGGGCATTCCCGGCGAGATCAGCCCGAGCCTGTCGGCAAGGCTGATGGGCCTGGACAAGCTTGGCGTCGCATCCTACCTCCTGACCCAGTACTCCTCGCTTGCCGTGCTGACCGACGACGCGCTGGCCGTGCTGGAGAACGTCGAGGTGGGCTACTACCACGACTACGAGCACCGCAAGTCCGTCGCCAAGAGCAAGTAACCGCAACCCCGAACATCCCGCCCCGGTCGGCTTCATCTGAAGCCGACCGGGGCGCATCACCTGAACATCCATGCAAGAACCCAGCGATCACATCAATCCCGCAGGGAACATCCCCGAACTGCTGAACCCGTCGTTCATCGCGCAGGTCGCCAGCAGGCTGTTCAATGAGCTCCCGGGAGGACCCGACGTGCCGCGCAGCGAAACCGAGCTGCAGCAGGCGCCGGGCTCTGCAGCCTCATCGGCCCATGAACATGCGACCCATGCATCCATACCGGCCGATCCCGCATGGCAGCCTGAACTGCCGTGGTTCCCTGCCGAGGCGCAGGCCCCCGGCGAAAGCAACGCCTTCTATTTCACCAGGGAGACCGGGGATAGCCGTGAAGAGACGCTGGAACCCCATGCAGAGCGTCTGACAGAACAGCAGGCCTATCAGGGGAACCGCAACGGCTCGTACGGCCTCGAAGAGCAGCTGAACCGCAAACCGGCGGAGCCGTCATTGCCGGCCGAAACCCCAAGCCTACCCTCTCCCGGCGAATCGGTTTCACTGGATTTCCTTCAGGGACTGTTTGCGCCATTCAGCCAGGCTGCCGGGCTGGACAAGGGAACCTGCCTTGCCGAAGAGCTCCTGAAGCGGGCCTCGTCCGGGAAAAGCACCAATCCGTCGCTCCCCGAAGCATCACGCATCGAGGTGCCGCCATACTATTTCCTCGACACGCCCCGAATCGAATCCTCTCCTGCCGCCCGTTCCGAAGTATTCGACGTGGTGTCCATACGCAAGGACTTCCCCGTGCTGCACCAGAAAGTGCACGGCAAGGACCTCGTCTGGCTCGACAATGCCGCCACGACCCAGAAGCCGCTCAGCGTGATCGAGGCGGTCTGGCAGTTCTATTCCACCGACAACTCGAACATCCACCGCGGCGCCCATACGCTGGCCGCCCGCGCGACCGACGCTTACGAGGGGGCGCGTGAGAAGATCCGCCAGTTCATCAACGCAGGCTCCACCTCGGAGATCGTCTATGTACGGGGTACCACCGAGGCTATCAACCTCGTGGCCCAGACCTGGGGACGGAAATTCATCCAGCCGGGCGACGAGATCGTACTCTCCATCCTCGAGCACCATGCGAACATCGTGCCCTGGCAGATGCTCGCGCAGGAGAAAGGGGCGGTCATCCGGGTCGTGCCCGTCGACGACCGTGGCGAAATCATCCTCGAAGAGTACACGAGGCTGCTCGGGCCCCGGACAAAACTGGTCTCGCTCACCCAGGCCTCGAACGGCCTCGGCACCATCCTGCCGGTCAGGGAGATGATACGGCTGGCCAAGCGCCACGACGCGAAGGTGCTGGTGGACGGCGCACAGTCGGTCGCCCATATCCCGGTCGACGTCCAGGACCTCGACGCGGATTTCTTCGTCTTTTCGGGCCACAAGATCTTCGCGCCGACCGGCATCGGCGTGCTGTACGGCAAGCGAGAACTGCTCGACGTCATGCCTCCATGGCAGGGCGGCGGCAACATGATCAAGGACGTCCGTTTCGAGCACACAGCATACAACGAAGCGCCTGCCAAGTTCGAAGCCGGCACACCGTCGATCGCCGATGCCGTTGGGCTTGGCGCAGCCCTGGACTACGTCAGGAAACTGGGCCTCGAGAACATCGCCCGCTACGAACACGAACTGACCCTTTACGCGACCGAAAAACTCGCCGCCATTCCCGGCCTCAGGCAGATCGGCACCGCCCGTGAAAAAGTCGGCGTGCTCTCGTTCGTCCTGGACGGCGTACCGAACGACGAGGTCGGACGCGCTCTTGACCGGGAAGGCATAGCCGTCCGGACCGGCCACCACTGCACCCAGCCCTCACTGAGGCGGTTCGGAGTCGAGGGCACCGTGCGCCCGTCACTCGCCTTTTACAACACGCACCATGAGATCGACCGGCTCGTCGACGTCGTCAGGTCGATACGAAGAGGCTGAGCCAGGAGGTTTTACCAGACACGATGCCTGACAACAAGACAACCGGCATGATCCTCATGACGGACACGCAATACCTGACCAGCAAAGCGCTGAAATCGCTGCTTGCATCCCGTGGCTTCAGCGTGCAGGTCGCGACTGACGGCAAGGAGCTGCGGCGCCTGCTCAGGCAGCTCCGTATCACGCTCCTGGTGACGGACCATACGATCGCCGATGTCATCTCCATCACCGAGCTGATATCCATGAAAAAAAACCTGCCGGAAACCCCTGTCCTGGTCTTGACCTCCGAGATAAACCAGATGCAGATCAGGGAGCTTCACAACGCGGGACTCAGGAACGTCTCCCTCAAGACCGACGACAGGGACGAGCTGATCAGGGCCGTCGAAGCGGCCCTGAAAGGCCGGCAGCACTACTCCGACGGTGTGCTCGACATCCTCCTCAGGAAGCAGGAGTCCATCGACACCAACGGCCTGCTGACCAAGTCGGAGGTGGAGATCGTCCGGCAGATCGCAACCGGCCTTACCACCAAGGAGATAGCGGTAAGGAAACAGATCAGCTTCCATACCGTCATGACCCACCGGAAGAACATCTTCCGGAAGCTTGGGGTAACAAGCAGTTCCGAGCTGCTGATGTATGCCATGAAAGCAGGGCTGATCGACAGTGTCGAATGCCATAGCTGACCGCCGGCCATCGCCGGCGCGATCCGGGTCATCCCTGTCATCCGGACCCGATATACAAACCCCAACCCCAGCATCCATGAACGTTTCGGTTACCTTTGACGGCAAGCTCCCCCTGGTCGGATCCAACGGAAAGAAGCAGAAAACCCGTTTCGATGCCACGCTCGATCCAGCCGCCCCCGCACGCTACGCATCCCCCATGGAGGTGGTGCTGGAGTCGGTAGCCGCATGCTCCCTGATGGACATCATCATGATCCTCAGGAAAAAGAAAATAGAGATCGGTTCGATCAGAGCGGCAGTCGAGGCCGAAAGGGCTGAAGAGCACCCGAGGGTCTTCACCGCCGTGCGCATCGCCTACCGCCTGCAAAGCCCCGACTGCACCGCCGGCGATTTCAGGAAGGCCGTCGAGCTTTCGATCGACAAGTACTGCAGCGTCGCCGCCATGATCCGCAACTCCGGATGCGAACTCTCCTGGTCTGCCGAGGTCTCGCGATGAGATTCGTCAGGCTGACCAAAGCCATGCATACTCAACCTTTCCCTTTTGCCAGGAACAACCAGCATACCTCAATCGCAGTATATTCGCGGTATGAACAATTGAAAATCCAGATTACCGCCGTTTATTGAAAACGCCTTAACAAACGTACGAAGACAACATGCCGTGCATCATCATCGTCATTCCTGTTGCCTGTCGGGTTGACTCCTTTCCCCTTGTTTCGGAATGAAGATGATGCCTGTCGGCATGGCTCGACGAAACCTCGTCGGAGCGTTTCTTCGAGAGCCGGGTCCTGGTAACAGAGACCCGGCTTTTTTTATACCGCCAGTTCCGGGGGAGCTCTTCTGGTGCGGGGCGAATGACCAAAAAACGGTATGCAAAATGACAAAATCACGGTATTTACCGGGACGTTTTTAATTGGAATATTCTATCAGCGCAGGTCCGGCAGATTCAAGCGCTCACGCGACCATAAATAAACAAGATATATTGATGGGAGGAGGCATGCCGATTAGCAAAGTCAAATGGTTCGATGCAAAAAAAGGGTATGGGTTCATCGAGAATCCGCTCGATGGCGCGGATATCTTTGTCCATTATTCCGTAATCGTCTCTCAAAACACGTACAAATACCTTGAACAGGGGATGTCCGTCGATTTCGAATTCGACGATACGGCAAAGGGATTGCAGGCCAGGAATGTCCGTGCACTCGCCACGCCCCCGGGCATCGACGACAGTCGAGTCGTAAGGACGGCCGCGAAGTTGCCGCCAACAAGAAGCCATATGGCAAGGATTCAACCCTTTTCATCATGAACATCGGCATCCCGAAAGAGGTAAAAACAAGGGAAAACAGGGTCTCCTGCACACCTGCGGGTGTCAGGCATCTGGTCGCCGGCGGCCATCGCGTCGTCGTCGAACAGGGCGCTGGCGAAGGAAGCGGCTTCAGCAACAATCAGTACGAGCGGGCCGGGGCGAGCATCGTGGATTCCGCCGGGAAGGCATGGGATAACGAACTCGTCGTCAAGGTGAAGGAACCCCTCGAACAGGAATACGGCTATTTCAAGCGAAACCAGATACTGTTCACCTACCTCCATCTTGCCAGCGCACCGGAGCTGACCCGGGAACTGCTTGCGGCCGGGACCACCGGCCTTGCCTATGAGACCGTCGAGGATCAGGGGCGTCTGCCTCTGCTGGCTCCGATGAGCGAGGTTGCCGGGAAAATGAGCGTCATCATGGGAGCTTACCACCTTGCACGGCACCAGGGAGGTGAAGGAAGGCTGCTGGGTGGCGTACCGGGGGTGCTACCCGGAAAGGTGGTGATTCTCGGCGGCGGTTCCGCAGGCATCAATGCCGCCAGATCGGCCGCGGGTATCGGAGCGGCGGTCACCATCATGGAGATCAAACAGGAGAGGCTGCGTGAACTCGACCTGACGCTGCCGCCGCAGGTGCAGACCCTTTATGCAAATGAACAGCACCTGGACGACCTGCTGGCCGAGACGGACCTTCTCATCGGCGCAGTGCTCGTGCCCGGCGCGAGCGCCCCGAAACTCCTGACACGCCCTATGCTCCGTAAAATGAGACAGGGTGCGGTGGTCGTCGATATCGCCATCGACCAGGGCGGATGCTTCGAGACATCACGTCCCACAACCCACGACGATCCGGTCTTCGTCGAAGAGGGGGTTGTCCACTATTGTGTAGCCAATATGCCGGCCGCATATCCGCGGACCTCCACCGAGGCGCTCACCGGAGCGACGCTCCCCTACGTCAGGAGGATCGCCGATCTCGGACTCGACAGCGCCATGGTCATGATCCCTGGCCTCTGGGGCGGGCTCAACACCTGGAACGGCCATGTCGTCCATAAGGAGGTAGCCCAGTCGCTGGGCCTGCCGCTTCACGAACATCCCTTCGCCTGAAGCGTCCAACAATGAACGGATGTATGACGAAATTCGCAAAACCCGGATAATCCAGAAAAAAAATCAAAAGATGGAATCACCTAAAAGAAGGCGACTGATTGTTTCCGGAGTCGTCCAGGGAGTCGGCTTCAGGAAGTTTATCGACCAGGCGGCAAAAGAGCTGCAGCTGAGCGGATGGGTAAGGAACCTGAACGACGGCACCGTTGAAATCGACGTGCAAGGAAGCTTGGCAGCGCTGGATGAACTGGGCAGGCAGGCCATACAGGGTCCGGCCAGATCGACAGTTTACGCCCTCCGTACAGAGAACAGGCAGCCGGACCGCCCGTCCGGGGAGTTCACCATCATCGCATAGTACGCCGCGATGGATCGCGGCATACCGTGTTCATAGTATTTTTGCGGTACCGATCATTGAAGAAAGGCCGATCATGCATTTATTGCGGCGCTTGAGTAATCAGAACAACATCACCATGCGGAAAAGCAGCAGCAAGAGACTTTCATGTCGGGCCGATTGCATCGGGTGCGGTGACCCGGTGCAATGGGCGATGCTGTTCTGATGGAACCGAAGAAACCCTGATGGAGCGTTTCTTCGGGAGCCGGATCATAACAGCAGTGGTCCGGCTTTTTTTTTACCATTCACGTCGATCACAATTCCGATTATCAACAAAACAGTCTCAACCCATGACTGCGCAAACTTCACAGACTTCCCCAGCGGGCATACCGCTGCCGATCGTCAAATTCAACCGCTGGTTGCTGCTGGGATCAATTTCGCTCTCGATTGCCATCAACCAGCCGCTCATCACGAGTGCCCTGTTCGCCCTGCTGCTTCCCGCCGTCGTATTCGGCAGGCGCGGCAGCCTCATTTTCCTTGTCGGCTCGAAGCTCTTCGCCAAAAGGAACCTGACGGCCGAAACCGAGGACGCAGGGCTGATGCGCTTCAACAACTCGATCGCCCTGATCCTGCTGGGGCTCGCGCAGGTCGCATTCATCGCAGGCCTCCCGCTTGCAGGATGGATCCTTTCAGGCTTCGTCGCCGTCGCTGCGTCCATCGCACTCTCAGGCTTCTGTTTCGGCTGTTTCCTCTACTACCAGTTCAACATCCAGCGCTACAAGCTCTTCGGGCAGGCAGGCCGGAAATGCGAGGTGAAAGAAGAGGGTCAGGCAGGCGCTGAACACAATTGAAACCAGCTCACCAAACAACATTTTGAAATCGTAACTGACAAAACCATACAGGAGAACATCGACATGTCCAACGAACAGAAAGAGGGAATCAGGAACCTCATCGAACGCATCTTCAGGAAAGAGAGCCCGGAGGCCGCACCTGCGGGCCCGAGGCAGTACCGTCCCGAAACCCTCGCCCTGCATGCCGGCCAGACGGTCGACGCCACCCAGTCGCGCGGCGTACCGGTCTACCGCACCAGTTCCTACCTCTTCAAGAACACCGAGCACGCGGCAAACCTGTTCGCCCTCAAGGAGCTGGGCAACATCTACACCCGACTGATGAACCCGACCACCGACGTACTCGAACAGCGGGTCACCCAGCTCGAGGGCGGCGCCGCATCGGTCGCCCTCGCCTCCGGCACCTCGGCCATCTTCTACTCGATCATCACGCTCGCCGAAGCCGGTGACAACATCGTCTCGGCCAACAACCTCTACGGCGGCACCTACACCCAGTTCGACGCCATCCTGCCGAAGTTCGGCATCAACGTCAGATTCGTGGATCCGAAGGACCCCTCGAACTTCGAGAAGGCCATCGACGAAAAGACCCGCGCCATCTTCATCGAAACCATCGGCAACCCCGTGCTCGACTACACCGACGTGCGCGCCGTGGCCGAGGTCGCGCACCGCAACGGCCTGCCACTGATCGTCGACGCCACCTTCACCACCCCCTACCTGCTCAAGACCATCGAGCTGGGCGCCGACATCGTCATCAACTCGCTTACCAAGTGGCTCGGCGGCCACGGTGCGGGCATCGGCGGCATCATCACCGACGCCGGCCGATTCGACTGGAAGGCGGGGCGCCATCCCCTCTTCACCGAACCGGATTCGAACTACCACGGCCTGCGCTGGGCCATCGACCTGCCGGAACCGCTCGCCCCGATCGCCTTCGCCCTCCGCGTGCGCACCGTGCCGCTCAGGAACCTTGGCGCCGCGATCTCGCCCGACAACTCATGGCTCTTCATCCAGGGCATCGAGACGCTGCCGGTCCGCATCGTCCGCCACTCCGAGAACGCCCTGAAGGTAGCCGAATACCTGAAGAGCCACCCGAAGGTATCGTGGGTGCGCTACCCCGGCCTGAAGGAGGACCCATCGCACGCCCTGGCTTCGCGTGACCTGCAGCACGGTTACGGCGGCATGGTGGTCTTCGGCGTGAAAGGCGGCTACGACGCCGCGGTGAAGATCATCGACACGATCGACCTCTTCTCGCACCTGGCCAATGTCGGCGACGCCAAGAGCCTTATCCTGCATCCCGCCAGCACCTCGCACAGCCAGATGACCGAAGAGCAGCGTGTCGCAAGCGGACTCTCTTCCGACCTCATCCGCCTCTCGGTCGGGCTTGAACACCCGGATGACCTCATCGCCGCGCTCGACGATGCGCTGGCGGGGGTCTGATCCGGCATAGCACGACCTGCGACGCAGAAGAAAAAGACCGGAACTTCCCTTCCGGTCTTTTTTTGTGATACACCCACGTCACATATGGTGCACCGGCAGGATGCATCTCCGGACCTGCATCCCCAGATAAAATACCCTATCTGTGGTATTGTTAATCTTTTCATGCGGTTGGATATTGTATCGCTCAATGCACGTGCTGCCGGGTTTCGTTACCTTCGGCCCCAAGATTGGAAGAGCGTGTCAATAAACGATTCGAACGAAACTTATGGCTGATCGGAAATATTGGGAAGAGGAGCTTGAAACCCTTCCCCGCCCAAAGCTCGAGCAACTGCAATTGCAACGGCTTCAGGAACACCTCGAATATGCTTACCAGCGTTCTCCCTATTATCGGGAGGCGTTCGACAAAGCCGGTGTAAAGCCTGCCGCACTGAGGCATCTGGAGGATCTCTCCGCATTTCCGTTCACCGACAAGAAAATACAGCGGGACAGACAGCTCCTGCTCCCCGATCTCGGGGATATGGTGGCGGTGCCGGAAGAACAGATCGTCTTTGTATCCGCCTCCAGCGGTTCTACCGGGGTCCCGACCCTCAGCCCTTTTACCAAAAGGGATTTCGACGATTTCCAGAATGTGGAGTCACGCCTGTTCTGGTCTGCAGGAATGAGGCCGAAAGACCGTTATGTGCATGCACTCAACTTCAGCCTTTTCGTCGGAGGACCGGATGTGATCGGAGCCCAGAATCTGGGTGCGCTCTGCATCTGGGCCGGGACGGTTCCGTCGGACAGGCTCCTGTACATCATGAAGGAGTTCAAGCCGACCATCACCTGGACGACACCCTCGTATGCATGGCATCTCGGGGAGAGCGCGCTGAAGCAGGGAATCGATCCCCGACGTGACCTGCATATCCGTAAAATCATTGTCGCCGGTGAGCCGGGCGGCTCGATTCCCGCCACGCGGTCGGCGATTGAAGAGCTGTGGGGCGCCGAGCTGTTTGATTTCTACGGGCTGTCGGACATATTCGGCGCCTGTGCGGGCATGTGTCCCGAAAAAAACGGACTGCATCTTGCCGAGGACCATATCCTGCTTGAGGTCCTCGATCCTGATACACAGGAACCGGTCCCGGACGGCCAGCCGGGCGAAATGGTGCTGACCACCCTGCAGAAGCAGGCGCGGCCCATGATCCGATTCCGGACCGGCGACATCGTGACCCGCCTCCCTGAGCCCTGCCCCTGCGGTCGTACCCACTCCCGTTTCGAGGTTCAGGGACGGATCGACGACATGATCATCGTGTCGGGAGTCAACGTTTTCCCGAGCGATATCGAGTATGTCGTCAGGGGCATGGAGGGCCTTACCGGAGAATACCGCATCACCGTTTACGAAGAAAAACGCCTGCTTCGTTTCGACGTCGAGGTGGAGGCTGCCGAAGGTCATGAAGCTCATGCCGAGATCCTGTCCGAGACGGTGATAGAGAGGATCAAGCTTCGTTCCGGAGTTCGCCCGAAGCATGTCAGGGTGCTCGAGTCGGGAACCCTTCCACGTGCCACCCATAAGGCCAGGCGGGTGGTCGATCTTCGCACAGGAACCAATTGACGGGAGCTGACATGGAGGACGTCTACGCCACTATCGCCCAATCGGATCCGACAGTTCAGGAGCGGATCGCCGGGATACTGGAACTTCGCGCATCCGACCCGCAGCAGGAGGAGTTTCTCGACAGCTATCTGAAATCAGTCCCGTTTCCCGACGGTGCGAAAGTGCTAGAAATCGGATGCGGCACGGGACCGGTAAGCCGGGCGGTCTCGAGGCTCGGGCAGGTTTCGGAGGTTGTGGGCATCGACCCATCCCCCGTGCTGCTTGACCATGCCCTTGCGCTTGGCGCTGAATATCCGGGACTCAGCCATCTCCTTGCGGATGCCCGGGAACTGCCTTTCGAAGAACACGCCTTCGACGCCATCATCCTGCATACCTCGCTCTGCCATATTCCGGGTGCCGATCGCGTGCTTGCCGAAGCGTTCAGGGTGGCGAAGCCGGAAGGCTTGCTCGTCGTGTTCGATGGTGATTATGCGGCCACCAGCCTCGCCATCGACGACAACGACCCGCTTGAAGCCGTCGCCCGTGCGGCGGTCAAGGTCATGGCCTATGACCGATGGCTGGTACGCAAACTTCCCGGCCTGCTCCTCCAGGCGGGATTCGAGGTGGTGCGATCACGGGCCTTTGCCTACAGCGCCGCCTGCGATGCCGCGTATATGCTCACGATCCTGGATCGGGGAGCCGATGCCCTGGAGGCGGCCGGCGTCATCGGTGCGAATCTGGCCGCCGCGCTCAAGGAGGAGGGACGGGAGCGGGCCGACAACGGCAAATTCTTCGGACTCATCTCCTACGGCAACATGCTCGCACGGAAGCCGCAAGGAGCCTGAGATGACGACGTCATCCGCAACAGAAACGACAACCCCAGCAAGGACCTGACATTGCCACAGACCAGCGAAAGAACCAGACACTTCACCGAATCGATCATCAGGCGGATGACCAGGGTTGCCAATAGCTGCGACGCGGTCAACCTGTCCCAGGGGTTCCCCGATTTCGACCCTCCGGAAGCCCTCATCGCCGCCGCCGAGCGTTCGGCACGCTCTGGCCCGCACCAGTATGCAGTGACCTGGGGGGCCCCGAACTTCAGGCGGGCCTTCGCCAGCAAGCAATCTCGCTTCATGGGGGTGCCCGTCGACCCGGAAGAGAACGTCGTCGTGACCTGCGGCAGTACGGAAGCGATGATTGCCTCGATGATGACGGCCTGCAATCCCGGCGACCGTGTGGTCATCTTTTCACCCTTTTATGAAAATTACACGGCGGACGCCATCCTGGCCGGGGCGGTTCCCATCCATGTGCCGTTGCGGACGCCGGAGTTCGCCTTCGACCCCCTCGAGCTGCGGCGGGCTTTCGAACAGCACCGGCCCAAGGCGCTCATCCTCTGCAATCCCGGCAATCCGACCGGCAAAGTCTTTACTCGGGATGAGCTGGGGTTCATCGCCGCGCTCGCCATCGAATTCGACGCCTTCGTCATCTCAGACGAAGTATACGAACATATCGTGTACGCGCCGTACCGACACATCAGCATAGCCTCGCTGCCGGACATGTTCGACCGCACGATAACCTGCAGCTCCCTGTCGAAAACCTATTCGATCACCGGCTGGCGGCTCGGCACGGTCGTCGCCGCTCCCAGGGTCGTCGATGTGATCAGGAAGGTGCACGACTTCCTCACCGTCGGCGCTGCTGCACCGCTCCAGGAGGCGGCAGTCACGGCGCTCGGGTTCCCGGACGATTACTACGAACGGCTGCTCGCATCCTACACGGAAAAACGCGACCTGTTCCTCGGCTGGCTCGAAAGGGCAGGCCTCACGTTCACCCGCCCCCAGGGAGCCTACTATGTGATGGTCGACGTCAGCGAGTTCGGCGTCAAGGACGACATCGCTTTCTGCGAGTGGCTGGCCCGGGAGGTCGGGGTTGCAGCGGTACCCGGCTCCAGCTTCTTCCGGGAGCCGGTGCACGACTGGATCCGGTTCCATTTCGCCAAGCGCCCGGAAACCCTGAACGCCGCGGGTGAGCGGCTCGTGGGGCTGCGCGACAAGATCGGCGGGTACCGACATGGTTGAGATCCGCTGGCATGGACGTGGCGGCCAGGGAGCCTTCACCGCTGCACGCCTTCTCGGCGTCGCCTCTGCGCTCTTCGAACATCGCCATGCGCTTGCATTTCCGTCGTTCGGCCCGGAACGGCGAGGAGCACCGGTCCTCGGCTTCACCCGCATCGACGACCGGAAGCTCACCGACCGCAGCATGGCTGGGGCATGCGACGTCGTCGCCGTACTGGACGACACCCTGCTCGAGCCTTCTGTGCTTCAGGGATTGCGACCTGACGGCCTGTTCCTCGTCAATACCTCGCGCTCCGTACTCGACATCGAACCTCCTCCCGGCGTACGGACGGTCCTCTTCGACGCATCATCCCTCGCCAGCCAGTACCTGGGGCGGCCGATCGCCAACACGGCCATGCTTGGAGCATTGGCAGCCTCGTCCGACGTCATCGGCATAGATGCGGTCATCCGGGCCGTACGGCATGAAATGAAGGGGACGCAGCGCGAAAAGAATGCTGACCTCGCAAAGGCCGCATTCCTCGTCCTCGGGGGGGTTGCCTGATGAGCCACCCCTCGAGAAGCAAGGCATACCGGCCTCCATCACGCCTGGAGGATTACCCTACCGGGACGGTATTCCCGGCCGGGCATCTCGTCGAAACCAGCTCGGGCTGGCGCAGCAAGCGGCCGGTCATCGATACGGAACGGTGCATCAACTGCCTCGTCTGCTGGCTCCTCTGCCCTGAAGGAGTCATCCGGAAAAGCCCGGACGGAAGGCTTGAGATCGACTACGACTACTGCAAGGGATGCGGCATCTGCGCCAGGGAGTGCCATCCCGGGGTTATCCTCATGAAGCAGGAGGGTGCGTGATGGCCGGCATGAACATGTTCCTCTCGGGAAACGAGGCCGTCGCCGCAGCGGTACGACTGGCTCGGCCGCAGGTGATCGCGGCCTATCCCATAACCCCGCAGACCACGGTTATCGAACGCCTGGCGGAGATGGTCGAAGACGGTAGCCTGGCCTCGGAATACCTGCACGTCGAATCGGAGCATTCCGCACTCTCGGCCTGCATCGGGGCCAGCGCCGTCGGGGCGAGGACCTTCACGGCCAGTTCGTCACAGGGATTGCTCTACATGGCCGAGTGCATGCACTACGCGAGCGGCGGACGTTTTCCGATTGTCATGATGAATGCGAACCGTTCGGTCGCCCTGCCATGGAACATCTACGGCGACCAGCGTGATTCGCTTTCCCTTCTGGACAGCGGATGGATCCAGGCCTATGCCGAGGATGCCCAGGAGGCGTTCGACATGCTCATCCAAGCCTTCGCCGTTGCCGAACACCCCCTGGTGCTGACGCCCGCCATGGTCAACCTGGACGGGTTCGCCCTCACCCATACCTACGAGCTGGTCAATGTGCCCGATCCTTCGGACGTGGATGCATTCCTCCCCCGCTTCACCACCGCCAACAGGATGGATCCGGAGCATCCCGTGAGCCTCGGCTTCACCGCCGGCCCGCAGCACAACCAGGCCTTCAAGCAGTTGCAGCACCTCGCCATGCTCGCATCCGGACAGGTGATCCGTGAGGCCGAAGAGCGCTTCGGGCAACGCTTCGGCCGCAGCTATCCGGGGCTGGTAGAAACCTATCGTTGCGAAGATGCGGAGCGTGTCATCGTGACCCTCGGCAGCGTCGCCGGCACGGTCCGTCCGGTAGTCGACCGACTGCGGTCGACGGGAGAACGGGTCGGCCTCTTACGGATCAGGTACATGCGTCCCTTCCCGGATGGAGAGCTCAGGGCAGCCCTCGCCGGTGCCACGTCCGTCGGCGTACTCGAGAAAGATATTTCGTTCGGTTACGAAGGCACAGTGTTCACGAACGTGAATTCGGCGTTCGCCAGAAGCGGAGCCAGTCCCCGTAACCTGCTCAATTTCATCGGCGGCCTGGGCGGGAAGGATATCACCCCGACCGATATTGAAAACCTGTTTGCACGGCTGGCAGCGCCCGAGGGCCTCGAGACCGTGACGTTTATCTGAAGACTCAGCGGAGGGCGCGATGGAAAACCGGAAAGAAAGGAAAATAACGGCAAGGAACCTGGACGACCGGGAGTTCTTCTACGGTCACAAGGGATGCCCGGGTTGCGGAGGCAGCCTTGCCGTCCGGCTCGCCCTGAAGGTGCTCGGCGAAAAATCGTTCGCCGTCCTCCCGGCCGGATGCATGTCGGCCATCGGGTTCGTCTTTCCCCAGATGGCCTTCTCATGCAACGCCATGATTTCGACCTTTGCGGGTACTGCCTCGATGCTCGCCGGAGTCGCGGCCGGAGCTCGAGCGCTCGGGCTTGAAGGTATCCACGCCGTCGGATTCGCCGGCGATGGCGGTACGGCGGACATCGGGCTGCAGGCCCTTTCCGGAGCCATCGACCGTCATGACCGGATCATCTACATCTGCTACGACAACGAAGCCTATATGAACACGGGGGTGCAGAAAAGCAGCCTCACTCCCACAGGCGCCAGAACGACGACCTCCCCCGTCGGCAATCGCCTGCGCGGCGCCGTCACCCCGAAAAAACAGATGTTCGAGATCGTAGCGGCCCATGGCATCGACTATGCTGCCACGGCAAGCGTCGGCCACCCGCTCGATTACCTTCGGAAGGTCGAGCACGCGAGCCGTGTCGAGGGGACATCGTACATCCATGTCTTCGCGCCATGCCCGGTCGGATGGGGCCACGACTCCGCCGAAACCATAGAGGTGGCCAAAGCTGCCGTCGATTGCGGCCTGCTCTACCTTGCCGAATACACCGGCGGAGGTTTCATCCTCAACCACGATCCCGGGGAGTTCTCGTCCATCAGGGACTACCTTCTCGGGCAGGGTCGATTCCGGCACCTCGGGGAGGAGGAGATCGAGGCAATCGTCGCACAGCGTGACTCCCGCTGGCAGCGCATCAGGCGCGAGTGGCGAACCTGAACGCTTACCCCCTTTCCCTTGATTGCAATCGATCCCGGCATGCATGCTCATACCGCAAGTGCCGGTCTTGCCGATATCTGGCTTCTCATTATTGCAATTATCGATATCTCATAGCCCCGATGTATCCCTGAAGAAGCTGTCCCCATACCAATACGCACATCAGGATTATTCCTTAACCTTTGACCCTCCCTTTATTAGGGTATTTATACGGTATTTGCTTCACCCTCTCAAATGAAATGCTTTTTATTGGCCATTGTTCTTTTGAGCGCAGTACATCAACCAATAAAAAGCATTTTGCCATGACCCGTTCAATCGTTGCCTTCACCCTTTCTGCAACTCATTGCCTGCCATGCGTTCTTCGTCCGTCGAATATAGGTTGTCGAATCGCCTGAGCCTCGAATCAACGTTTCATCAACCATAACCGGAAACTGCCGGAGTGCAGTATGCCGATAGCTTTTAACTGGTCAATCTGAAAAACAGAAAAACAAACATCATGAAAAAAATCATCTCCCTTGCTGCACTTTTCGCAGCAATCTCCTACGCGGCGCCGGCTACGGCTGCCACCATCACCGTCGGCGGCGACATCTCGACCAGGGTCAGGGCCCAGACTTACGACAAGGCACATCAGGCCAGCGACGACCTGTACTGGCAGTACCGCGTACGCCTGAACGGTTCGGCCGACCTCGGCGACGGCTTCTTCGCGAAGGTCCAGGTCACGAACGAGACCCCGCTTGCACCCAGTTCAGGGAAACTCGGCGGTGGCGGCGGCTGGCAGACAGTCGGCTACGGCAACAGCGAGCTCTACACCATCGGCTTCTCGCAGGCCTACTTCGGCCGGGCTTACGGCGACAGCCATTACGTCGCTGGCCGCCTGCCGCTGAACTCGACCAACAACCCGATCTTCGACCTGACCCTCTACCCGAAGAATCCGCTCGACGTTCCGACCACGACCTTCCAGAACGACCGCCTGTTCGGTGCCAACTGGGGCACGAAGGTAGGAAACGGAGACCTGAACCTGGTGTTGGGCGTTTTCGATAACATCGTCGGAAACAACACGACATCAACAGGAGACGGACTCCTGAACGACGGCTACGCATTCGTCGCCAGCTACAAGACCGAGATCGGCGGCGTGACCGTCGAGCCGCAGGTGCTCACCGCGATCACCAAGTTCGATTCGGTCACCCAGGAGACCTTCGGGGCATCTGGCACCAGCGCACCATGGCACCAGGGCGTCAGGCCATGGACCTTCGGCGCCAACGTGAGCGGCATCAATGTCGGCGACCTGAAGCTCGGCGCTAGCGCATTCTACAACATCGCCAACGGCACAACGCCTACGAATACGGCATATGCTGTTCCCGGTGAAAAGGTCGATTACACCGCATACCTGCTGAGGCTCAAGGCCGAATACGGTCCGTTCCTCGCCTGGTACGACCACAGTGTCGCGAAAGACAAGTCGTCTTCACTCGCTACCGAGAAGACCTACACCAACAACTTCGTTTGGGCACAATACCAGTTCAAGGCCTACGAATCAAAGGGAGCAAAACTGGTCATCCAGCCGACGCTGCGATACCTGACCACCCGTGATGGTGATACTGCGAATGATAAAAACCGTCTGCGTTCCGAGCTCTGGGCCAGCGTGAGCTTCTAACCGTCATAGTTCTTTCTTCTCCGTTGATCCGGGAAGCGTAGGCAGGGAGTAGTGTGGTGCTCTTGTTGCCGGATGCTTCCCGGATTTTTTTATTTCCTTGGCGATTCGGCATCTCGCCCGAATGCGGTATGAAAAATACCTGATCTGCGGTATTTCCGGGTGCCATGTTTTGTGCGATATTTTCACGTTTTCATATGTAATCATTTTGAATTGTTGCTTTCACGGGTCACCGAACAATACTTATGACACATTTCGATTCATATGCGTCATTATCCAATACTGCTCACTTGAAAATGCGCTCTTATTGATTTTATCATCATCAACCCGTATCGGTTTCATTCAGAAGAAATCATCAATCAACCAACACCAGAGGTGCTTTCATGACTTATGCAATCAACTTTCATAACCTGCGACAGCGGACTGCAAGGGCGCTCGGACTTGTCGTAGGCGCGGCATTGCTTTCGCATATGCCGGCGACAGCGGAAACCTATCCCAAGCTCAATCCTCCCGTGCCGGTGAAGGTGGGCTACCTGCCGGTTACCGGCCATGCGAAATTCTTCGTGGCCAAGGAGAAGGGCTTTTTCGACCAGGAAGGGATCAACGTCGAACTGATCCAGTTCGCCAACTCGGCCGACGGCCTGAGCGCCCTTCGTGCCAAAAAGCTCGACATCGGCGCGTTCGGTACGACCGCACCGCTGGTCCATGTGGACAAGGGAGCCGATATCCGTATCATCGGCGGCATCATGGGTGAAGATGCGGCTATCGTCACTACCCCTGAAAAAGCTGCGATCATCAGGGATATCAGAGGGCTGAGGGGCAAAAAGGTCGCCACGGTCAGGCTTGCTTCGGGTGACGCCGTGCTCAGGGGCGCGCTCAAGAAGGCGGGAATCAACTGGAAAAAAGACCTTGAGATCTTCGAGCTCAAGAATCCCCCGGCCGTGCTCGAAGCGGTCAAGTCAGGCCAGGTCGATGCGGGTGTCGTGTGGGGCCCTCACGACGTGCGTGCCGAAGAGCAGGGGCTGAAGGTCATCGCCCGCTCCCGAGACCTTGCCCCGGGCCATCCCTGCTGCAGGCTGACGGTCAATACCGAAGAGCTGAAAAGTGAAGCGAAGGTATGGCCGAGGTTCGTCAGGGCGATCCTGAAGGCCGAGAAGTACACCCAGACACCGGCGAACAGGGCGGAAACGGTCTCGATCATCCAGAAGTACCTGAAAATCGAGCCCGAGCTGATCCAGAAGGCCTATTACGGAGGGCATCTCGACCAGAGTTCGGATCCCAACGTCAAAGGCATCGAGACGTTCTGGAAAACCATGCAGTACAGCGAGTTTGTTGAATCGAAGGGAAGCATCAAGCCGTTTGTCGTGACCAGCATCTACAAGGAAGCGCTTGAAAGCCTCATCAGGGAAAATCCGAAAGATCCCTATTGGGCAAAACTGAAGGGCCAGTTCAATGCCAGGGATTGACGTGATTCAGGACAGGAACAACGACGCGGCCGGGGAGATGATTCCCGGCCGCGCCGTTCAGGGGCCCCGCACCGTGCTCTCTGTTGAAAAGCTATCGTTCGCCTACGATACGGTGACGGTGCTCGACGGGATCGACCTCGACATTGCCGATGGCGAATTCATCGCCGTACTCGGACCGAGCGGTTGCGGCAAGACCAGCCTGCTGCGCCTGCTGGCCGGCCTGGAAAAGCCGCTTGCCGGAAGGGTCGTGCATGCCGGCAAGGTCGTCGCAGGGCCAGACCCGTCCCGGGGCGTGGTGTTCCAGGATTACTCGCTTTTTCCGTGGCTTAACCTGCGGGACAACCTGGCGATCGCCATCGAAAAGTCACGGAAGGGTCTATCCAGGGGCGAACGGAACCGGATCGCCGAAGAGTATCTAGATCTCGTGGGACTGCCCGGCGTCGGAGCCAAGCATCCCTACGAGGTTTCCGGAGGCATGAGGCAGCGGGCGGCCATTGCGCGGACCCTCGCCCTCGGGTCCCCGGTCCTGTTGATGGACGAGCCGTTCGGCGCACTCGACCCCGTCAACAGGGTCCGCCTCCAGGACCTGATGATGCAGCTCTGCCACAGCACGTCAGCCAGGAGGACGGTCGTGTTCGTGACCCACGACGTCGAAGAGGCGCTGTTCATGGGCGACCGTGTCCTTGTTCTGGGGACGAACCCGGGTCGCATCATCTCGGAGTTTACCGTACCGTTCGAAACAAAGCGCAACCGGCACGATTTCTTTCAATCAAACACATTCCAGGAACTGGAAGTGAAGATCGCCTCCCTTTACCATGCGGATGTCGAGCGCCAGCTCGAAGAGTCATACCTGGTTGCGGGCGAAGGAGCCTCGATATGACGAAGAAAACCGTCCATAATAATAGGGAATACGGTGTGCTGAAAGGTAGCGAAGGGATCCTGTTCCTCGTGGCCATCGCCCTCTGCTGGCAGTTGACGACGAGCTACGTGCAGCTGAGCAACCCCAAGCTCTATCCTTCACCGGCATTGACCTGGCATGCACTTGTCGAATCGTTGCCTGAGCTCCTGAAAGGTACCTGGTCGTCGTTCCTCATCCTGGTTCCCGGCTACTTCCTTGCCGTGCTCCTCGGTGCGTCGTGGGGGATCGTCGTCGGCACGGTCGGCTGGCTGCACCGGGCGTTCGATCCTTTCGCCAAGGTGGTCGCCCCCATACCCCCGACGGTCTATATCCCCTATGCCATTGCCCTGATGCCGACCTTCAGGCTCTCGGCCATCCTGGTGGTGTTCATCGGCTCTTTCTGGCCGGTTTTCGTGAACACGGCCGCCGGTGCGGCGGCGGTGCCGCTCCGGTACCGCGACAATGCCGGCATCCTCGGTTTCGGGAAGTTCGAGTACATGCGCCGGGTCGTCTTTCCCTCAACCCTGCCGTCAATCTTTTCGGGAATGGCCGTCGGCCTCGCCCTCTCCTTCATCCTGCTGACCGTGGCCGAGATGTTCGGCGCCAATGACGGGCTCGGAAAGTTCGTCCAGTACTATGCAGACTATGCCGACTACCCTCGAATGGTCGCGGGCATCCTGTATACCGGGGCGGTGACCTTCATTTCGATGGCCCTGCTCGACCTCCTGAAGCGGAGGGTCCTGTTCTGGGTGCGATGACCTTGCTGCAGGGATTGCCACCAAACCTAACCATTGCATGCCATGAGTGAAACATCTGAACCCTCTTTGTTTGCCGCCCTTTCCGATGCGGTGTTGAACATGGACGAGGACGCGGCCCGGGAAAACGCCATCAGAGTCATCAGGGAGCGTATCGACGCCTACCGCGCGATCGAGCACGGCCTTGTCGACGGGATGAACCGGGCCGGACAGCTCTTCGAGGACGAGGAGTACTTCATTCCCGAGATCCTGCTCTGTTCGGATGCCATGTATGCCGGCCTGGATATCCTCGACCCGCACATCGACCGCTCGCGGCAGCGACTCCGAAGGAAGGTGGTGATCGGCGTGGTCGAGGGTGACACCCATGACATCGGAAAGAACCTCGTCAAGACCCTCCTCGATGCGGCCGGGTTCGAGGTCGTCGACCTCGGGCGCGACATCCCGCCCGCAAGGATCGTCGATACGGCCATCAATGAGCAGGCTGACGTGATAGCCCTCTCCACGCTGATGACGACCACCATGGATGGCATGTCGGAGGTCATCGAACTGCTCAAGGCAGCCGGGCGGCGCGATGCGCTCAAGGTCATCGTCGGAGGCGGTCCCGTTTCGCAGGCGTTTGCCGACAGGATCGGCGCCGATGGCTATGCCCCGACAGCCCCGGCGGCCGTGAAGCTTCTCCAGCGGCTTTTCGAGGAGTCCGCCCATGCCTGAGCAGAACCGTCAGGAACGACGCGACAGGCTGACTCCGCGACAGCGTCTCGAAGCCTATGGAAAGGGGTTGCCGGTTGACCGGCTTCCCTGCGTGCCGATCGTTGGCAATACCGCGGCCAGGGTCCTGGGCGTCAAGGTCAGCTCGCTCCGCAATGAAGGGCGGGTTCTTTCCGATGCGCATCTGGCCTCCTACCGTCGTTTCGGTTACGACAACATCCGCATTTTCACCGACCTGTACACCCTTGCCGAAAGCATGGGGGCGCGAACCAGGGTGCCTGAAGACGAAACGGCCTTCCTCGACGAACCGGCAATCGGCAGCATTTCGGAAATCGGCAGCCTGCGCCCTTCCCGGCCGAAAAAGGACAGGATCCTCTCCGAACACCTGGAGGCCCTGAAACGGGTGGTGCAGGAGGTCGGAGACGAAGTCCCGGTCACCGCGGCGCTGACCTGCCCGTTCACCAACGCCTCGTTCCTGATCGGCGCCGTCAACTTGTCCCGACTGGTGCTCAAGAATCCGGAAGCCGTCCATTCGCTTTGCCGCGTATCCCTCGAATCCGCGCTTGCCTATGCCGATGCGATCTTCGAAGCGGGTGGCACACCCAGCCTCACCGACGCCATGTCCTCATCGACGGTCATCAGCCCGAGGCAGTTCCAGGAGTTCAGCTTCCCTTACCTCAAGGCTCTCGTCGACCACATCCACGCAAAAGGCCGCCCGGCGACCCTTCATATCTGTGGCAAGACGGGCCCGATCTGGCATCGGATGGCGGATACCGGGGCGGATTGCCTTTCGATCGACAACGACGCCGACCTGCTTGCGGCAAAACATGAGATAGGCGACCGGGTGCGGCTCATGGGCAATGTCCATCCATCGGCGATCATGCTGCAAGGCAGCCCTGGCGATGTGAGGGAAGCCGTCATGCAGTGCATCCTTGCTGCCGGTGACAGCCCGAAGGGGCTGGTGGTCGCTTCCGGATGCAGCCTGCCGATCGAGACACCCTTTGAAAATATCGACGCGATGATTGACGCCGTGCGCGACTTCGGTTATCCGGACGACCGCTCAGCAAGATTCGCGGAGGCAAATACTACCGTACCGGAAAATGGTTGAAACAACTCCAAAGCAGCGCCTTCTCGACACGCTGGAAGGAAAGACGAGCGACCGCCCCCCGGTGATCTGCATGGGCGGCATGATGAACGCCTCGATCGTCGAGGTGATGAACAGCTCGGGGTATACGCTGCCCGCAGCACATGACGATGCCGACCTCATGACCTCGCTTGCCGGCGCCATCCAGGCACAGACCGGATTCGAAAACCTCGGTGTGCCCTTCTGCATGACCGTCGAGGCCGAGCTGCTCGGAAGCAGCATCGACAAAGGCTCGCTGGCGTGCGAGCCCAAGATAGCCCGCGAGGCCTTTGCGTCAGTCGAGCAGGTCGTCTACCGTGACATCGACGAGATGATCGAAGGCGGGAGGATCCGCACCGTGACCTCGGCGACCGGCAAGCTCTCCCGGAGCCATGGGCACCTGCCGGTCATCGTCAGCATGACCGGTCCGGTCAGTACCGCGGCGTCGATCGTCGAGCCCATGAACTTCTACAAACAGCTACGGAAAAACCCGGCGGCCGCACACCGGCTTCTGGAGTATGTGACGACCCTGCTGATCAGGTTCGCCGAAGAGTCGGTCCGCGCCGGCGCGGACGTCATCGCCATCGGAGACCCTTCGGCAACCGGCGAAATCCTCGGTCCCGCCATGTTCCGGGAGTATGCCGTCCGCTACCTCAACCTCCTCACCGAGGCTGTCCGGAAACTCGGGGCCCCGGTGATCCTCCACATCTGCGGGGATATCGAAATGGTCCGGTTCCTCCTTCCCGACCTGAAGGCCAATGCCCTCAGTACCGATGCCATGGTGAACCTCGCAAGGCTGAAGGAGGAGTTCCCCCAGATCACCACCATGGGGAACCTGAGCACCTACGCACTCGAGTGGAGTTCCCCGGAAAAGATCGCCCTGCAGACCGGGAAGCTGGTCGAGGACGGCATCGACATCATCTCCCCTGCCTGCGGCTTGAGCACCTCGACCACGCTCGCCAACATCCGTGCGATGACCGGCACGGTCAAAGGCAGTTGAGACCATGCCGGAACTCATTTTTCCCATACAGGGCCTCAGCCTTCAGGTGCCGGCAGGCATATCGCTGCTCGATGCAGCCCGTCTGGCGGGGATTCCGATCGAATCGCCCTGCAACAGCGAGGGGACCTGCGGCAAGTGCCGGGTCCTCGTGCACGAGGAGGATCGCGCCTCCATCCACGTCGTGCACGGGCGCCACCGGCTGACGGAAGCCGAGGTTGCCGAGGGATTCGTGCTCGGGTGCCTTGCCCATGTTCACGGCGATGCCAGGATCGATGTGCCCCTTGCAACGCAGCAGAAGCTTTCGATCGTCACGGATGGCAAACGCAGGCATACCGCAATTAATCCCTGGATCGGCAAGCGGTATGACCCCGACAGCGACGGGACCATCGTCACGGCCGGCGGGCAAACCATCGGTGTGGAAGCCGGGAATACCGCAGCAAGCCTTTTCGGACTTGCCGTCGACCTGGGGACGACGACAGTTGTCGCCTCGCTGGTGGACCTGGACAACGGCCGGCAGCTCGGATCGGCTTCCGCCCTGAACCCGCAGGCGCGACATGCCCAGGATATCCTCTCCCGTATCAAGCTCTCCTCGACACCGGAGGGAATGGAACTGCTCCATGGCGAGCTGATGCGTGAGCTGAACCGGCTCATCGACGAGCTTGCCCTGTCGTCCGGCATCGGCAGGAGCGCCATCTACGAGGTCGTGCTCAGCGGGAACACCGCCATGCTGACCATCGCTGCAGCCTTGTCCCCGGCTTCGCTCGGCAAGTACCCGTTCCGTGTCGAACTGCCGACCCCCTGCTCGCTTCCGGCTATCGAAACCGGCATCCGTATCGCCGAGTACGGGCGAATCTGGCTGCCGCCGGTCGCGTCTGCCTATATCGGCGCCGATATCGTCTCAGGCGTCCTTGCTTCAGATCTGTCACAGGCCGCGGGAGTCACACTCTTCATAGACATCGGCACCAATGGGGAGATGGTGCTGTCGCAGGATGGACGATTGTCGGCGACCTCGACGGCGGCAGGGCCGGCATTCGAAGGAATGAACATCTCGTCTGGCATGAGGGCGGCTTCCGGCGCCATCGAGCGGGTTGCACTCGGTGACGGGAATGTCGATATTCAGGTCATCGGAGACGGGACTCCTGTCGGCCTGTGCGGCAGCGGCCTGCTTGACGCGGTTGCGGAACTGGCAAGGAGAGGCTTGCTGGACAGGAACGGACGTTTCACGAAACCCGGAAGCGAAGGGTTCGAAGCATGGCGGCACCATTTCGATACCATCGACGGACGAACGAGGTTCAAAATCTCTGAAAACGTCGGCATCACCCAGCAGGATATCCGCCAGGTCCAGCTCGCAAAAGCCGCCATCAGGGCGGGGATCGATATGATGCTCGGCGCAGGCGGCGTGGCCCCGGAAGCGGTTGACCGCGTATTCATAGCAGGGTCGTTCGGCATGCACCTGCGAGTCTCGAGCCTGGTCGGCATCGGTCTCCTGCCCGAAAGCCTCGCCAACCGCGTTGAATTCCTTGGCAACACCTCGATGAGCGGCGCCGTTTCGTTCCTGCTCGATCGCGATCTCCGCGACCAAGCCCTGGCGACGGTCGAAAGGATGGAGGTGCTGGAACTTTCCCGCGAACCCGACTTCGAAAAAGTATTCCTCAAATCGATTGCATTTCCGCAGCCTGCGGCAACACACAACGAAATCATCAATGAGCACTGAGAAGAAAAGAAAAAAGAAACCTGAACCGAGTTGCTCCGATTGCGGGAGCCTGAACTGTTACCGCCAGGACAAGCAGTTCCCTGATTTCTGCCTCACCGAAGGTGTCGGGCAGGAAGAGGTCGACATCATCACCGAAGAGTATCGGGGCGAAGGCATCGACGCCCGTATTGCGAGGGCTTCAGCGGAGGTAGAGGGCACCTATTACGGGAAACTGACGCGCGTTGAAGAGATTGTCGCATTCGCCAACCGCCTCGGCATCAAGAAAATCGGACTGGCCACCTGCATCGGCCTGTCGGAAGAGTCCCGAATTTTCAGCAAGGTGCTGAAGATCAACGGATTCGAGCCGTATTCGGTGCTTTGCAAGATCGGTTCTGTCGACAAGACCGAAATCGGCATCAGCGATGAACTCAAGATCATGAAAGGGTGTCATGAGTCGATTTGCAATCCCATTCTTCAGGCCAGGATCCTCAACGAACACAAGACGGAACTCAACGTCATCATCGGCCTGTGCGTTGGGCATGACTCCCTTTTCATCAAGCATTCGGATGCGCCGGTGACGACCCTGATCACCAAGGACAGGGTGCTCGGCCACAACCCTGCGGCAGCACTTTATACGAGCGGATTTTATTACAAGAGGCTTTTCGAGGCCGGTCGAAATTTGTAGCGTCAAAATCCATAGGCATAGGCAAACTGATTGCGACCGGATGCCGTCAACCGGAAGAGCTACCCTCTTTTTGCATCAAACCCCATTTACCCTGCTTTTCCCGAGTAAGCCGCGACGGCTTACCCTGCTTGCGGTATTTTTATGGTACAAGCTTGGAAGTCCATAAAATATTGAGGTTTATATGGTTTTTCAACAAGGAGGGAGAACCCCTTCAACACAAAGGAGAATGCCATGCATCGGAAACGGATAAATACAACGACCCTTTTGGCAGCCCTTGCCTTTGCTGCCTTGCTGATCTCACCTCTTGCATCCGTTGCCCATGCGGCTGAAACCGTTTCGCTGCTGAATGTATCCTATGATCCGACCCGGGAGCTCTATCAGAGTGAAAATGCGGCTTTTGCATCCTACTGGAAAAAAAGGACCGGCCAGACAGTCACCATCAACCAGTCACACGGCGGATCGGGCAAGCAGGCGCGCGCCGTCATCGACGGTCTTGAGGCCGACGTCGTGACCCTGGCCCTCGCCAATGACATCGATGCCATCGCCGACAGCAAACTGCTGGCCCCTGACTGGCAGAAACGGCTACCGCACAACAGTACCCCCTACTCGTCCACGATCGTGTTTGTTGTCCGAAAAGGAAACCCGAAACACATAAGCACATGGGAAGATATCGTCAAACCCGGCGTTTCGGTAATCACGCCGAACCCGAAAACCGGAGGAGGCGCACGTTGGGTCTACCTTGCCGCATGGGGTTACAAGGAAAAGCAGAGCGGCTCGAAGGAGCAGGCAAAACAATTCGTCAGGGCACTCTACAGGAATGTACCCGTCCTCGATACCGGCGCGAGGGGTTCGAGCCTCACCTTTACGCTGCGCGGGATCGGGGATGTGCTTCTGGCCTGGGAAAACGAAGCACACCTGATTCTCAACGAGAGGGGCTCGGACAAATATGAAATCGTTCTGCCGCCAATCAGCATCCTGGCGGAACCACCGGTTGCCATCGTCGACAAGGTTGTCGAGAAACATGGCACCCGCAAGCTGGCGGAAGCCTATCTGAACTTCCTCTACACTCCGGAGGGGCAGGAGATCATCGCGAAGAACTCGTATCGTCCACTTAACCGTGCGGCCCTGAAAAAATATGCGGCTAACTTCCCGCCCATCAAACTGTTTACCCTGAAAGAGGTTTTCGGCGACTGGCGCAGCGCACAGAAGATCCATTTCAGTGACGGAGGTTATTTCGACCAGATCACCGCTCCCTGAAAAAACCGGATGACGTTGTAACAACTCCGGATGACCGGGATGGCTCCATCCCGGTCATTGACAGCGAACGCGGCATACCCTGTTCAGAGTATTTTTGCGGTACCGGTCATTGAAAAAAGGCCAACCCTGCATTTATTGCTGCGCTTGAGTAATCACGACAACATGTCCATGCCGGACAGCACCAGCAAGAGACTTTCATGTCGGACCAGACGCGGCGGGTGCGGTGACCCGGTGCGATGGGCGATGCTGTCCTGCAGGAACCGATGAAACCCTGATGGAGCGTTTCCTCGGAAGCCGGATCATGACAGCCATGATCCGGCTTTTTTTTCATTTACGGCAATCGCCATCCCGATTATCAACCAGAAGAACGACAATCCATGACTGCGCAAACTTCCCAGGCTTCCCAGGCGGGCATCCCCCTGCCGATCGTCAAATTCAACCGCTGGTTGCTGCTGGGCTCCATTTCCCTTTCGATCGCCATCAAGCAGCCGCTCATCACGAGTGCCCTGTTCGCCCTGCTGCTTCCCGCCGTCCTCTTCGGCCGCAAGGGCAGCCTCGTCTTCCTCGTCGGCTCGAAGCTTTTTGCTGAAAAGAACAGGACGGACGAAACCGAGGATGCTGGCCTGATGCGATTCAACAACTCGATCGCCCTGATCCTGCTGGGGCTCGCGCAGGTCGCCTTCATCGCCGGAATCCCGATTGCGGGATGGATCCTGTCCGGCTTCGTCGCCGTCGCGGCGGCGGTCGCCCTCTCGGGATTCTGTTTCGGCTGTTTCCTCTACTACCAGTTCAACATCCAGCGGTATCGGCTCTTCGGCCAGGCCGGCCGGAAATGCGAGGTGAACGGGGAGCCCTGAGCGTAACACAGGATTTTCGAGCACTGACCGATGCAAACGTACAAAAAGGAGAGCCGGGAGGCCGAACCTGCGACGCAGAAGAAAAAGACCGGAACTCCCCTTCCGGTCTTTTTTTTAACCATTACGGAAAGAGGATAACCATGAATACGATCAAATTGAAAGGAACATTCGTTATCGCGGACCGCAACACACTCATTTGCAGGGCACTGAAGGAGATTCTCGCCGGATACGGTGCGAAAGTGTGTGCCACGCATGAAAAAGAAGGTCTTCAGATGCTGCTCAGGAAACACCGGGTCACCCTGGTGATCGCGGACCATCCCCTGCTGTTCAAAGATTCGATGGATGAGCTGCAGAAAATGATAGGCGACCATCCCGACACCTCGCACCTGGTGCTGACCTCGGACATCAGCAAGGCAATTTTCAAGGAGTTGAGCCAGGCCGGTGTCAGGAACATCGCCCTCAAGACCGACGACCAGCGGGAGATCGTCCTCGGAGTGCAGGCTGCACTTGCCGGCAGAAATCATTATTCACGGGACGTTCTGGACCTGCTGTTGAGATCGGACGGCCAGACGCCCGACGGACTCCTCCTGACCCCGACCGAGAGTGAAATCGTCCCCCTGATCTGTGGAGGCCTGTCAGTCAAGGATATTGCCGAAAGAAAACAGGTCGGCGTCAGGAGTGTCATGGCGCATCGTAAAAGCATCTACCGCAAACTTGGCGTTACGAACGCCATTGAACTGAAGCGGTTCGCCATCAGGGCAGGGCTCATCGACAACATCGAGTACCACATCTGAACCATCACCCAGCTGACGTATCATTCCTTGTATCCCCGATCGAAATCGATATCGAAATCGGTATCGGATTCGAGTCAGGATTTTGATTTTGATTCGAATTCCTGATCGGTTGTCCCGACTGAACAGAATGCCTTGAACCGGCGTCTGTTGTCATCCGTAAAGCAATCGATTTCGATAGCGATACCGATTTCGATGGAAGAATAGAACTTCCCTCTTGAGGCCATGGAAGCACCCCACGCTCTCCGCATACCTGTTTTACGGTAGATAAAATACCCCGACTGCGGGATTTCAGGAGCAGGAGACTATGACGAAATTCATGAAGTATGAGATTTCGTCACCAAAACTCCTGACTCCATGGCACGCATCGCTAAAAAACTCACCGACCTGATCGGCAACACGCCGCTCCTCGAACTCGGCAGCTTCGGTCGCGACCAAGAGGCGCTCGGCTCCATCGTCGCCAAGCTCGAATACTTCAATCCCGGCGGCAGCGTCAAGG
>JAAXWS010000009.1 GCA_013334865.1 Chlorobiaceae bacterium
CTCGACGGCATCAACTTTAAACTGTTTGTCGAACGTGCGACGGTGCCTGTAACTCCCCATGATTCATACCTCCTTTTGTTTGCAAGGTATGGCTTCTTGGACTGTCCATCAAAATGTAGCAACTCCACCGGAGGTCGGTGTAAGTCGGTTTACTCCTGAGGAGGGCGTTCGTCTTCGCTTCCTTCCTGCGACTTCTCCCATTCGAGGAATCGGTCGAGGTCGTGCTTGACCGAGGAGAATATGGCCGCGAGGAGCGCGGCGTCGTCGGTGAGGCCGAGCATGGGGATGAAGTCGGGGATGGCGTCGGCCGGGGAGACGAAGTAGACGAGGCCCGTGGTGATGAGCACGATGCTCCTCCACGGAACGTCCCGGTACCCCCTGCTCACCGTCATCCTGACCAGGCGAACAGCTGCATGCATCTTCACGGCCAGCCCCTTCATGTCGAAAAACCGCTGTTCGCTCCTGAGGCGGCGGATGGCCGCATCGAGCAGGGCGATTGCTTTTTTCCGGTCCTTCAGCAGCGTTACGGCGCTTGAGGAGGCATGGCCGATAGCGTTGTCGAGCGGTTTCAACGTTTCCCCGCCTGCAGCAGCTTCCGTTTCTCCTCGGCAGTGAGGGACTGGTAGCCCCTGCTTGATATCTTGTCGAGGATCGCGTCGATCTCCTCCTCGGTCGCTTCTCCGGAGCCCCGTCCGCCCTGGTAAAGTGTCGGCCCTTTCGGTTTGCGCGGGCCTTTCAGGCGCTTGATCCACTGCGCCACCGACCACTCGTTGCGATTGAAGGTGATGTAGAGGAAGCCGACCAACATGCCGCCGAGGTGGGCGAAATGTGCGATGTTGCTGCCGCTTCCCATCGACTGGCTTCCCAGTCCGGAGATGAACTCGACGAAGGCGTAGCCCGCGACGAAATACTTCGCCTTGACGGGCACCAGGAAGTAGAGGAAGATGTACCGGTCGGGAAACATCATGCCGAAGGCGAGGAGCACGCCGTAGATAGCTCCTGAGGCGCCGACGGTCGGGTAGGGGTCGCCGATGGTCGCCAGGAGGTTCAGGAGGGCCGCGCCGATGCCGCAGACGAAATAGTAGGTGGTGAAGTGGCGCGTTCCCCAGTAGTTCTCGATCTCGGCCCCGAAGATCCAGAGGGCGAACATGTTGAAGAAGAGGTGCCCGAAGCTGCCGTGCAGGAACATGTAGGTCACGGGCTGCCAGAGGTGGAAGCCGTAGCCCCCGAACTTCTGGGATCCGACGGGCCAGAGCCCGCCCATGAGGGTCAGCATCTCTCCTGCCGGAGTCATCTGCAGCAGGAATGCCGCCACGTTGGCCAGGATGATCGTCTTGATGGCCGGGGGGATCACCTGGAAGCCGCCGGGCGAGTAAGGTTGGTCGTAACGGGTCATAGCTCATTCGTTCGCACGGCGGGCGCCGGATTAAGGGCGCCCGCCGTTGAGTTCATGTAAAGCCGGGATGTCGGATCGTCTTCAGGCCAGGTCGTTCAGCGCCGCGATGCCAGGCAGCTCCTTGCCTTCGAGGAACTCGAGGCTCGCGCCTCCGCCGGTGGAGACGTGCGTCACTTTGGAAGCAAGGCCGGCTTTCGCGATGGCCGCCGCCGAGTCGCCGCCGCCGATGATGGTCACCGCGCCGGTGGCTGTGGTGTCGGCCAGGGCGCGGGCCACGGAGAACGTTCCCCGGGCGAACTGGTCGATCTCGAACACGCCCATCGGGCCGTTCCAGAGCACGGTCTTCGCGCCGAGGATCTCTTTCATGTAGGTGTCGATGGTATCAGGGCCGATATCGAGGCCGATCATGCCCTCGGAGATGCCGCTGACCGGCTCCACGCGCGCTGGGGCGTCGGCCGATATCTCGCTTGCGACGACCACGTCCGACGGGAGAATGAGTCGCACGCCCTTCGCCTTCGCCTGCTCGAGGAGCGACAGCGCGAGGTCGAGCTTCTCGTTTTCGACCAGGGAGTTGCCGACCGGCATGCCCTGCGCCTTGAAGAAGGTGAAGACCATGGCGCCGCCGACCAGCACGGTGTCGACCTTGTTGAAGAGCTGTTCGAGGACGTCGATCTTGCCGGAGATCTTCGAGCCTCCGAGGATGGCGACGAACGGGCGGACGGCATGGTCGAGGGCGTTGCCGAGGTACTGCAGCTCCTTTTCGATCAGGTAGCCCGCAACGGCTGTCTGGACATAGTGGGTGATGCCTTCAGTTGATGCATGGGCGCGGTGCGCGGTGCCGAAGGCGTCGTTCACGTAAACCTCGCCGAGGGAGGCAAGCTCCTTTGCGAAGTCGGGGTCGTTGGCCTCCTCCTGCGGGTGGAACCTGAGGTTCTCGAGCATCAGCACGTCGCCGTCCTGCAGCGCGAGCACCTGCTGCATCACCTCGTTGCCGATGCAGTCCTTCGCTATCGCCACCGGAATTTCGAGCAGCTCGGAGAGGCGCCTGGCGGCCGGCGCCAGGGAGAATTCCGGATTGACCTTGCCTTTGGGACGGCCGAGGTGCGACATCAGGATCAGCCGGCCTCCCGATTCGACCACCTTGCGGATCGATGGCAGCGCCTCGATGATCCTCTTGTCGTCGGTGATGTTCCTGGCCTCGTCGAGCGGAACGTTGAAGTCGACTCGCATCAGGACCCGTTTACCCTGTAACGATATGTCAGACAACGTCTTTTTCTGCATTTCCCTGGTATGGTTGGTTAATGGATGGATATCCGTTTTGAAAGAATATATAACAATCCGCGCATTCTCCTGCACAACACCCTTCAAGGTGCGTCAGCCCCCTGCGCATTCGTCCTGCTCCGCTGCATCGCCCGGTATCGCCGGATGTTCCCGTCGTGGGCGGCGAGCGTCGTGGCGAAAGCGTGCCCGCCCTGCCCGTTGGCGACGAAATAGACGAAGGCGGTCCCGGCGGGCCGGAGCACAGCCATGATCGACGCCTCGCCCGGATTGCAGATCGGTCCCGGGGGCAGCCCGTTATGGAGATAGGTGTTGTAGGGTGATTCGATGGCGAGGTCCTTGAAATAGAGCCGCCTTGCGGGGCCTGGAATGGCGTACTGCACGGTCGGATCCGCCTGGAGGCGCATGTTCTTCCTGAGGCGGTTCAGGTAGGCGCTGGCGATGAGCGGCTTTTCCGCATCGAGCGGGGTTTCGGCCTCGACGATGGAGGCCATCGTCAGCACCTGGCGTTCGGTAAGCCCGGCTTTCGCGGCCTCCTTCCTGAGGCTCTCGGTATAGAAGCCCCTGAACCGGCGGGAAAGGAAGGTGATCACCTCCCGGGGCGTGCTCGCCCACGGGAAGTTGTAGGTTCCGGGAAACAGGTACCCCTCGGCGCTCTCGCCCTCGATGCCGAGCGATGAGAGGAGGGCCCGGTCGCGTCCTGCTGCCATGAACGCGGTGGAGTCGATGTCGAGGTTCGCCGCGACGATTCCCGCGATCCGCGACTGTTCGACGCCGTTGGGGATCATGAGCCGGACCTCGTCCTGGGGGCTGGTGTGGAGCCGCTGGAGCAGGCCGTAGGTGGAGAGGCCCATGGGCACGGTATACCTGCCCGGCTTGATCTTGTGCAGTTCGGGGAAGAGCGTCCCGGCCAGCAGCAGCGGCCATCGGAAGCGGATGATCCTCGACTCGCCGAGCCTGTCGACGATCTGGCGGAAGCCGGTGCCGCGATGGATGTTGACCGTCGCGCTCCGTCCGGTGAGGCTCATGGAGTTAGCGCCGGGCATGAAGAGGAAAATGGCTGCAGCGGCCGCGATTGCCAGCAGGATCGCTGTCAGGGGGCCTGACCGGCTGGTGGCTTTACGGCGCGGCATGTGCGGGTAGGCCGGTTAGCTGGCGGAAATGTTCTGTTGCCCGCTGTTGCACTCTTGCTGGAACAGGCGCGATTCGTGGAGAATGCTCCGGTAGATCTGCTCAAGCGCCGTGCTCATCCGGGGGTTTTCCGACATGGCCAGAACATTGGCGATGACCTCCTTCTCGCGTTCAGGCTGGAGGACGGTTTCGCCGAGCCTGGTTTTCACCGAGCTGATGTTCCCGGCGTAGCGAAGCCGTTCACAGAGCAGGGCGACCATCTGCCGGTCGATGGCGTCGATCTTGCCCCGCCACTCTTCGAGTTCGCGTCGGTGATCGTTGTGGTTACTGCTGTCGGCCGTCATGCGCTGGTCTGTTAAGGGGTCTGCAGAAATGCCATTCCTGCATTATAAGAAATTGTCGACATAAAATTGCCGCCGAATCGCCCTTCAGCCTCAGCGGTCGAACAGCTTCAGCCATCGCTCCACCTCGGCGTCGCCGAGCGGCTGAGAGCCGGTTTTCCTGCTGGCGATTCCTTTCGGCGCGGGGCGGGACGCCCGGCCCGTAGCGCAGAGCCCGAGCGCTTCGAGTTCGGCGATGAACGATTCCGACTCCGAGCACGACGCTCCCCAGGCGATGACGTGGCGCCGTATCTCCCGGTCCGAGGTGATCACGGTGACCAGGCCGGCACGGGCCTTGAGGGCACGGACCAGATCAACGATACGCTGGTCGGCCGTCCGGTCGGAGCCGCTGAAGACCACCTCGATCGCGCCGCTGATCGACAGCGCTCCAGCTCCGGGCCCTCCGTCGTAGACCACGGTCACATGCCTGCGGCTTGCCTTCCGGTATGCCGAGAGCATCGATTCGAGGCGGTCGCGCAGCTCCGCCATGGTTGCTTTTTCCCTGCCCGGTCGCCAGAGCTTGTGGATGAGGTTGTAGCCGTCGATCACGGTCTCCCTGGCTGGTGTCGGCATGGTCCCCGTTTTTTCTCCCCCCATCTATCAATAAGGAGGGGCCTCTTTTTTCTTCGCCTGAAAGCTGATTGTACCATTTTTTTTGGAAATCCTTTTTCGGTACATTAAGGTGGGAGAAAATGGGGAAAAATGGGATAAAAATGCCCGGATTCATCGGACGCGAACAGCATGCCGTCGATGAGAAAGGCCGGTTGCTCGTGCCGGCTCGTTTCCGTCGAAAGATCGCCCTCCGGCAGGACGGCTCGGGCGTGCCGTCCGTGGAGACGGTGCTCTATGTCCTTAAGGCCGACGACGGCTCACTGGAGCTCTACGAGCCCTCCGCCTGGGCCGAAAAGGAGCGCCAGCTGCTCAAGCTTTCCGATTTCAACCCGGAAGAGCGCCTCCTCACCACCATGATTTATGCCCGCCTCGAACAGGCCGAACTGGATCGCTCGGGCAGGATCGCCCTGTCCCGCGACATGCTCGACCATGCCGGCATAGAAAAGGATGCGGTCTTTATCGGCGCCAACGTGAAGATGGCTGTCTGGGAGCCTTCGCGGCTCGAGCGGTTGCTTCAGGAAAACGCAGGCAGGTTCTCCCTGCTCGCCGGCCGGCTGGCGTGACGCCATGGAAGCGTACGGATACCATGCCCCGGTCCTGCCGGATGAGACCGTTTCGCTGCTGGTTACCGGCCCGGGCATCTATATCGACGGAACCCTCGGCGGGGGCGGCCATTCGCTGCTGATCCTCCGGCGGCTCGGGGAGACTGGAGGGCTGGGCCGCTCGCTGCTGGTCGGCATCGACCAGGATACCAACGCGCTTGACGAGGCCTCCCGAAAGCTCGTGGAGTTCCAGGGCTCGAGCATGTTCGTACGGGGGAATTTCAGCACGGTCGGAGATGTCGCCCGTTCGGCAGGCGAGGGGCCGGGACGCGGTCTGCCGGTCATGGGCATCCTGCTCGACCTCGGCGTCTCCTCCTTCCAGATCGATACGCCTGAGCGGGGGTTCAGCTACCTTCGCAACGGCCCGCTCGACATGAGGATGGATCCCGACGGACCAGTCACGGCGGCGGATATCGTGAACGGTTACGAGGAGAAGGCGCTGGCGTCTCTTTTCCGCAGGTATGGCGAGGAGCCGCTCGGCGGCCGTATCGCCAGGGCCCTGGTGGCGGCCCGGGGCGCCGGCAGGATCTCGACGACGGGGGAGCTCGCGGCGCTGGTGAAGGGGGCATGCCCCAGGAAGGATCTGGCGGTCAAGACACTCTCGCGGGTCTACCAGGCCCTGCGCATCGAGGTCAACGACGAGCTCGGCGTCCTCGAGGAGGCGCTCGAAGAGGGCTTCGAGGCGCTGTCTCCCGGCGGGCGGATGGCCGTCATCAGCTACCATTCGCTCGAGGACCGGATCGTGAAGCGCTTTTTCGCGTCGAAGGCTGCCGAGGACTGGGGTCCGAAGGGGGTGGCGCTCAGGGAGCCGCTGGCTCCCGCGAAGGCGATCCAGGTCACCCGGAAGGCCGTGACGGCGACGCAGGAGGAGATCGACAGGAACCCGAGGTCGCGCAGCGCAAGGCTGAGGGTGGTTCAAAAACTGTAAAGGAGGAGATCCGTGGGCACCGTAAAGAGATCAGGGCATTCCTTGGTAAGTCTTGCCGGCAGCGGCGGGCGCCTGCTCAAGTGGCGTCCGCAGGCGGCAACAGAAGAGGTCGAGCTTGCAGGAATCGACGTGCTTGGCGAGCCGGGTTCCGGCTTGTTCCCTCCAGACGCGCCCGCGCCCGCAGCCGCAGCCGCCCCGCCGAAGCCGAAGGAGGACATCTTCGACATCGGCGCCATTTTGCGCCTCAGGACTTTTTTGTACCTTATCGCCGGAACGGCGCTGCTGCTGTTCCAGATCCACAACACGCTCTCCATCAAGGAGCTTGCCAGGCAGAACGAGCAGCTCAGGGAGCAGCTCAGGATAAGCACCAGCATCAGGACATCCCAGGAGCTCAAGGCGAGCGAGCTGCAGAGCATCCACAACATCTCCGGGTACGCCCAGGGGCTCGGGCTGATCTCCTCTGCCGTGCCTCCGGTGGACCTTGAACCTTGACAACCCCACGACCATCGGGATGACTACATGAACGGCCAGGAATCACGCCAGCGAGGCAAGGGCACCAGCGACCGGGAATTCGGGCAGCGGCTTGGCATCGTGGGGCTTGTCATGACGCTGTTCTTCGTGGCTATCGTGTTCAAGCTGCTGAGCATCCAGGTCATCAACGTCAGGAAATACAAGGTGATGGCTAGCAGGCAGTACGAGAGCCTGGTGACCGAAAAGGCCCGTCGAGGCAGGATCTACGACCGTCACGGCCGGCAGCTCGCCGAGAGCATCGAGAGCATCTCCTTCTATGCCGACCCGCTCCACGTCAAGACGCCTCAGGATCTGGCGACCCGTTTTTCGACCCGTTTCGGAAGGAACCGCCTCTACTACCTCCGCCTGCTCCAGACCAGGAAGCGTTTCGTCTGGCTCGAAAGGAACGTGCCGGTCTCGCAGGCGGCCGACCTGATGGCCCTGAAGGCGCCCGGCCTCGGCTTCCGTCGCGAGCAGCAGCGCTACTACCTGAACACCGCGTCGCAGATCATCGGCTTCACCGACCGGGACGACAAGGGGATCAGCGGACTTGAGCGGCAGCTCAACAGCCACCTCAAGGGGCGTGACGGTACGAGGATCTTCCAGCGCTCGGCGACCGGCGAGCGCTACCCCGCTCCCGATGCCGACCAGATAATGCCGCTCGGAGGGAGCGACGTCGAGCTGACCATCGATTCGGATATCCAGGGGATCGTCGAGGACGAGATCATGCAGGCGGTCGCGACCTTCAGGGCGAAGGCTGCCGCGGGCATCCTGATGGATGTGAGGACAGGCGAGATCCTCGCGATGGCCAACTACCCGGGTTTCGACATGAACCGCCGGACGACCGTCACCAGCGAGCAGACCCGCAACCGGGCAGTGACCGACATGTTCGAGCCCGGATCCACCTTCAAGATCGTCATGGCCTCCGCCGCCACCGAAGCGCTCAATTACAAGGCCGATACGATGGTTGACGGCCACAACGGGGCGGTGCAGCTTTATGACCGCCAGATCGTCGACCACGAACCGATGGGCAGGATCACCTTCAGGGAGGCGATCACGAAGTCGAGCAACGTCGTCGCCGCGCTGACCGCACTGAAAGTCGGTCCCGAGGCCTTCTACCGGTATGCACGCAACCTCGGGTTCGGCGGGAAGACCGGAGTCGGCCTCATCGGCGAATCCCGCGGCATCCTCAAGCCGATCCCGCAGTGGGACCGCACGACGCTGCCCTGGATGGGATATGGCTACCAGGTCATGGCCACGCCGCTGCAGGTGCTTCAGGCATACGCGACCATCGCCAACGACGGGGTCCGCATGCGGCCCTACATCATCCGCAAGGTCGTCGACCGCGACGGTCAGCCGGTATGGGAGGGCAAGCCGATGAAGGTGGTGCAGGCCGTCAGGCCCGAGACCGCCAGATACATGGCGAAGGAGTATTTCAGGGGTGTTGTCCAGGAGGGCACCGGCGTTTCGGCGGCCGTCGACGGCGTCGAGGTCGCCGGCAAGACCGGAACGGCGCAGAAGTACACCGGCGGTTACCAGGGGCGACATGCTTACCTGTCCACCTTCGTCGGGTTCTTTCCTGCCGGCAACCCGCAGTACGCGGCGATCGTCATCGTCGACGAGCCGCAGACCGCCTACTATGCGGCGGCGGTCGCCGCTCCGGTATTTTCGAGGATCTGCGGCCGCTCCCTGGCCTGTTCCCGCGAGATGCAGCACCGGCTTGCGATGCAGTCGGTGGAGAAGGCAAACCTCGACAGGATCGTGACGGTCGCGGTCCCCGACCTGACCGGGTTGACCGGCAGGGAGGCCGAGCGGTTGCTGAAGTGGAGCGGACTGAAGGCCGAGTTCGCCGGGAGCCCGGACGAGACGGTGCTCCGCCAGAGCCTTGAAGCCGGTGTGAAGGTGCAGAAGGAGGCGGTAGTCAGGCTGACCATGGCGCAACGGCCGAAAAAAATCTGAAACATGGGTCGTCATGAAGGGAGCATCGCGATGGTGTCGCTGAAGGCGATCGAAGCGGGGATAAAGGGCCTCATGGGATGCCGCGGGGATGCCGACCCGACCGCGGTCGGGATCGGCCTGGTGACCTGCGATTCGCGTGAGTGCGTGCCCGGCGCGCTCTTCGTGGCTGTGCGCGGCTTCAGGACCGACGGACACCGGCACATCGCCGCCGCCGTTGCGGCAGGCGCGGCCGCCGTGGTCTGCGAGGAGTATCCGCAGGAGTGCCATCCTTCTGTGCGCTACCTCCTGGTCGGCGACGGACGGGAGGCGCTGGCCGATGCGGCACGGGTGTTCCACGGGGATGCCTCGGGCAGGCTGATGCTCATCGGTGTGACCGGCACGAACGGCAAGACCACGACCTCGCGCCTGATCACCTCGATGCTGAACTCCGCGGGGATCCCGGCGGGCTACATCGGTACGGGGCTCTGCCGGATCCTGGATCGCGAGATCGTGCTCGATCGCACCACGCCCGAATCGCACGAGCTGCAGGCGCTCTTCCGCCGGATGCTCGATGCCGGGTGCCGAGCCGCCGTGATGGAGGTCTCCTCACACGCCCTGGTGCTCAAGCGGGTGCACGGCATGCGGTTCCGCGCCGCCGTGTTCACGAACCTGACCCCGGAGCACCTCGACTTCCACGAGACCATGGAGGGGTATGCCGAAGCCAAGCGCCTGCTTTTCGGCCAGCTGACGTCCGACGGGTTCGGGGTGGTCAACGCGGACGATCCCCATGCCTCGTTCATGGTGGCGCGGCTCTCCCCTGAACGGGTGTTCCGATGCTCGCTCGAAGGCGTCGCGGCCGGTGCCGCAGCCGATCGTCGCATCGGAGCGGAGATCACGGGCATGAGCGTCGAGGGGACCCGGGCGACGATCTCGTCCGGGGAGGATCGGCTGCCGGTGACGGTCGCCCTGCCGGGGACCTTCAATGTCATGAACCTCCTCGAAGCTTTTGCCGTGGGGCTCGGGCTCGGCCTCGACAAGGATGCCGTGTTGCGGGGAATCGCCTCCGCCGATGCGGTCGAAGGGCGCATGGAGCGTTTCTGGAGCCCGGACCGGAGCCGCTGTGCAGTGGTCGACTACGCCCATACTCCCGATGCGCTGCAGAAGGCGCTCGAGGCGCTCCGCGGGATCTTGCCCGCCGGTGCGGGGCTGACCGTGGTGTTCGGGTGCGGCGGGAACCGCGACCGGCTGAAACGTCCCGAGATGGGGCGGATCTCGGCCGACCTGGCCGACCGGGTCATCCTCACCTCCGACAACCCGCGGGACGAGGATCCCGAGGCGATCCTCGACGAGATCGAGGCCGGAATGGCCGGCCGGGCCCACCTGCGGGTGAGCGACCGCGCCGAAGCGATCCGCCGGGCGGTCGAGGGGCTCGGGGATGGCGACATCCTGCTGGTCGCAGGGAAAGGACATGAAAAATACCAGGAGGTCGCGGGCAAGAAGCACTACTTCTCGGACCAGGACATACTCGCCGGATGCCTCGGGAAGCCGGGCAAGGCGGACGAAGCAAAGGAGATTGCATGAAGGGAACCCTGACTTGCGGGGATTTGGCAAAAGCCGGCCGGATAGTGGCCACGGACGCGGGCGAGGGCTATGCGCTGGTCGACCCGGTCGTGGTGATCGATTCGCGGGAGGCCGTGGCGGGCTCGGTTTTCGTTGCCCTGCCGGGCGACAGGACCGACGGGCACCGCTATGTGGCCGACGTGTTCGCGAAAGGTGCGGCCTGGGCCGTGGTGAGCCGCGACTGGCACGAGGCGAACGGCAGGGAGTTCACCGGGCCGGAGCACCGATTCGTGGTGGCGGACGACCCCGTTACCGCACTCCAGACGCTCGGTGCGTGCTACCGGGAGCGGTTCGACATCCCGGTGATCGGGGTCGGCGGCAGCAACGGCAAGACCACCACGAAGGAGATGCTTGCCGCCGTGCTGGCGACGAAGTTTTCCGTCCACATGAGCCAGGGTAATCGCAACAACCACCTCGGCGTGCCGCTGACCCTCCTGCAGATGCGGCACGATACCGATGTCGCCGTGGTGGAGATGGGCATCAACCATCCGGGCGAGATGGCCATCCTCTGCGGGATCGCCAGGCCGACGCACGGGCTGTTGACCAACATCGGCCACGAACACCTCGAATTCTTCGGCAGCCTCGACGGCGTGGCCGAGGCCGAAGCCGAACTCTTCGGTTTCCTGGACGCTCACGGCGGAACGGCGTTCGTCAACATGGACGATGCCCGGCTGCGCAAGGCGGGCGAAGGGCTCGCCCGCAAGGTGTGTTTCGGCACCTCTCCGGGCGGCTGCAACGGGTGGTGGGCCGAAGGGGTCTCGGCCGACCGGGTCGGACGGGTTTCCTTCTCGATCTGCTCGAAGGAGTGCCGCCAGCAGGTATCCATGCAGTTCATCGGCCGCCACAACGTCATCAACGCCCTTGCCGCCGCGACGGTCGGCAGCCATCTCGGCCTGGGACCGGCCGCCATCGCCTCCGGACTCGAGGGTTTGGTGCCCGCGAAGGGGTGGAAGCGCATGGAGCTGCTCGAAGGGGGCGGCATCGTGGTGCTGAACGACACCTACAACGCCAACCCCGACTCGGTGCGCTTTGCGCTCGACACGCTCGCCGGCCTCGGATGCGGCGGGAAGAAGATCGCGGTGATCGGCGACATGCTCGAGCTCGGGGAGACCTCGGCAGTTGAACATGAGGGCATCGGCAGGTATATTCAGCAGGTGCCGGTCGACGGTGTCTGCACCTACGGCGGGATGTCCCGGCTCTGCGGCCGGAACGCCGGCGAGCGCTCCCTGGGCCATTTCGACGACATGGACAGGCTGAACGCCTTCCTCGCGGGCCTGGTGAAGACCGGCGATGCCGTGCTGTTCAAGGGATCACGGGGCATGAAGCTGGAGCTTGCGGCCGAAGCGCTCATCAGGGCAAAAACACAAGAATAACGGAAGTATGCTGTATTACCTGCTCAGATATATCAAGGAGGCGTTCAATCCGCCAGGCATGAGGGTCATCGAGTACCTGACCTTCAGGTCGAGCGCGGCGGCCATCACGGCGCTCCTGATCACCCTGCTCGCCGGCCCCTGGTTCATCAGGTTCCTGAAGTCGCGCTTCATCGAGCCGGTCAAGGAGGAGGCGCCGCCGGAGCACCGCAAGAAGAGGGATGTGCCCACGATGGGCGGCCTTCTGATCATCTTCGCCGTCGAGGTCTCCACCATGCTCTGGGCGAAGCTCGACGACCCGCACGTCTGGCTGATCATGCTGGCCATCTTCTGGATGGGGGCCATCGGCTTCATCGACGACTACCGCAAGGTGGTGCTCAAGATCAAGGGCGGCCTGGCAGGCAAGTACAAGCTGGTCGGGCAGATAGCGCTCGGCGTGGTGGTGGGGCTCTACACCTATAACGATCCCGCCTTCGCCGTGCTGCTCTCCAAGACCACCGTTCCCTTCTTCAAGAAGCTGACGCTCGACTACGGGATCCTCTACATCCCCGTGGTCATCTTCATCATCACGGCCGTCTCAAACGCGGTCAACCTGACCGACGGGCTCGACGGCCTGGCCGCCGGCAGCTCCGCGATCGTGGTGTTCGCCCTCGGCGTTTTCGCCTACCTCGCGGGTAACGCCGTCTACGCCGGGTACCTGAGCATTCCGTTCATCCCGGGCGCGGGCGAAGTCGCCATCGTCAGCATGGCCATCGTCATGGCCTGCGTCGGATTCCTCTGGTTCAACTCGAACCCGGCCGAGGTGTTCATGGGTGACACCGGCTCCCTGGCCATCGGGAGCGCCATCGCGGTCATCGCCCTCATGATCAAGCAGGAGCTGCTCCTCCCGGTGCTCGCGGGCGTCTTTTTCCTTGAGACCCTGTCGGTCTCGATGCAGGTCGCCTGGTTCAAGTTCACCAAGATGCGCTTCGGCGAGGGGCGGAGGATCTTCCTGATGGCCCCGCTGCACCACCACTTCCAGATGAAGGGGTGGCCCGAACAGAAGATCGTCATCCGGTTCTGGATCGTGACCATCCTGTTCGTCCTCACCAGTCTCACGACTTTCAAGCTCAGGTAACGTGGAACCGGAAAGACTCAGGGGAATGAAGGCGTCGGTGCTCGGCGCCGGGAAGAGCGGGCTGGCGGCGGCAGAACTGCTTGTCAAGGCGGGTGCGCGCCCGTTCGTCAGCGAATTCGGGCTGATGTCGACCGAAGCCGTCTCGCTGATGAACGAGCTGGCCATCCCCTTCGAGGAGAGTGGCCATACGGAACGGGTCTTCGACGCCGCCTTCTGCATCGTCAGCCCCGGGATCCCGCAGACGGCACCGGTGCTGCTCGAGATGGCCCGGAGGGGCGTCCCGGTCTACAGCGAGATCGAAGCCGCCTCCTGGTTCTGCTCCGCCCGCGTCATCGGCATCACCGGCACGGACGGCAAGACCACCACGGCCACGCTCATCCACCGCATCTGCGAGGCCGAGGGCCGGCTCCGCGGATTCCGCGCATTCAGCGTCGGCAACATCGGGGTGCCATTCTCCTCGAAGGTGCTCGAGGCGGGGCCGAAGGACCTTGTCGTGCTGGAGCTCAGCAGCTACCAGCTCGAGGGCTGTGTCACCTTCAGGCCGGACGTCGCGGTGCTGACCAACATCACCCCGGACCACATGGACCGCTACGGCGGCGACATCCGGGCCTACGCGGCGGCCAAGTTCAGGATCCACGCCAGCCAGGGCGGGGAGGGGACGGTGGTCTACAACCACGACGACCCGATGCTCAGGGAGCACTTCACCGGGGAGGAATGGCCTTTCAGCATCGTCCGCTTCGGCTTGCAGGAATGCGTCCCGGAGCCGGGCGTCGCAGGTTTCGTCACGGTGCGCGATGGCGCGATCGTCGACCTGGGGTCGGGTGAGGAGGTCATCGGGGTCGACGAGTTCGTCAAGCCGAGCTTCCGGGGGGAGCACAACATCTACAACGCCCTCGCCGCGGTCGCCGCGTCGAGGGCGGCAGGAGTCTCATCAGCGGCGATCCGCGAGGGGCTCGTGAAGTTCGGCGGCGTCGAGCACCGGCAGGAGTTCGCTGGGTCGGCGTGCGGCCTGGAGTGGATCAACGACTCGAAGGCGACGAACGTCAACGCGATGCGCCAGGCGCTGCAGGCCGTGCCGGCAGGCATGGTACTGATCGCCGGAGGGCGCGACAAGGGCAACGACTATCGCGCCGTCGCCGCGCTGGTAAGGGAGAAGGTCTCCTGCATCGTCGCCATCGGCGAGTCACAGGAGAAGCTCGCCGCGGCGTTCGACGGCGTCGTCAGGGTGGTGATGGCCGGCTCGCTGCGCGAGGCGGTCGCCGAGGCCGCACGGGCAGGGGCTCCCGGCTCGACCGTCCTCTTTTCGCCCGCCTGCTCGAGTTTCGACATGTTCCGGGACTTCGAGGACCGGGGTGAACAGTTCAAGCAACTTGTCAGGGAGCTTCCGTCATGAACGAGGTCGAAGTGTCAATCGCCCCCGGATCGGGTTCGGCGTCGCCAGAGCCCTTGCGGCAGGCGCGCGGTGGTGACGGCGTCGCCGGCAAGGTGCTGCTGCTGATCGTTGCGCTGCTGATGTGCATCGGCATCATCGTGGTGTACAGCAGCGGGGCCGGATGGGCGGAGGAGAAGTTTTCGGACCCGCAGTACTTCCTCTGGCGGCAGCTCACCTTCGCGGTCGCCGGCATGGTGCTTATCGTCGGGGTTGGGGCGGTCGACTACCATGTCTTCATGAAGACCAGCAAGCTGGTGCTTTTCGTCAGCATGGGCCTGCTCGCGGCGCTCCTCATGCTCAAGGTCGTCCACGTCATCCACGGAGCGGCCCGCTGGCTCGGATTCGGGCCGTTCAAGTTCCAGGCTTCCGACCTCGCCAAGTACGCGATCATCTTCCATTTCTCACGGCTCATCAGCGAAAAGCAGGAGTACATCAAGGACCTGCACGACAGCTACTACCCGCTGCTCATCCTCCTCATGTCGGTCGTGGCGCTGGTGGCCCTGGAGCCGAATTTCAGCACCGCGTCGCTCATCGCCCTCATCGGCTTCATCCTGATGTTCATCGGCGGCGTCAGGGTCAAGTACCTTCTCGCCACGGCGTCGATGCTCATCCCGATCGCGGCGGTGTTCGCCATCGCGGCACCGTACCGGGTCTACCGCCTGGTCACCTTCCTCAGCTCTGACCCGAAGCAGATGAGCTACCAGGTCCTCCAGGCGCTGATCGGCCTCGGCAACGGCGGCATGTTCGGGCTCGGCGTCGGCAACAGCAAGCAGCGGGAGCTCTACCTGCCGCTCTCCTACAACGACTTCGTGTTCGTCGTCATCGGCGAGGAGTACGGCTTCATCGGCGCGCTGGTGGTGCTGACCCTGTTCGCCGGCTTCTTCATCTGCGGCATCATCATCTCGAAGCACGCCCCAGACACTTTCGGCCGGTACGTCGCGCTCGGCATCACGATCGCCATCTCGCTGTTCGCATTCGTCAACATCGCCGTGGCGAGCCACCTCCTGCCGACTACCGGCGTGGCGCTGCCGTTCATCAGCTACGGAGGCACGGCCCTGCTGTTCAATTCGCTCGGAGTCGGCATCCTTGTCAGCATCTCCAGGTACAAGCGGCGCGAGGAGGCGATGGCCAAGGCAAGCCTCAACCCTGAAACCGAAGGAGGTCCGCAGTGAACGTACTCTTCGCCGGCGGGGGCACGGGAGGCCACCTCTACCCCGGCATCGCCATGGCGGCGCAGCTGCAGAAGGCAGACCCGAAGGTTTCTGTCCTGTTCGCCGGCACCGCCGCCGGTATCGAGGCGACCGAGGTGCCGCGCCTGGGCTACCGGATCCACCTGCTTCCATCCCGGGGGCTGAAACGGGGACGCTCGCTGCGCGACCTCGCCGACAACGTCGGCGTGCTCGCCGACTTCGTCTCGGCCGTCATGCAGTCGATGTCGCTCATCAGGCGGGAGCGTCCCGACGTGGTTGTCGGGACGGGGGGCTATGTCAGCGCCCCGGTGCTGCTTGCCGCCCAGCTTATGGGGCGCAGGACCCTGATCCAGGAGCAGAACGCATTCCCCGGCCTGACGACGAGGCTTCTTGCCCGTCGGGCGACCGAACTGCACCTTTCGTTCGAGGAGAGCCGCCGCTTCTTCACTCGCGGCAAGGGGGTGTTCGTGACCGGCAACCCCGCCCGGTCGTTCGAAGCCGGGGAGCCCGGCGCGGCCCGGCGCAGGTTCGGCCTCGAGCCCTCACGGCCGACGATGCTCGTCTTCGGCGGCAGCCGGGGCGCAAGGTCGATCAACAATGCGATGCTCGGCTTCATCCCGAAACTCTCCGGGAAGGTCAACCTGATCTGGCAGACCGGTTCGCTCGACTTCCCGAGGATCGAAAAGGAGGTCAGGCCCTCCGATTCGCTCTGGGTCGCCCCTTACATCGAGGAGATGGGCCCGGCCTACGCAGCCGCTGACCTGGTGGCCTGCAGGGCCGGTGCCTCGACCCTCGCCGAGTTGACCAACCTCGGCAAGCCCTCTATCCTCGTGCCCTATCCCTATGCCGCGGCGGACCACCAGCGCCACAACGCCCTCGCCCTGGTGAAGGCCGGAGCCGCCCTCATGATCGAGGACAGCCGTTTCGGCGGGGAGGATGCGCTCGGGACGATCATGGAGACGCTCGGAAACCACGGAGCGCTCGAACGCATGGGTGCGGCGAGCAGGGGGCAGGGGCATCCCGCTGCGGCGGCTGAGCTTGCGGCAAGAATCATCGCGCTTTCAAAACATTAAGGACTCCTTATCGATGGAACTGGGAAAAACGAGAAACGTGCATATCGTCGGCATCGGCGGGGCGGGCATGAGCGCCATAGCGGAACTGCTCCTGAAGTCGGGGTTCGGCGTCAGCGGCTCCGACCTCTCTCCGGGCGAGGTGACCGAAAAGCTCCGGGACCTCGGCGCCGTGATCTACCACGGACACAGTGCCGAGCAGGTCGGATCGAGCGACGTGGTGGTCTACTCCTCCGCCGTCAGGCCCGAGAGCAACGTCGAGATCCTGGCGGCCGAGAAGCTCGGCATCCCGGTCATCAAGCGCGACGAGATGCTCGGCGAGCTGATGCGCTACAAGTCCGGCATCTGCGTCTCGGGCACCCACGGGAAGACCACCACGACGGCCATGATCGCCACCATGCTGATCGACGCAGGGGAGTCCCCGACCGTCATGATCGGCGGCGTGTCGGACTACCTCAAGGGGAGCACGGTCGTCGGTGACAGCCGGTACATGGTGATCGAGGCCGACGAGTACGACAGGGCCTTCCTCAAGCTTACCCCGACCATCGCGGTCGTCAACAGCCTCGAGTCGGAGCACATGGACACCTATGGCACCATGGACGAGCTTCGCTCCTGCTTCGCCCAGTTCGCCAACAAGGTCCCCTTCTACGGCCGGGTGGTCTGCTGCGTCGACTGGCCGGAGATCCGCAGGCTCATCCCGCGCCTCAACCGTCGCTGCATCACCTTCGGGATCGAGGAGCCGGCGGACGTCATGGCTTCGGACATCGAACTCGGCGAGTCGGGGTCCCGCTTCACGGTCGAGGCCTTCGGTGAGCGCCACGAGGGGGTCCGCCTCGGCGTGCCCGGGCGCCACAACGTGCTCAACGCCCTGGCCGCCTTCTCCACCGGCCTCGAGCTGGGGCTCGAGCCGCAGCGCATCATCGCCGGCCTGGCCCGGTACAGCGGCATGCGCCGCCGTTTCCAGGTGAAATATTCGGGCGACGACGGCCTGCTGGTCGTCGACGACTACGCGCACCACCCGTCCGAGGTCAAGGCCACCGTCCGTGCCGCCAAGGAGGGCTGGAAAGGCCACCGCATCGTAGCGGTGTTCCAGCCGCACCTCTTTTCGCGGACCGTCGAGTTCGCCGACGAGTTCGGATGGGCGCTGTCGAGGGCGGACCAGATCTTCGTCGCCGGCGTCTACCCGTCGCGAGAGCAGGCCGCCGACTACCCCGGGGTCACCGGCGAGCTGGTCGCCGAGGCTGCCCGGAAGGCCGGCGCGAAGCACGTGGCCTATGTCGCCGACCGCGACGGGCTGGAAGCCGCGCTGCGTCCCCTCGCCTCCGGCCCGACCCTGATCCTCTTCATGGGGGCGGGCGACATCACCCACACGGCGACGCAGTTCGCCGCTGAGTGCGGCAAAAGTGTAGCCGGCGGGGCCCGATGATCTCGACGCAGGAGCTTATCCGGCTCATCAAGGGACCGATCGCCGTGGCCGAACCGCTGGCCCCCTACACCGGGCTGCGCATCGGCGGCACGGCGGACTATTTCATCAAGCCCCGCGACCGGGCGGACCTGTGCCGTGCATTCGGCTATTTCAGGGAGCGAGGCCTGCCGTTCTTCATCCTCGGCAGGGGAAGCCGTCTCCTGGTGCACGAGGAGGGGTTCCGCGGCACGGTGATCGCTACCCACTACCTCGACCGGATCGTCGTCGACGGTGAGATGGTCGAAGCCGACGCCGGCGCCTCGATTCCGGCCATTGCCGATCGTGCCGCAAAGGCCTCCCTCGGGGGCCTCGGCCGGTTCGGCCGGGCTGCCGGTACCGTGGGGGGAGCCCTCTGCAGGATCGACGGTTCTCCCGTAAAGGAGGCCGGCGAGTGCCTCGAGTGGGTCGACGTCCTCCGCAACGGTCGCGTCAGGCGGCTGAAGAACGGTGAACTGCATGCGAGCATGGGGACGCAGGGCATCGAGGCTGATGTGATCCTCGGCGCCGGCTTCAGGCTGCACAAGGTTTCTGGCAGGAACAGGCCGGCGGCTCCGGGCCATCCTCCGGATACCGGGGCCGCGCATTCCCGGGCGCTCTCCGGGAGGGTGTTCAGGGACCCCGCGCCGCAGTCCGGTTCGGGCCCCTCCTCCGCGGCCGAGCTGCTGGACGCCTGCGGCCTGAGGGGGGCAACCCGCGGAGGGGCCTCCTTCTCGGATGGCGACCCCAACCGGATCCTCAACAACGGGGCGGCTTCGTCGGAGGACGTGCTTGAACTGGTGCGCCATGCCAGTGAGGAGGTGCGGCAGCGATTCGGGGTGGTGCTCGAACTCGGACTTGTCCTTGTCCGAAACAACAGGAACGGAACCCATGTCCCCTTCAGCTGACCAGATCGGTCGCGACGGCGACCAGCTTCAGGATCGGGGCGGCCCCGGTTCCCCGAAAGGGAAGGCCCTGCGCCTGCTCGCATTGCCACCGGTAGTCACGGTGGTGCTGCTGCTGCTTTTCGCCGGCATCGCCTCGCTCGCCTGGCAGGCCTCCCACTGGAAACAGAACGTCGTGGCCTCACGGGTGGTGGTCGTCGGCACCCGGCTGGTCCCGAAGGAGCGTGTCGTGCGCGCCCTCGCGCCGTTCGGCGGGCGGAAGCTGGCCGAGCTGCGCGAAGAAGATCTGCTCAAGGCGCTCTCGGCGGAGCCCTACATCAGGGACGCCAAGATCTCCAGGGAGCTCAACGGGATCGTGAGGGTGGCCATTACCGAACGGCAGCCGATGGCGGTTACGTTATTCCAGGGCAGCCCGATGATTATCGACACTGAAGGATTCCTGTTGCCGGACAACGCCGTTTCGGCCCGGTACCATCGCCTGCCGAAGGTCTACGGCATTACCGGGGCCACGCAGGCCGGCGGAGGGAGCTGGCGGATGCAGGAGGCCGAGAAGCGTACGCTCGACAGCATGGTCGCGGCGTTCGCCCAGTCGGAATACGCAGGTATCATGCTTCGGGAAATCCACATTGCTCCGGGAAACGGCTCATGGTTTCTGGTGTCCGGCTCAACGGTCAGATTTATTCTCGGCAATGACGGTAACTTCAAGGAAAAGTTGAAAAAATTCGAGATATTCTGGCAAAAGGTCATTGCAAAAAAGGGGCTCGACTGCTATGAGTCTGTAGACCTTCGATTCCGGGAAAGGGTTTTCGCCAAGGATCCGGGAGTCGCCGGGTCCTCCCAGGCCCCGCCCGTACCCGCACCTGCACCCGCGCCTGCACCTGCACCCCCGGAAATGCCAACGGCCGTACAGCCTTCGCCCCGCTGAACTATCATTGAAACTGGAGAAATGCTGAAAAGCGATATTGTAATCGGACTCGATATCGGCACTACGAAAGTATGTGTCGTCGTCGCCGAGAAGGACGACATCGGCAAGCTCAACGTACTGGGCAAGGGCCGTTCGAACTCCGAGGGCCTCCATCGGGCGACCGTCGTGAACATCAACAAGACCGTCGACGCCATCAGGAAGGCCGTCGCCGATGCGGAGCGCGAGTCGTCGATCAGGATCAAGGGGGTCAACGTCGGCATCTCCGGCGCCCATGTCCACTGCATCTACAGCAACTCCGAGATCAGCGTCAACCAGTCGGGCATCGTCAACGATTCCGATGTCAAGCGTTTCCTCGAGAAGGCCAAGACAAACATCCGCTACCTCGACATCGACCACGAGATCATCCATGTCATCCCGCAGGAGTTCATCGTGGACGACCAGGAGGGGGTGCTTGACCCGATCGGCATGGCAGGTACGATCATGCGGGGCAGCGCCTACATCGTCGTGGGGCTCCGCACCAAGATCCGCAACATCAGGCAGTGCATCGAAAAGGCCGGCCTCGAGGTCAGCGCAATGACCTTCGAGCCTGTCGCGTCCGGACTCGCCGTCATGAAGGACAGCGAGAAGAAGAGCGGAGTCGTCGTGATCGACATCGGCGGCGGCACGACCGAGGTGGCCATCTATATCGACGGGGCGATCCGCTACTCCGAGGTGATCAAGGTCGCCGCGAGCGACGTGACGCACGACGTCGCCTACGGCGTCAAGGCCCTCAACGACGTCGCCGAGGAGGTGAAGATCCGTTACGGATGCGCCAGCGCCAAGTCGATGGGCGAGGACGAGGAGATCGTGATCGACGGGATCGAGGGGCGGCCGAGCAAATCTTTCCCGAAGAGCTCGCTGACCGTCATCATCGAGGCGCGCATGATGGAGATTTTCGAACTGGCGCGGGATATCGTCAGGCGCTCCGGCTATTACGAGTACCTGAACGCCGGCGCGATCATCACCGGCGGCGGATCGCTGCTGCCCGGCACCGAGGCGCTTGCAAGGGAGATCATGGGCCTCGATGTCAGGATCGGCTATCCCGAAGGGGTTTCCGGCGGCATCAAGGAGTCGATCAACAACCCCATGTACGCCACCGTCATGGGCCTGGTCGCCCACTCCCTGCAGAACAGCGTCTACCAGGATTACGGCGTGGTCGCTCCGCCGGTCAAGGAGGAGCCCGTCGCTGAACCGGAGCCGGTTCAGGAGCCCGGCCGAACCAAGGAGCCGTCGAAGCCGAAGATCAGGAACGGAGGCCCCGCCGTCACCGGCAAGTGGGCCGACAAGGTGAAGAAGTTCTGGGACCAGTTATAGAGGCATCACAAAAAGGTATGACAAAGAGGAACGCATATCATGGCATTTGAACTTGACCCCGGGCTGTTCGACAGCGACCAGGGGGGCGGCGTCTGCATCAAGATCGTCGGTGTCGGGGGCTGTGGCGGCAATGCCGTGAACAACATGATCGACAGGAAAATCAGCGGGACCGAATTCGTCGTTTTCAATACCGACCGCCAGGCGCTGCTGAACTCAAAGGCGCCCATCAGGGTCCAGATCGGCAAGAAGGCCACCAACGGGCTTGGCGCCGGTGCCGATCCCGCGAAGGGTCGCCAGGCTGCCGAGGACGACCGCGAGATCATCGCCACGCAGCTCCGCGGCGCGGACCTCGTTTTCATCGCGGCAGGCATGGGCAAAGGCACCGGTACCGGGGCCGCTCCCGTCGTCGCCTCCATCGCCCGGAACATGGGCATCCTCACCATCGGGGTGATCACCCGCCCGTTCAGTTTCGAGGGCCAGATCAAGGCCCGCATCGCCGACCATGGCATCGCCGAGCTCCGCAAGTATATCGATACGCTCATCGTCGTCGAAAACGAGAAGATCCTCAGCATCGCCGAAGAGGGGGTCAGCGCCACCGAAGCCTACAACATGGCCAACGACGTCCTCTACCGGGCCGTCAAGGGGATCGCCGACATCATTACCCGCCATGGCCACGTCAATGTCGATTTCGCCGACGTCCGGAGCATCATGCAGGGTGCCGGCGACGCCGTCATGGGCTCCGCCGCCGCCGCCGGCGAGCGCCGTGCGCTCAAGGCCGCGTCCGACGCCATCAACAGCCCGCTGATGGACGGCGTGTCGGTCCGCGGCGCCAAAGGCGTGCTGGTGAACATCACCGGCGACGTCACCATGCGCGACATGTCCGATGCCATGAACTTCATCGAAGAGCAGGTCGGCAGCGAGGCGAAGATCATCAACGGCTACGTCGACGAACCGCAGGTCTCGGGCGAGATCCGCGTCACGGTGATCGTCACCGGATTCAAGCGGAAGGAGCCCGGCGAGGAGCCCCGGCCCACCGTGCAGACCGGAACGAAAGAGCTTCGGTCCACGAGGCCGGCTCCGGTTGCCGGTCCCGTCAGGTCCGTGCCGCAGGGCGGGTTCCCGGAATCCCCGGTCGAGGACCTCAGGATCCCCGCCTACATCAGGAAAAACATCGCCATCAACGAACCGTCCGAGCTGGCAGGCGGCAGGGCTTCGACAGGCCCCAGGCTGACCATGGTCATCAGCGACGAAGATGAGCAGATCCGGAAGGACCAGCCCGACACCCCGGCCTACCTCAGGAGGAAAAGCGGGGCGCCGCTACAGTAAGCATTTGTTCTGACTGCGGGGCCCCGGCACCCGGAAAACTCCCGGTAGCCCCTCCCGCCGTAATCCTTGTTCCTTGACTCTGCAGCTGCCGGTAGTGGACTGTTCTGGGGCTGTTTCGCCAGGCGAACCTCCGGAGTCCGGGGTGCCGGCGCGAACCGTTCACCATAAGGAGTGTTTCATGCGTTATCGGATGATATCGGCGGAAGAGGCTGTCATGGCCATCAAATCGGGCGATCGGGTGTTTCTCCAGACGGCGGCGGCAACCCCCGCGAGGCTCGTCAACGCCATGGTCGGCAGGGCACCGTCCGTTAAGAATGTCGAGATCGTGAGCCTGCATACCGAGGGGGGCGCCCCGTACGTCCGGCCTGAATATCAGGAAAGTTTCCGCCTCAATGCCTTCTTCGTCGGCAAGAACGTCCGCTCGGCCGTCCAGTGTGGCGATGCCGACGCCATCCCGATCTTCCTGAGCGACGTCCCGTCGATGTTCTACAACGACATCATGCCGCTTGACGTCGCCCTGGTGCACGTCTCTCCCCCCGATCGCCACGGATTCTGCTCGCTCGGCGTTTCCGTCGACGTCACCCGTGCCGCCGTCCATACCGCAAGGCACGTGATCGCCCAGGTCAATCCCCACATGCCCCGTACGCACGGCGAGGGGCTCCTCCACGTCAGCAAGATCAGCTCCCTCGTCGAGGTGGACGAGCCGTTGCCGGAGTTCCCTCCGCACGAGCTCAGCGATGCCGAGCGCCGGATCGGCGAGTATATCGCCTCCATCGTCGAAGACGGGGCGACCTTGCAGATGGGCATCGGGGCAATCCCTGATGCGACCCTTGCCGCGCTCGGCGGGCACAAGGACCTCGGGGTCCACTCCGAGATGTTCTCCGACGGCGTGGTCGACCTGGTCGAAAAAGGCGTCATCACCGGGCGCTACAAGAAGACGCACAACGAGATCATCGTGGCCAGTTTCCTTATGGGCTCGCGGAAGCTCTACGATTTCGTCGACGACAACCCGCTGGTGGAGATGTTCCCTTCCGACTACATCAACGATACCCGTGAGATCAGGAAGAACCCCAAGGTCGTCGCCATCAACAGCGCCATCGAGATCGACATGACCGGCCAGGTTTGCGCCGACACCATCGGCACCCGTCATTTCTCGGGCGTCGGCGGCCAGATGGACTTCATCCGCGGGGCGGCACTCTCCCCCGGCGGAAAGCCGATCATCGCGCTGCCCTCTGTCACCGCAAGGGGCGAGTCGCGGATCGTGCCGCAGCTCAGGCCCGGGGCCGGCGTGGTCACCACCCGCGCCCACGTGCAGTACGTCGTCACCGAGTACGGCATCGTCAACCTCTTCGGCAAGAACTTCCGTCAGCGGATCGATGCCATGGCCAGCATCGCGCACCCCGATTTCAGGGAGGAGATCCTTCGAAAGGGGCATGACCTTTACGGAAAGAAGAGCCTCTGCCCCGAATGACCCCGGGGTTTTCCGGGGAGCCGTATTGACTGCTCCCCGGAAATGGCGATATTTCGATATTGAGGCTGTGCATCCCATGCCGCCCCTGCCCTCCAGCAGGGGAGGCGAACCAAAGGAGGTTTGCCATGTTATCGAGCCTTTCGAAGCTCACCCCCGACCAGGTCGAGGAGATCCGCTCCCTCGAGCAGAAGCTGGGCAAGACCCTGCTCTCTTTTTCCGGCTACGACGTCGCCCCTGATGACCTTTCGCCCGAAGAACTCGCCATGCTCAAGGCGCTCGAGGAGAAGCTCGGCACGATGCTCGTCGCCGTCCGCGGGATCAGCGGCAAGCCCTGACGCCGATGATGCTGAGCATTCGGCCGGTGCGGCCGTGGTCGCGGCGGTAGGAGAAGAAGAGATCCCGGTCCCCCGATGAGCACAGGGGAGAGCATTCGATCTGGCAGGCAGGGACCCCGGCTTCGAGGAGCTGGTCCCGGTTGGCGGCAGAGAGGTCGAGCAGGGACTTTGTCTCCCCGCCGGGTGAGGGCTTCAGGTATCGCTCGTCGAACCTCCCGGCGATCTCGGCCCCGATCTCGTAGTTTTCCCCGGAGATTCCGGTGCCCACCCAGGCGGTGCAGGCGTCAGGCCTGGTCCCGAACTCCTTGGCCATTGCTCTGAGCGTTTTTATCACGATCTGCCCGACAGTGCCCTGCCAGCCGGCGTGGACAGCTCCCGAGGCCCGGTGTTCCGGGTCGTGGATGAGCACGGGGTAGCAGTCGGCGGTGCCGATGGCGAGGTAGATGCCGGGGGCATCGGTGATGAGGGCGTCGAAGCCCTCGACGTGGCCGGGTCGGTGGATCCTGCACACCTCCGTCCCGTGGACCTGTCTTGTGAGGATGAGGGATTCGACGGGGATACCGAGACGGGAGCAGAGCCTCCGGTGGTTCTCCTTGACATTCGCCGGGTCGTCGTCGGTGTTCAGCCCGAGGTTGAGCGAGTCGAACGGCGGGGCGCTGACTCCGCCTTTGCGTGAGCTCTGGACGGCGACAAGTCCGGGGAAACTGCGGAAGATCTCCGGCGCTAGCAGAAGGGGATGTTCCTTGTTGGCCATAGGGGTGGTGTTTGGGGGAAGATAAGAAAGAATGATGAGTGATGACGTAGGGATTCGTGATGGGTTGCGTGTCACGTGTTACGCATGGATGTGTTATCTTTCACCACAAACAACGATACGACGGGAGCAGACATGAAGATACTTGTCATCGGTGGGGCCGGCTACATCGGCAGCCATGTCACGAGGGAGTTCCTCGACCGGGGATATGAGGTCACGGTGTTCGACAACCTTTCGACCGGGCGCGAGGAGAACCTTTTCAAAGAGGCCGGATTCGTCCGGGGCGACATCCTCTGCGAAGCTGAGCTCACAGGGGTGATGCGGCGCGGGTTTGACGGGTGCGTGCACCTGGCGGCACTCAAGGCCGCAGGTGTCTCCATGCAGCGGCCGGAGGAGTACTCCGTCACCAACCTGTGCGGCACGATAGCGGTGCTTAACCAGGCGGCGAACAACGGGATCCGCTGCCTGCTGTTCTCGTCGTCGGCAGCCATCTTCGGCAGTCCGAAGTACCTGCCGATCGACGAGGAGCACCCGAAGGAGCCGGAGAACTACTACGGGTTCACCAAGCTCGAGGTCGAGCGTATCCTGGAGTGGTACGACCGACTGAAGGGCCTCCGGTTCGCGGCGGTACGCTATTTCAATGCCGCGGGTTATGATGTCGCAGGACGTATCCGCGGCCTCGAGCGCAACCCTGAAAACCTCCTGCCGATCGTCATGGAGGCGGCGCTCGGCGTCAGGGAGGGGTTGACCGTGTTCGGCGACGACTACCCGACCAGGGACGGCAGCTGCATCCGCGACTACGTGCATGTGGGCGACCTCGCTGTCGCGCATGTCTCGGCCTTCGAGTACGTCGTGAAGCACGGCAGGAGCCTGTCGGTCAACCTCGGCAGCGAAACAGGGGTCTCTGTACTCGAGATGATCGGGCATGCGCGCCGGTTGACCGGAAGGCCGATCCCGGCAACCATCGGCCCGAGGCGGGTCGGGGATCCGGCGAACCTCGTCGCGTCGTCTTCGAAGGCTCGCGAGCTGCTTGGCTGGGTTCCCAGGTACAGCAGTGCGGAGACGCTCGTCGAATCGACCTGGAACGTCTACCGGCGTGTGTTCGAGGAGAAGGGGCAGCTGTGAACGTCAAGCATCGGCAGTCCCGCGCGCAACGTTTCGGTGAAGGAGGCTCATCATGTTAGGCAATGACGGGAAAAAGGATAAATTCACAGACCAGTTCGGACGGTCCAACAGGGAGCTGTCCGACTACTTCGGCATCGGCGTGCAGATCGCGGCCAGCTTCGTATTTTTCGTGTTCCTCGGCTACTGGGCCGACACGAAGTTCGGTACGTCACCGCTGCTGCTGCTTGCCGGGGTGCTGGTGGGCATGGTCGGCATGGGCCTGGTGCTCATGAAAACCGTGCGGAAAGCGAACCGGGAGCACGATGGGCGATCCCGGGACAATTGAAACTTCCAAAAGAAGGTTAGAGTGATATGAAGCCGTTGTTTGATTTTCTGGTAAAGTTATTTATCTTGTCCGTCATTTTATGGGGGGTGATCTACTGGGGATATACGAAATATCCTGTCGACCTGCCGTCCGTTTTTACGGCGTGGGTCATGGTCACCGTCAATGCCCTCGTCGGGTATCTGCTCTTTGAATATGCATTCGACAAGGAATCCCGGGTGTTCACCCTGGTCGTTTTCGGTGGCGTGGCGATGAGGCTCCTGCTCATCATGGCCCTCGTGCTCGTCATCAACCTGCTCCATCTGGTCAGGCCGATCGACTTTGCGGTATCATTCATCTCCTTTTACTGCATTTACCTGGTCGTCGAGATTCTCGGCTACCAGAAGAAGAATCAACTGAAAAAAAACGCTGCAAGAAACGGATAATCGTTATGCGAGTTAAAGCGATTTCAAGAATCCTGGCACTGGTCGTGCCTGTCCTCCTGAGCCTGAACAGCCATGTGTTCGCTGTCACCAGCCAGGACGAGGCCACGGTCCGGGAGACCGCAACCGCAGCGGCGCCGGCAGCACCGGCAACCGTGGCTGCCCCCGAGGCAGCAGCCCCTGCCGAGGCGACCGCCCACGAAGCCGAAGGCGAGGAGAAGCCCGGCGACGTGATCATGCACCATATCCTCGACAACAAGATCTACCCGATCGAACCGTTCGGCGAGATCCACCTCCCTGAAATCGCCGTCAAGCCTTTCGGCATCGATATCTCGGTCACCAAGCACGTCGTGATGGTCTGGCTTGCCTGTGCAGTGCTCCTGGTCGTCGGACTCGCCGTCGGCGCCAGCTTCAAGAGCCTCTCTTCGAAGCAGTCTCCGAAGGGGATGGCCAACGTCATCGAGGCCCTCATCGATTTCATCAGGACCGACGTGGCCAAGTCGAATATCGGCCACGGCTACGAGAAGTTCGTACCGTTCCTCGTGACGGTCTTCTTCTTTATCCTGATCTGTAACCTTCTCGGTCTGATTCCGTACGGCGCGACCGCCACGGGCAACATCAACGTCACCCTGACGCTCGCCCTGTTTACCTTCGTGATCACCCAGGCGGCAGCCTTCAAGGCCCAGGGCGTCGTCGGCTACGCCAAGCACCTGACCGCAGGCACCCACTGGTCGCTCTGGATCATCATGGTGCCGATCGAGCTCATCGGGCAGTTCACCAAGCCGTTCGCGCTCACCATCCGACTTTTTGCGAACATGACTGCCGGTCACATCATCATCTACAGCCTGATCTTCATCGCCTTCATCCTGAAGAGCTACGTTGTCGCCATGGCTGTTTCGGTGCCGTTCGCGATCTTCATCTACCTCCTCGAGCTGTTCGTCGCCTTCCTGCAGGCATTCGTCTTCACGATGCTTTCCGCCCTGTTCATCGGGCTTGCGACCGCTCACGAGGGGCATGACGACCACGCCGTGGAAGGGGCCCATCACTGAGATGGCCGTGCATGGCTGAGGAATTGAAAAAGAAATCGTATTTTATAAGTTTACTGGCTATTTTTCAGAACCGCTACAAGAGGTAGCATTCGCTTTACTACAAACAATAAACGGAGGCAATTCAAAGATGGAAGGTTTGGGTTATTTAGGTGCCGGCATCGGCGCCGGTCTGGCAGTTATCGGCGCTGGTCTTGGTATCGGCAACATCGCTGCTTCCGCAGCAGAAGGTACGGCCCGTCAGCCTGAAGCTACGTCCGATATCCGCACCACCATGATCATTGCAGCAGCTCTTATCGAAGGTGTTGCTCTGTTCGGTGAGGTTATCTGCGTTCTTCTCGCCCTGAAGTAATGCACTTCTGCCATAGCTTACTCCGTCTGCAGTATCGTTGAGAAACTGCAGACGGTTTTTTTCAATCTGATTAAAGAACAGCGTTCATGCTTACGTCAGGGATCATTCTGCTCGAGGGCGGTCTCCTCAATCCCAATCCGGGACTTATCTTCTGGACCGCTATCTCTTTCCTCATCGTGATGCTCATCCTGAGCAAATTTGCATGGGGCCCGATCGTTTCGATGCTCGAGGAGCGGGAGAAAGGTATCCAGTCGGCGATCGATCGCGCACACTCCGCCAAGGATGAGGCCGAGACGATCCTGAAGAAAAACAAGGAGCTGCTGGCCAAGGCTGATGCCGAAGCCGACCGTATCGTCAGGGAAGGCAAGGAGTATGCCGACAAGGTCCGCTCGGAGCTTACCGAAAAAGCCCAGCAGGAGGCTCAGAAGATGATCGCTGCGGCAAAAGATGAAATTGAACAGGAAAAGCGCCGTGCACTCGACGTGCTTCGCAACGAGGTCGCCGACATGGCGGTCAAGGGCGCTGAAAAGATCATCAGGACTGCGCTTGATGCCGAAAAGCAGAAGGCCGTGGTCGATGACATGATCAAGGAATTAGCCGCATCGCGTAACTGAATAAACTCCGGAACTATGTCAAGTGCAATCGCAAGCCGTCGATACGCATCAGCACTGCTTGATGTCGCCGTTGACGCTCATTTTCTGGAGACGGTTACCGCTGACCTTCAGTTGGTCCAGGAGACCCTCGCGGGGAGCCGTGAGCTCCAGCTGGCGCTCAAGAGCCCGCTGATCAAAGGCGATACGAAATTCCGCATCCTCGAGGAGATCTTCGACGGGAAGATCGGCGAAAAGACGATGATTTTCCTCAAGCTGCTTTCGCACAAGAAGAGGGCCAACCTCATCGACGAAGTCGTTACCGAGTTCGGCACGCTCCTCGACGAGATGAACGGCTACCTCAACGCCGACGTGAAGAGCGCCGTGAAGCTCTCCGACGACCAGGCACGCGATCTGGTCAATGGCCTCTCCACCAGGACAGGCAAGAAGATCCGCGCGAAAATGGCGCTCGACGAGTCGCTCATCGGCGGCTTCACCGTCAAGATCGGCGACACCATCCTCGACGGCAGTGTCAGCCACCAGCTTCAGCTGCTCAGGAAATCCCTCTCATCCGAGATGGCCTGACCGGTACATAGATACATCGAAAAAAGCCTGCCGGGAAGCAGGCTTTTTTTTGTGCCTGTTAAAAGGTTATCTTTGTGCCCAGTACGAAAATTCGTATCATACACGATTATGTTTCGGGGCTTTAGCTCAGTTGGTAGAGCGTCTCGTTCGCAATGAGAAGGTCAGGGGTTCGACTCCCCTAAGCTCCACAAAACCAGCCCGCCCCGCCTCGGGAGGTTTGCCGCTACCGGCGGCATCCGGATGTTCCGGCTGCATGAGTTTCCCGGCGCCAGCATCCTCCCAACCCCAAGAACGCGGTCGGGGCCTCTCTCGTTAACCTAGGTTTCAAGGATCCATCAATGTTCCAATCGAATTCAGGAGTGCCGTTCCGCAGGTTCCTGCCCGTAATGCTCGGTACGACCCTATTGCTGTCGGCCTGCTCGTCATCAAAAGAGGTGGTCGACAAGGATCCGGTGCAGGCTCGCTACAACAAGGCCATGGCGGACATGGAGAAGAGGGATTATGACAACGCCATCCTCAAGCTCGAGGGGCTGATGTTCTCCACAAGGGCGACGCCGCTCGAGGACAAGGTGCTGCACAATCTCGCATCAGCCTATTTCCAGTCCAGGCAGTACCTGCTTTCGGCTGAAATCTACCGCCGCCTCCTGCAGCAGACGCCCGACTCCCCCTATGCGAAGGACGCCCAGTACCAGCTGGCCCGATCTTTCGAAAAGCTTTCTCCCCAGTTCGAGCTCGACCAGGAGTATACGGTCAATGCGATCAACGAGTTCAAAATCTACCTCGACCAGTATCCGGCAGAGGATACGCAACGGGTCGCCAGCGATGTGGAGACCTACCGCGAACTGCTGAAGCTGAAGCCGGACAACGCCCAGTACAAGGCCAGGTATGAACAGGCCATGGCCGAGCTCTCCGAGCAGTCTCCAGCCAGGTATGCGAATGCGGCCATCGCCACGCTGCGTGAAAAGCTCGCCCACAACCGGTATTCGATCGCCTCGCAATACGCAAGGCTCAGGAAGTACCGCCCGGCGGCCATGTACTACGACCAGGTCATCGCCAACTACTCCGATACCGTCTGGAACGAACCCGCATGGATCGGCAAGATCGAGATGGCCGAGAAGCGCAGCAAGTGGTTCGAGGCGAGACAGGCCCTCGAACAGTACCTGCAGCACTTCCCGGAGAAGAAGGGTAAGGTCGACGCCACCTACAGGAGGGTGCTCAGGAAATTCTCCACTCCCTGACGGGGGCGGCTGTGCGTATCGGCGTTTTCGGCGGGTCGTTCGATCCGCCGCACAATGGACACCTTGCCCTCTGTATCCTCGCTTGTGAGCGGCTATGCCTCGACCGCCTGCTCGTCTCCGTCTCCAGGAATCCCTTCAAATCAGCATCAGACGCCCCTGATATCCATCGGGAGCAGATGGCCGGAATGCTGGTCGCCGAACTCGACCGGTCATGCCGTAATGCGACGCTCGACACCCGCGAGCTCGAACATCCGGGTCCATCATTCACTGTTGAGCTGCTGCGCCGGCTGCGTGATGAATTCCCCGCCGACGAGCTGTTCCTGATCGTCGGGGAGGACAGTTACCGTGATATGCCGAAATGGATGGAGTCCGGGGCCATTCCAGGGCTCTGTACGATCGTCGTGTTCGGGCGCCCGGTCGCCGAAGTACCAGCCGGCATCATGCATGAAGCGGAACGGCTGCCAGCAATTTTCGTGGAGTTCGATATGCCGGTTTCGGCTACCGGGGTCCGTGCCCTCCTCGCAAAAAAAGAGCCCGTGGCGCATCTTGTGCCACGGGCGATAGCTGCGTATATCGAGGCCAACGGTCTCTACCGCTGAGCTCCCTTCCCCTTGCGTTCACATCGATTCCGGGGCGGAGATGCCCAGCAGGGCGAAGCCGTTCCTGAGCACCTGCCGCGTGCACAGGGAGAGTTCGAGCCTCGCCGTGCGGAGCTCGGGGTCGGCCTTCAGGATCGGGCACTCCTGGTAGAATTTGTGGTACAGCTCGGCGATGCCGTGCAGGTATTCCACCATCTTCTGCGGCTCGAGGAATCTCAGGCAGGACTGGATCACCTCCGGGAAGTCCAGCAGCGCTGAGCCCAGTTCGATCTCGACCGGCTCGGTCAGGCGTTCGAGGCTTTCGCCGCCGGCGGAGGTTTCGTCGAAGCCGACCTCCTTCGAGGCCATCCTGAGCAGGCTGCAGATCCTCGCATGCGCATACTGGAGGTAGAACACCGGATTGTCCTTCGACTGCCTTTTCGCGAGGTCGATGTCGAAGTTCAGGTGCGAATCCTTGCTGCGCATGATGAAGAAGAGGCGGGTAGCGTCGGCGCCGACTTCGTCGATCAGCTCGTCGAGCAGGTCCGCGTTCCCCTTGCGGGTCGACATCTTGATCGTCTGGCCGCCGACCGTGGTGGTGACGAACTGGTTGATCGCCACGCGGATCCGGTCGGTATCGTAGCCCATGATCTTCAGCGCCTCGGCCACGTCGGGGTATTCGTCGATATGGTCCGCTCCGAAGACGTTCACGATCAGCGAGAAGCCCCGCTCGAACTTGGTCACGTGGTAGGCGATGTCCGGAAGCCGGTAGCTTGGGTCGCCCGACGACTTGACGAGCACCTTGTCCTTCTCCTGGCCGAGCTTCGTGGTCGTGAACCAGGTTGCGTTTTCGTGCCTCGAGATGAATCCTTTGGCGTCGAGCGCCTCGATGACCGACTGGTTCGGCGAGATGCCGTTTTCAGCGGCCTGGTAGAGGGTGTGCTCGTTGAAGAAGGAGTCGTGGTTGATCGAGAGCCTTGACAGGGTGTGCCTGATGGAGGAGAAGATGATCCCCTCGGCGGTCTCCTTGAAGATGGCGAGTCCTTCGGCCGAAGCGAGTCCGTCACCGTGCTCGATGAAGAGGGTCTCGGCGATGTCGCGGATGTAGTCGCCCTGGTAATGGCTGTCGGGGAATTCGACCGGGTGGCCGCAGCGCTCGAGGTAGCGGAACCGGACCGATTCGGCCAGGATCTGCATCTGGCGCCCTGCGTCGTTGAAATAGTATTCGCGGGTGACCTCGTAGCCCTGCGTTGCGAGGAGGTTTGCGATGCAGTCGCCGAGCACCCCGCCGCGGCCGCGGCCCACCGTCAGCGGTCCGGTCGGGTTGGCGCTCACGTATTCGACGATCGCCTTCCGGCCTGCGCCGATGTCCCGGGTGCCGAACGAGTCGCCGGAGGCGAGCACCTCGCGGACGGAACGCATGATGAACGCCGGGTCGAGGTGGAAGTTGACGAATCCCGGACCGGCCACCTCCGACCTGGCCACGCTGCCTTCGGGGAATGAGAGGTGCCCGATCAGTTCGCCGGCAAGCTCTCGGGGATTCCTCTTCAGCTCCTTGCCAAGCAGGAACGCGATGTTCGTGGAGAAGTCGCCGAACTTCTTGTCGGCCGGTTTTTCGATCTGGATCTCCCTGTCGGTCTCAATGCCTGCGGAGCGTAGCGCCCCCTGGATGAACGGTATGAAGAAATCTCGCATCGGTGTTTACCTCAATGTCGTTGTCCGCAGGCCTGTTGTTATGGCGTGCAGCGTTTCGGGACGGAGCCCTGAAAAGTCGTCGATGGTCGTGATGACGTTGTCGAAGCCGGCAAAGGCTTCCGGTGTGTTGGTGGTCGTGACGGCGACGCAGCGCATGCCCGCGGCGCCAGCCGCTTCCACGCCCGGCAGGGCGTCCTCGAACACGATGCACGATGCTGGGCTGGCCCCGAGCAGTTCTGCCGCCCTGAGGAAGGTCTCGGGATGCGGCTTGCCGTGACTCACCTGGTGCGCCCCCACCACCGCCTGGAACCGGGACTCGATGCCGAGCAGCCCGAGCACGTAGGCGATGTTCTTGGGGCCCGCGCCCGTACCGACACCAAGCAGGATGCCGGCGTCAGCCGCCGAGGCGAGGAATCCGTCGAGGCCGGGCATCGGCCTGATGGCGTCGCGGTTCATCACACGGTAGAGGATGTCCTTGAGTTCGGTCAGCCGTTCGGCCTTTTCGGCCGAGATCGACGGGTCGAGGAAGTAGCGGAGCACGTCGAGCCCCTTCATGCCGGCCGTCTCCACCAGGTAGCGCTCCGGGTCGAGCCCCTGCAGGCCGTAGTCGGCGAACAGGTCGACCCAGGACTGCGCGTGCATCCTCATGTTGTCGGTGAGCACGCCGTCCATGTCGAAGATGAACGCCTTCGGTTCTCCGCCGTTCATGCTGTTGTTCATGCGTGCAGCTCCCCGAGATGCATGGCCTCGCGGACTTCGGCCATGGTGGCGCCGGCGATGCGGCGGGCCTTCTGCTCTCCTTCGTGCAGTATCTGGCGGACCGTGTCCGGCTGAGCCTCGTACTGGCGGCGCCGTTCGAGCATGGGGGCGAGTTCGGCGGAGATCGCCGCAGAGCACATCTTCTTGCAGTCGACGCAGCCGAGCGAGCCGGAGCGGCACCCCTCTTCGATCGCGGGGAGCTCCTCCGGTTTCGTGAACTTCTGGTGGTAGCTCCAGACCGTGCACACCTCGGGACGACCGGGATCGTTCCTGCGGACCTTCTGCGTGTCGGTCACGGCGTTGCGCATCTTCGACGCGATCTCGTCCGGCGTGTCGCTCAACAGGATCGTGTTGCCCAGCGACTTGGACATCTTCGCCTTGCCGTCCAGGCCGACCAGCCGCGAGAACTTCGTGATCTTGGGGGACGGCTCCGGGAAGACCTCGCCGAGGATGCGGTGGGGGAAGTGGCTGTTGAACTTCCGGGCGATCTCCCTGGTGATCTCCACGTGGGGCAGCTGGTCCTCGCCGACCGGGACGACGTTGCCCTTGTAGAGCAGGATGTCGGCCGCCTGCAGCACCGGGTAGCCGAGGTGCCCGTAGGACATCGACTCCATGTTCAGGTCGCGCACCTGCTCCTTTAGGGTCGGGTTCCGTTCGAGGCGGGCCGTGGTGATCAGGTTCGAGAAGATCAGGAACAGTTCGGCGTGCTCCTTGACCTGGGACTGCCGGAAGACGGGGCTTTTGTCGGGATCTACGCCGGCTGCGAGCCAGTCGATGAGCATGTCGATCGTATGGGCGTAGACGCTGCCCGTGTCGAGCGACGTGGTCAGGGTGTGGTAGTCGGCGATCAGGAAGCAGGTTTCGTAGGCCCTGGTCCCATCCGGTTGCAGCAGGTTCTGCTGTTCGATCCAGTTCTCGAGCGCCCCTGTGTAGTGGCCGATGTGCAGCTTGCCGGTCGGCCGCATCCCGCTTAAAATCCTTTGTGTCGACATATCGCCGTGTTTCTTGGCCCTGCCGGAAAACCGCCATTGGCGGGCTATCTGTTAATTGTTTTCGAAGTTATGACAGTTCGGCTAAAGATAAAAGCGCGCTGTTTGTTTTTTGTCCCCGGAACGCTATATTAGACGACTTGTTTTTAATTGCATCGACAATAAAAACAAAGCCAGTTTAGGAGAGCAAGTCCTATACAACATTCTCTTGCCCAACCATGTCAGGTCCGGAAGGAAGCAGCATCCGGCAATGTGAGTGTGTGATATAGTCAGCTTGCTCTCTTTTTTTGTTTCCTACGCAGCCACTTTAATCAGCAAAGCCAAAGATACAGGAGCCACCATGCAGAAAGACGTGAAGAAAGGGGAGTTTCTGAAGGAACCGATCAGGCATATCGAGATCAAGAAGCACAACGTCGTTCCGATGGTCGAGCAGATGGCCGACATGGCCTTCCAGGCCCGGAACCTGGCCCGCGCGGCATCGATCGTCGACCTCATGCAGAAGGACAAGGATTGCGCCGTCATCCTGACGCTGGCCGGCTCGCTCATCAGCGCAGGCCTCAAGCAGGTCATCGTCGACATGCTCGAGAACAACATGGTGGACGTCATCGTCTCGACCGGCGCCAACATCGTCGACCAGGACTTCTTCGAAGCCCTCGGCTTCAAGCACTACAAGGGCAGCCAGTTCGCCGACGACTCCGAACTGCGCGAACTCGCCATCGACCGCATCTACGACACCTACATCGACGAGGACGACCTCCGCATCTGCGACGACACCACCGCCGTCATCGCCAACTCCATGCAGCCCGGCGCCTACTCATCACGTGAATTCATCGTCGAGATGGGCCGCTACATCGAACAGAACGGGCACGACAGGAACTCCATCGTCTACAAGGCCTACGAGAAGGGCGTGCCGATCTTCTGCCCGGCATTCTCCGACTGCTCGGCCGGTTTCGGCCTGGTGCACCACCAGTGGAACAACCCCGACAGCCACGTCTCCATCGACTCGGTCAAGGACTTCCGCGAACTGACGAAGATCAAGATCGAGAACGACAGGACCGGCATCTTCATGATCGGCGGCGGCGTTCCGAAGAACTTCACCCAGGATATCGTCGTCGCCGCCGAAGTGCTCGGCTACGAGGAGGTCTCCATGCACACCTATGCGGTGCAGGTAACGGTTGCCGACGAGCGCGACGGCGCGCTGTCCGGCTCGACCCTGAAAGAGGCCAGCTCCTGGGGCAAGGTCGACACCGTCTTCGAGCAGATGGTCTACGCCGAAGCGACGCTCGCCATGCCGCTCATCGCCGGCTACGCCTACCACAAGGGCAACTGGCAGGGCCGCACGGCAAAGAACTTCAACGCCATGCTCGACGCAAAAACCGTCAACGCCTGAGGAGGCCAGCCATGAAATTCTTCATCGATACGGCAAGTCTCGACGAGATCCGGGCAGCAGCAGAACTCGGCGTGCTCGACGGCGTCACGACCAACCCGTCGCTGATCGCCAAAATCGTCAGGGACCCGTCGAACTTCACCTACAGCGATTTCAAGGAGCATATCGCGAAGATCTGCGACATCGTCGACGGGCCGGTCAGCGCCGAGGTCACCACGCTGAAGGCCGAGGAGATGATCGCCCAGGGCGAGGACCTCGCCGCCATCCACGAGAATGTCGTCGTGAAGTGTCCGCTCACCGTGGACGGCCTCAAGGCCATCCGGCACTTCTCGCAGCAGGGCATCCGGACCAACGCCACGCTGGTCTTCTCGCCCAACCAGGCGTTGCTCGCCGCCAAGGCGGGCGCCGACTACGTCAGCCCCTTCGTGGGCAGGCTCGACGACATCAGCACCGACGGCATGGGCCTGGTCGAGCAGATCGTGACCATGTACGACAACTACGGCTACCTCACCGAGGTGATCGTGGCCAGCGTCCGCCACCCGCAGCACGTCGTCGAGGCCTCGATGATCGGCGCCGACATCGCCACCATCCCCTACCCGGTCATCAGGCAGCTGGCCAACCACCCGCTGACCGACGCTGGCCTGAAGAAGTTCATGGAGGACGCCGCCGTGATGAAGCGGTAGTCGAAAGCCGTGACACGAAACACGTGACGCGAGACCAGCGTGACAAGGGATCAACAAAAAAGGAAGCCCGGCCCCGGCTTCCTTTTTTTGTGTCGAAAATGCGTACATTTTCTGTGCAATCTTACGCCCCCTCCCCAGACATCTGTGAAATATGAATTTCGAATACGGCCCAACGCATACGGCTGGTTTCGGAAATGGTTACGCATGTGATTCGCGAAACCGGCGTTCTATACGTTTGCCGGGGTACGATTACTCCCGGGGCGGAGCATATTTCGTGACCGTTTGCACGCAGGACAGGGCGTGTCTGTTTGGTGAGGTCGTAAACGGTGAAATGCGGTTGAATGATGCGGGGCGGATGATTCAGGTGGTCTGGGATGCAATCCCGGTCCATTATGCAGGTGTCGACATCGATGCATCCGTTGTCATGCCCGATCATATCCATGGCGTGATTGTCCCCATTGGGGATGGGCAACCACAGGGGGTTGCCCCTACAGGGGGGTGCGATGCCCCCCCTACCGGAATATCGATTCGACGCGGACGCGGGCTGTGCCTTTTTCGTAGTAGCCGAGCTGCCTGGCGGCTTCGGCGGAGAGGTCGATGACCCGGTCGTCGACGAAGGGGCCGCGGTCGTTGACCCGAACCACGATCGAACGGTTGTTCTCGAGGTTGGTGACCCGGACGATCATCGGAAGCGGAAGGAATTTGTGGGCAGCGCTCGGCAGGCCGGGGTCGAAGATTTCCCCGTAAGCGGTGGGTTGCCCGTTGTGCTGGTCGAGCGTCTCCTGGCCGTACCATGAGGCGATGCCGGTCTCCTCGTAGGCGTAGACCTGGTCGAAGCTCATGGGGACGTAGACCCTGCCGGCGATGACGTAGGGGCCATCCTTGAGCTTGCCGAGGCGGTAGGCCTCTTCGGGGGAGAGCCCGATTTTGCTGACGGGTTTGTAGGGCGCCCGGGTAGTGGTACAGGCGCCGAGGCCCAGAAGCAGGAGCGCGAAGAGCGCGGGAAGTGACTTTCTGATCTTCATGATGCTTTGGTGCTTCGGAACGGATCGTACCGGCGGGTCCGTCCCTTTTCGAAAAAATAGCCAATTCGCGAGAATTTCCGCGATGCCCTGGTATATTTGCTCTTCAACTGCTGCCCTGTTCGGGCAGGGCTCCCGTGGAGGGGGTGCTTAGCGGAACAATTGCATACTGGATGAGGATCGAGGGAATCGACAGCCGGAACGGCCGGAGGCTCACGGGAGTGATGATCCTGCATGGCTTCACGGCAAACCTCGAGAGCGTGAAACCGCTCTTCGAAGCCGTCGGGCGCACCGGGCTCGAACTGTTCACGCCATTGCTGCGCGGGCATGGGCAGGCGTCGCCCGACGCGCTGCGGGGGGTAACCTGGCTCGACTGGCTCGACGATGCCGAGCGGGCCATGGCCGCCGCTACGGGTGCCGGCGGCAAGCTGGTCGTCATCGGGCACAGCATGGGGGCGCTCCTGGCCCTGCAGCTGGCGGCGCGCCATCCCGACCTGGTCGATTCGGTCATTCTCGCAACACCGCCGATCCGGATAGCTTCGCTGCTCGCCCCCGGCCGGCCGCTCCATTTCCTTGCCCCGCTGGTCAGCATGCTGGTCGACCGGTGGGAATTCCAGTCCCGCTTTGCAGACCCGGCAGATGCCATTATCCCCGAGAACTACCGCTGGGCTCCGACCCGGACCATCATGTCGATGTTCGAACTGCTCGAGGCGACGATGGCGGTCATGAACCGAATCAGTGCCCCGACGCTCATCCTGCACGGCAGGCACGACAGCAGCATCCTGCCCGAAAGCGCAGGAATGGTCATGCAGGCCATCGGTACTCCTGCCGCAGAGAAGCGGGTGGAGTGGTTTGAAAAGACCGACCACCAGATTTTTTGTGACTGCGAAAGGGACCGGGCCGTCAGTGCAGTCTCCGGGTTCATCGTCCGCCGGATAGCGGCGGGCCTCTCCCCGCAACGCTAAAATAGCGGCCTTTTCGCCTCTCGATGATGCCTGAACAATTCGCCGAATCACGCCGGGTGATCGACCTCAGCCACCCCATCTGCCCGGAGATGCCGGTCTGGCAAGGTGCTCCCGCACCCGAGCTCCTGCCCCTCGCCACCGTTCGTGACGACGGCTTCGCCGAACACTCCATCCGCCTTTCGTCCCATACGGGTACCCACCTCGACGCTCCTGCCCACATGATCGAGGGCGGGGCCTCGCTCGACAGCTTCGCCCCCGGACGGTTCTTCGGCAGGGCTGCGGTGGTCGACGCCCGTGCCTCCCGGGACGGCGTCATCGGACGAGGGCTGCTGGAGGAGTACGGGCAGGCAATCGGCTCCGCGGATTTCGTCCTGCTCCATACGGGCTGGGCACGCCTCTGGGGCAAACCGGGGTATGGCGCCGGATACCCTGTGCTCGCTGATGAAGCTGCCGAGTGGCTCTCCTCAAAGGGGCTGAAGGGGGTCGGCATCGACGCCCCCTCCTTCGATCCCCCCGATTCCCAGGGGTTCCCGGTCCATCTGCGGCTGCTCGGCTCTGGCGTTCTGCTGGTCGAAAACCTGGCGAACCTCAACCTGCTCCCTCCCTCCGGATGCACGCTGGCCGTTTTTCCCCTTCCGGTCAGGGACACCGAAGCCTGCCCGGTCAGGGCCGTGGCGATCCTCTGAGCGAGATTTTTTTTTGCTTTTTCCAACCTCTTGATGGTATGGTTCCAGACTGCTTTTCTGCAGAGCAGCTGCGAGCGATACCCATTCGTTTTCCGGTCGGAGCGTTAACTATTGTTATGGCGTATTTTTGGAAGTTTGGAAGAGAGACGTTACTTTTGCGTCACTGTTTTCAGCATTTGCTCGAACTGTTCTTTCCTATCGAAACCAAAAGGATTATGGACAGCTCTGCGCGTAAACTTTCATCCATAACCAGCAAAGTGATCATGGCGCTCGCCGGATTGTTCCTGGTTGTGTTTCTCCTCGTTCACCTCGGGATCAACCTGCTGCTGCTCGCCAACGACGACGGTCAAGCTTTCTCGGCGGCGGCGAATTTCATGGGCACCAATGCGGTGATCAGGGTCATGGAACCGGTGCTCTTCGGCGGATTCCTCCTGCACATGCTCTTCGGCCTCCTGGTCAGCTTCCGGAACCGGGCATCGAGGCCGGTCCGCTACCAGCACAAGAGCCTCAGCGAAACCTCCCCGCTCTCGAAGTACATGTTCCACAGCGGTATCATCGTCTTCATCTTCCTCGTCCTTCACCTCATCGATTTCTACTTCATCAAGGTCGGTCTGGTCGCGCCTCCAGCAGGTGTCGAACGCCACGACTTCTACCATCGGTCGCTCGCGCTGTTTGCCGACAAGGGATACTCCGCGGCCTACATGGTCGGGTTCCTGTTCCTCGGGTTCCACCTGAACCACGCCGTTCAGGCTGCGTTCCAGACGATGGGCTTCAACCATAGCAAGTATACCGGGGCCGTCAAGGCCGGGAGCACCATCTATTCGGTCATCGTCGCCGGCGGGTTCATGATCATCCCGCTCTGGTTCATGATCTCCAGGTAACGCTCCGGCATCCCCGAACGATCTCCATGAACGTCACTGCAAACATAACCGTACATGATTAACCTGAACGCAGGGGCACCCCAGGGTCCATTGTCAGAACAATGGGCATCCTACAAGTCCGGGTGCAAACTGGTCAATCCGAACAACAAGCGAAAACTCGACGTCATCGTGGTCGGTACCGGCCTTGCCGGCGCCTCCGCAGCCGCGACGCTTGGCCAGCTCGGCTACAACGTCAAGGTGTTCTGCTACCAGGATACGCCCCGTCGCGCGCACAGCATCGCGGCGCAGGGCGGCATCAACGCGGCCAAGAACTACCAGAACGACGGCGACAGCGTCTACCGTCTGTTCTACGATACCATCAAGGGCGGCGACTACCGCGCCCGCGAGTCGAACGTCTACCGCCTCGCCTCCATCAGCCCGCAGATCATCGACCTCTGCGTCGCGCAGGGTGTCCCCTTCGCCCGCGAATACGGCGGCCTCCTTGCCAACCGCTCCTTCGGCGGCACCCAGGTCTCGAGGACCTTCTACGCCCGCGGCCAGACCGGCCAGCAGCTGCTCATCGGCGCCTACAGCGCCCTGAGCCGTCAGATCGCCGAAGGCTCCGTGACGCTCTACAACCGCAGGGACATCCTCGACGTGGTGATCGTTGACGGCAAGGCGAGGGGCGTCATCGCCCGCAACCTCGTCACCGGCGAGATCGAGCGCTACTCCGCGCACGCCGTCGTGCTCGCCTCCGGCGGCTACGGCAACGTCTTCTACCTCTCGACCAACGCCATGGGCTCCAACGTGACCCCGGCCTGGAGCGCCTACAGGAAAGGCGCCCTGTTCGCGAACCCCTGCTTCACGCAGATCCACCCGACCTGCATCCCGGTGCACGGCGAGTTCCAGTCGAAGCTGACCCTGATGAGCGAAAGCCTCCGCAACGACGGCCGCATCTGGGTGCCGAAAGAGAAATCCGACGTCGAGAAGCTCCGCAAAAAGGAGATCAAGCCGACCGACATCCCCGAAGAGCGCCGTGACTACTACCTCGAGCGACGCTACCCGGCCTTCGGCAACCTCGTGCCCAGGGACGTCGCCTCCAGGGCGGCCAAGGAGCGCTGCGACGCAGGTTACGGCGTGGGCAGCACTGGCCTGGCCGTGTACCTCGACTTCAGCGCAGCCATCAAGCGCCTCGGCCGCGAAGCGATCGCGGCACGCTACGGCAACCTGTTCCAGATGTACGAGCAGATCGTGGATGAGGATCCGTACCAGACTCCGATGATGATCTACCCGGCGGTGCACTACACGATGGGCGGCCTCTGGGTCGACTACGACCTGATGACCACCGTTCCCGGCCTCTACGCGATCGGCGAGTGCAATTTCTCCGACCATGGCGCGAACCGCCTCGGCGCCTCGGCGCTCATGCAGGGCCTTGCCGACGGCTATTTCGTCCTGCCGTACACCATCTCGAACTTCCTTTCCAGCGAGATCCATACGCCGAGCATCGACACCGGCCTGCCGGAGTTCGAGGCGGCGGCCAAAAGCGTCCGCGAACGTCTTGACAGCCTCAAGAACACCAACGGCAAGGAGTCGGTCGACCATTTCCACAAGAAGCTCGGCAAGATCATGTGGGAGTACTGCGGCATGGCAAGGAACGAGGCCGGCCTCAACAAGGCGCTCGGCCTGATCGCCGAACTGAAGGCCGATTTCACCGCCAACGTCCGGATCCCGGGCGGCCTGAACGAGTACAACCCTGAACTCGAGAAAGCCTGGCGTGTCCAGGACTTCATCGAGCTCGGCGAGCTCATGGTTCGAGACGCGCTCCAGCGTAACGAGTCGTGCGGCGGCCACTTCCGCGAGGAGTACCAGACGCCGGACGGCGAGGCGATGCGCGACGACGAGAAGTGCGCTTTCGTCGGCGCATGGGAGTTCAGGGGCAGCGGCTCGGAGCCGGAACTGCACCGCGAGGAACTTCGCTTCGAAACGGTGACACCATCTCAACGCTCTTACAAATAATCTGCGATCATGAATTTCACCCTGAAGATTTGGCGTCAGAAAAACGGCGCGGATAAAGGCGGCCTGGTCACCTACGAGGTCAAGGGGATCTCTCCCGACAGCTCCTTCTTCGAGATGCTCGACATGCTCAACCAGCAGCTGATCGGCCAGGGAATCGATCCCGTCTCATTCGACCACGACTGTCGCGAGGGCATCTGCGGCACCTGCAGCCTCTACATCAACGGCCGTCCTCACGGTCCGCTGAAGGGGGTAACCACCTGCCAGCTGCACATGCGCTCGTTCAGGGACGGTGAGGCCATCTTCATCGAGCCCTGGCGTTGCGGCGCTTTCCCGGTCATCAAGGACCTCATCGTCGACCGGAGCGCTTTCGACAGGATCATCCAGTCCGGCGGGTACGTTTCGGTGAACTCCGGAGGTATCCCTGACGCCAATGCCATTCCCGTGCCCAAGCACGATTCAGACGCTTCGTTCGACGCGGCGGCGTGCATCGGCTGTGGCGCCTGCGTGGCTTCCTGTCCGAACGCCTCGGCCATGCTGTTCGTCTCGTCCAAGGTCTCGCACCTCGCCCTGCTTCCGCAGGGTCGCATCGAGGCCGAGCGTCGCGTCCAGAACATGGTCGCCACCATGGACAGCCTCGGCTTCGGCAACTGCAGCAACACCTACGCCTGCGAGGCCGAGTGCCCCAAGGAGATCTCGGTGGCGAACATCGCCCGCATGAACCGGGAGTTCCTTGCCGCCAAGGTCTTCGCCGAAAAGGAGAAGAAGGTCAGCTTCTCGCTCTGATTCCCGCTTTTCGTCCCCTTTCCGACCGCTCCGGGCGTAACCGGACGGTCGGGAGCGGTGACACTCCATCCCGTTCCCTCCCGTCCCTGTTCTCAGCCACCCATGACCGCATCCTGCCATACGGCTCGTGGGCTGTTTCGGGAACGCTTTGCCCGGCCGGCAGGTAAGCATCAGAAACACCATTTCAAGACGCGGGAACATCTCGATGCCCAACAGGGGGAACGATTTTCGCCCGGAGGCGCGGCTTCCAGCCGGAATCTGGGTGCTCGGCTTCGTGTCGATGCTCATGGACATGTCGTCGGAGCTCATCCTGAGCCTGCTTCCGGTTTTCATGACGACCCTGCTGGGGGCCAGCATGCTCAGCATCGGCATCGTTGAAGGCTTCGCCGAGGCCACCGCCTCGTTCATGAAGCTCTTTTCCGGCATCAGGAGCGACCGCTCGGGACGACGCAAGCCGCTGGCGGTCGTCGGGTATGGCCTGAGCGCCCTGGCCAAGCCGCTCTTCCCCCTTGCAGCCTCGATCGACACCCTGTTCCTCGCCCGCTTCGCCGACCGGGTCGGCAAGGGGATCCGGGGTGCCCCGAGGGATGCCCTGATTGCCGAACTCGTGCCCGCAGAGATGCTTGGCGCGGCTTACGGGCTTCGTCAGGCGCTCGACTCCGCGGGCGCCTTCATCGGGCCGCTGCTGGCCGTGCTGCTGATGCTCCTGTTTGCCGGCGACATCCGCAGCGTGCTGTGGTGCGCCACGATCCCCGCCCTGTTCTGCGTGCTGCTGCTTGGCTCCGGGTTGCGTGAACCGGTCGCCGCTTCCGTTCCCCAAGCTGCGCCGGAACGCCCCTCTATCCCTGGCGGCATCAGGGAGATGAAGCTTCCCTTCTGGATGGTGGTGCTGACCGGGGCGACCTTCACCATGGCGCGGTTCAGCGATGCGTTCCTGCTGCTCCGGGCGCTCGGCTCGGGGATGCCCGCGGGCCTCGTCCCTCTCGTGATGGTCGTCATGAACCTGGTCTACTCGGGCGTATCGTATCCGGCGGGTCTCCTGTCCGACCGGTACGGTGCGTTCCGCCAGCTTGCCGTGGGCATCTTCCTGCTCATCGTCGCGAACCTGGTGCTCGCCGCCGCGCAGAGGCCGCTCGCCGTCATGGCCGGCGTGGTCGTCTGGGGCCTGCATCTCGGCTTCACCCAGGGGGTTATTTCGAAACTGGTCGCCGCCAGCGTTCCGCATGAGTTGCTTGCAACCGGCTTCGGCATCTTCAACCTGGTGAACGGTTTCGCCGTGCTGCTGTCGAGCATGCTGGCCGGCGCGCTCTGGCAGCAGCTAGGCCCCTCGTGGAGCTTCAGGTCCGGCGCGCTCTTCGCACTGCTTGCCGCCGCCGGCCTCGCCGCATCCCGGAGATCGATGGCATCAGGGATTCCCCGCGCCTGAACCGATGATTTTCATTACATTTCGTTTACTTTATAAAATGAGAGGCGCAGTTCCGTCAACCAGTTACCGGAAGATGAGATGGCACGTCCAGGCACTTCACGGCCCGCAGGGATGCTCCTGCTGCTTTTCGTAACCACCTCCATCCTTGGAGGTTGCGGCAAGGGGAGCAAGGAGCGCGACCGAAAGCCGGCCAATGCCGGGGGCGGTACCGGGGCCGGCGTCGAAGAGCGCACGCAGAGCGTCACGATCGAGACCTCCGGCCGCACGGTGGAGATCACGGCCGGCGGCGTCGGCTGGCCTTCGGGCGTCCCCGCCGAGGTTCCTCCCTTCTCCTTCGGGTCGATCCGCTCCGTCACCAGGACAGAGAGCCCCGAGGGGCACAGCTGGTCCATCGCCGCAGGCGAACTGCAGCCTGAGGCCATCAGGAGGTATGCCGCCCTGCTCAAGGAGCGCGGATTCCAGGCCTCGTCGATGATCGTCGGCAATGGCGGCAGCGTTACCGCCCAGAAAGGGAACATCTCGATCGCCGTGGTGAGCAGCGACGGGAGCGCCACCATCTCCGTCGCCCTGAAGAGGTAACCGTCAACTCCAAACCGCACCGGCATGTCCCGCACAGACCCCGACTGCATCTTCTGCAAGATCGTCTCCGGCCAGATCCCCGCGACGGTCCTCTACCGCAACGACCACGTGATGGCCTTCAGGGACCTCAACCCCGTGGCGCCCGCTCACGTGCTGATCATCCCGCTGGAGCATATCTCCTCGCTGAGCCACCTCTCGACCGGAGACGAGCGGATTGCCGGCCAGATCCTTCTGGCGGCGCGCACCGTTGCGGAGATGGCCGGGGTGCTGGAATCGGGCTACCGGCTGGTGTTCAACAACGGCCGCGACGCGCTGCAGAGCGTCGACCACATCCATGCCCACCTCATCGGCGGCAAGAGCATGCCCTGGCCGCCTTTTGCCGGCCAGGCGGTAGGCCACGGCCAGTGAACCTTGAAAAACCAGCTCTGCGATCCGATGGCGGAGCTGGTTCCGAAAAGTCTTGGCCACAACCATTTTTCAAGGTTCATCCGGTGATTCCCGGGAAGCGGAAACCTTTTGGTTTGCCTGTGTCGTTATTTGTAAATATTCTAATTAGCGACCACAACCCCTTACCTTTCGCATCAGGATGAAGCTCTCCCAACTCAAGGTCGGCGACAAGGCCGTAGTAACCTCCACAGGCAGCGACTCGCTTGTCCGCAGGCGCCTCATGGATCTCGGCCTTATCCGGGGAACCGAGCTGAAGGTGCTCAGGGTGGCGCCGCTGGGAGATCCCATAGAGATACTGTTCAAGGGGCTTTACCTTACCCTCAGGAAGGCCGAGGCCGAGGGGATCGGCGTCCGGTTGCACGGCGGGGAGGCCCCGCAGGCGCCCGAGCCGGGCCGGGCCGGGCACCGGTTCCGTTTCGGGCGTGCATCATGAGCGGGGGGCGCGACATCACGGTTGCCCTTACGGGGAACCCGAACGCCGGAAAGTCATCGCTGTTCAACGCCATCACGGGCGCCCACCAGCGGGTGGGCAATTTTCCCGGGGTCACCATCGAGAAGCATGAAGGGTTCGTGGACTGCCAGGGGCGCCGGATAACGGTCGTCGACCTTCCCGGCACCTACTCGCTGACTCCGTTCTCGCCCGAGGAGATCGTGACACGGCGCTTCATCATCGACGAGAAGCCCGACGTGGTGGTCAACGTTGTCGAGGGGGCGAACCTGGAAAGGAACCTCCTCCTGACCGTCCAGCTCATGGAGATGGGGGTCGATCTGCTCGTGGCCCTCAACATGATCGACGAGGTCGAGGAGAAGGGAATATCGATCGACGTCAAGCAGCTCCAGCAGCTGCTCGGTTCGCATATCGTCCCGACCTCGGCCAGGCAGAAGCGCGGGATCGATGCCCTGCTCGAGCATATCGTCCGGGTCGCCGACGGCAGGATCGAGATCGGCAAGAACAAGCTCGTCTTCAGTCCCGAAGTCGAGCATGCCGTGGAGAAGATCGCCGGCCTCCTGTTGCACGAGCGTGCGCTGGACGGCACGAACCACCGGTGGCTGGCCGTCAAGCTGCTCGAGAACGACCGTGAGGCTTACCGGCTGGTGCGCCAGTACCCGGTCTGGGTCAGGGTGGAACTTGCCCTGCAGGAGGCGATCGTCGACTGCGAGCGGATGCACCGGACCGATCCGGAGGTGCTCATCACCGAGGACCGCCACGCATTCATCCGCGGGGCGATGCAGGAGTGCGTCCGGCAGCCGTATGACGGGAAGGCGACCCTCACCGACCGTATCGACACGGTGGTGCTGAACCGGGTGCTCGGCCTGCCCATATTCCTCGCCGTGGTCTGGGGCATCTTCCAGCTGACCTTCACCCTCGGCGCCCCCCTGACCCGAGGCCTCGAGTACCTCTTCATGCTCGCTGCAGAGGCGCTTTCCCCAAGGATGCCCGACCCGTTCACCAGGTCGATCCTCATCGACGGCATCCTCTCCGGCGTCGGCGGGGTGGTGGTATTCCTGCCGAACATCGTCCTGCTCTTCATCGGCCTGTCGTTCCTCGAGGCATCCGGCTACATGGCCAGGGCGGCGTTCGTGATCGACAAGGTGATGCACCGGTTCGGTCTGCACGGCAAATCGTTCATCCCGATGGTCACCGGTTTCGGATGCTCGATCCCGGCGATCATGGCGACGCGCACCCTGAAGAGCCGATCGGACCGCCTGGCGACCATCATGGCCATCCCGTTCATGAGCTGCGGGGCGAAGCTGCCGCTCTACGTGCTGCTTTCGGGAGCCTTCTTCCCTCCTGCGACCGCGGCCAACGTCATGTTCGGCATCTACCTGCTCGGCATCGGCGTGGGGCTGTGGACGGCGTGGATGCTCAAGTCGACCGTGCTGAAGAGCGATTCGGAACCGTTTGTCATGGAGCTGCCTCCCTACCGCTGGCCGACCCTGGCGTCGGTGGTGTTCCAGGCCAGGATGAAGGCGGTGATGTATCTGAAGAAGGCGGGAACGCTGATCCTGGCAGCGGTCATGATCATCTGGGCTGCGAGCAACTTCCCCCGCAGCAGGGAGATCGATGCGGAGCTCTCGAGGGAAAAGGCCAGCATCGGGGCCTCGGAAGCCGGTGCGGAACAGAAAGCCCATGCGTTGCGGCTTGCCGAGTCGAAGGCTCAGGCCGGCCAGCTCGAGTACTCGGTCGCCGGGCGCGCCGGCAGGCTGCTCGAACCCCTCATCAGGCCGCTGGGCTTCGACTGGAGGATCGGTATCGCACTGGTGACCGGACTTGCAGCGAAGGAGGTCGTGGTCTCGACCCTGGGCACGATCGTGTCTATCGGCCATACGGGGCAGGCGGCCGATCTCGTCTCCATCCTCAGGAGCGATCCCGGCTTCAGCCCGCCGACCGCGATCAGCCTCATGGTGTTCGTGCTGCTCTATATCCCGTGCGTCGCCTCGATGGGGGTGATGAAGAAGGAGGTGGGGGCATGGCAGCCCGTGCTTGCCTACACGGGCTACGTCCTGCTGGTGGCGTGGGTCGCCTCGTTCATTGCCTACCGGCTGGCGCTGGCGTTCGGATGAGGCAACCGTTTCCTCCAAATCGAAATCTGAATAAAAGATCGATTTCGATATCAAGATCGGGCTATACCGGAAAACCTCAAGGAAACGCGGTCATGCAGTGACTTCGTTCTCCTGCTCCGACTGGGAGCTGATGAGCCCGGCCTCTTCCGCCCTCGAGATGATGTCCTCGATCGGAAGCGTCATCGGCGCCGCAGAGCCGTCGACCATGCGGATCACGACCTCCGGGTGTGCCTTCAGGTGGTCTTTCATGACCGATTCCCAGTGCTCCCTGACCTCTTTTTCTACGGAGTTCCACGACAGACGGCCGCGGCACTTCGGGAAGGTCGAGCAGCCGAGCCACGGGCCGCGCTTGCCTGACCTCAGGTACATGAGCGAACCGCATTTCGGGCAGCCGAGGTCGGTCTTGACCGGCGGAGCCTTCTTCGGCTCGATATGCCGCTGCTTGCTCAGGTTGAGCAGGGTGTTGCACTTCGGGTAGTTCGAGCAGGCGAGGAAGGGGCCCAGGCGACCGTTCCTGAGGAGCATGTGCCCCTCGCCGCAGGTGGGGCAGGCGATTCCGGTGTCCTTCGGTTTGGCCTTGGTGGTGGCGATGGACTTGATGTTCTTGCACTGCGGGTAGCAGGAGCAGCCGAGGAACTTGCCGCTGGTGGTCCACTTGACGATCATGCGGCCCTTGCCGCACTTCTCGCAGACCTCGGCTTCGCGGTTCTGGGGGATGACCGGGTCGGCTTTCCGGTGGCTGAGGGCCGATTCGAGCGGGCGGTAGAACGAATCCAGCACCTTCTCGTACTCGTCGTCACCCGAGGCGACCTTGTCCAGTTCGTCCTCCATCTCCGCCGTGAACTTCACGTTGAACAGTTCGGGGAAGTTGGCCACCAGGATGGTCGACACGTCCTTGCCGAGCTCGGTCGGGATGATCTTCTTTTTCTGCAGTTCGACGTAGCGCCGCTCCTGGAGCGTCGAGAAGATCGATGCATAGGTCGACGGACGGCCGATGCCGTAGTTGTCGAGCTCCTTGACGAGGCTGGCTTCGGTGTAGCGGGCCGGCGGACGGGTGAAGCTCTGGCGACGGTCGAGCTCGGAGAGCCTGAGGGCGTCTTTGAGGGAGAGGTGTTCCGGCAGCTTGACGATCTGCTCCTTCTCGACCTCGTCGCGTGTCGATTTCTGCGCCTCGTAGTCCAGCTCCTGCTGGTCGTCGTAGACCCGGAAGAATCCCGGGAAGATCGTGCGGTTGCCGGTGGCGCGGAAGACGAACTCCTTCTCGTGGTCCTCGACGTCGACGCGCGTCTGCTCGATCTTCGCCGGGGCCATCATCGAGGCCAGGAAGCGCTTCCAGATCAGTTCGTACAGCTTGAACTGGTCTGCGGAGAGATGTTTCCTGAGCGACTCCGGCGTTCGGGAGACCGTCGTCGGGCGGATGGCCTCGTGTGCGTCCTGGCTGTTCTTGCCGGACTTCGTCGGGCTACCCGGGCCGATGTACTCCTTGCCGAACTGGCGGGTGATGTACTCCTGGGCCTGCCCCACCGCCTCCCCGCTGATGCGGGTCGAGTCGGTCCTCATGTAGGTGATCAGGCCGGTTGCGCCCTCCGGGCCCAGCTCGATGCCTTCGTAGAGCTGCTGGGCGACCCGCATGGTCTTCTGGGAGCCGAAACCGAGCTGGTTCGACGCCGCCTGCTGGAGCAGCGAGGTGGTGAAGGGGAGCGGCTGGCGGCGCTGGATGACCTTGGGCACGATATCGCTGACGGCGAACAGGCGACCCTGGATGGCCGCCGCGATCTCCTCTGCCTGCTGTCCGTTGGTGATCTCGGGCTTGTCGCCCCGTACTTTCACCAGGCGCGTCCTGAAGCTCTCCTTCTCCGGGGTCACGAAATCGCCGCTGATGGTCCAGTACTCCTGGGGGGTGAAGGCGTCGATCTCCGCCTCGCGCTCGCAGATCAGGCGCAACGCGACCGACTGCACCCGGCCTGCCGACAGGCCGCGGTACACGACGTTCCAGAGGAACGGGCTGATCCTGTAGCCGACGATCTTGTCGAGACCCTGCCGGGTCTGCTGCGAGCGGACGAGCCGGTAGTCGATCTGCCTCGGCTGGCCGATGGCCTCCACGATGGCCTTCTTCGTGATCTCGTTGAACAGCACCCGGTATACCGGTTTCCTGGCGAACTCGATCTCGTTGGAGATGTGCCAGGCGATGGCCTCACCCTCGCGGTCGGGGTCGGTGGCGATCAGCACGCTGTCGGCTTCGCCGGCAAGCTTCTTCAGCTGGCGCACCACCTTTTCCTTGCCGGCGATCACTTCGTAGCGGGGCTCGTAGTGGTTGTCGAAATCGATGCCGATCTCTTTCTTGGGAAGGTCCTTGATATGGCCGATGGAGGCATAGACCGTGTAGTCGTCCCCAAGGTATTTGTTGATGGTCTTCGCCTTGGAGGGGGATTCGACCACGACAAGGGTCCTGTTCCTGGCTGAAGGCGCGGCGATTTTGGAAGGCATTGGCTGATCCCGGATGTTTGGGATTTATCGGCAAAGGGTGCCGTGATAATGACGTTTGAAAAGATAGGGCTTGCTTCCGTAAAAACAAATATGGTTCGAGGGTCCGCCGGAAGGCTTTGCCGGGGCTGCAGCAAAAACGGGGAACAGCGCTGGCGCCAACGATATTTATTAGTATTATTAAAAGTTAAATCGTCGAACATCCCAAGAAGAGCTTGCAATGCCTGAACGTCCCTCCTCATCCCTTCTTCGCCTTGCCGGCCTCCTTTCGCTCCTACTCCTGTCCGTCTACGCGCCTGCTGCTGCCGAACCGCAGCCGGTTTCCGTTTTCATGCAGGTATCGGCCGGTTCCGGTCAGGGTTACAACATCCGGGTCCAGGGCATCAGGGAGAACTCTGCACTGCTCGTCGACGTCGGCTCCATGTCGCGCGCACTGAGGCTTCGCAACCTTTTCGACGGTGCCCAGATGCAGATCGACGAGGGGCTCGGCACCCCCGGCACGAGCTGTATCCTTACCCCGGGCAGCAGCTTCTCGCTGATCGTTCCGGCTGACGGCGGTGCCGAAAAGCGCCTGCTCCAGCTCTCCTCCGCCCCGGCCCTGCGCGAGGGGCGCCTGTACCTTCCGGTCGCGCAGGCCTGCCGTATGTTCTCCCTCTGGCTGGACCGCGACCTCACCTACGATGTCTCGAACGGCCGTATCCGCGCATCGGTTTCAGGCCGCCGCTCCGGTACGTCGCTCCGGTCCATCGGCGTTGTTTCTCCCGAAAACGCCGTGGCTCCTGCTGCTCCGCCGGCGCCTGCACAGCAGCAGCCTGAGCCGCCTCAGGCCGTCGCGCCGCAACGGCTCCCCTCCGGGCAGTCCGTCATCGAGGATGTACGGGTGGAGACCCTCGCCAACGGGTGTGTCGTCCGCCTGGTGGCTTCGGGCGGGCAAAGCGCAACCTCGTACCTTCGGCCGGACGAGAACGGCAACGCCTACCTCACCATCGAGAAGGGGGCGGGCAACATGGCCCGGCTCACGAAACGGTATGCGGACGGCGTGGTCAAGTCGGTCACGCCGGTCCAGCTGCCCGGAGGGGCACTCCAGTTCACGGTCTCCGTCAACACCTCCGCCATCAGCCTCAAGTCCTCCTCCTTCCAGTACGATCCCAAGACCAACGACTACCTGCTCTACGTGATGAGCGACGTCGACGTCGAGGCGATCCGCAGGACCGAGAAGGAGCGTCAGATCCAGCAGCAGCTCAGCCGCGACATCAGCAAGTGGAAGCTCGACGCCGTGGTCATCGATGCCGGCCATGGCGGCAAGGACCCCGGCGCCATCGGGACGAGGGGCACGAGGGAGAAGGATGTCGTGCTCAATATCGCGACCGACCTCGGCATGTTCGTCAAACAGCGCTGGCCGGGCGTCAAGGTCATCTACACGCGCAAGGACGACAGGTTCATCCAGCTGAACGAGCGGGGTAAGATCGCCAACCGCTACGCAGGCAAGCTCTTCGTCAGCATCCACTGCAACTCCACGCCGACCGTCACGAAGGCAAAGGGCACGGAGGTCTACATCCTCGGTCCGCACAAGACCCAGGCCGCGCTCGACGTCGCCATGTTCGAGAACTCGGTCATCTCCCGGGAGGAGAACGCCCGCGAGGCCTACAAGGGCTTCTCCGACGAGTACCTGATCATGAGCAGCATGGCCCAGAGCGCCTTCGCCACGCAGTCGACCGAGCTCGCCCAGGATGTGCTCAGGAAGGCGGAGCGCTACGGGAGCAACGGCCTCGGTGTCCGCCAGGCCGGATTCATGGTTCTCTGGACACCGTCGATGCCGAGCATCCTCATCGAGACCGGCTACCTCTCGAACCCCGAGGAGGAGAAGATCCTCCGATCCCGGGAACAGCAGGCCAAGATCGCCTTCGGCATTTTCCAGGGCCTGCAGCAGTACCGCGCCAGCTACGATAACCGGATGATGGCGAACGAGAGGTAGAGTTGATAGTTGATAGTTGATAGTTGATAGTTGATAGTTGATAGTTGATAGTTGATAGTTGATAGTTGATAGTTGAGGGGGGCCTCAGCTTCTTTTTTGTCCTTTCAGTCCCTGATGTCCTTTTTCCTCTTCTTCCCTCTTCCCTCCTTGCATAGTTGTCAACCGAGCGCTAAATTCGGGTTTACAACTTTCGGCGATTCATGAACCCGGTTACCTCCAGCATCCTCCAGCGCCTTGTCGACCGGGACGGTTTCGTCTCCGGCGGCGAACTCTGCCGCGAGCTGCGCATCACGCGGAGCGCGGTGTGGAAGCATGTCGCCCAGCTCCGTGAGGCGGGGTACTCCATCGATGCCGTCAGCGGACGGGGCTACCGGCTTGCCGGGCTGACCGGCGCGCCCGTTGCCGAAGAGGTCCAGCCGTTGCTCGATACCCTCTGTTTCGGGCGGCGCCTCACCTTCCTCGATACGACCGACTCGACCAACCTGCAGGCCCGGGCGATGGCTCGCGAGGGGGCGGAAGAGGGGGCGGTGGTCGTGGCCGACAGCCAGACCGGGGGGCGGGGACGCATGCGGCGCGCCTGGGCCTCCCCGCCCGGCGTGAACCTCTATGGCTCGATCGTGCTGCGCCCGCCGGTGCCGACCGTGCGTGTCCCCGAGATTCCCCTCGTCGCGGCGGCCGCCATCCACGAGGCGCTCGCATCGGAGTGCCCCGCTCTCGCTCCCGTCATCAAGTGGCCGAACGACATCCTCTGCGGGGGGCGCAAGCTCTGCGGCATCCTCTGCGAAATGGAGTCGGAGCCCGACTTCACCCACTTCGTGGTGGTCGGGTTCGGACTGAACGTCAACCTCGACCCGGTGCCTGAGGAGTTGCAGGGCATCGCCACCTCCCTCTGCATCGAGGCAGGAGCTTCCTTCTCCCGCGCGCGGCTCCTCGCGGCAGTGCTCAACCGGTTCGAGCGGCTCTACACCGAATGGCTGAACCACCCGGACCTCGGCTTCCTTCTGCCCGGGCTCGAAAAGCACGCATGGCTGCAGGGCAAGGCGGTGCGCATCGAGCAGTTCGACCGGATCATCGCCGGCACGGCGGCCGGCCTCTCGCCCCAGGGGCACCTGCTGCTGCGGGGCGACGACGGCGCGGTGACGGCCGTCAGCTCCGGCGAGGCGCACATCCAATCCATCAACGACCAAACACGACCAGCATGAGCTCAAGACTGCATCCCGATATCGAGAAGGCCTACAGCGTGCTCGACACCGGCATCCCGATCGACTTCGAACTCGCCTCGGCCCTCGGCCGCCTGCCGGACAGCGAGGTACTTGACCTGGTCTCCCTGGCCAACAAGGTCAAGAACCGTTATGCTGCCGATGGCGGGGCCGTGCACGCCTGTTCGATCATCAACGCCAAGTCGGGCCACTGCGGCGAGAACTGCAGCTTCTGCGCCCAGTCCAGCCACAACAGCGCGACCATCGACGTCTACGGACTGGTCGAAGAAGCGAAGCTGCTCGACTCCGCCCGCGAGGCCTACCGCCAGGGGGTCCGGCATTTCGGCATCGTGACCAGCGGCTACGGCTACATGAAGAGCACTCCCGAGTTCCAGAGGATCCTCGGCATGATCGACACGCTGCATCGGGAGCTCCCGGAGATGCACGTCTGCGCCGACCTCGGCATGATCGGCGAGGAGCAGGCGACGGCCCTGGCGGAGCGGGGCATCGTGCATTACAACATGAACCTGCAGGTCAACCCGGAGCGTTACGGTGAGCTCATCGCCGATACCCATACGATCGACGAGCGTATCGCGACCATCCGGCTGCTCCGCTCCAAGGGCATCTCGGTCTGCAGCGGCGGCATCATCGGCACCGGCGAGAGCATGCAGGACAGGATCTCCCTTATCTTCAAGCTCCGTGAGCTCGATGTCGACGTGGTCCCGCTCAACGTGCTGGTGCCGATCAAGGGGACCCGGCTGGAGGCCAGCGCCCCCGTGCCCGTTCCCGAGATCGCCAAGACCTTCGCGATCTGCCGCCTCGTCCACCCCGACCGCACCATCAAGTTCGCCGCAGGGCGCGAGACCCTCATGAAGGATTTCCAGGGGCTCCTGATGCTTGCTGGCGCCAGCGGCTTCCTGACCGGAGGCTACCTGACCACGCGCGGTCGCGACACGGCTTCCGACCGGGTGCTCGCCGAACAGGTGGCGATGTTTGCATGAACGTGACCGGGGATGGCGCGAGGGCTGTATCGATGCCCGTCGAGGAGGAGATCGCCCGTGAGCTCGACGCGCTGAAGGCGAGGCAGCGCTACCGTGTGCTGCCCGATATCGGCGCCCGCGCCGGCCGGTTCATCGAGGTCGGGGGGCGGCAGCTGCTCAACCTCTCCTCGAACGATTACCTCGGTATCGGCGCCGACCGGGAGCTGCTCGACTCCTGGCTGCAACGCCTCGAAGATTCCGGGCTCGATGCCCCGGCCTTCACCAGCGCCTCCTCGCGCCTCCTCACCGGGAACCACCCGTTGTACGGGGAGCTCGAACGCGCCATCGCCGGTGCGTATGGGAGCGAGGCGGCGCTCGTCTTCAACAGCGGCTACCACGCCAATACCGGCATCCTCCCCGCCCTCTGCAACCGGCACGACCTGATCCTCTGCGACCGGCTGAACCACGCCAGCATCATCGACGGCATCCGCATCGCCGAGGCGGAGTACCGGCGATATCGCCATGCGGACATGGATCATCTCGAGGAGCTGCTCGATGCCGCCACGGGGCGCTACCGCCAGGTGTTCCTCGTCACCGAGTCGGTTTTCAGCATGGACGGCGACCTCGTCGACCTCCGGCGCCTCGTCGACCTCAAAAAGCGTTACGGGGCCTTCCTGATCGTCGACGAGGCCCATGGGGTAGGGGCCTACGGCCCGAAGGGGCTCGGCCTGTCCGAGGAGCTCGGCCTTTCGGGCGACATCGACATCGTTGTCGGCACCTTCGGCAAGGCGTTCGCCTCCGCCGGGGCCTACGCGGTCATGCGGGGGATTTTCAGGGAGTACCTCGTCAACACCATGCGCACCCTGATCTTCACGACGGCCCTGCCGCCGGTGTCGGTCGGCTGGAGCCTGGAGACCTTCCGGAGGCAGCTCGGCATGCAGGAGGCCCGGGCCCACCTGCGCGTACTCTCCTCGAAGTTGCGAGATGGGCTCCGCTCGGCGGGATTCGATGTGCCCGGACAGAGCCAGATCGTGCCGGTGGTGCTCGGCGAGGACAGGAACGCGGTCGCCATGGCCGGGGCCCTTCGCCAGGAAGGGTTCCACGCCCTGCCGGTGCGGCCTCCGACGGTGCCCGAGAACAGTGCCCGCATGCGCTTTTCGCTTCGAGCGGACCTTCTCATCGAGGATATCGACGCGCTGGTCGAAACCATGGTGCGGAGGCGGCCGTGAGAGGGGCGTGGATCGTACGGGAGGGGCGGGCATCGCTGCTGCTCCTCTTCAACGGCTGGGGGATGGACCGCCGGCTCGCCGACTGGATGCGCTCGGCCTGGCCGGACTCCGGGACCCACGACCTCGTCGTGCTCTACGATTACCGCGACCTGCTCCTTCCCGAAGGGCTTGCCGGGGAGATGGAGCCGTACGGCGCGGTCGACCTCGTCGCCTGGTCGCTGGGCGTCTGGGCGGCGCTCAACGCCGGCCTTGACGGTATCCGCCGGGCGGTAGCCCTGAACGGCACCCCCTTCCCGATCGACGGGGAGCGGGGCATTCCTCCCGCCACCTTCACGGGCACCCTCGACAACTGGTGCGACGCGACCCGCAGCCGCTTCGAGCGGCGCATGTTCTCCGGTGTCGAGCGGGACTCCCGCCTTGGCGAGGTGCGTTCCTGCCGGGCGTCAAACGACCAGCAGGAGGAGCTTCGCGCCATCGCCGGCGCGGTGACGGCATCCGCGCCATCGCCGGCCCCATCATGGCGGTTTTCGAAGGCGGTCGTCGGCGGCCGGGACCTGGTCTTCCTGCCGGGGAGCCAGCTCGAGGCCTGGCATGGCCTGGAAACCGAAGTGGTCGCCGACATGCCCCATTTCCCGTTTTTCCATCTCGAAGGATGGTCGGAGGTGCTCGCATGAGCGCCCTTCCCGACAAGCAGCTGGTCTGTCGCCGCTTCGGCCGCTCGCTGGAGACCTACCGCCAGAGCGCGGTGGTGCAGAGGGTGATGGCTTCGAGGCTGGTCGGGCTGGTCGGCCGCTCGGGCGCCCCCTCCCATTTCGACAGGGTGCTCGAGGTCGGCGCGGGTTCGGCCATCCTGACCTCTGAACTGCTTGCCAGCCATTCGGTCGGCACCTATGTCGCCAACGACCTGGTTCCGGGGAGCAGGGAGTTCGTCATGCAGGCTTTCGACGGGCGGGATGTCGGCGAGGGGCTTTTCCTCGAGGGGGATATCGAACGCCTCGACCCGCTCCCGCAGGGGCTCGACCTGGTGGTGTCGAACGCCACCGTGCAATGGCTGCACGACCTCGGGGCCTTCTTCGAACGGATGGCCTCGGCGCTGCTCCCGGGAGGCCTGCTTGCCTTCAGCACCTTCGGCGCCGGCAACATGCGGGAGATCGCGGCCCTCGAAGGGGTCTCGTTGCCTTACCGGACGCCCGGCGAGATCGCGGCGCTCTCCGGCGGCAGCTTCGAGACGCTCTGCATCGAGGAGGAGGAGCGGCGACTGGAGTTCGTTTCGCCGGAAGCCGTGCTCCGCCATATCCGCCAGACCGGGGTGAACGGCGTCGCCGGCTGCGCGTGGACCCGGACACGGTACCAGCAGTTCCTGCACCGTTACCGCACCTCGTTTCCCTTCGGTGGCGGCGTCGGGCTGACCTATCATCCCGTGTACTGCTGTTTCAGGAGGAGGCAATCATGAAAGGACGGGTGATCGCCGTGTCGGGCATCGACACCGGTATCGGCAAGACGGTGGCCACGGGCCATATCGCCAGGGTGCTGTCGTCGACGGGGGCCAGGGTCATCACCCAGAAGGTCGCCCAGACGGGATGCGAGGGCATCTCGGGTGACATCGCCGTTCACCGGGAGATCATGGGCATCGGCCTGCAGGAGGTCGACCTGGACGGCACGACCTGCCCCTACGTGTTCGGCTACCCGGCCTCGCCCCACCTTGCCGCGTCCATGGAGGGCAAGGAGATCGACCTGCTCGCAATCCGGCGGGCGACCTTCATCCTGCAGAAGCGCTACGACCTCGTGCTACTCGAGGGGGCGGGGGGCCTGCTCGTCCCCCTGAACGAGAACCGGCTGTTCGCCGACTACCTCCGCGACGCCGGCTACGGACTGGTGCTGGTCACCTCCCCCCGTCTCGGCAGCATCAATCACACCCTGCTGTCGATCGAGGCATGCCGGTCGAGGGGCATCGAGCTCAGGGCGCTCGTCTATAACCGTTACGGCCAGGAGGCCGGCCCCGTCGCCGTCGACACCCGCCGGGTGATCGAGCGGAGCCTCAGGCACTACGGCCTCAGCGGGGTCCCGGTACTCGACCTTGGCGCCGACGGATTTTCCCCGGATGACGCATCCTGGATTGCCGGCTTCTGAACCTCTCGTTACCACACGCATGATGAACCTCGATTTCGACCGCCGGCACCTCTGGCACCCGTATACTTCCATGTACGACCCGCTGCCGGTCTACCCGGTCGCCGGGGCGGAAGGGGCGACGATCCTGCTCGAGGACGGGCGCCGGCTCGTCGACGGCATGTCCTCGTGGTGGGCGGCGATCCACGGCTACAACCACCCGGTGCTCAACCGTGCGGTCACGGAGCAGCTCGGGCGCATGAGCCATGTCATGTTCGGCGGGCTGACGCACGAGCCGGCCATCGAGCTCGGCAAGCTGCTCGTCGGCCTCCTTCCGGAGCCGCTCGACCGGGTCTTCTTCTGCGACTCCGGTTCGGTGGCGGTCGAGGTTGCCGTCAAGATGGCCCTGCAGTACTGGCAGGCCGTGGGGCAGCCTGCCAAGCGCCGGCTCCTTACGGTCCGCAACGGCTACCACGGAGACACCTTCATGGCCATGTCGGTGTGCGATCCGGTCACGGGCATGCACGGCCTTTTCAACGGGGTGCTGGCCGAACAGCTCTTCGCGGAAGCCCCTTCCTGCGGCTTCGACGAGCCCTGGAGGGAGGAGTCCATCGATGGCTTGCGAGGCCTCCTCGAACAGCACGGCCAAGAGCTCGCGGCGGTGGTCATCGAACCCATCGTGCAGGGGGCGGGGGGGATGCGTTTCTATTCCCCGCACTACCTCCAACGGCTCCGCGAGCTCTGCACGGAGCATGGCGTCCTGCTCATTTTCGACGAGATCGCGACGGGATTCGGACGTACGGGACAGATGTTCGCCATGGAGCACGCGGGTGTCGTGCCGGACATCGTCTGCGTCGGCAAGGCCCTGACCGGGGGCTACCTGACCCTCGCGGCAACGGTCGCTACCGGCCATGTCGCGGAGACGATTTCGGCCGGCGAGCCGGGACTTTTCATGCACGGGCCCACCTTCATGGCCAACCCGCTCGCCTGCGCGGCGGCCGTCGCCAGCATCGGCCTCTTGCAGAGAGGGGACTGGAGGTCCGGGGTGCTCGGCATCGAGCGCCGGCTTCGGGAGGGGCTCGCCCCGTGCGCCGCCATCGACGGGGTGCGGGATGTCAGGGTGCTCGGCGCCATCGGCGTGGTTGATCTCGAGCGTCCGGTGGAGATGGGCAGGATCCAGAAGCGTTTCGTCGACAGGGGGGTCTGGGTGCGCCCCTTCGGCCGCCTGGTTTACCTCATGCCCCCGTTCATCGTCGGAGATGCGGAACTTGCCTTGCTTACCTCGGCCGTCTGCGAGGTGGTGGAGGAGGAGTTGAAGGACTAAAATGACAACAGGGACAGCAATGCAGGAGAAAAATATCCCTATATTTTACCTATTGTCCTTGTAGTCCTTCAAGTCCTTTCCTTCTTTTTTATGACCGAACGGCCCTGGTTCAGGAATTACGACGAGGGTGTGCCGCGCTCCCTCAAGCCCTATCCGGAGCATACCCTGCTCGACGTCCTCCGCGAAACCGTGAAGTCGGGACGGGGCGACGACCCGGCCCTGCTGTTCCAGGGCACGAAGATATCTTACCGTGAACTGGATCTCCAGAGCGGCGCATTCGCTTCGGGCCTCGTGGCCGCAGGGGTCCGCAAGGGTGACCGGGTCGCCATCGTCATGCCAAACTCTCCGCAGATGATCATCGCCGAGTTCGGCATCTGGAAGGCTGGTGGCGTGGTCGTTCCGATCAACCCGCTCTATACCGGGCACGAGCTGGAGTACGCCATTTCCGAGTGCGGTGCCGAAACCGCGGTCGTGCTCTCCCTTTTCTATGCCAAGGTGAGCGAAATCAGGAAGGGCACCCCGCTGAAACGGATCGTTTCGTCGAACATCAAGGAGTACCTGCCGCCGCTCAAGCGAATGCTCTTCACGCTGCTCAAGGAGGCCAGGGAGGGGCACCGGGCCAGCATCGCCCGCGGGGACTTCGAGATGCAGGCGATGATCTCCGCCCATGCGGGCAAGGCCCCCAGCGTCGCCGTCACCCATGACGACCCTGCCGTTTTCATGTTTTCGGGCGGGACGACCGGCAGGCCCAAGTGCGCCATCGGCCGCCATCAGGCCATGGTCATCTCCGGCATGCAGATCAGCAAATGGTTCGGCGTGGTGCTTTCGACCCGCGAGGACAGCATCATCCTCAACATGCCGCTGTTCCATGTCTACGGCCAGCTCGGCATCATGACCGCCGGCCTGGTCCGGAACTACCCCCTCATCCTGGTGCCGAACCCCAAGGACATCGATGGCCTGCTCCAGCTCATCAAATCGCAGAAACCGGCCGTCCTGCCGGGCGTGCCGACGCTTTTCAACGCCCTTGCCGCCCACCCGAAACTCCAGAAGGACCATACCCTCCTCAAGTCCATCAAGCTGATCGTTTCAGGCGCGTCGCCGCTGCACCTCGAGACCCGGCAGCGCTTCGAATCGATGACCGGTGCCCGGATCATCGAAGCATACGGAATGACCGAATCGATGCTGGCCTCGGTCTTTACCCCGGTGCTGGGCAAGAAGAAGAACGGAGCGGTCGGCGTTCCCGGCCCCGATGTCGACATCCGCATCGTCGATGCCGACGATAGCGGCATCGACCTTCCTTCAGGGGCGGTCGGAGAGGTCGTCCTGCAGGCCCCGCAGCTCATGGATGGGTACTGGAACAACCCTGCCGAGACCGAGGGGATGCTCCGCAACGGGTGGCTCCACACCGGTGACCTCGGCTACCTCGACGAGGACGGGTTCCTGTTCATCGTGGACCGCAAGAAGGACCTGATCAAGCCGAGCGGTTTCCAGGTTTGGCCGCGCGAGGTCGAGGAGGTCATCGCCAACCATCCGTCGGTGCTCGAGGTCGGCGTGGCCGGCGTACCGGACGACAGGAGGGGCGAGGCCGTCAAGGCGTGGGTGGTGCTGCGGAACGGCTATCAACTTCCCGTCGAGGAGCTGCAGGAACACTGCCGGAAGGAGCTGGCCGCCTACAAGGTCCCCAACCACATCGAGTTCCGCGACGCCCTCCCGAAATCGCATATCGGCAAGGTCCTCCGCCGCCAGCTGGTCGAGGAGCACAATTCCTTGGGGAAGTAAGGACATAAAGGACAGCAGGGACTGCAAGGACAACAGGGGGAATTTCCCTTTATTTTCCTTTCACTCCTTTTTCCTGTGCTGTATCCGGGCCCTGGTTATGCGTTCACGGATGCCGCCGTTTTTCAGGAACTCCTGTTCGATTTTCCGGATCTGCCGCGAGAGTAAAAAACTGCAGACCTTGATCAGCCCGATTATGACATTGGCCGAGATTTCGGGGTCTTCGTACTCGATCCCTTTGCGGAACGTCTCGTATTCCGCATCAGGAAGGCGATTGAGTTCCCGGAGCCTGCGTGTGTAAGGGTGTGAGGAATTCCATTCGGCATAGCGGTTCACACGGAGGAAATCCCGGTAATCGGCCAGCAGTTCTTCAAGGCTCGCCCTGGCGACGTTCGTCAGCTTGACCTCTGACTCTTTGGAGGTTCCCGACGCCATGCTGCCTTCGATGATGTTCTGCTTGCCCGATCGAGCAGCCTGGACCATCTGGTCGACCGTACGATCACGCCTGTCGAAAAAACGACCGGTAAAGTACACGGTGGCGTCGTAGATGATTTCAGCCTTTCGGTACGAAAGCAGGTTCCTGTAGCCGCCATGCCTGGGAATGAAACCTTCGGGGTCCATGAAAATGCCGATATGTTGGGGTAAAAGGCCTTAAGTACTGCAGGGACTGAAAGGACTTCAATGACATGATATGGATATTGCCTATCCAAAGCTCACTTCGGAATATTTTGCATGTATTATTTTTTTCTGTAGTCCCTGTAGTCCCTGTAGTCCTTGCTGTCCTTGACCTCCTTTTCTTCCGCCATGACCTTCGATGAACTTCACGCCCTGCGGGACCCCGCGGTCCTCGCCCTTGTCGAGGCCCATGCCCATGAGGATCCCGCGGCGTTCGCCATGAGGTTCCACGGCCGGACGGATCTGCCGGTCCGCGCCATGGCCGAGCAGATCGCCTGCCGGCGGAAGGCCGTCCGTAAGCTCCCGTCGCTCTCCCGCCACCCCCTCCTCTACACCGCACTCTCCCTCGAACAGGCTTCGGGCGAGCGAACCGCCGAATGGAAGGCGGGGCTCCTGCAGGGGCGGCGCCTCATCGACCTGACCGGAGGGCTCGGCATCGACGACCTTTTCTTTGCCCGCAGCTTCGAGCGAGTCGTCGCCTGCGAGCGTGACCCGGTGCTTTCCTCCATAGCGGCGGCCAACTGCGAGGCGATGGGCGTCATGAACGTCGAGCCGCTGGTGGGCGAGAGCGGCGGGCTGCTCGCCGGATTTCCGGACGATGCGTTCGACTGGGTGTATGTCGATCCGGCACGGCGCGAGGCGGGCGGGCGCTCCGTCGGGCTCGAGGCGACGAGCCCGGATGTGGTGAAGCTGCACGACCTTATGCTCAGGAAGGCGGCGAAGGCCTGCATCAAGGCCTCGCCGGCGCTCGAAACCTCCGTCCTGCAGGAGAAGCTGCCGGCGCTCGATTCGGTGGTCGTGGTGTCGGTAGGCGGCGAGTGCAAGGAGACGCTGCTGCTGCTCGACCGGCAGCAGCAGCAGGGCGTGCCGCCCATGGTCACGGCGGTCTGCCTTGACGAAGGTGGCGGGTCGTACAGGATTTCATCGGAGTCGAGCGCACGCCCGGAACGGATCGTGGCCAAAGGGGCGGGCCGGTGGTTCTACGAGCCGGATGCGGCCATCATCAGGGCCCGGCTGACGGCGGAGCTGGCAGAGCGGCTGGGGCTCGAATTCCTGAACGGGTCGGTCGACTACCTTACCTCGGAGCGGTACGCCGAAAACTTTCCAGGCCGGAGCTTCAGGGTCGAGGCGTGCCTGCCGTACCGCCCGAAGAGCCTGAAGGCGGAACTTGCCCGCATGGGCGTCACGGGGGCTGCCATCCAGCGCAGGGACTTTCCGCTCTCCCCCGAACAGATACGAAAGCAGTTCCGGCTCCGTGAGGGCAGCGATGTTTACCTTTTTTTCACCAAGGATGCGTCAGGTGGCCTGGTGTTCCTGGTCTGCCGAAAATAAGGGAGTTCAACCAGCTTTTTCTGGGCCATGCCGAAGCGGAGGCCCTGGATGCTGACGGTCACGCGTTCGATGCCGAGCATCAGCATGAAACGGTGCAGGATCAGCGTGCCCATCAGGATCACGTCGGCCCTGCCTTCAGGGACGCCGAGTCCGACGACCTCGTGCAGCTGCATGGAGCTCAGCCGCTCAAGCAGCCGGTCCACCTGGTCTTTTCCGAGCCGGTACCCCTGGACCTTTTCGGGGTCGAAGCGCTTTTCCCCCATACAGACCTGGGCGATGGTGGTGAGGGTGCCTGCCACGCCGAACACCTCCTGCTTCGGGGTGGAGAACGAAGCGAGGTTCGCGGAGAGCAGGCGGTCGATCTCCTCCCGGGCGGCCTCGAACTCGCCGGGCGCCGGAGGCATTCCGGTGAGGAACCGTTCGGTCAGCCTGACCGAGCCGATGTCGATGCTCACCGATCGCGCCACCGCGTCGGCGGTGCCCGTGATGACCTCCGTGCTCCCCCCTCCGATGTCGATCACCGTGAAGGGCTCCGGCACCTCCGGCATGCCGGCCACCGCGCCGAAGAAGGTGAGTTCGGCCTCCTCGGTGCCGCTGATGCACCTGAGTCCGATGCCGGTGCCCCGCAGCACCTCCCCGATGACCTCGTCGCGGTTCGACGCATCGCGCAGTGCGCTGGTGCCGGCAGCGACGACCTCGCCGACGCCGAGGCTCCGGCAGAGCTCCGCATACTCCGACATGCAGGCGACGAGCCGGTCGATCGCCTCGCGGCAGATCACCCTCCCTTCATCGACACTCTGGCCGAGCCGGATGATCGTCTGGCGGTGTTCGACCGGAACGATCCTTCCCGTTACGGGATCGAGGTCGGCCACCAGGAGCAGGGCGGTGTTGGTGCCCACGTCGATGCAAGCGGTCCTTTCCATGATGGCGCCGGTCAGTTTTTCGGTTCGATCAGGCAGGAGAGCCACTCCTCTTCGTAGATGGTCTTCCTGGCGGTGTATCCCAGCCGCTTGACCAGCTTTTTCAGCCACGGTTCGTCGTAGACGAGCACGCCCGACAGCAGCACCTCGGCCTTCGGCGCATGCTTCCGGACCACGGGGAGGATGCGGTCGATGACGTTCTTGTTGATGTTGGCCAGGATGAAGTCGTATCCCTCCTCGAGGTTCGCGGCGAGCTCCTCCTCGGCGTCGAGCAGTTCGACCCGGATGTCGGCTGCCCGGTTCTCCTCGACGTTCTCGAGGGCGTTCTCGGCCGCCCAGGCGTTGTTGTCGAAGGCGAGGATCGGGTTGCGGTTGCCGAGCTTGCGGGCGGCGATGGCCAGCACGCCGGTGCCGGTGCCGATGTCCATGATCCTCCTTTCGGAGAGGTCGATCTCCTCCATCTGGCGGAGCATCAGGCGGGTGGTGGCGTGGTAGCCCGTGCCGAAGGACATCTTGGGGTTGATCTCGATGACGATCTGCCCCGGCTTCGACTCGTACTCCTTCTGGTGCTGGACGATCAGGAACCGGTCCGATACCTCCACCGGCTTGAGGTGGGCCTCCCATTCGGCGTTCCAGTTCCGGTCCGCCATGAACGACGCGGTGAAGTGCGGGACCGTTCCGAAGGTCTCCAGGAGCACCTTCCGGATCTCCTCCTCCTTGCCGGTGTTCCAGTCGTCCTCGGGAAGGTAGGCGAGGAGCTTCCGGTCCTCTTCGAGGAAGTATTCTATTCCCTCCTGCGATAGCACGGCGATGTAGAGCTCGTAGAGGTCGCTGTCGATCTCGAACGACAGCTCGATATGGTTATGGGTCTTCGGTGGCTGCATTGCGGCTGGGACGCTTGGGTGTTGTCGGATTATCCTGTACTGGTCGTGAAGATAAGCATAAAAGGTCAATCGACCCTGATCACCCTTGTGCCGAAGCAGAAGTGGGTTTCGTACCAGGCCTGGCGGAGCGAGCTGACGATCACCCCCGTCTTCGAGGCCGAGTGGGCGAAGCGGTCGTCGCCGAGGAAAACGCCGACATGGTCCACGGCCTCCCCGCCGGAACTGAAGAAGACCAGGTCGCCGCGCTTCAGCTCCCTTCGCGGCACGAGGGCGCCCAGGAGCGCGAGGTCGGTCGAGGTGCGGGGCAGCTGCATCTGGAACGAGGTATTATACAGGTACTGCACGAACCCCGAGCAGTCGAATCCGTCGGGAACCGTGCCGCCGAAACGGTATTTCGTGCCTTTCGCGGCTTCGATCCAGCCGAGCATCCGCCGGTACGAGCTTTCCGTTACGCGCACCGGCAGCGGGCAGCCGGAGAGGCCCTCGGGACGGGTGCAGGAGATGTATGATTTTCTCTTTTTTAGACTATATTTGCTCTCCATGCGATCGGAGAGGGGGCGCGTGCTCTGGCAGGCGCCGAGCGAAAGCATGAGGCCCGAGACCAGGAGGAGTGCTGCGGATTTGCCGCGCCTCCGTTGCATCGTCGCCGACGGTGATCCGTGTAGGCGTCTCTCGTTCATGGGGGTGCACCGGAATGCCGGTGTTCAGGGTTCAGGAAACTCTCCACTTCGCAGTATAAGAAATCCGGAACGGAAGGAAAACGACGCGAAACCAATTCATTCGACAGAAGTTATGGCAGTCATGAAATTCGGCGGCACCTCTGTGGGCACGGCCAGCGCCATGCAGCAGGCGATCGCCATCGTCGCCGGACAGCGCAAATCCGGCGTACCGCTCGTCGTGCTGAGCGCCTGCAGCGGCATCACCAACAAGCTCATCCAGATCGCCGAGGCTGCAGGTTCGGGTCGGCTCGAAGAGGCCCTCGTCAAGGTCGCCGAGGTGCGGAAGCACCATGTCGACCTGGTCTGCGAACTGATCAAGGGTGCAGAGCTCCGGGCCGGGCTGGTAGAAAAGATCGACGGGTACGTCTCCCGCCTTGAGATGCTGGTCAAGGGGATCGAGATCGTCGGGGAACTGACCGAGCGTTCGAAGGACACCTTCTGCTCCTTCGGCGAGCTGCTTTCGACCACCGTGTTCGCGGCGGCCATGAACGAGCAGGGGTACGAGGCCCGCTGGCTCGACGTCCGCACGGTGATGGTCACCGACGACAACTTCGGCTTCGCCCGACCGATCGACGAGATCTGCGAGGCGAAGGTCGCCGAGCTGGTCATGCCCGTACTGGCGTCGGGAGTGGTCGTCGTCACGCAGGGATACATCGGCGCGACCGTCGCCGGCAGGACCACGACCCTCGGCCGTGGCGGCTCCGACCTCTCGGCCGCCCTGCTCGGCGCCTGGCTGCACGCCGACTCGATCGATATCTGGACCGACGTCGACGGTGTGATGACCTGCGATCCCCGCCTCGTGCCGGACGCCAGGAGCATCCGCATCATGACCTTCTCCGAGGCGGCGGAACTCGCCTACCTCGGCGCCAAGGTGCTGCATCCGGACACCATCGCACCGGCCGTCAGGAAGAACATCCCGGTCTACGTGCTCAATACCTGGCATCCCGATTCCAAAGGGACCCTCATCACCGACGATCCGGCGCTGCTTTCGGGCATGAGCTACGAAGGGCTGGTCAAGTCGATCGCCGTCAAGAAGGGGCAGGCCATCGTGAACGTCCGTTCGAACCGCATGCTCGGCCGGCACGGCTTCATGAATGAGCTGTTCTCGGTATTCGAGCGCTTCGGCGTCTCGGTCGAGATGATCTCCACCAGCGAAGTGTCGGTCTCCCTGACCATCGAAGACACGAACGTGAGCGACCAGCTCGTCCAGGCGCTGTCCGCCCTTGGCGATGTGGAACTCGAGCACAAGGTGGCCACGGTCAGCGTGGTCGGCGACAACCTCCGCCTGTCGAAGGGCGTGGCCGGAAGGATCTTCGGGTCGCTGAAGAACGTCAACCTGCGGATGATCTCCCAGGGGGCCTCCGAGATCAACGTCGGTTTCGTCGTCGAGGAGCACGACGTCGCGGCGGCCGTCAACGCCCTGCACGGCGAGTTCTTCTCCGGTGAGCACTGCGGCATCTTCGAGAAGCCGGCGGGTCGCTGACGGGCAGAGAGATATTTACAGGATTAAACTTAGGATGACCATGGATTACAAGAAAGCCGGAGTCGACATCAGCGCAGGCGAGGAGTTTGTCCGCCTGATCAAGCCGCATGTCCGCAAGACCTTCACCACCCAGGTGATGACCGATATCGGGGCCTTCGGGGGCTTCTTCCAGCCTGACTTCTCGAAATACACCCAGCCGGTGCTGGTCAGCAGCATCGACGGCGTCGGCACCAAGCTCAAGATCGCCGTCGAGCTCGGCAAGTACGACACGGTGGGCTCCTGCCTGGTCAACCATTGCGTCAACGACATCCTGGTCTGCGGCGCCAGGCCCCTCTTCTTCCTCGACTACTACGCCTGCGGCAAGCTGAAGCCGGAAGTTGCGGCCGCAGTGGTGACCGGCATGGTCAAGGCCTGCCGCGAGAACGGCTGCGCCCTGATCGGCGGCGAGACCGCCGAGATGCCCGGCATCTACGAGGCCGAGGACTTCGACCTTGCCGGCACGATCGTCGGCGCGGTCGACAAGCCGGACATCGTCAACGGCTCGAAGATCGAGGCCGGGGACGTCATGATCGGCCTTCCCTCCACCGGCCTGCACACCAACGGCTACTCCCTTGCCCGCAAGGTGCTGGAGGGCAGGATGCACGAGAAGGTCGCCGGACTGGATGGCACCATCGGCGAAGAGCTGCTGAAGGTGCACCGTTCCTACCTCCCGGTGGTCGAGCCGCTCATCGGCACCGGTGAGCTCAGGGGCATGTCGCACGTCACCGGCGGCGGGCTCATGGGCAACACCATGCGTATCGTTCCGGATGGCCTCGCCCTTTCGGTTGACTGGACCTCGTGGCCCGAGCCGCTTATCTTCGACCTCATCCGCAGGGACGGCAACGTGCCGGAAGAGGACATGCGCCGCACCTTCAACCTCGGCCTCGGCCTGGTGATGATCGTGGCGAAAGATCGAGTGGACCACGTTATGGCGTATTTGAAGTCGAAGCAGGAAAATGCATACATTATAGGATCGGTCACCCGGGCATGATGCGCGGGTGAGAGGGATACAGTCCACCATCAATATCGGTACCGTATGCTTACCTTGCTCTGCATCATCATCGTTTCCTACCTCATCGGTTCGATCCCGACCAGCATCATCGCAGGAAAGCTGCTCAAGGGGATCGATGTCCGCCAGTACGGCAGCGGCAACGCCGGCGGCACGAACGCCTTCAGGGTGCTCGGCTGGAAGGCGGGCCTCGCCGTGACGCTGATCGACATCATCAAGGGGACCGTGGCCGCGGTCTATGTCGTGGGGTATTTCAAGTCGCATCCTGCAGGCGGCGTGTTCCCCGACATGAACGAGGTCGCCCTGAGTCTTGTCGCCGGCATGGCCGCAGTCATCGGCCACGTCTTCACGATCTTCGCCGGTTTCAAGGGCGGCAAGGGGGTCAGCACCGCTGCAGGCATGCTGATCGGCCTGGCTCCCGTGAGCATGCTGATGGTGATCGCCGTGTTCGCCCTCGCCGTCTGGCTCTCCAGGTATGTTTCGCTGGGCTCGATCCTCGCGGCCGTCGCCTTTCCGATCATCATCGCCATCCGGAAGTACATCTTCGAGCTTGGCAGCGGTCTGGACTACAACGTGTGGCTGCCGGGAGGCAAGTGGTTCGTGCACGACAGCCTCGACTACCACCTGCTCATCTTCGGCCTCATCGTGGCCGCAGCCATCATCTGGACGCACCGGGCGAACATCAGGCGGCTCCTCTCCGGAACCGAAAACCGCCTGAGCTTCAGGCGCCATGCATGAACCCTTGCCTCCGCACATGAAGATCGCCGTCCTGGGGGCCGGGAGCTGGGGTACCACGCTCGCCGTGCTGCTTGCCGCAAAAGGGCACGATGTGCTCCTCTGGGCGCACCGTCCAGAATTCGCCCGTGCGCTCGAGGCTGAACGGGAGAACAAGCGCTACCTCTCCGGGATCGGGTTCCCTCCATCGCTCCATGTCGTCGAAAGCCTTCGGGATGCCGTCGGTGCAGCAGGGATGATCGTGACCGCAGTGCCTTCGCAGGCGCTCCGCGAAACCGCGGCAGCCTTTGCCGGCGAGCCGCTCGAAGGAAAGGTCATCGTGAACGTCGCCAAGGGGATCGAACTGAAGAGCGGGAAGCGCATGTCCGAGGTGCTCCTTGAGGCCCTTCCCGGCCTGGACATCTCGCAGGTTGCCGTGCTCTACGGCCCGAGCCATGCCGAGGAGGTCGCCCGCGAGCAGCCGACCACCGTGGTGGCCTGCTCGGTCTCCGAACAGACCGCGCGCATGGTCCAGGAGGCGTTCCATACGCGGTTCTTCAGGGTATACCTCAACACCGACCTGGTCGGCGTCGAGATCGCCGGGTCGGTGAAGAACATCATCGCCATCGCGGCAGGGATCTCCGACGGACTCGGATTCGGCGACAACGCCAAGGCGGCCATCATCACCCGCGGCCTGGCCGAAATATCGAGGCTCAGCGCGAAACTCGGGGCGGACCCGCTGACCATGTCGGGCCTGTCGGGCATCGGCGACCTGGTCGTCACCTGCCTTTCGAGGCACAGCCGCAACCGTTACGTCGGGGAGCAGGTCGGCAGGGGCCGCAAGCTCGACGAAGTGATCAGCGAGATGAACATGATCGCCGAAGGGGTGCACACCTCGAAGGCCGTGGCCGGGCTTTCGGCTAGGCTCGGTGTCGAGATGCCGATCACGCGCGCAGTCTACGAGATGCTGTTCGAGGGCAAGCCGGCCCAGCAGGCCATCCTCGACCTGATGGACCGGGAGCCGAAGTCCGAGAACTACTGACGCCTTTTCGGGCAGAGGTACCAGGCCGTCGAAGCGCGCCCCTGCTTCGCATCACTCCAATGCTTCACGGGCAGGTCCAGCCGCAGCACCCCGCACGTATCCATCTGCCCGAGCGTTTTGCCGCTCAGCCAAGAACCGTACATGCTGATGGTGGGGTTGTGGCCGAACAGCATGATCGATTCGCACTCCTGAGGCAGCTTGGCGACGATGCCCACCATCATGGCGACATCGCCGGAGTAGATCTCCGGCTCCTCTGTGACGAGGTCGGTTCCGAAGCCGATGACCTCTCCGAAGATCTCCGCCGTTTCCAGCGTCCTTACGGCAGGGCTCGAGATGATGATTTCAGGACGGGCTCCTTTTTCGGCAAGGCGGGCGGCCACCTCGCCGGCTTCGAGCCGGCCTTGCCCGCTCAGCGTCCGCTCTACGTCGGGGAGGTTCGCGTTACTCCACCCGGCATTCGCGTGCCGGACGAGGTAGATGGTTTTCATTCGCGGGGGAGTTTGATTCGTTGCTTCAGCTTCATGATCCGCCGGTAGGAGCGGTCGATCCTTTCCGGCGTGATCGTACCCGATTTGACAAGCTTCCTGATGATTGCCGTCGCTGTTTCGGCGATCTGCGGATCGTATGCGGAGGCGTTGTTGCCGAAGATGAGGATGTCGACCCCTGCCCCGATGGCGAGGCGGATGGCGGCTTCCAGCCCGTATCGGCCGGAGATGGCCTGCATCTGCATGTCGTCGCTGAAGACCACGCCACCGAAGCCGATCTCCCGGCGGAGCACGCCATCGACGACCGCATTGGAGAGGGTCGCGGGGTTGCTGCTGTCGAGGCGGGCGTTGAAGACGTGCGCGGTCATGACCGCGTCCTCATAGCCTTCACTGACAAGGTTGCGGTACGGCTCGAGCTCCGTTTTCGACCAGGTCGCGGTTACGTCGGTGAAGGCCTTGTGTGTGTCCTTCGTCGAACTCCCGTGGCCCGGAAAATGCTTCAGCACCGGGATGACGCCGGCCGCATGGAACTCGTCGACGAAAATTTTCGCCTGGCGGGTCACCACGTCGGGGTTGGCCGAGAAGCTTCGTTCGAGCTTTCCGATGACCGGGTTCTCCGGGTTGGTGTTCAGGTCGACATCGGGCGCGAAGTCCATGTTGATCTTCAGGCTCTGGAGCAGTGCCGCCGTGGTGGCGGCTGCCTGGCGGGTGCTGTCGGCGTTGTCGAGCCTCCCGAGGTGGGCGGCGGACACGCTGGGCGGGAATCCCCTTGCCGGCTTGAGGCGGCAGATCCTGCCACCCTCCTGGTCGATCGCGATGAAGAGCGGGACCCGTGCCATCCCCTGCAGCCCGTCGACGAGCCGCTGTACCTGTGCCGCGGATTCGATGTTCCGAACCGGCGAGGCCGACGGAACGTCGTAGTCGAAGAGCACCACGCCCCCGATATGCCGCTTCCTGATGTCATCGGCAAGCCGGGGTTCGCTCTCCGCGCCCAGCCCCCTGAAGCCGACCATCAGCATCTGGCCGATCTTCACCGACAGGCTGTCGGGCTTGCGATGAGCGGCTCCTGCATGAGATGGCGTGGCGAGGAGCAGCAGCAGGGGGATCAGGAGTTTCTTCATGGTTTCAGGAGAGGAAAGGGCTCAAAGGGCTCAAAGGACGTAAGGCAATTTCCGGTAATCCGGTGAAAAATCAAGCAGAAATCTTTTCCCTGCTGTCCCTGCTGTCCCATTCGTCCTTTCAGTCCTTTTTTCTTCAGCCCCTCTTCTTCAATACTATCCCCCCGTCCTCAACCGCCACCTCCACGGTGTCGCCTTCGTCGACCTGCCCGGCAAGGATCATCTCCGAGATGCGGTTGGTGATCTGGCGCTGCATGACTCGCTTCAGCGGCCGGGCGCCGAAGGCCGGATCGAACCCGGTCCGGGCCAGCCACATGACCGCCTCATCGGAGATGGTCAGGTTGATGCGCTGCCGCATCGCAAGCGCCCTGATGCGGCCGAACTGGATGGAGACGATCTCTTTCAGGTTGTCGCGGGTCAGCGGCGTGAAGAGGATGACCTCGTCGATGCGGTTCAGGAACTCGGGGCGCACCTGCTGCTTGAGCAGCTGGAAGAGCTTGTCCTGCAGGCCCGCGAGCACCGCTTCGGAAGGCGTGCCGTCGATCCTCTCCATCTCGGCCTGGATCAGCTGGGCCCCGATGTTCGAGGTCATGATGATGATGGTGTTCTTGAAGTTCACCGTGTGCCCCTTGCTGTCGGTCAGGCGGCCGTCGTCGAGGATCTGCAGGAGGATGTTGAAGACGTCCGGGTGCGCCTTCTCGATCTCGTCGAGCAGCACCACCGAGAAGGGCTTCCTCCTTACCGCCTCGGTGAGCTGTCCCCCCTCCTCGTAACCGACGTATCCGGGAGGCGCGCCCACGAGGCGGCTCACGGTGTGGGACTCCATGTACTCGCTCATGTCGATGCGGATCATCGCCTCCTCGTCGTCGAAGAGGTACTCGGCAAGCGTCCGGGCCAGCTCGGTCTTGCCGACGCCGGTCGGGCCCAGGAAGATGAAGGAGCCTATCGGGCGCTTCTCGTCCCCCATGCCGGCGCGGGAGCGCTTGACGGCCTCGCTGACCGCCCTGACGGCCTCGTCCTGGCCGATGACCCTGCGGTGCAGCTCCGCCTCGATGCCGAGCAGCTTCTGCCGCTCCGACTGGAGCATCTTGCTTACGGGGATGCCGGTCCAGCGGGAGACGATGTCCGCAATGTCGCCGGCGTCGATCTCCTCCTTCATGATCAGGTCGCCGGATGCCTGCCTGGCGTCGATTATCCTCGCGTTCTCCTCAAGGTCGCGTTCCAGCTGGGCGATCTTGCCGTAGCGGATCTCGGCGACCTTGCCGTAATCGCCTGAGCGCTCGTAGTTCTCCGCCTGGATGCGAAGCTCCTCGAGTTCCGACTTGAGCCGCCGAGAGGTATGGATCAGCTCCTTCTCCGCGTCCCACTGGGCCTTGACCGTCGCCTGCTCCTCGCGGAGGCTGGCGATCTGCTTTTCGATATCCTGGAGCCGCTGTCTGGTGTCTGCCGTGTTCATGGTTCTTCGGGATTGTTGCGGTGCCGTGAAAAGATAAATTAATGTGTAAATTAAGGGCTTGAAAAACCAACTCAAAGCTGCCGGGGGCTGACCGTTCCCGCTGACTGGATTAACAGGAAAACGCATGCAAAAGTTCTCGATCGGCTCCGTCGACCTGCCTGGGCCGAAGGGTCTGTTCCTTATTGCCGGGCCATGCCTCATCGAAAGCCGGGAGATGGTCATGGAGGTGGCTGGGGAGCTGAACCGGATCCGGAAGGAGGAGGGAATCGAGGTCATTTTCAAGGGCTCGTACCGCAAGGCCAACCGTTCGTCGGCATCCTCCTTCACCGGAATCGGCGACCGGGAGGCCCTCGAGATCCTGGCCGGAGTCCGCGAGACCTACGGCATGCCGGTACTGACCGACGTGCACGAGACGGGGGAGGTCGAGCTGGCTGCCCGGTACGTCGACGTGCTGCAGATCCCGGCATTCCTCTGCCGGCAGACCGACCTCCTGGTCGCCGCTGCCTCGACGGGTCTTGCCGTGAACATCAAGAAAGGGCAGTTCATGGCGCCCGGCGACATGGCCTACGCGGCCCAGAAGGCCGCCTCGACCGGCAACCGCAAGATCATGCTGACCGAGCGGGGCACCACCTTCGGGTACCACAACCTCGTGGTCGATTTCCGATCACTGCCCATCATGGGCGAGGCCGGCTGGCCGGTCGTTTTCGACGCCACCCACAGCGTCCAGCTGCCCGGAGCCGCATCGGGCGTTTCCGGAGGCGATCGCCGCTTCCTCCTGCCGCTTGCCCGCGCGGCGGTCGCCACGGGCGTCGACGGCCTCTTTTTCGAAGTCCATCCCGACCCGTCGAGGGCGATGTCCGACGCGGCGACCCAGGTGCCGCTCGAAGACTTTGCGCCCATGGTCTCGGAGCTGCTGCAGCTGCACGCCTGCATGCAGTCGATTCATTCACGGTAAACAATCACTACAGACTTGAGCTCCTTCCAGTTCTTCGGCATGCAGCCGCTCCAGGCTGATCCATCGTCACAGGTCGGTACCGCGCTCGACGGCATCAAGGCCGTCGTCTTCCCGGTCGACGGCGTCCTGACCAACGGTACCATCACCCTCGACAGCTCAGGCCGCGAGCTTCCCGGCCTCTATGCCCGTGACTCCGTCGCCATCCGTGAAGCCCTCCGGCTCGGCCTGCACGTGGCCGTCATCACGGGGCGCAACGCAAGCGCCTACCGCCCCCTGCTCGAGGCTGCGGGTCCGGTCGACCTCTACCTCGACGGCGGTGACCGTCTCGAGGCCTACGAGTCGTTCAAGCAGCGGCACGGCCTCACGGACGAGGAGTGCGCCTGCATCGCCGACGACATCGAGGAGCTGGAGATCCTGAAGCGGGTCGGCCTCCCGGTGACGACCATCAACGGCGTCGAGTACCTGCGCAACCGCGTCGCGTATATCTCGGTGTATGAAGGCGGGAGGGGCTGCATCAGGGAGGTTGTCGAGATGATCCTCGAGCACCAGGGCCGCTGGCCCTACGGCGACAAGCCGGTCCAGGGCCACTGAAGACTTTAAGAGAAGGACAGCCGGGACATCAGGGACTCAAAGGAGATCAGGGTCAAGCAGCAAAAACACTGCTGTCCCTGCAGTCCTTGCAGTCCCTGATGTCCTTTTTCTTTTCGGCTGCACGGCCACCCTTCCGTTCAGCCGCGCTGCGGCCTCCGCAAGCGTCAATATCCCTACCAGGTTCGTGCCGTGGCCCGGTTCGATGTGCACATCGCCGAGAAATTCCATCCCCTGCCCAAGCGCCTGTTCCAGGGCCTTCAGCTTGCCGAGCAGGCTGTAGGCTGCCGACTGCGGCGTCGAGCACGAGACCGGCGGGTTGTCGCTTCCATGGACGATATGGCCTTCAGGCACCTGCTCCCCGTCCGGGTAGTGGTGCCAGTGCGTCATGGCGGCCCCGACGGCGGCCAGCCTCTCCGGGAAACGGCTTCCGGGCCTCAGGGTCTGCAGGATGCTCGACACCATGGCGTTGCCCGCCGCATGGGCGATGATCGTCAGGGTGTCGAAGGAGGGGCGGACAGCGACCTCTGGCGCCGTGCCCGCCGGGGTGGCAAGCCAGACGCGGCCATCGGCAAGTCCGGTCTCGACGAGGTCCTGCCGGCTGTCGATGGCGGTTTTCCTGCATCCCGAACGGGTCGTGATCACCCGGACTTCGGGGATGGGCACCAGGAGCTTCCGTCCCGCGATCGATACCTCAACGGCTGTTTCCGCAGGAGTTCCTGCAGGGCTGTCGGCATCGAGCGCCGGCCCTGCCTGAACCGGCAGCTGGCGGGCGAGGAACCCGTAGCTCATGCCGGTGCGTTCATCGAGGTACCTTGCCACGATTTTCCGGTAGAATCCGCTCCGGTAGGCGAGCCCCTCTCGCGAAGTGTGGCTCATCAGCAGCGGATTTCCGTCCCAGATGCAGCCGCTCTCCCCGAAGTCCCGGGCGACCGACCTGAAAAGGCTTCCCGAAGTGTCGAGTTCTCCGTGACGGATGTCGATCTCCCCCGCCCTCGGCGGCACGACCTGCGCGGTCAGCTTGGGCACGAGCGACCCGAGCACGTCGGCGGTCTCCGGCAACGGTGAGGCGAACGTCGTGACGCCGCCGTTCATGCTGCAGACGGTCCACGAGTCGGCGGTGACGTAGATGACCAGATGGACCATGTCCCAGGCCAGCCGTCCGACCACCGCATCGAGCGTCTGCTGGGGCGAGGCCCCGGGGACTACCGGAGGCGGTTCGTCATAAATGCCGACGATGATGTTGTTGTAGAGCGTCGAGACCCGGTTGATCGGCAGCAGGTGGTCGGGGAAGGTGCCAGGGGCGATGACGACCGTGCCGGGAGCGTAGCGCCCGTCGGGGCCGGGGGCGCAGGTGACGGACGAGCCGCACGATCGAAGGGCCCCGAACAGCGACGAGGCGAACCGCTCCAGCCTCGGGCTCAGTTCCGGTGCCGGGCAGAACGCGACCTTCAGTGCCGAGGCCATGTCGGCCGGGCACAGCGGGGTCGAGGGCGCGATTCCGAGGATCCGGTGCAGCGAGGCAGGACTGAGGGGCTCGGTCATGTGGCCGGGGATACGGTTACTGATGGTGGTGCTACTGGCCGGCAGGGTGTTCGTGGCCCCAGAGCAGCTTGGTGCGGAGGATTTCGCAGTAGTTCCGCTTTTCGTTCGCCACCAGGTTGATGGACTGCGGGGATTTCCTGACTGCGACGATCTCTCCCGGTGCCAGCATCTTGCGCAGGTGGCCGTCGAGGTTCAGCGGGAACTCGCCGTCCGCAGCCTCTACCGATACCCTGATCAGCTTGTCGTCGCTGATCACGATCGGCCTGACTGTCAGCATGTGCGGGCAGATCGGGGTGATGACGAAGACGTTCGATTTCGGGGCGATGATCGGGCCCCCCGCTGACAGGGAGTAGGCGGTCGACCCGGTCGAGGTGGCGATGATGATGCCGTCGGCACGATAGGAGCCGAGGACTTCGTCGTCCAGGCGGATGATGAAGGTCGGGATGCGGGAGTAGGTCCCCTTCTCGATGACCACGTCGTTCAGGGCGGTCATTCGGCGCATCGCACCGTCGATGCCGAACGCGGCTTCGAGCTGCGAGCGGGTGTGGATCGAGTAGTTGCCGTTCAGGACGTGCTCCATGGCCGTGAACATGTCGGCCGGGTTGAACTCTGTCAGGAATCCGAGATTGCCGACGTTGATGCCGAGCACCGGCTTGGCCACGGAGTAGTGCGAGGTATAGAGCAGCGTGCCGTCGCCACCCAGCGAAATGAAGAGGTCGCAGAGGCGGTTGAGGGATTCGACCCCGGCAGATTTCGGGCTGCCGAGAGCCCGGGCCGATTCGGTGTCGTAGATATAGTCGAGCCCGCGCTCCTCGAGCCATGCGGCAAGCTCTCGGGCCAGACGGATGGCCCTGTCGCGGGTGATGTTGACGATGATGGCGAATTTCATGGCCTGCCTCCTTGCTGCAGGGATTGATACAGCCGGTTCGCTTCCCCGAAGTCCTCCTCGAGCGAGTCGAGCTCCTGACGGCGCACCGCTGCCGCGAGCCGGGCGAGGCGGCCGGAAAACGCCTCGAGTTCGTCCGCTATATTTTCGCTGTTGGTCGAGACGATGTCGCGCCACACCGGCCAGGAGCTGCCGGAAAGGCGGCTTACCGATGCGAAGCCCGGCCCGGAGCGGGGGATGTTCTCCCGGCAGTGGTTCATCAGCGCGGTCGAGATGAGCTGCGGCAGGTGGCTGATGTTCGCGTAGACCCGGTCGTGCTCTTCGGGGCTCATGGCGGCAGGGATGCAGCCGGCCTCTTCGAGCAGGCCGACGAACTCGGCCGCATGGCCGGTTTCAGGCAGGCGCTCCCCCGAGCAGACGACGAGGAGTCGCCCCGACAGCAGTTCGGGAGAGGCTGCGAGGTAGCCCTGCTGCTCGCGACCGGCGATCGGGTGCATGCCGATGAAGTCGATGCCGAGCGAACATGCCTTTTCGGCAATCAGCATCTTGGTGCTCGACACATCGGTGACAAGTGCTCCGGCCGGTGCGTGAAGCCGGAGCTCTTCGAGGAGCGAGATGTTCGTCATCACGGGTGCGCAGAGCACGATGACGTCGGCATCATAGAGCTTCGCCGGTTCGGGCTCGAAACGGTCGAGACCCAGCCTGCCGGTGATGCATGCGATGTCGTCGTCGGAGAAACCGGGGTCCCAGCCGATCAGCTCGATGTGCCGTCCGGCAATGCCGGCAGCCTTCCTGACGGCCTGCATGAGCGATGCGCCGATCAGGCCCAGTCCGACGAACGAAATCCTCTTGATGTGCGCCTGCTCCATGGAGGTGTTCATCCTTGCGGGTTCGTCCTGCTCCCCGGCGCGTAGATCGGGACCCCCTGCTTGCACAGCGGGCACTCTTCGGGAGCGTGGCTCACCACCTCGAGCGACAGCAGGGAGTACTGGTTGCCGGTCAGCTTCACCCGTCCATTGCTGCGGTCGACCACCGAGCCGACGCCCGCGACCGTCGCCCCGGCTGCCTCGACCAGCTCGATCACTTCGGCGACGGATCCTCCGGTCGTGATGACGTCCTCGACGACGAGCACCTTTTCGGATGGTTCGATCACGAAGCCCCTGCGGATGGTCATGACCCCCTCCTTGCGTTCCGCGAAGATGGTCTTGACGCCGAGCTGGCGGCCCACTTCGGTGCCGACGACGATGCCGCCTATGGCCGGGGAGATGACGGTGGTGATCCCGGCGTCCCTGAAGTGGCCGGCGATGGCCGAGCAGATCGCCGAAAGGTGTCCGGGATGCTGCAGCACTTTGGCGCACTGGAAGTAGGAGTCGCTGTGACGGCCGGAGGTGAGCCTGAAATGACCGTCGAGCAGGGCTCCGGTCGATTTGAACATCGCGAGGGTTTCGGCGTTGGTCATGCGGAATTTGGCGGGATAGGGTAGATGATGATTCGGCTTATCCTCCAAGATACTGAAGCCCTTCCGAAAAGATAAACGGAAAATGGGCCCCGGCCGGCCCGTCGGCCTCAGCGGGAGGCGTCAAGGTAATTCTGCAGGATCACGCAGGCCGCTGCGGTATCGACCCGCCCCTTGACGTTGCGTTTTCTCCTACTCGCCCCTGACTGCGCCAGGATTTGCCTCGCTTCCCGTGAGGAGCGGTGCTCGTCCATGGTTTCCACGGGGATGGAGGGGAATCGGCTGCCGAGCTCCTCGACGAAGCGGTCGATGACGCCGGTCATCCGGTTGGCTTCTCCCCGGTCGTTCAGGGGGTAGCCGACGATGATCCTGTCGATGCCGTCTTCGCGGATGATGGCTTCCAGCGCGGCATAGAGCCCCTCGAGCTCGAAGGTTCCGACCGGCTGGGCGAACATGCCGAGCGGGTCGCTCTTGGCCACCCCGATGCGCCTGGTGCCGAAATCGATCGCAACCAGTCTCTTGTATGCAGGTGACGCCATTCGTGTCAGTGTTCCGATAATGCGTAGTTTAACAACTTGAGCCCATTGTCCAAGTTTTTCGGCCCGCCATGAGCATCATTGCCGCCGTATCGGCCCGGGGGCGCTGTATGCCGAATAATGCCGGGAACATGCGGATGGTGCGGCGGTAAGCATGAAAATGCCGGGCCGGTCCATGGCTTTCCGCCATGCGACCGGTCCGGCACGAGAACGATCTTGACTCAGCTGGTGTTCTTTTTCCGGCAGAGGGCGATGGGCTGTCAGGCCTGGACCTGCTTCTGCTCCTGTGCTATCATGATAAGGGCGGCGACAACTCCCGGAACCCAGCCGAGGAGGGTCAGCAGTCCCGTGAGCATGATCGTGCCGGCCTCTTTGTTCATGACGGCGGCGGGTGGCAGTATGATAGCCAGGATCAGGCGGCGAATATCCATGGGTGAGTCTCCGGGTTTATGTTCATCAGACAGAAAGTGAAATTTAACGTTTGACGTCGTAACAGTCAAATAAAACACCGGCAGACACTCTCCGGAAAGGGGTGTGAAAAGGTGCTCTTGCTTTTTCCCTTCGAAATATTAAATTATAAGCCCCGTTCCCAGAGAGATCCAGAGTGGAGTATCGCTCGCGGTTTTCAGAACAAAAAGATTCAAGCAACTTGCAGAAGAAGACTCATCCTGACGTGGTCCTGGATGTGGATTATGAGGTTATTGACGAGCCTAACTTCAATAATTTCAATACCTCGCCAGACCCACCAAGCCCTTACGCAGACCTCGAGAAGAAGTATCGCAAGAACAAGTTCAATCGAGCCCGCAAAAACGGAACCACCACCACCCTCTTCGGAACCCATGGATTGCCGCAGTCCAGCGGTACCAACGTCACCGGAAACAAAATCCAGAAGAAGAAGAACAAGAAGGCTCCTTCGGCCAAGCCGTCGAGGTCTCCGAAAGGGAAACGCTCCTCCTGAAAGGTCCGGATCGGCCTGCCGTTCAGCAGTTCTCCGGGATATCTCCCATGACCTCCGTGGCCTGGTGATCCGGGCCCGGGCCATGACGGGACGCACACCGATACCATCATGCCGTTCGAAATTCAGGCCCATCGCGGGGCCCGGGCTTTTTACCCCGAAAACACCATCCAGGCTTTCTGCAAAGCCGCCGACCTCGGATGCCGGGTTGTCGAGCTCGACCTTGTTGCCTCGAAAGACCACCGTATCCTCGTTTCGCACGATCCATGGATTACCGCAGTGCTTGACGGCCACCCCTTGCGCCGACTCTTCTATGCCATGGAGTACCGGGAGATCGCCCTCCTCGACTGTGGCACCCCCTCCCCGGATTTTCCGCAGCAGCAGCGTATCGAGGCGTTCCGCCCCCTTCTTTCCGAGGTTTTCCGCGAGGTGGAGTCGCACCTTTGCCGCATCGGCTTGCCGGGCGGAATGGTCTACAACCTCGAGGTCAAGTCCCGGGCCGGGCTTGAAGGCGTCGCCTTTCCACCTCCCGGGGAGTATGCCGCCCTCGTGGTCGAAGAGATACGGGAATCGGGCCTTGCCGGCCGTGTGAGGTTGCAGTCGTTCGATCCCCGGGTCGTCGCGGAAGCCCGCCGCCTCATGCCGGAGCTCTGTTTCGGGCTGCTTGTCGAGGAGCTGTCGGCCCTTGACGGTTTTCCGGAAAGTACGGGATTCGTGCCTTCGTATGTCAATCCGCACGTTTCGCTTGTGGACGGGCCCCTGGTCGACAAGCTGCACCGCTACGGCGCGAAGGTCGTCGTCTGGACGGTCAACGACCCGGAGGAGATGATCAGGATGCGGCGGCTCGGTGTCGACGGCCTGATCACCGACCATCCCGAAACAGCCCTCCACCTTCCGGAGCTTTCGGCGCCGTAACGCTCGATCAGAGGCTGCGCTGGCGCTCGAGCAGGCCGAGCGCCGAAGCGGCTTTCCTGTTCAGTTTCTCGAGCGTTTCGGCCGGGATTTTCCCGGGCGTGTAGACGGCCCGGTCGATCATGTTCATGACCTCGATCAGCGCCTCCATGCATTCGGGGCCTATCTTCCCGTCCTCCAGCTCCTGCCTGAGCTGGGCCGACGTCAGGCCTGCGGGCTTCTTGATGCCGGCCTTGGCGAGAGCGTCATAGATGCGCTGCTTGAGTACCTCCGGCGTCTCGGGTGTCGACGGTGTCCGTGGCGACGGTGGCGGTCCGGGGCGCTTTTCCTGCGAAGGCGGGGCCGGCCTCTTCCGATGTTTTTTCGATTTGAGGAAGAGCATGGCGATCAGTGCCAGGAAGGCCGTGGCCATGAGGATCATGATGGCAGGGGGGAGCCATCCGGCCCCGTCGGCAACGGTTGCGGCGGGAAGCGGTTCCGGGACTGCCGGTTTGGCCGCATTCTCCTTCGGCAGCACCGTGACGGTGATCTCCCCGGAAGAGACGGTTTCATAGCGGCCTTTCCAGGGATTGAACGCAGCCAGCCTTACCGGAGTGAACCTGAAGCTCCCCGGTTGGTCGGAGGTGATCGCGATATTGGAATACAGGGCATCTGCCGCCTTTCCGGCTCCTTCCCCGGTTACGGTGGGCATCCCACTGTCTACCTGCCTGAACTCCTTCGGCAGTTCCAGGGCGACCTGCGGGAAGGCCTGGAGGTTTCCCCTGCCGCTGATCTTCACGGCAAGGGTCAGCGGCGCACCTGCATGTACCTGGTATCGCGCTGCCGCCAGGCCAATAGAAAAGTCGCCCACCGCGCCGCCGTAGCCCTCCGGGGCGCCCTTCGGCAACGGCCTGGCAACGATCGTGGCTGTCGGCGCCGTAATGACAGATTCGACGTCGGGGCTGGAATCGGCACCGGTGCCCGAGGGCAGGAAGCACTTGAGCCGGTAGTTCGATACCGAGAGCCGGCCTGCCTGCATGGGCACCATTTTCAGCTGCTTGACGACCGCCATCCTGAGGTTTCGGCCGCCATCCTTCACCACACTGCTCCTGATGTATCCCTCCGGCGCCACCTCCTGGACCCAGAGGCCGGGGTGCTCCGCCTTGCCGGAATCGACGATCCTCGGCGCTGTGCCCGAGAAGTAGAGCGAGTAGGTCACGGTCACCTCCTGGCCGACGTACGGGCTCCGGTTGTCGACGATCGCATCGAGGTACGGCGGCCCGGTCGGTCGGGGTGTGACGGCCCCGTTGCCTGCTTTCGCCGCTGCCGCCGCCGACATGAGCATCAGCAGCAGCAAAACCCCGAAGCCTCTCCGCATGGCCAGCCTTATTTCATGAGTTCCCTGGACCTTGCCGCCGCCGCCCGGACGGTCTCGACCATGGCCGGCCCGACACCGAGGCGCTCCATCTCCCGCAACCCGGCCTCCGTCGTGCCTCCCGGGGTCGTCACCTGCCTGACGAGCTCGTCCGGAGAATTCCGCCCCTCGAGCACCATCGCCGCCGCACCCAGCATGGTCTGCGCGGCGAGCAGGATCGACGTTTCGCGGTTGAGGCCGCAGGCAGCGCCGCCCTCGGCAAGGGCGTCGATGATCCTGAACATGTACGCCGGGCCGCTGCCAGAGACGGCGGTCGCCGCATCCATGCCGGTCTCGCCGACTACCGCGGTCCGCCCGATGGCGCTGAAGAGCCCTTCGGCGAGGGCGATGTCGGCTTCGGTCGCAGCGGAACCACGGCACAGTGCGGTCATGCCCATGCCGACGAAGGCCGGCGTGTTGGGCATCACCCTGACGACCCGGGTGCCCTCAGGGCAGCGGGAGCCGATGAACGAGGTGGAGATGCCGGCTGCGACGCTCACCAGAAGGTGCCCTGCGGAGAGCGAAGGGCGGAGGTCGTCGAGCACCTCGGCGACCTGGTAGGGCTTGACGGCGATGACGATGATGGACGAGTTGGCTGCAAGGCCGGCTATCGAGTCCATCGGCGCGATGCCGAACTGTGCGGCGACGCGTCCGAGCGCATCCTGGTCCTTGTCGTAGCCCAGGATGGCGATGCCCGGCTCTTTGACGAGCCCGGAGATGAGTGCCTGGGCGATTCTTCCTGTTCCGATGAATCCTATCGATCGACTGTTCATGACGGGTTGATAATTCATTGATGGTGGTAGAAGGCTGCCTTGGGGGGAGTCAGCCGTGACGGATCTTGATGGCGAGGATGATGCAGAAGAGCACCAGGGTGATCCCGTTGGCCGTGATGATTGACGGACTCTGCTTGACGAGCCCGTAGCAGAGCCAGAGCGCAACTCCCAGGGCGGTGACCACCACCCACGTGAGGCTGACGTCACGGGCCTGGCGTGTACGGACCATCCGGTATGCCTGAGGAAGGAGTCCGAAGGTCGTCAGCACTCCGGCGGCGAAGCCGACGTACTCGATTTCAAGCGTCATGTCCACTCTTTTCGTTGCAAATCCCTGCCTGTCGCTCGTCAAAGATAGGAAATAATCGGGACTTGGGAGCTCCGGGAGCTGTTACGCCCGGCGGGGGGGGGGGAAGGGAATAAAAAAACGGGAGCCGGGCTCCCGTTTTTCAATCGGTCGATGCTCTGCGATTACTTGCTGGCGCCGACCATGTAGGCGACGGCGTTGCCAACCTGGGCGTCGCTCAGCGAGGCGTTGCCGCCCTTTGCCGGCATCATGCCCTTGGTGCCCTTGAAGCCCTTGATCGACTTGGCTACCATGGCATCGACACCCTGGCCCATGCGGGCTGCCCAGTCGGCTTTGGCGCCGAGCTTGGGGGCGCCCATCAGGCCGGCCTTGTGGCAGGTAGCGCAGCTGGCGTCGTAGGTCGCCTTGCCGGCAGCAGCGTCATACTTGGCGGCAAACGCGTTGCCGGAAACGAGCATGGCGGCGCCGATGAGGGCGGTGGAAACGAAACGGGACATAGATCTTCTCCGTTGATGGTTATGATGTTGTGTGGTGTTCGAACAAATAAATGTCCATAGAGAATGATTTTAGCATTTTGCCCCCAGTCCTCCAAATCTTTTCCAAACTGCTTCCGGGAGCCAGAAAAGCAGAAAGAGGCTGTATCAAAAGCAATGATGAGACAGCCTCTTTTCTGGTGAGTAAACCGGGAAGAGCGATATGGTGGCGCCGGTCAGGCGCCCGGGATTACCGGACTTATTTCGAAATGCTGATCAGGTACTTTGCGGCGTTGGTGAGCTGCTCGTCGGTCAGCGCGGTGTTGCCGCCTTTGGCGGGCATGGCGTTGAGGCCGTTGATCGTGTTCTTGATCACGCTCTCCTCGCCCTTGGCGATGCGCGGAGCCCAGGCGGCCTTGTCGCCCGGTTTCGGGGCATTCATCATGCCGGCGTCGTGGCAGGCGTTGCAGCCGCCTTCATAGGTGGCCTTGCCTTCGGCCAGCTTCGGATCAGCAGGAGCTGCCGCCGGTGCTGCCGCCGGTGCTGCCGCAGGGGCCGCAGCAGGAGCGCCGGCCGGTTTTTCGGCATTTTTCAGCTCTTCGGCAAGCTTTGCCGGGGGTTTCTCGAGTCCGCAGCCGCCAAGGACGACAAGTCCGACGGTGAGCAGAGGCAGGAATCGTTTCATGGTCATCTCCTTTGTATTTGGTCTCTCGTTTGCGTGGCGGTGTATTGGAAAATCATATAAACTTAATTTTAACGATAAATCACGTTCTCTCAAAATGGATTTTCAGCTGAGTGCGCTCAGGCCTGCAGCCCATCCAGCTGGCGCTGCAGGTCGTGGCGCGAGAGGCTGTAGAGGTGCGCGTAGAAGAGGTTGAAGAGCATGACGGCCGGCTTGATGCTCGGTGCCGCCATGCCGCGCATGAAGGCATTGCGCATGTTGAAGACCTTCCGGGTCAGCTCGGAATAGCTTTCGATGAAGTCGGGAAGCGGGATGTTCTTCGGCCGGTACAGCATCTCCTGGCCGAAGGTGTAGCGGAACGAGGCGAGGTCGTCTGGGTCGAACAGCAGCCGACCCTCCTCCCGGAGCCGCTCGAACACCTTCGTGCCGGGGTTGGGCCTGAGGAGGTTGATTCCCGGCACGTCGAGCCGGGTTTCGGCGATGAAGTCGAGGATCGCCGCCGGCGTGGAGAGCGTGTCTCCGTCCAGGCCGTAGATGAAGCTCCCGTAAAGGCTGATGCCGCTCTGCCTGATGGCCTTGATGTTTCCCGCGAGTTCCCCGGTACGGTTCTGGGTTTTCCGGTGCGCGTCGCGGCTCGACGGTTCGATGCTCTCGATACCCACCAGGAGCGCCTGGCAGCCCGAACGGGCGAAGGCGTCGAGCAGGCGGGGCTGCTGGCCGAGGGTCGTGGTGGCCTGGCCGAACCACCTGATGCCGAGTGGGGTGAGCCGGTCGAAGAGTTCTAAGGCGAAGGCCGGGTCGGCGTTGATGGAGTCGTCCACGAAAAAGAAGATCCGCCGGTCATCCTCCCTGAAGCGGGCCACCTCCCCGACCAGGTCGTCGATGCGCCGCTGGCGGAGCACATGTCCGTTCAGCACGTGGACGTTGCAGAAATCGCACCGCCAGGGGCAGCCGCGGCCGGTCTGGACGAGGTTGGTGGTGAAGTAGCGGCTTTTCTTCAGCGAGGCCTTGCCGACCGGCCGTGGAAGCGAGAGGTCCGGGGGCTGCGCCGCGCGGTACTCCCGTTTCAGGCTGCCTGCCGAAAGGTCTGCGAGAACCTCCTTCCAGAGGTCGTCGGCCTCGCCGAGCACGAGCGCGTCTGCGTGGGGCCGGCACGACTCGGGAAACATGGTGACATGCGGCCCGCCGAGCACGACGGGAATGCCCCGGGCCCTGATCCTTCCGGCCAGATCGAACGCCTTGCCGGCCATGCCGGTCTGGACGCTGATGCCGGCAAGGTCCCAGGACCTCTCGAACGGGAAGGGCTCGAACCTGAGGTCGCAGATGCTCTGCTCGACCCCGGGCACCTCGACCGATGCGAGGATCATGAGCGCCAGCGGAGGGATGGCGAACTGCGTCTTCTTGATGAGGTTGCGTACGGTCCCGTTGAACCATCGGGCCGGACCGAAGGCGGCCCCTTCGTCGTACAGCGACCGGGCCCCGTCGACGCCGCTGTCGGACGGGAGGAAGACGAGGGCGACCTTCTTGTCCATCATCGCGGGGTTACCACTCCTTCTCTTCCTTCGGGATCTGGCGGGGCGCCGCCGGACGGAAATACTTGCGCATCATCTGCCCTTCATCCTGGCGGGCGTTGCCCAGCACGAGGTTCGACACATCGGAGCTGAGCCCCTGCTGCTGTGGCCGGGTTCCGGGCGAACCTGCGCCTTCGCCGCCGCCGGAGGCCGGCCGTGGCGGCTCGATGGTGCGGAGTGCCCGGAGCACGATTTCGTAATTTACCCGCGCGTCGGCATGGCCGGGGTCGCCGGTGAGCGCCCGCCGGTAAAAGGCCAGGGCGTTGCGGAGCCGGGCAGGGTAGTCAGCCGCTTTCGGGTTCGTGAACGCCTGGGACGCGATGATGTTGCCCTGGTTGTAGGCGGCGTTGACGCCGATCGGCCCCTTGACCTGCAGGAGGCCGGCATAGATCGTGGACGCCTGCTGGGGTTGCTTCTGGCCCTGATGGATCAGGGCGAGGTCGAACAGGGCTTCGTTGCGGAAGAAGCCGGCGGGGTGGCGGGCCAGCAGCTCGGCGTACCCCCGGGCGGCACCTGCCGGGTCGCTGTTCCGCTGGCGGTCGTAGGCGTCCGCAAACATCCGGTACTGCCTCACGGCGGATGGGATGTCGCTGAACGTCAGGAATGCGACGAGTGCGAAAGCCAGTCTGTGCATGGCGCGGGTGTTTTCTGGAATATACGCCCGGCGGCCCGGTAATGGAAAACCGGGCCGGGGAAAAGGGAGCGGTCAGCCTTCGAGGAATGCCTTCTGGACGGCGGCTACGCCCGCGCCGACCGAGAACGGCACGCCCATCGACTTCAGGGTGAACTCCAGGCCGCCGATCACCGCAAGCATGTCCAGCTCGTCGTAGTAGCCGAGGTGGGAGATCCTGAAGATCCTGCCGGCGAACTCGTCCTGGCCGGCTGCGACCGTGATGCCGTTGTCCGTCTTGAGGGTCCTGTTGAACTGTTTCCAGTCGACCCCTTCCGGAAGCCACACGGGGGTGACGGCGAATGAGGGTGAGCTGCTGAACAGTTTCATGCCGAGCGCCTCGCAACCCTGGCGGCAGGCGGCCGCGAGACGCTCATGCCGTTTCCAGACGTTTTCGATACCCTCTTCGCGGAGCATCCCGAGGGCTTCGGCAAGGCCGATGATGAGCGTGACGGCAGGGGTGAACGGTGTGTCGTTGCCGGCGTGCGACTTGAGCGCCTTCTTCAGGCTCAGGTAGAACTGCGGCCCCTCCGCCCTGCCGTCGATGATGTCCTGCGCCCGCTCCGATACCGCAATGAGCGCCAGGCCGGGAGGCATCATCAGCCCCTTCTGCGACCCGGTGATGCAGATGTCCGCGCCCCACTCGTCGAAATGGAACTCGTGCGCCCCGATGGCCGTGATGCCGTCGACGAGGATGAGGGCGTCGGACGCTTCGCGGATGGCCGCGCAGAGCGCCTTGACATCGGTGGAGGTTCCGGTGGAGGTCTCGGAGTGCGTGATGCAGACGCCGCGGGCGTCAGGGTGCTCGCTGAGCACTTCGACCAGGCGCTCCGGCTGGATCGCCTCGCCCCACGGGACCATTACCTCGACGCAGTTTCCGGTGAAGGTGCGGACCAGTTCGCCCCACCGCTCGCCGAACTTGCCGGCGTTGACCGTGACCACCTTGTCCCCTTTGCCGAACAGGCTCGAGATGGCCGATTCCATGCCTCCGGTGCCTGAGCAGGTCATCACCACGACCGGCTGGGTCGTCCTGAAAAGGTACCGGAGGTCTTCGTGCACTTGCGCGAGTATCTCCATGAACTCGGGGTTGCGGTGGTGGATGATCGGGGCGGCCATGCTGAGCATGACGTTTTCCGGGACCGGGGTCGGGCCGGGGGTGAAGAGTCGTTTTTTCATGGATACGGCTTGTTTTACTGGCGCCTCGCCGGACGAGACGTTACCAAATCAACACGGATTCCCTGTGACGCTGGGCTCCGGCGTCGACAGAGGAATAATATAAGCATTTGCAATATGGCGGAAAGGGGTATCAGGAGCAGGCTCAGTCGTTTTTTTGCCTGATCCGTGACGATATCCCGAGAACGCAGTCCCATATGCAGGGGGGCTTCAGCCGGGGGTGGGTGGAACTGCTGTCAGGCTTTCCTGACGAACTCCGACTTTAGCTGCATCGCGCCTATCCCGTCGATTTTGCAGTCGATGTCGTGGTCACCGTCGACGAGGCGGATGTTTTTCACCTTGGTGCCGCCCTTGACCACCGACGACGAGCCCCTCACCTTGAGGTCCTTGATCACCGTCACGGTATCTCCATCCTGCAGGATATTGCCGTTCGCATCCTTCCACAACCGGGTATCTTCCTGGGCGGAGGCCTCCGATCTGCTCCATTCGTGGGCGCATTCAGGGCAGGTCAGGAGGGTTCCGACCTCATAGGTGTATTCGGAGTTGCACTTCGGGCAGTTCGGAAAGGTGCTCATGATGTCCGGGTTGGGAGTGGTTGGTGCGTGACGGTCGGGGTTGAAATGCGGAGCGGCGGGATTTTGGCCGCCGCTCCCTGGTCTGGTCAGTTTTTTGCTTCTGCCATGAGGTCGGTGAACTCCCTGAACAGGTAGTGCGAGTCATGGGGCCCGGGAGCCGCCTCCGGATGGTACTGCACCGAGAAGCAGGGAAGGCTCCGGTGGCGGACGCCTTCGACCGTCTGGTCGTACAGGTTGCGGTGGGTGAGCTCGAGCGTGTCGGGCAGGGAGCACTCGTCGACCGCGAAACCGTGGTTCTGCGAGGTGATCTCGATCCTGCTGTTCACGAGGTTCTTGACCGGGTGGTTCGCGCCGTGGTGGCCGAACTTGAGCTTGTAGGTCTTTGCGCCGAAGGCCAGCGACAGCAGCTGGTGGCCGAGGCAGATGCCGAAGATCGGCAGGCGCCGGGTGGTGCGGCTGTAGTCGGCGAGCTCCCTGATGGCTTCGACCGCATAGGTCACGGCGAAGGGGTCGCCGGGGCCGTTCGAGAGGAAGACGCCGTCCGGGTTCATGGCGATCACCTCGCTTGCCGGGGTGTTGGCGCCGACGACGGTCACCTTGCAGCCCTCAACCTGGAGCTGTCGGACGATGTTGGTCTTGATGCCGTAGTCGAAGGCGACCACATGGTACTTCGCATCCGGGGTATCGCAGACGTAGGTCGAGCCGGTGGTGACCCTGCTGACCAGGTCGAGGCCGGTCATCTCGGGGATCCCCGCCGCCTGGCGCCTGAGCGCATCCTCGTCGGCGCAGGCGGTCGAGATGACGCCGCGCATGGCGCCCTTCTGCCGGATCTCGCGGACGAGCTTGCGGGTGTCGATGCCGGCGAGGCCCATGACGCCGGCCGACTTGAGCGTCTCGTCGAGGCTCCGGGTCGATTCGAAGTTGCTGTAGACGTTCGAGGCCTCGCGCACGATCAGGGCCGACGCCCAGATCTTCGAGGATTCGTCGTCGTTCGGCGTGATGCCGTAGTTCCCGATGAGCGGGTAGGTCATGACCACCATCTGGCCGGTGTAGGAGGGGTCGGTGAGGATCTCCTGGTATCCGGTCAGCGAGGTGTTGAAGACGACTTCACCGGCCGCTTCACCGGCGTGGCCGAATGCGGTGCCGCGATAGATCGAGCCGTTTTCGAGAACCAGTACTGCTGGTATTTCCTGCATCGCTGCCTGTCACTCCTTTTCGGCGAGCTTGTCGCCGGTTTCCTGTTTTTCGATGTTGGCGATCGCCGAACGTTCGAACTTGATCTTCACGTTGTCGGCAACCTGCACAAGAACCGTTTTCTTCTCGGTTTCAATGCCGGCGACGGTGCCGTGCATGCCGCCGATGGTGACGACCCGGTCGCCGCGCTTGATGTTGTCGAGCAGCTTCTCGCGGTCCTTCTGCTTCTTCTGCTGCGGGCGGATCATGAAGAAGTAGAAGACGACGAAGATCAGGACGAGCGGGACGATCTGGACGAAGGGGTTGGGTGTCTGGCCTCCGGTCGGCGGGGCGAAGAGCATCAGGGCAAGGATGGAGTCGTGCATGGGCGTGTCTTGCTGTTGGTAATCGGTAGCTTGAGCCGTGCCCGGCGGTGCGTGCCGGACGTTGCGCTCTTTTTTCTGGTCCGAAAGATAATCTATTTCTCCACTATTTCAATGCGCGGCTCTTCCCACCGGTATGAAACGGGCGAAGGGGGCGGCGTCGTAGGCGTTCTCGCCCGCCTTGCCCCGCGAGATCATCAGGTCGGCCATGGTGGCGATCATGGCCGCGTTGTCGGTCGAGTAGGCGGCGTCCGGGATGAACAGTTCCAGGCCCTCCTTCCGGCACGCCTCGCCCATGGCCGCGCGCAGCCCGGTGTTGGCGCTGACGCCCCCCGCCACCGAAACCGCGCCTGCCCGGTACTGACGTGCGGCAGCGATGGCCTTTTCGACCAGCACGCTGACGATGGCGTCCTGGATCGAGGCTGCGATATCCGGGATGTGGCGTTCGATGTACTCCCGGTCGTGCCGGTCGATCCAGGTCCGCACCGAGGTTTTCAGGCCCGAGAAGCTGAAGTCGAAGTTGCCGTGGTAGTTCCGGCTGGTCCGGGAGCTTGAGGTCAGGGCCCTCGGGAAGCGGTGGAAGGCCGGGTCCCCCTGTCTGGCGAGGCGGTCGATCACCGGTCCGGCCGGGTAGCCGAGCCCGAGCATCTTGCCGGTCTTGTCGAAGGCCTCGCCTGCCGCGTCGTCGATGCTCCTGCCGACCACCTCGTACGAGAGGTCCTGGTGCACGACCGACAGCAGGGTGTGTCCGCCGGAGACCGTGAGGGAGATGAAATCCCCATCCGGGGCACGCGCCGCCGCTCCGTCGCCGATGAAGGGCGAGAAGATGTGCGCCTCGACGTGGTTGACCGGCACGAACGGCTTGCCGAGTGCCCAGGCGAGCCCTTCGCCGAAGCAGAGTCCCACCATGACCGCCCCGATCAGGCCGGGGCCGGCCGTGGCTGCTATGACATCAAGCCCGTTTTTTGTTATATTTGCTTCCTTCAGGGCGGCGTCGACGATCGAGACGATCAGCCGTTCGTGCTCCCTGGAGGCCAGTTCCGGAACGACCCCACCGAAATCCCCGTGGCAGCGTTGTGAACTGACGACGTTGGAGCGGACAGCCCCGTTCACGAGGACCGCCGCCGACGTTTCGTCGCAGCTGGTTTCTATGCCGAGAATGTTCATGGTACAATAGGACGTCAAAGAGTTATGGCCAAAGCTAAGAAACAGGAGAAGAATAGCAAACCGGGCCCCAGGATCAGCCTCCTGAACGCGCTGCTCGTCCTGGTCGGGGCGGATCTCGTGCTGCTCTTCGCGCCGGGCCTCGGTATCCTGAACAGCGTGTTCTACATCGGCGACCTGGTCGCCTGGCCGGCCCTCATAGCAGGCATCGCCCTGCTGGTGGCGGGCTTCAGGGGGCTCTACCGCAAGGAGTGAACGGCGGAATGCTTTTATTTCAAGGTGTCCTAACGATCCGGGAGGAACAGTATCATGAAGCAGGAGACTGAACTTGAGGCCCTAGGCCGGGAGATCGCACAGGAGTCGGTTTTCCTCGACACGGCCCGTGAAGCGCTCTCGTCGCGCATCATCGGCCAGAAAGGGGTCATCGACCGGGTGCTCATCGCCCTGCTCGCCAACGGCCACCTGCTGCTCGAAGGCGTGCCCGGCCTTGCCAAGACCCTGATCGTACGGACCTTCGCCTCGGCCATGGACCTCTCGTTCCGCCGCATCCAGTTCACCCCCGACATGCTTCCCGCCGACCTGATCGGCACCATGATCTACAACCCCAAGGAGATGGAGTTCCATCCCCGCAAGGGCCCGGTCTTCGCCAACGTGATCCTCGCCGACGAGATCAACCGGTCGCCGGCAAAGGTGCAGTCGGCGCTTCTCGAGGCCATGCAGGAGAAGCAGGTTACCATCGGGGATGCGACCTACCCGCTCAGCGAACCGTTCATGGTGCTGGCGACCCAGAACCCGGTCGAGCACGAAGGGACCTACATGCTGCCCGAGGCGCAGCTCGACCGCTTCATGATGAAGGTCATGGTGGAGTACCCCTCCTACGACGAGGAGATCGAGATCATGCAGCGCGCTTCGGCCTCCGCGGTCGAGGACGAGCTTCCGCCGGTGGTCCGGCCGGAGCAGATCTTCCGCGCCAGGAGGCTGGTCGACCGCATCTACGTGGACCAGCGCGTGCAGCGCTACATCGTCGACCTGGTGATGGCGACGCGCTATCCCGACCGCAACGGGCTCGAGACCCTCGCGCCGATGATCGAGTACGGCGCTTCGCCGCGGGCATCGATCTTCATGCTGCTCGCTTCGAAGGCCCACGCTTTCCTGCAGGCGCGCCCCTATGCCACGCCGGAGGACGTGAAGAGCATCGCCTACGACGTGCTGCGCCACCGCATCAGGCCGAGCTACGAGGCCGAAGCCGAAAACCTGAAGGCCGAGGATTTCATCAGGAACATCCTTGAACATGTCCAGGTGCCGTGATGGCGCAGCGCGAGCGATCCATCCACGGGGAGCTGCGTCCGGGAGCGCCTCCCGGACGTGAGCCGAACGAGCTGACCCGGAAGATCCGCAAGCTCGAAATCCGTTCGCGCCGGCTCGTCAACGAGCTCTTCAGTGGCGAGTACCACTCCTCGTTCAAGGGGCGCGGCATCGAGTTCAGCCACGTCAGGGAGTACCAGTACGGGGACGATGTGCGCGCCGTGGACTGGAACACCTCCGCGCACAAGAACGACCTCTACGTCAAGCAGTTCACCGAGGAGCGCGAGCGCACCCTGCTGCTGCTGCTCGACGGGTCGGGCTCCATGCTCTTCGGCAGCGGCACCCGGCTCAAGAAGGACCTCGCCGCCGAGGTCTCGGCCATCCTCGCCTTCAGCGCCGTCCAGAACAACGACAAGGTCGGCCTGCTGATCTTCACCGACCGGGTCGAAACCTACATCCCGCCGCGCAAGGGCCGCGCCCACGCGCTTGCCATCCTGAGGGCCATCTACTCCGTCGACCACACGGGGCGCAAGACCGACATCGACGCCGCCCTCGGCTTCATCCGCCGCACCCAGAAGCGCAAGGCGATCATCTTCCTCATGAGCGATCTCATCGGCTCCGGGTACGATAAGGGGATGAAGCTGCTCAACGCCAGGCATGACTTCGTGGTGGTCCATCTCGGGGACCGGCTCGACATGGAGCTGCCCCGCTCCTGCCTGCTCGACCTCGTCGACCCGGAGAGCGGTGAGCGGCTGACGATCGACGCGCGGAGCCTCGTGATGCTCTCCCGCTACTCGTCGGCTGCCCGGCGTGACCGGGAGGATCTCCGCAAGCAGCTCCGGCGCATGAAGGTCGATACCGTTTTCCTCGAGACCGACCGCTCGATTATCGGCGGCCTGAACGCTTTCTTCAGGAACCGTGAACGCAAGGTGTAACCGGTCAGCCGCCGTGGCCCTCGTCGCCTGCGCACTCCTTGCCGCCGCCTCGCCACGATGCTCGGCCGGGCCGGTCGCAGCCTCCGACGTCACCGTGAAGGCCGAGCCCGACAGCCTCTTTGCCGGTGAACGGCTCAACTACCTCATCATCGTGCGCCATGACGGACGAAGGAGCGTTGCCGTCCAGAACATCCAGGCAGGGCCCGCAACGTCGTTCGAGGTCGCCGGCCGCAGCGAATCGACGCGGAGGCTGCCGGACGGGAGTGCCGAGCTCCGCGTCTCGGTCGATCTGGCCGCGTTCGGCTCGGGGCCCCAGCGCCTCCCCGGCTTCACGGTGGCCGAGCGGCGCGACGCCCGATCGAAGGAGAGCCGTTTTTCTTTCCGTCCGGCCTCCTCCGTGGTCGTCATGGCCATGACCGACTCGACCATGACGCAGCTGCGGCCTCCGGCGCCCCCCTTCGGGCCCGGATACCTGCCCTGGCTGGTGCTCGTACCGGCGGTGGCCCTGGTCCTGCTGCTCGCTTTCGCCGTGTTCTCCTTCCTGAGGCTTACGATCCTGAAGAACAGCGCGGGGGGGTTCATCGATCCGTCGAGGTTCGCCCGGCAGAAGCTCAAGTCCCTCGACCGCCAGCTCACGAAGGGGCTCGCCCCGACCGAAGGGTACGAGGCCCTCAGCAACATCCTGCGGCAGTACCTGCAGTACAAGTACCGGTTCCGGGCCATGGAGCAGGTCACCCAGGAGATCGCCGACGAGCTGGCGAGCCGCGAGGTCCGGGCGCGCGAGGTTGTCCTCAGGCTCCTGCTCCGGGCGGACTTCATCAAGTTCGCCGACGGCCGGCCCGATATCGGCGAGTGCCGGAGTTCGCTGAAGATCGCCATGGCCTTCATCACCGGCACGCCCGAGCAGCTTGATGCTCTTGCCCAGGAGGCGGGCGAGGCGCAGGAGGCGCCTGGCGGGGAACCTGCAGCCAAAACGACGGAGTGACCCCCATGGAGCAGCTGACCGATATCCTGGCCTGGTTGCGCTTCAGCGACCCATGGTGGCTCCTGCTGCTTCCCGCGGTGGGCGGATATGCCCTGTTCCGGTGGTTCGTCGGGCGCCGGCAGCACCCCGGCGTTCTTTTCCCCGGCGTTGCCCGCCTGCGGAGGGAGAAGCTTGCCGTCAACCCGGTTGCGGGAGTCCTGCCGGCCACGCTCCGCTGGCTGGCCTTCGCGGCAGGGGTCCTGGCCCTTGCCGGGCCGCGCGCGCCGATTCCGGCGTCCGACCTGGCATCGAACGGCATCGACCTCATGCTGGCCCTCGACGTCTCGGAATCGATGCGCCAGCGGGACTTCGACGGCAAAAGCCGGTTCGATGCCGCCCGCGATGCCGCCCGCGAGTTCATCGACAGCCGGCCGGCCGACCGGATGGGCCTCCTCCTCTTCAGCGGAGGGAGCTTCACGAGCTGCCCGCTCACGCTCGACCACGACCTGCTCGACCGGCTGGTCGAGGCCATCGAACCGGGCGTCATCCGCGAGCCCGGCACGGCTATCGGCATGGCGGTGCTGACGGCCACCAACCGGCTCAAGGCATCGGAATCGGGCGAGAAGGTGCTGGTGCTCCTTACCGACGGCGAGAACAATGCCGGCGAGGTCGGTCCGGCGACGGCCGCCAGGCTCGCGTCGCAGCAGGGCATCCGGATCTACACGGTGTTCGCCGGCCGCAATTCGCCTCCGCTCCCTGCAGACAGTACGGCGGCGTCAGCGCTCCGGCCGGGGAGGGCCGATCTTGCGGAGATGGCGAGGGTCAGCGGCGGCCGCACTTTCAGCGCCGACGATCCCCTGGGCCTGAGCCGGACCTTCCGCGACATCGACCGCCTCGAAAAGACGCGCCTGGTCGGCAGGAGGCAGGGGCGCACCGCCGAACTCTACCCATGGCTGCTGATGGCCGCCGGCCTGATGCTGGTCGCTGAAATGGCCCTCTCCTCGACACGTCTCATGAGGATACCCTGACCATGAACTTCTCACGTCCCGAATACCTCGCCTGGCTCTGGCTCGTCGTTCCTTCGCTCCTGATGGCGGCCTACGCCTCCAGGCGGAAGCTCCGGATCCGCAGGCGCGTCGCCGGGGCCGGATTCGAGCAGGGCGTCGTCTCCCGGCCGGGCTTCCTCAGGCTCTTCATGCGCCGGGCCCTGTTCTGCGCCGCCATCGCCCTTTTCTTCGTCGCCATGGCCGGCCCGGAGATGACCAGCGGCCTGAAGCCTGTGCGGCGAAGGGGAGCCGACCTTGTCTTCCTGCTCGACGTGTCGCGCAGCATGCTCGCCCGCGACATTGCTCCCGACCGCCTGTCGAGGGCCAAATCCGAGATCCTGCAGGTCAGTCGAAGCCTTGGCGAGGGGCGCCGGGCCCTGGTGCTGTTCGCCGCCACCCCGGTCGTCCAGTGTCCGATGACCGCCGACCAGGAGCTTTTTGAAACCCTCCTGTCCATCGCCTCGCCCGACCAGGTGGAATCACAGGGCACCGTCTACCGCAGGGCGTTCGATGCGGCGCTCGGCGTCGCCGGGTCCGCCCGGGCTGAGGGCGGCGCCCAGACCGTGCTGGTGCTTGCTGGCGACGGCGAAGACCATGCGCAGGATTTCGAGAGGCCCGCCGCGGAAATCCGGAAGCGTCACATACGGTTGCATGCGATCGGGGTGGGCAGCGGGGCTTCGGCGCCCATCCCCGTGCCTGTGTCGGCCAAGGCCCCCGAAGGCCTGCTACGGGACGCCGGCGGCCAGACGGTCATGACGCGGTTCCGGCCCGAAGTGTTCCAGGAGATCGCCCGCGACACGGGGGGACGTTATTACCACAGCCGTCCCGACACCCCGGTCGCCGGCAGGGTCGCCGAGGAGATAGCCCGGGAAGAGGCCGCGTCCCGGTGGGTCATGGTCCCGGCCACCCGACGCCCGATCCACCGGCCGGTCATCGCGGCAGCCCTCCTCGCGCTCGCCGCCGGCCTGCTGACCGGGGATACATCGCGCCGGGTCAGGTCCGGCGGCACCTGATGTGGCCTGCTGGCTTGCGGTTTCCTGCCAAGGCGTTATATTTGTGGTACTGTCGACCGGTGCGCCACCGCACTATTTTACCATCAGAAGAAAACCGGAGCGTTATGGAGAATCAGGAAACTGGGCAGAGGGTCCTCGACCCCATCGAACGGGCCAAGCTCGGCCTCAAGGTCTTCAACCTTCCCTACGCAGAAGCCGAGGAGGTCATCGACGACTACGTCTACGGCAAGAACTTCGACCAGGCGAGCATCGACTTCTTCAAGGACCAGGTTGCGACCCAGCAGCACATCAAGGAGAAGGGCGCCGAACTTCTGGTGACCGGCGGGCAGATCCTGAGGCTCGTCACGACCGCCTTCTTCCAGAACCTCCCCAAGCCGCCCGCAGAACGCTAAGACCGGTTCCCGGTCCGCCCCTGACTTTTTTTGCCGCCCGGCCCCGAGCCGGGTGGTGATGTTTTTGCCGTTTTTACGGTTATCTATTCGAAGGAGTAAGGGACAGCAGGTCTATCGCCTGTAGCCGCTCGTCCGGAGCCCTCATCGAAAACCAGCAAGAACCGAACGAACCATGCATTTCGATCCGAACAAGTTCACCGTCAAGGCGCAGGAGGCCCTTCAGGCCGCCTCCATGATGGCCGGGAGCCGCCAGCACCAGCAGATCGAGCCCGAGCATCTCCTGAGCACCATGCTCGGCGACAACGACAACATCGCCTGCCAGATCGCCAGGAAACTCGGGGCGCCCGTGGAGACCCTGCTTTCGGTGCTCGACCGCGAGCTCGACAGGCTCCCGAAGGTTACCGGAGCCTCGGCAACCGGGCAATACATCTCCAATGACCTCGGCAAGGTGTTCGACACCGCGCTGAGGGAGGCCGGCCAGCTCAAGGACGAATACATCAGCTCCGAGCACCTCTTCATCGCCATGAGCGAGGCAGGGGTCAGGGTTTCGAAGATCCTGAAAGACGCCGGCGTCGACCGCAACGCCATCCTCAAGGTGCTTGCCTCCTTCAGGGGTTCGCAGCGGGTGACCAGCCAGACCGCCGAGGAGACCTACCAGTCTCTCAAGAAATATTCGAGGAACCTGAACGACCTCGTGAGGCGGGGCAAGCTCGACCCGGTGATCGGCCGCGACGACGAGATCCGACGTGTACTCCAGATCCTCAGCCGCCGCACCAAGAACAACCCGGTGCTCATCGGCGAGCCCGGTGTCGGCAAGACCGCGATCGTCGAGGGCATCGCCCAGCGCATCGTCGCAGGGGACGTGCCGGAGAACCTCAAGTCCAGGCAGGTCGCCGCGCTCGACATCGCCGCGCTGGTTGCCGGCACCAAGTTCAGGGGCGAGTTCGAGGAGCGCCTGAAGGCCGTCGTCAAGGAGGTCCAGGCCTCCGAAGGCGAGGTGATCCTCTTCATCGACGAGCTCCACCTGCTGGTCGGGGCAGGTGCGGCTGAGGGCGCCATGGACGCGGCCAACATCCTCAAGCCGGCGCTCGCCAGGGGCGAGCTGCGCTGCATCGGCGCCACCACGCTCGACGAATACCGCAAGCACATCGAGAAGGACGCGGCCCTGGAGCGGCGGTTCCAGACGGTCGTGGTCGACCAGCCGAGCGTCGAGGACACCGTCTCCATCCTGCGCGGCCTGAAGGAGAAGTACGAGATCCACCACGGCGTGCGGATCAAGGACGCCGCGCTCGTCGCCGCCGCGGAGCTCTCCAACCGCTACATCTCCGACCGGTTCCTGCCCGACAAGGCCATCGACCTGATCGACGAGGCCTCCTCCAGGTTGCGCCTCGAGATCGACAGCGAGCCCGAGGAGCTCGACCGCATCAACCGCGAACTGCGCCGCCTCGAGATCGAGCGCGAAGCCCTGAAGCGTGAGCTCGAGGCCGCCCGCGGCTGACGCCGGCATCATACGGAACTCCTTCGCCCCTCGGCAGCGACCGGGGGCGGCGGGCGCCTGGTTTTCCTGCCGTTGTCGTCCAATCTTCCGTGCATCCGGACCGCTTGCCTCGCGCTTGCCCGGGCTGAAGCCGCCCGAGGGTTTTCATTCCGGAAAATCGTACATTGCAGGTTGTCGTCGCATTGCAACTTATCCCCGGATTGTTATTATTACGTCCAACAAAAACGTGCGAGCCATGATGAAGACCATGAGAATCAGCAGGATTTGGGTGATCGCGCTTGCCGCCATCACCATGATGTTCGGGACGGCGCAGGCAGGATGGGACCCGTCCGATGAGCAGCGGGCCCACACCACCATTGAAAAATTCAAGCAGAAGGACCCCTCCCTGGACAGGTTCTTCTCCAAGGCTTACGGTTACGCGGTGTTCCCTGAAGTGTTCAAAGGGGGATACTTCCTGATCGGCGGCGGACGCGGAGGCGGTTACGTCTTCGAGAATGGCGGCATCGTCGGGCGCACTTCGATTACCCAGCTGAACCTGGGGCCTCAGCTCGGAGGCCAGTCGTTCGCCGAGATCATCTTCTTCAAGGGGAAGTCCGACCTTGATAAATTCAAGAGCGGCAACTTCGAGCTGAACGCCCAGGTCACGGCGGTCGTCGTTACGACCGGCATGGCCACCAATACCGACTACTCGAACGGGGTGGCCGTGTTTACCATGGCTAACGGCGGTATCATGGCGGAGGCTTCGATCGGGGGGCAGAAGTTCGGCTACACGCCGATCGACCAGTGATCCCTGGCATGCCGGGCCGCACCGTGTTTTTTTCATTATCGCATTCTCTATCAATGAACTATGAAATCGTTGTGGGCCTCGAGGTCCATTGCCAGCTGAATACTGCCACCAAGGCGTTCTGCGGATGTTCTGCAAAGTTCGGCGGGGCGGCCAACTCCAACGTCTGCCCTGTCTGCCTGGCCCTGCCCGGCGCACTCCCGGTGCTCAATGCCCGTGTGGTCGAGGATGCCGTCAAGCTTGGACTCGCAACCGACTGCACCATCGCCCGCAACTCCATCCTCGCCCGCAAGAACTACTTCTACCCGGACCTTCCGAAAGGCTACCAGATTTCGCAGTTCGAAGAGCCGATCTGCTCCGAGGGGATGATCCATATCGACACCGGGGAGGGGCGCAAGGAGATCCGCCTGGTCAGGATCCACATCGAGGAGGATGCCGGCAAGTCGATCCACGACATCGGCGACGACACCTACATCGACGTGAACCGCTGCGGCGTACCGCTGCTCGAGATCGTCAGCTATCCCGACCTGCGCACGCCCAAGGAGGCTTCGGCCTACCTGCAGAAGCTCCGCCAGATCGTGAAGTACCTCGGCGTTTCCGACGGCAACATGGAGGAGGGCAGCCTCCGCTGCGACGCCAACGTGTCGGTCCGCCCGGTCGGTTCGACCGAATACGGTACCCGCACCGAGATCAAGAACATGAACTCCTTCAAGAATGTCGAGAAGGCGATCGAGTACGAGGCGAAGCGCCATATCGAGGTGATAGAGGGCGGCGGCACGATTGTGCAGGAGACCCGCCTCTGGGACGCCGACAAGATGGAGACCCGCTCCATGAGGGGCAAGGAGGCCGCGCACGACTACCGCTACTTCCCGGACCCGGACCTTGTGCCGGTGCTGGTGGATGACGACATGCTCGCCCGCATGCAGGAGGCGCTTCCCGAGTTCCCTGAAGACCGCTGCGCCCGTTTCGTCTCCGAGTACGGAATCCCGGCATACGATGCCGGCGTTCTGACCGTCGAGCGTGAGCTCGCCGACTACTTCGAAGGGGTCGTCAACGCCTCCGGCGACGCCAAGGCCTCGTCGAACTGGGTCATGGGCGAGGTGATGCGAACCCTGAAGGAGAAGTACCTTGATATCGCTGAGTTCGGCATTTCGCCCGAACGGCTCGGAGGCCTGATCAGGCTGATCGGCGCAGGCACCATCAGCAACACCATCGCCAAGCAGGTGTTCGAGCTCATGCAGTCCTGCGAGGCGACGGCCGAGGCGGTCGTGGAGCGGGAAGGGCTCGCGCAGGTCTCCGACACCGGGGCCATCGAGGCGGCCATCCAGGAGCTCCTCGACGCCAACCCGAAGCAGCTGGAGCAGTACCGCAGCGGCAAGACGCAGCTGTTCGGCTTCTTTGTCGGCCAGTGCATGCAGAAGATGAAGGGAAAGGCGAACCCGCAGGTGGTGAACGAGATTCTCAAAAAGATGCTCGAGGGGTGATTTTCGCCTCCGGGCGTCAGGACAGGCACGTAGGCCGGGCAGGCACAGGGGCCTGCCCCTACAGGCCGAAGAGGTCTTTGGGGCGGACGGCCTCGGGACGGTTTTTCGACAGCTCGGGGTTGATGGTCTCGAGCTTCTTCCTGGTCTCGATCAGCCGCTGCCGGCACTGCTCGGCGAGGGCCATGCCCTCCTGGTAGAGCGAGATGGAGTTTTCAAGGCCCGTATCGGGGTTCTCGATGCGGCGGGAGATCTCCTCGAGGCGTTGGATCAGCTCTTCGATGCTCGGTGCGGAAGAGTCTGCTGGTTTTTTTGATCCCGGCATTTTCGTGGCGTTTACAGGTTCAGCATAACTTAGGATTTGATGACGATTATTACAAAAGGAACAGGAGCAGCGTGAAGTTTGTCGACAGTGCGAAGATCTCCGTGCAGGCCGGTGACGGCGGGCGTGGATGCGTGAGTTTCAGGAGGGAGAAGTTCGTGCCCAAGGGCGGGCCCGACGGTGGTGACGGCGGCCGTGGAGGCCACGTCTACCTGCACGCCAACAAGCAGCTCGCAACGCTGCTCGATTTCAAATACAAGAAGTCCTATGCCGCCGAGCGTGGCGCCCACGGGCTCGGCGCGAGGAAGACCGGCCGTGACGGCGCCGACATCGTGATCGGCGTGCCGTGCGGTACCGTGGTGCGCAACGCCGAGACCGGCGAGGTCATGTGCGACATGACCGAGGACGGGCAGGAGGTGATGATCGCCAAAGGCGGACGCGGCGGCTGGGGCAACCAGCACTTCGCCACCGCGACGAGGCAGGCCCCGAGGTTCGCCCAGCCGGGTGAGCCGGGCGATGCCTTCGAGCTCGAGATGGAGCTGAAGCTGATGGCCGACGTCGGGCTGGTCGGGTTCCCGAATGCGGGCAAGTCCACCCTGATCTCGGTGCTCAGCGCGGCCAGGCCGAAGATCGCCGACTACCCGTTCACCACGCTGGTGCCGAACCTCGGCATCGTGCGTTACGAAGATTACAAGTCGTTCGTCATGGCGGACATCCCCGGCATCATCGAGGGGGCTGCCGAAGGGCGCGGGCTCGGCATCCAGTTCCTCCGCCACATCGAGCGTACCAGGGTGCTGGTCATCATGGTCTCGGCCGATTCTGCGGATATCGGGGCCGAATATGCGACGCTCCTGAAGGAGCTTGAAAAGTTCGAGCCGACCCTGCTCTCCAAGCCGAGGCTCGCCGTGATCACGAAGATGGACATCGCCCCGGAGGAGTTTGAGGTGCCTGAGCTGGAGCCCGGCGTCAAGGTTATCCCGATTTCAAGCGTCGCCGGCAAGGGGCTCAAGCCTCTCAAGGACGAACTGTGGAAAATGGTCTCCATCCAGCCGCAACAAGAACACGTCAACGACTGAAGATGCCGGCTGCAGCAACCAGCGTCAGGAACGCCCGTCTCGCCGATGCCTCGGCCATTTCGCAGATCACCGCCGCGTATGCCGGGATGGGGATCATGCTCAAGCGCCCTGTCGAGAATATTATCGAGGATATTCGTAATTTCTTCGTGGCCGAGTACCAGGGCAAGGTGATCGGTTGCTGCGCCGTGGCATTCTACACGGAACGGCTGGCGGAGATCCGCTCACTTGCCGTACTCGAGGAGTTCAAGGGGGCCCGCATCGGGCGCCTGCTCGTCGAAAAGGCGGAGTCGGTGCTTGCCGAAGAGGGGGTCCGCGAGGTGTTCGTGCTCACCCTCAACCCGGGGTTCTTCGGGAGGATGGGCTATACGGAGATCGAGAAGGAGTACTTTCCCCAGAAGATCTGGAGGGATTGCACCAACTGCCCCAAGCTCATGGCATGCGACGAGATCGCCATGGTCAGGAAACTGTAATAACTTCAAAAGGGAAAAGAGCAGTGATCGTACAGGAAGTGACCATAAGGAACAATGCAGGCCTGCACACCCGTCCGGCGGCCGCAGTCGTCAAGCTCGCATCCAAGTTCAAGTCCGATTTCTTCATCGAGATGGAGGGCACCGAGATCAACGCCAAGTCGATCATCGGCGTGATGAGCCTTGCCGCTCCCAAAGGGTCGCGCATGGTGCTCCGGCTCGAGGGCGAGGACGAGGCCGAAGCCGCCCGTCAGCTTGTGGAATTTTTCGAACAGGGGTTCGGCGAAGCGTAGCTCCCGCCCGGACTCACATCGTTCAGGCCGTGCGGATAGCCCTCGTCAGCCCGTTTCCGCCGTTGAAGGGCGGTATCGCACGGTTCAGCGGCCTGCTCCTGCCCGCCCTTGAAGCGGCCGGCTGCGAGGTGCTCCCCGTACCGTTCCGCAGGCTGTACCCCCGATGGCTCCTGAAAGGCCGTCCGGCCTCCGATCCGGGGCAGGCGGACACCATTTCATCCCCGTTCACGCTCGACCTCATGAACCCCCTGAGCTGGCTCTCGACTGCGCGTGCCGTCGTCAAACGGAAGCCGGAGGTGCTGCTCGTGGCCTACTGGAGCGGCCTGCTCGCCCCGCTCTGTGCGGTGCTTCGGGCCGTGACCGGCATCCGGACCGTCGTGCTGCTGCATAACTTCGCCGCACACGAGCAGTTGCCTGCCGAGCGCCTGCTCCAGCGTCTGCTGCTCGCCTCGACCGACGGATTCATCACCCTTTCCGACAGCGTCCGGCAGGATCTCGCCGCATCCGGAAACCGCAAGCCCGTGAGGGGCCTCTTCCACCCGGTGGACGAACCCCGGGGATACGCGCCCTCGAAAAGCGATGCCAGGGTGGGCATCGGCCTGCCGGCAGCGTCGAAGGTGCTGCTCTTCTTCGGTTACGTCCGACGCTACAAGGGGCTTGACGTCCTGCCCGAGGCCATGTCCATCGCGCTCCGGCATGATCCTTCGCTCCGGCTCGTGGTCGCAGGGGAGTTCATCAGCGGCGAAGGGCGATTCAGGGCGGAGGTGGAGCGGCTCGGCATCGCAGGCAGCGTGACCCTCCTTCCGGGATACGTGCCCGCAGACCGCGTGGCGACGCTTTTCGCCGCTGCCGACGCCGTCGTGCTGCCCTACCGTTCGGCCACGCAGTCGGGGGTGGTGCCGCTGGCCTTCGGCCATGGAGTGCCGGTCATCGCCTGCGATGTCGGAGCCCTCTCCACGCAGGTGGCGCACGGTCGATCCGGATGGATCGTCGGCCGGCCCGGAGCCGAAGCGCTGGCGGAAGGCATCCTCGAGTTCTTCCGCTGCAGGGAGGCGATGCCGCTCCGGGAGGGGCTCGACGAGGCCCGCCGGGCAAACTCCTGGGAATCGCTCGCCTCGGAGGCGGCATCATTCCTCGAATCCTGCTCAAGGGGGGCGGCATGACGGAAAACCGGATCGCGGTCATCGTGCTCAACTGGAACGGCGCGCAGGATACACTCGCCTGCCTCGCTTCGCTCTCGAAGGTCCGGCACCCGGCCTTCACCACGCTCGTCGTGGACAACGGCTCCTCCGACGGTTCCGCGGCCATCGTCCGCAGGGCATACCCGGAGGCGGAGCTGATCGAACTCCCCGAAAACCTGGGCTTTGCGAAGGGCTGCAACGCCGGGTTCGCCGCGCTCCGGGGCAGGGGATTCGATATGGTGGTGTTCCTGAACAACGACACGATCGTGGACGCCGGGTTCCTGGAGCCGCTTGTCGCTGCCTTGCGCGATCCCTGGAACGGCATCGCCGTGCCGAAGATCCTCTACATGGACGACCCCGGCCGCATCTGGTACGCCGGCGGCGTGGTCGACCCCGGCACCGGCACGATCGCCCACCGGGGCATCAGGATGCCCGACGGCCCCCGCTTCAGCGTGCCCGGACCGACCCGCTACGCTACCGGCTGCTGCCTCTGCATGCGCAGCGCCGATTTCGAATCGCTCGGCGGATTCGACGAAGGGTTCGAAATGTACGGGGAGGACGTGGACCTCTCCCTTCGGGTGCGCGAGTCCGGCAAGGTCGTCCGGTACGAGCCGGCATCGCGGATCTGGCACCGGGTATCGGCCTCGGCCGGCGGCGAGCTGAGCCTCGGCAAGCAGCTCCGCAAGGGGCGCGCAGCCCTCCGGATCATGCGTCGGCACCGCATGTGGCAGGGCCTGCTGCTCTACCCGCTGCTGCTCCCGTTCCGAAGCGCCGGCAGCCTCTTGAAGATCGCCTTCTCCCGCCGTATGAGGGAGCGCAGGGAGGACGCGGCATGACGCAGGACGGCTACAGGACCAAGGTCGATTGCGAGTGGTGCTCCGACCCCGCCCATGCGATGCGCTGGGAGAAGAGCATCGGATTCCTCAGGGGGGCGGGGATTGCGGGACGCCCGGTGGCTTGCGGGCTCGACATCGGTGACCGCACCCCCATGACCGGCATGCTCGAGGAGCTCTTCGGCTGCCGATTCGACACCACATCGGTGGATCTCGACACCGGCGCCCTCGACGGGAGCTACCCTGTGGTGGCCGCATTCGAGGTGCTCGAACACCTCTACAACCCGCTGCACCTGCTGCTGGAGGCCAGAAAGGTGCTCGATCCCGGAGCGGCATCGAGACTTTTCGTGTCGACCCCGGCATGGAAGCCGCTCTTCCTGCAGAGCCCGGACCACTTCCACGAGATGCCGCGCCGCTCGCTCGAATCGCTCTTCGACCGCGCAGGCTTCACGGTCGTGCGGCGCGGGGAGTTCCGCATCCGCCCCTTCGGCTTCTGCCTCACAGGCATCCGGCCGCTCCTTCGCTGCATGTTCGAAAGGATCAGGATCTATGAGCTTGCGCCGCGCCCATAATAGTGCGGAGGGCGCCGTGACCCTCGTCTGGTTCTCGGAGATCCAGTGGGATTTCCTGTCGACCCGCAAGCAGCGGCTCCTGCAGCGCTTCCCGGTGGAGTGGCGGATCCTCTTCGTCGAATCCGTCGCGCTGGGCAGGCGCCAGCACTGGCTTCCCGTGAAGCGGGGGAACGTGACCGTCGTGACCGTGCCATACCTCAAGCAGGTGCCTTCCGGCATGGCGCCGCTTTTCGACAGCGCCCCGGTGCGTGGCCTCGTCGCCTTCGCCGGGCGCCTCATCCTGGAGTTCTGGATGCGGGTGCTCGGCTTTTCGTCGCGGGACCGGGTTGTCGGCCTGAGCAACATCTTCTGGGGACGCGCGGCCTCGGCCATGCCCTGCCGGCTCCGTTTCTACGACGCTAACGACGACCACCTCGGCTTCACCAGCGCCCCCGGGTGGCTGCGCGGCTCGCTCCGCCGGTACCTCGACGCCTCGGACCTGCTCTTCCATGTCAGTCCGGAGCTGCTCGACAAGCTCAGGCCCGCCGGGGGCGTGCGGTGCGTCGAGCTCGGCAACGGCGTCGAGTTCGACCATTTCGCCCGGCCCGGAAACGAGGTTCCCGAGCTGATATCGAAACTGTCGAAGCCCATCCTCGGCTATGCGGGTGCGCTGGACTGGCTCGATGCTGGCCTTGTCGAGGCGGTGGCGAAAGCCTGGCCGCAATGCAGCATCGTGCTGGTCGGCCCCGCCTACGCACGGGACTGGAGGGAGCGGCACGCCCCGCTGCTCGCCCTGCCCAACGTCCACCTGGCGGGCAAGGTTCCGTACGATGAGCTTCCGGCATGGGTCCAGCGCTTCGACCTTGCCCTGATGCCGCTCGAGCGCAGCGACCTGAAACGGGCTTCGCACCCCAACAAGCTCTACGAGTACACGGCGACGGGCGTGCCGGTGCTGGCCATCGACTATTGCAGCGCGCTCGACCGGGCGCGGCAGGTGGTGACGGTCGCCGCTACCCCGGAGGAGTTCGTCCGGCTGGTTCCGCAGGCGATGGCTGACTCGCGAAGGGAGGCCCGCCAGGCCTTCGCCCGCGAGCACGGCTGGGATGCCCTGTCGGCGGCCATGGTCCGCGAGATCCGGGCATCCCTCGACCGGGGGCGGCCGTGAAGCATGAGGAGACCATCGCCCGGCAGGCGGGCATCTCGATGGCCGGCTTCGCCTTCGGCCAGCTCGCCAGGTTCGGCTACAACCTCGCGGCCGCACGGCTGCTCGGCGCGGAGGCGCTTGGCATCTACGCCCTCGTGGTCTCGGTCGTTCAGGTCGCCGAGGTGGTTGGGGCCCTCGGCCTCGATGCTGCCCTTCTGCGTTTCGCCAGCCGGCACGAGGGGGATGAGCGCCGTCGCGCCGTCGCCTCGGCCCTCAGGACGGGAGTGCTCTCGGCGCTCGCCGTTTCTGCTTTCCTGATCATTTTTTCGGGATGGATCGCCGCCGCCCTGCACGGGGGCGAACTGCTGCGGATCACGCTCTGCAGTGCGGCGGCCGCCCTGCCGGTTTCGGTGGCGACCCTGATCGCCGGCCATGCCGTGCAGGCCTCCAGGAAGCTCGCCCCCAAGGTGCTGGCCACGCAGGTGGTCGCCCCGTCGGCCCTCCTCGTGCTGATGATCGGGGCATGGTACCTTTCAGGAAGCGAAGCCGCCCTCATCGTGCCGTTCGTGCCGACGGCGCTGCTCGCCTTCGCCTGGGTCCTGCCGGCCTTCGGCAAGGCGACCGGAGTGGGGGGCGTCGACCTGCTGCGTGCCCGTCGGGACCGGGAGATGATGCATGTCGCCCTGCCGCTGCTCGCCGTGTCGCTCTTCGGCATGTTCTCGCACTGGATCGACATCATGATGCTGGGCCTGCTCACCGACCCCCGGACGGTGGGCCTCTACCACCCGGCGGCCCGCACGGCAGGACTGCTCCGCTCGGTCTTCCTCGCCTTTTCAGGAATAGCCGCCCCCATGATCGCCTCATGCCATGCCAGGGGTGACCTGGCGGGCATCCGTAACCTCTACGACCTCGTCAGCCGGTGGGTCCTCACGATCGTGCTGCTTCCCGCGCTGCTTCTCGCCATCTTCCCGAAGGAGGCGCTCTCCGTCTTCGGCTCCGGGTTCACGGCAAGCTCCACGGCGCTCCTCCTCCTTGCCGCTTCGGCGCTCCTGCAGGCATGGTTCGGGCTCGGGAGCACCGTGCTGGCCATGGCCGGCGGGGAGCGGCTGAGCCTGGTCAACCAGGCGGCGGCGCTCCTCCTGCAGGTGGCGTTGCACCTGCTGCTCATCCCTCGCTACGGCCTCGAGGGCGCGGCGCTCTCCTCGTTCGCGGCCACCCTGCTCCTTTCGGTGGCGCGAGCCTTCGAGATGCGTATGCTCTTCGGTATCGGGGTGCTCTCCCGCAAGGCATGGAAACCGTTGCTCGCGGCGGCGGTCACCGGCTCGGCCCTCCTTTTCGCCCGCCCGCTGCTTGCCATGCTCACCCCGTTGCAGGCCCTTGCCGCCGGGGCCGCCGGGGCATCGCCCCTCTACCTCCTGCTCATCTGGACGTTTCGATTGGAACGGGAGGAGCTGGAGGTTATTTTCAGCTTCATTCCGCTCCGGAACAACCAACCAAGGAACGACGCCACGTGAAGAAAGCTCCATGGCCATACCTGGCCGCCACGATCCTTTTCATGCTCCTCGGGGCGCTGCTCTACGGCAGGGTGCTGCTCCTGCAGATCGTGCCGGGCTCCCCGGACAGCATCACTCCGATGGCCCTGTCGACGGCGCTGGACGCGCTGCGTGCCCGTACCGGGAGCTATCCCCTCTGGGCGCCGTGGACCTTTTCCGGCATGCCGACCGTCGAAGCATTCAGCTACCTCAGCGGCCTCTACCTCCCGAACCTCCTGTTCGACCTCTTCCGCCTCGACGGCGTCCACACCCAGTGGCTGCACCTCGTGCTGGCCGGCATGGGAGGCTATGCCCTTTCCAGGCGCCTCGGCATGCATGACGCCCCGGCCTTCCTCGCCGGTTCGGCTTTCATGCTCAATCCCTTCATGACCGCCATGTTCGCCTTCGGCCACGGCAGCCAGCTCATGACCGCCGCATGGATGCCGTGGGCCCTCTGGGCCGCTCTCGGGCTTGCCGAACGCGGCCGTGTCGCCGACGCGGGCATCCTCGCCCTCGTGCTGGGCCTCCAGCTGCAGCGCGCCCACGTGCAGGTAGCTTACTATACCTGGATTCTCGCCGTGCCGTTCCTGGCGATCATGATCCTCACCGGGGCCAAATCCGGCCGGAACACCGCCAGGGCCGGCCTCCTCTCCGTCGCCGCCCTCGTGCTCGGCCTCGGCGTCGCCATGCAGATCTACCTCCCGGCGCTTGACTACCTCCCCTTCTCGGCCCGTTCGGCCGGAGGCGATCCCGGTGCGGCATACGCCTACGCTACCCAGTGGTCCCTGCACCCCGCCGAGCTCCTGACCTGGCTCCTGCCCGGTTCGTTCGGGTTCGGAGGCGCCACTTACTGGGGCTTCATGCCCTTCACCGACTTCCCGCACTACGCGGGCATCGTCGTGCTCCTGTTCGCCGTCGCCGGCCTCGTCGCCGGACGACGCAACCCGAAGGTGCTCTTCTTCGCCGCCGCAGCCCTCGTCTTCCTGCTGCTCTCCTTCGGCAGCTGGTTCAGCCCGGTTTACGACCTCTTCTACCACTTCGCACCGCTTTTCAAGAGTTTCCGGGTGCCCTCCATGGCGCTCGTCGCCGTCGCTCTCTGCCTCACAGTGCTCTCCGGTTACGGCCTTCAGGCATTCATCGACAAACCCCCGGCCGATTCCGCTCCCTTTTTCCGCGCAGCTGCGGCGGTCGTCGGGCTCATCGCCCTGCTTTTCCTCTCGCTTGAAGGCAACTTCGAACAGCTCATACGTGCCCGGTTCCCGCTGGTCCAGGTTGAAAGCCCCGAGATCGCCTCGATGGTGGATAACCTCCGATGGAGCCTCTGGCGAAGCAGCATCTTCATGTTCGCCATAGGGGTGGCTGCGACGGCCGGCCTCGTCTGGCTGGCGGCACGGAAGATCCTGACCGCCGGGCAGGCGGCCATGCTTCTCGTGCTCATCTCCACGGGAGACCTCTTCCTGGTCGACCGCCAGATCCTTTTCCCTGGCGAACGCTCCCTTCGCCCTTCGCCCCTCGTCGATCGTTCGACAGTTGACCGTGCGCTCGGCGGCGACGAAGTCACCGCGTTCCTCTCGAAGCAGCCCGGAACCTTCAGGATCTATCCGGTCGGACCGCTTTTCACGGAGAACAAGTTCAGCATCGCCGGCATCGAATCGGCCGGCGGCTACCACGCCGCCAAGCTCGGCGCCTATCAGGAGCTTCTCTCCCGGAGCTCAAACCTGGCCAGCATCGGCGTGCTGCGCATGCTCAACGTGCGTTACCTTGTCTCTGGCGCGCCGATCGACTATCCGGAACTCTCCCCGGTCATGGCAGGAACGCTCCGGACCGCTTCGGGTGACGTGCCGGTAGCGGTGTACGAACTGTCCGGGACCATGCCGCGCGCGTGGTTCGCGCCGGCCGTGACCCCGGTCGCCGAAGACGGTGCGGCCATCGACGCGGTCATGTCGGGCCGGGGCGCGCCGGGCGAAGCCTGGGCGACTGGCCTTTCCTGGCAGGGGACGAAGCGCTTCGCATCGGGGGCGATCCTGTCGACCGTCAGGAGTGCCGAATCGATCACGATGAAGGTAAGGGCCGACGGCGACGCCTTCCTCGTGGTGAGCGAGGTCTACTACCCGCAGCGCTGGAAGCTGAAGGTCGACGGCCGCGAGGCCGGGACCGTGAAGGTGGACGGCGTCATCCGGGGCGTCGAGCTGACACCCGGGGAGCACGAGGTCCGCTTCACCTACGACCGCACCCGCTTCGAAACCGGACGTGCGGTATCCATGGCGGCCATTGCCGCCTCGTTCCTCATGGTTGCGGGAGGCGCCCTCACGGACCGCCTCTCCGGCCGTGCCAAAACACAGAAAAAAGAGCAGTAACGTGAGAAAAGCCCTGATCCTGACCCGAAACTACCCTCCGTACCTCAATGGCGACGCATCGAGGGTATGGAAGATAGCCTCGAACCTCCCGGCGATCGGCTGGGAGTCCGTCGTGGTTGCGCCGCCAGCCGTCTCGGGAATCGAGGCGTCCCTGCCCGCCGGAGGCGACCGGGTTTTCGCGGTGCATCGCACCGGCCCGGATATCGACGTATCGAAACTCCAGGCCCCGGAGCTGAACGCCTTCATGCACGGCAGGGAGGTGGCGGCCCTCCGTCCGCTTGCCGCCCGCCTGACCGGGCTCTTCAGGGATGGGGACGACGGCGCGGCCTGGCAGAAAGGGGCCGCCGCGCTGGTCGAAAAGCTGCTCGCGGAGCATCCGGAGATCGACATGCTCTACGCCCAGGGTCCGCCGCTGGAGCCGCTCGTGCTCGCGCTCGAAACGGCGAGGAAGCACCATCTCACGGTCGTGCTCGACATCACCGCCCCGCTCGACCCGACCATGCCCGACCCCGGCACGTCGGCCTCATCCGCCGCCGCCCGCGAAGAGGAGAGGATCCTGCTTTCCGGCTTGCCCATGACCACGACGACTCGGGCGCTCAAGGAGTACTTCCTGAAGAAGTATATCGGCCGCCTCGACCACGGCTCGATCACCATCGTGCCCCCTTCGTTCGACGCTTTGCAAACGGCGTTCCTCCCGCCGGTGGCGAGGGGAAACGAGGGTCCCATGCGCATCGCCCTCCTCGTCGGGGAACTGCCGAAAGCCGACCTCAAGGCCGCGATCGCCGGCCTCGAGGCCTGGGTCAGGACCGACGGGATCAACTCTGGTGATGTGGAGTTCATGCCCTTCGGCGAAGGGGTCGACGAGATGTTTCGCCGAACCGCCAAAGGCCAGCTCAGCCCGATGCTTGCCAGGCCCGAAACGCTGATCGGCGGTCAGCCCGGCCTGCTTCGCCGGTCGGATCTCTTCTGTGCCCTGCTCGGCCGCACGGTTCCCAACTCCTGCACCGTTCCCGAGCGCCTCGTCGACGCTCTCGGCCTCGGCCTGCCGCTCTGCGGCGCACTGCCCGAAGGCCCCGCTTCGAAGCTCGTCGCCGAAGCCCGTGGCGTGGCCGTACCTGCAGGGGATGCCTCTGCCATAGCAGAGATGTTCAGGGGCCTTCGCGCCGCCTGGCGCTCAGGTACCCTGAAGGGCGTCCCCGCCGAGCTTGCCGCCCGCCACGCTGCCGGCACCGTCATCCACGAGCTCACCCGCTCTATCGCCGGCCAGCACGTTCGCTGATCGGAACCAGGGGGCGTTGGTCAACAACTTGTTATTCAAGAAGATATTACGGTCTTGGGAGAGGTGATCGGAGGGGCTCGGTGGCCGAGACCTGACACACAGGGGCCTGCGCGTCAGGCGCTTCCGGTATCCCGGTCCGTACTCAGATAAGAGCGACGATCAGTTTCCCTCGCGGACGATGGCGTGCTTGTGCATGGTCGATGTCCGGCATATCCGGGGCAGGTTGCGGACGACGGTGCCGAGCTTGTCGTACGGAAAGGCCAGAAGCAGTTCGTCAGGTTCGAGGGCAAGGCCGGCGTTGCCGCCGGTGTCGCCGAGCGTGAAGGTCGGCTTTCCGGTTTTGACGACATAGCTTAACACCATCTCGCAGGTCGACCCGCCGGCGATGCCGTGGACAAGTTCGCCGCTGTCGAAGCCGTATGCCCTCAGGAGGTGCTGTCCCTGGAATGGCCTGCAGACGATCAGCACCACATCCGGCCGCAGGCCGTCGTCGTCCATTGCGGAAAGCGGCCCGACGACCTGTGCTTCGAACTCTCCATCCCCGAACGGCATGGTCGCCGCCAGCGAGCAGCGAAGGGCATCCATATTGCCGAACAGTTTCCCGTCGCCGATCATGAACTTCTCGGCAACTTCGAGGGGCAGCAGGCTTCCGAACCCTGCAGCTATGGACCCGCCGCCGCAAAGCTGGTGCTCCCTGGTCGTGAAGAACGGCCCGGCGCCCCTGAGGCAGTCGCCCCACATGGCGCAGAGGAATGATTTCGGGACACGTTCGCCTGAAGATGCCCCGAATCGTTTCACCCCTTCCGGCAGGTCGGCGAGCGACGTTACGAATTTGACCGCCACCGGATGGTAGGTGAGCCCTTCGCTCTGCACCAGAGCCTGCGACAATTCAGCTGGATTCATGGTACCCCTTTGGTTCGTTACGGAGCGGCTGGCCGGGGATCCGGCATGTGAGGCAGTATACGACAATTGCGGCACATCACGGCATGGCCTGTCGAGTCGCCGGGCCGCCGGGCTCACGCTTCGTCGATCTGCCTGAGGATTTCCCGCAGCGAGGAGGCGGCGGCGAGCTTCTCCCCGTCGGTGGCGGCGTTGTAGAAGCTGATGATCGACTTGGCGCCGATGCCGATCGGGGGATACTCCTTTCCTGCCAGCATGGGCATGACGGCGATGAATTTTGCGGCGGTCTGCCGGTCCATGCCGTTGATCCGGCCTACGACTTCGTCCGCGACGGCGGCCACGGCATCGCCGTCAAGCCCGGCGACATACGCAGCGCTCGTCGCAGCGCCGTACTGGAATCCGAGCACGGCGAAGATGATGTCCCTGTTCGTGATGTTTTCCAATCCTGCCGGGCACTGCCCGATCGCTTCCGCCAGGAACTGCAGCGTCAGTTTCGTTACGGCGTCGGGGTTCCCTTCCTGATTGTTGCACATGTCCATTGCAATGATAAGCTGGTGTTCCGGAAAAGGGGAAGTTATGAATGTCCCCTTGATTCCCGAACGGCCGGGAACTTCTTTTTTTCTGATAATCCCGCCAGCGCCCACCCCATATTATTTATGCATCACTCCTCGTCCATACCTGCCGGGCGGCGTAGTCTTCGCGCTTGAGGGCCATGCAGAGGTACTCGATCCGGTCGGGGACGATCTCGAGCATCATGCCTGTCCAGTGTCCGGTCCATGCCTCAGGTTTTCCGAAGAGACGGTATGCCTCGAAAAATCCGCTCTGTCCTTTCCGGTAGAGCCGGGCGCGTCCGGTGAGCTGCAATCCTTCGATTTCGTCCCATCCGCCGGCTTTTTCCGCCCTCGGGTCGAAAAGTCCGACGCTGACGTTCGGGTTGTCGTGGATGTTGCGGATCTTGGTGCCGGGTTCGGCGGCCATGTAGAGGGTGAGCCCCCTGGCCCGGAACTCGATGGGCGTAGCCCGGGGGGTATCTTCCCGGCAGGTGGCGAGCACGCAGATCCTCCTCGATGCGAGGAATGTTGCGATGCGTGCCTCGAGATCGGTTTCAGGGAGTTTCCGTGTGCAGCGTTTCGTCAGGATACCGGGGATGTCGTTACCGTTCATGCTGTCCTCCAGCGATCATGCTTCGCGAAGATGCCGGCCCACGGGGGCTGAAGGCTCCTTTTGTCCTATCCCGAACACCATGCCGGCGCAGATGATTCCATCGATGACTGCCTGGCGCCGTGGGGCTCTCTCGCCATATCGTGCGGCCTGCGCCGCAAAAAGGTTGGGCCAAAACACGGGAGATGCAAAAAAGTGCGTCTATCTGTTTTGTTTTTTTTGTTAAATCTTGTACTTTGGTCGTCCTTATGGATTTTCCTGAATGAATTTTTCATCAGAAGTTTCAAACGAAAAAGAAAGAGAGTATATCGTATGCCGACGATTCAGCAGCTTATCAGGCACGGAAGAAGTGTGAAGGCGTCCAAGACCGCTTCCCCGGCACTGGAAAAATGTCCCCAGAAGCGAGGTGTCTGCACCCGTGTCTACACGACCACCCCGAAGAAGCCGAACTCCGCGCTTCGTAAGGTTGCCCGTGTCAGGCTGTCGAACAAGATTGAAGTTACCGCGTATATCCCGGGCGAAGGCCACAACCTCCAGGAGCACTCCATCGTGCTGATCCGTGGCGGCAGGGTGAAGGATCTTCCCGGTGTGCGCTACCATATTGTCCGTGGTTCCCTCGATACCTCCGGCGTTGCCGACCGCAAGCAGAGCCGTTCGAAGTACGGTGCCAAGGTTCCGAAGGCAGGCGCAGCTCCAGCAAAGAAAAAGTAAACTGAATTTTTAACTCGGATAATAATGGGAAAGAAGGGTTCCGGATACGGTGGTCGCCAGGTTGATTTCCGCTACAATGACGAGACGGTTGCCCGTCTGATCAACGCGATCATGCTCGATGGCAAGAAGGCTGTGGCCGCCAAGGTGGTGTACGATGCGTTCGATATCATGGCGAACAAGGTCGAGGGCGGGGATGCGCTCGAGGTGTTCCGCAAGGCCATGGGCAATGTCGCTCCGGTCGTCGAGGTCCGCAGCAAGAGGGTTGGTGGTGCTACCTACCAGATCCCGATGGAGGTGCCGCCGTCCAGGAGGACCGCTCTGGCGTTCCGCTGGATCAAGCAGTACTCCAAGAAGCGCGGTGGCCGCTCGATGGCTGAGAAGCTGGCTGCCGAACTGCTGGATGCGGCTTCGGAGCAGGGTGCTTCGGTCAAGAAGCGCGACGAGGTGCATCGCATGGCAGAGGCCAACAAGGCGTTCGCCCATTTCAGGTTCTGAGTCTGTTAGGAATTATTTAAAATTGGATTGATCATGACACGCCAGGTTGCGTTAGATAAAGTCAGGAATATCGGGATCATGGCCCACATCGATGCGGGCAAGACCACGACCACGGAGAGGATTCTCTATTATACCGGTCGTCTGCACAAGATGGGCGAGGTTCATGAGGGCGGTGCCACCATGGACTGGATGGAGCAGGAGAAGGAGCGCGGCATCACCATCACCTCGGCTGCGACCACCTGTTTCTGGACCCCGAAGTTCGGCAACTACAGCGGTGTCAACCACAGGATCAATATTATCGATACTCCCGGCCATGTCGACTTCACGGTCGAGGTGGAGCGTTCCCTCAGGGTGCTTGACGGCGCGGTTGCGCTGTTCTGCGCCGTGGGCGGCGTCGAGCCCCAGTCTGAAACCGTCTGGCGCCAGGCAAACAAGTACGGTGTGCCGAGGATTGCCTATGTCAACAAGATGGATCGCGTCGGTGCCGATTTCTTCGATACCGTGAAGGCCATCAGGGAGCGCCTCGGCGCCAACCCGGTTCCGATCCAGATCCCGATCGGCGAGGGCGAGATCTTCGCCGGCTTCGTCGACCTGATCAGGATGAAGGGTATCATCTACGATAAAGAGGACGGCAGCACCTACACCGAGGTGGATATTCCGCACGATCTCGAGAACGAGGCCCGCACCTGGCGCATCAACATGCTCGAGGCGGTCTCCGAAGTCGACGACACCCTGCTCGAGAAGTACCTCAACGGTGAGGAGATTACCGAGGCCGAGGTTCGGAGCGTGCTCCGCAAGGCGACGCTCGGCGTGACCATCATCCCGGTGCTCTGCGGTTCCTCCTTCAAGAACAAGGGTGTCCAGTTCATGCTCGACGCCGTCATCGAATACCTGGCTTCGCCGGTCGATGTGGGCTCGGTCGAGGGGCACCACCCGCGCACCGAGGAGCAGGTCGTCCGTCAGCCGAAGGACGAGGAGCCGTTTGCCGGCCTCGCCTTCAAGATCGCTACCGACCCCTTCGTCGGCAAGCTGACCTTCTTCAGGGTTTACTCCGGCGTGCTCAATGCCGGCAGCTATGTTCTCAATTCTGTTACTGGCAAGAAGGAGCGCGTCGGCCGCGTGCTGCAGATGCACTCCAACAAGCGTGAAGAGCGCGACTGCGTGTATGCCGGCGATATCGCCGCTGCCGTGGGCCTCAAGGATGTGAGGACCGGCGACACGCTGTGCGATGAAAACAATCCGATCGTGCTCGAGAAGATGGTCTTCCCGGAGCCGGTCATCGAAATCGCGGTCGAACCGAAGACGAAGGCCGATTCCGACAAGCTGGGCGTTTCGCTCGCCAAGCTCGCCGAGGAGGATCCGACCTTCCGCGTCAAGACCGACGAAGAAACCGGCCAGACGCTGATCGCCGGCATGGGCGAACTGCACCTCGAAATCCTTGTCGACCGCCTGAAGCGCGAATTCAAGGTCGAGGCCAACGTCGGCCAGCCGCAGGTCGCCTATCGTGAAACCATCCGCGGTACGGTCGAGTTCGAAGGCAAGTTCGTCCGCCAGTCGGGCGGTAAGGGCCAGTTCGGCCTGGTCGTCCTCAAGGTCGAGCCTCTCGAAGAGGGCAAGGGCTACGAGTTCGTCGACGGCATCAAGGGCGGCGTGATCCCGAAAGAGTATATCCCGGCAGTCAACGCCGGTATCCAGGGCGCCATGAAGGACGGTGTCGTGGCAGGCTTCCCGATGCAGGACATCAAGGTGACGCTTATCGACGGTAAGTACCACGAGGTCGACTCTTCGGAAATGGCGTTCAAGATCGCCGGCTCCATCGGTTTCAAGGGTGCCGCCAAGAAGGCGAACCCGGTGCTGCTCGAGCCGATCATGAAGGTCGAGGTCATCACCCCGGAAGAGTACCTTGGCGACGTCATGGGCGATCTCTCCGGCCGCAGGGGACACATCGAAGGCATGGGCCAGCGCGCAGGCGCGCAGTTCGTGAACGCGAAGGTTCCGCTGTCCGAGATGTTCGGCTACTCGACGGATCTCCGTTCGATGACCCAGGGACGCGCGAACTACTCGATGGAGTTCGAGAGCTACCGCGAGGTGCCGCGCAGCATCGCCGAGTCGCTGCAGGAGAAGAGGGTTGGCAAGGATTCAGAATAAGAAGGTTTTTCATCACCGCATCACTTAACAGAAACAGACAGGGAGAATAGCTATGGCTAAAGAGTCATACAAGAGGGATAAACCTCACGTAAATATTGGTACCATCGGTCACGTTGACCATGGCAAGACCACCCTTACCGCTGCGATCACCAGCGTGCTCGCAAAGCAGGGTATGGCTGCCTTCCGTGAATTCGGCGATATCGACAAGGCTCCGGAAGAGAGGGAGCGCGGTATCACCATCTCGACCGCACACGTCGAGTACCAGACCAAGGCGCGCCACTATGCGCACATCGACTGCCCCGGCCACGCTGACTACATCAAGAACATGATCACCGGTGCTGCCCAGATGGACGGCGCCATCCTCGTCGTTGCCGGTACCGACGGCCCGATGCCCCAGACCCGTGAGCACATCCTGCTTGCCCGTCAGGTGAACGTTCCTGCGCTGGTTGTCTTCCTGAACAAGGTCGACATCGCCGACCCGGAACTCCTCGAGCTGGTCGAGATGGAACTCCGTGAGCTCCTCACCGAGTACGGCTTCCCTGGCGACGATATTCCGATCATCAAAGGTTCCGCACTGAAAGCCCTCGATGGCGATGCGGAAGGCGAGAAGGCGATCATGGAGCTCATGGATGCCGTCGACAGCTACATCCCGCAGCCGGTCCGCGACGTCGACAAGCCGTTCCTGATGCCGGTCGAAGACGTCTTCTCCATCTCTGGCCGTGGTACCGTCGGTACCGGCCGTATCGAGAGGGGCCACGTCAAGGTCGGTGAGGAAGTCGAGATCGTCGGTATCAAGCCGACCCGCAAGTCGGTCGTCACCGGTATCGAAATGTTCCAGAAGATCCTCGACGAAGGCCAGGCAGGCGACAACGCCGGTCTGCTCCTCCGCGGTGTCGACAAGACCGAGCTCGAGCGCGGTATGGTTATCTCCAAGCCGGGTTCCATCACCCCGCACACCAAGTTCAAGGCCGAGGTCTACATCCTGAAGAAGGAAGAGGGCGGCCGCCACACTCCGTTCTTCAACGGCTATCGTCCGCAGTTCTACTTCAGGACCACCGACGTTACCGGTTCGGTGACCCTTCCTGAGGGTGTCGAGATGGTCATGCCTGGCGACAACCTTTCGGTTGACGTCGAGCTGATCGCCCCGATCGCTATGGAAGAGAGCCTCAGGTTCGCTATCCGTGAAGGTGGTCGTACCGTCGGCGCAGGTTCCGTTACCAAGATCGTCGAATAATCGGTAATTGTCATCCCGGGGCGAGGCAGCGCTCTCGCCCCTTTTTTATTGAAACCATCGAAACAGGGATAGACCAGTGGCTGTTCAGCAAAAGATCAGGATTAAGCTCAAGTCCTACGACCATAGCCTCGTCGATAAATGGGCTTTGAAGATCATTGACGTGGTCAAGCAGACGGATGCCATCATTTTTGGCCCCATTCCGCTGCCCACGAAAACGCATGTTTACACCGTCAACCGCTCTCCTCACGTGGACAAGAAGTCTCGTGAGCAGTTTGCATTTTCTTCGCACAAACGGTTGATCGAAATCGTCAACCCGACGGCCAGGACCATTGATATGCTGATGAAGCTTGAGCTTCCGAGTGGCGTTGATGTAGAAATTAAGTCTTAACGAAATAGAAAAGGTAATCGGA
>JAAXWS010000033.1 GCA_013334865.1 Chlorobiaceae bacterium
TGTCTACGACCCTCTGTGCCTTGCCCATGCTGCGTTCGATCTTGCCCGGCTCCACCAGCCTGACGGCGGCGTGCAGGCCGAGCGTGCTTGCCAGGTTCGACTGGATGCGCTTGCGCAGCCCTTCGAGCTCCTTGACTTCATCGGAGAAGAACTGGTCTTCGACCTCGACCTGGATTTCGAGGGTGTCGAGGTTGTTTTCGCGATCCACCACGAGCAGGTAGTGCGGACGGGTTTCGCTCATTTCGAGCAGTACCGATTCGACCTGCGACGGGAAGACATTCACGCCGCGGATGATGAGCATATCGTCGGAGCGGCCCACGCATTTTTCCATGCGTACGAGCGTGCGCCCGCATTCGCATGTGTCGGCGTGCAGGCGCGTAAGGTCGCGCGTGCGGTAGCGCAGGAGCGGGAGGGCCTCCTTGGTTACCGTGGTGAACACCAGCTCGCCGAGCGTTCCGTAAGGCAGCACTTCACAGGTTTCCGGGTCGATGATCTCGGGGATGAAATGGTCCTCGAAGACGTGCATGCCTTTCTGGCAGGCGCACTCCATCGAGACGCCGGGCCCGATCACTTCGGAGAGCCCGTAGATGTCATAGGCCTTGATACCGAGAAGATTCTGGATCTCGGTCCGCATCTCCTCGGTCCATGGTTCTGCTCCGAAGACGCCTGCCTTGAGCTTGATCCTGGAGCGGTCGATCTTCTCCTCGGCCAGCGCTTCTCCGAGAAATGCCGCATAGGATGGGGTGCAGGCGATGGCCGTCGACCCGAAATCCTCCATGAGCTGCAACTGCTTCTTGGTGTTGCCTCCGGAGATAGGGATGACCGATGCCCCGACCTTCTCGGCTCCGTAATGGACGCCGAGGCCTCCGGTGAAGAGCCCGTAGCCGTAAGCCACCTGGACGATGTCGTTCTTCGTGATGCCGGCCATGGTGAGTGAACGGGCGACCACTTCGGACCACATCATGATGTCGTTATGAGTGTAGCCGACCACGGTCGATTTACCTGTGGTGCCGCTGGATGCGTGGAAACGCACGACATCCTGCTGCGGGACGGCGAACAGACCGAACGGGTAGTTGTCGCGCAGGTCCTGCTTGGTGGTGAATGGCAGCTTTTTCAGGTCGTCGACCGTGCGGATATCGCCTGGCTCGATGCCCATCTCCTGCAGTTTGTTCCTGTAGAACGGGACGTTGAAGTAGATCCGTTCCACCATGTCCCGCAGACGCTGGCCCTGCAATGCAGCCAGATGTTCGCGATCCATGCACTCGTGATGCTCGTTCCAGATCATGAATGGTGAGTTAAGGGTTAGAAAGCTGCTGTCCCATACGGAACGCCCTGATATTGATATCGACGATCTCCTGTCCTTTAGCCCCGAAAAGTGCCTTTATGGCCTCTTCGAGACGTTCGGGTCCGATGCCGGTGAACCGCGCCGCAGCTCCGAGCATCACCATGTTCGAGGCCCTTGCGCTTCCGGCCTCGCGGGCCAGTTCAGCGGAATGCACCAGCACAGGGCGATCGGTTTTGCCGAGTTCTGCAAGAATCTCATCCATCGAGGGGTACCCGGGCATATTGACGAACGGTTCCAACGATGTGACCACCCTGCCGCCCGGCGCGAGATATGGCAGGTATCGCAGCGCTTCGAGCGGCTCGACCGACAGGATGAGATCTGCCGTGCCGAGAGCGATCAGGTCCGCGTAGAGTTCATGGTCGGCGATGCGGAGGTGCGACTGGACAGCTCCTCCACGCTGGCTCATGCCGTGCACTTCGGCCTGCCGGATTTCGAGTCCCCCGTTGAGAGCTGCCCAGTCAATGACTGCGGCGATGCTGAGGATCCCCTGGCCGCCGACTCCGGCGAGAATGATGTTTTTCTGCATGTGCGGTTACTGCCCTGGTGCCGCAGCGCGGCGTTTTTTCTTCGCGGCCGACTCGATGCACTCCCGTTGCGCGATGACGACCGATACTCCTTCATAGGCGAACTCCTCGCGAAGGACGGCGATGTTCTCCTGCAAGTTTTTTTTCAGCGGCACGATGACCCGTATATGCTTTTCATCGACGCCGAGCCCGCGGCAGATATCGATGATCTTCGATCCCGAAGCCGACGAGTGCTGGCCCCCGGTCATGGCCGTCGTGTCGTTGTCGGCGATGATGACCGTCACCGGCGAACGGTCGTTGACCGCGTCGAGCAGCCCGGTCATGCCGGAATGGGCGAAGGTCGAGTCGCCAAGGACTGCCACGGCAGGCCTGAGCCCGGCATCTGCCGCGCCTTTGGCCATGGTGATCGATGCCCCCATATCGACGCATGTGTGGATCGCATTGTACGGAGGCAATGCCCCGAGCGTGTAGCAGCCGATGTCCGAAAAGACATGGTGTTCCTCGTTCTCCTGCATGACGATGTTGATCGCGTCGAACATGTCTCGGTGGCCGCATCCCTTGCACAGTTCCGGCGGACGGTTGACGACGATGCCCGGTATGGCAGTCGAGGCCGGTGCTGCCGCGCCGAGCGCTGCGGCAACCAGGTCGGTCGTGAGCTCGCCCGCCCGCGGCAGGGCTCCGTCCATTCTGCCCCTGATCTTCGACGATCCGAAATAGCCCCTGAACAGCTCCTCGTAGACCGGGTATCCCTCTTCGACGACCAGCACGGTGTCGCAAGCGTCGAAAAGCTCGTTCACCTGGGCCCTTGGAAGGGGGTACTGGCCGATTTTCAGCACGCGGCAGTCGATGCCGTGGGCAAGCCGCGCCTCCATTACATAGTTGTACCCGATTCCGAAGGCGATGACGCCGACGGGGCCGTGGCCTTCGACTGGCTGGTTCAGGAACGACGATTCCGACAGCTCTTCGAGCATCGACTGGAGCCCGAGCAGGTGCTGGTACTGTCGCCTTGCGTTGTGCGGCATGAGCACGAACCGCTCCGGCGCGTACTCGGCGTAAAGCGGGTTCTGTTCGAGCGTCGCCTGTCTCTCGACGCCGGCGCGTGAGTGCGACAGGCGCGTCGTCATCCTTACGACGACCGGCAGCCGGACCGATTCCGACAGCTCGAAGGCGTGGGACATCGCGTCGTAAAGCTCCTGCTGCGACGCAGGTTCGAGCACCGGCACCATGGCGAACTTCCCGTAGACACGGCTGTCCTGCTCGTTCTGCGACGAGTGCATCGACGGGTCGTCGGCCACGGCGAGCACCAGGCCGCCGTTCACGCCGGTAATAGCCGAGTTGATGAAAGCGTCTGCCGCGACGTTCAGTCCCACATGCTTCATGCACACGAGGCTGCGCTTTCCGGCGTACGACATGCCGAGCGCGGCTTCGTATGCGGTCTTTTCGTTGGTCGACCAGGATGAGCGGATCCCGTTTTCGCGGGCCTCCTTCGATCGCTGGATGTATTCGGTGATTTCGGTGGAAGGGGTGCCCGGATAGGCATAGACGCCGGACAGTCCGGCATCGATCGCGCCTTGCGCAACAGCCTCCGCACCAAGCAGGAGTTGACGATTCATGCGAGGTTTTATACTGATTATATTTCCAAAGATCATAAATTTTTCGTTCTCAAAAGAGCGATAAAAAGCGATTCAGCCATTTCCGCTCTTTTCTGCCCATTTCAGGATTCGAAAACGCGCTGTACATTACATTTTTACTACCAGTATCCCCCTTCTTTGAAGCAACGCGTGAAGCTCCCGGCTTCATGAAACCAGAAGGAGGAATTCCATGGCCAGAGATATCGACAGCAGTGAGCTGATCCCTTGCGACGTGCTGCTTTACCACGGAGGATCGACGGTCTCGCAGCTCATCCAGTGGTTCGACGGTTCGGAGTACAGCCACTCCTCTATCTTTGACGGCAAGATGGTCGTAGAGGCCATTCCGGAAGGGGTTCGGAGGAGGGCACTGAAAACCACGATGAAGGATACCATTTATGCCGACGTCTGGAGGCTCAGGAAAGAGGGCGTTTTCATTGGGTCTCCAGAGCTTCCTGCCGAGCCCGTTCTTGAGATGATCAGACGATATGTGGACGAAGGTGACCGGTTCGCCTACGAAGAGGTCGTGCTGCTGGCGATTCTCTGTACGACGAGACGTATTCCGCTTCCGTTTCTCCGATGGGCACTCGACCGGGCCGCAGCTTTGCTTGTCAGGATGATTGACGGCGGGAAGGAGCCCATGGCCTGCTCAGAGCTGGTGTACCGCTGCTTTGACGACGCTGGCCAGGAGTACCACCCGCGAATCAGGGGAGTCGATATCCGTGCGAAAATCGAGATCCAGCACCCGCCAGCGCAGCCGGATGAAGCAATCAGGGATGCCGACAGGCTCGTCACAGAATTCTTTGATCTCTACGCCAGTGCTAAACACATGGAGACACGCGACGATCTCCTCATGAGGGCAATGGAGGCCGACCCGAACTTCGTCACTCCGAAGGACCTGAAAAAAAGCCCTGATTTTGAAAAGATAGGGCGTCTTCTTCCGCTTTCATGACGCTGTTGCGACCGGCTCTTTTTTCCTGAATTCGATGGCGAGCCACTTCTCTTCGTAGCCGGCATGGGCGACCCTCATGCCGGCAAGGAAGGCTGGAAGAACCACCCCCTTCTGGTAATTGCCGATCCTGACGGTCAGCGAATCACCGACCTGAGTGACGTTCGCCTCCATCCTGTTGTCGAACACGAACGGCAGGCGAAGCTTCATCACATAGTGCCCCTCGCCGACCTTGGTGATCTCCACATGCTCCTCTTTATAGAAGATGTCGAGCGGGTTCTTGTCGCCGTAAACCGTTTTGCCGACCTCTCTGAGCATGTCGATGCCGAGCACTTCCGATTTGAAAAGCGGCACCCTGGTGATCGGGATCGGGGCGAATGCGGTTTCGATCTCCTCAAGGTATTTTTTCTGGATCTCCTTCCAGCCGACGAAGTACTGCCCGTCGACATCATCCATGTAGACGCGGTTGACGACGATCTGGTCGACCGTGATGCCGTAGAGGTTCAGGTAGGTGAGCGCCCTCATCGACTCCTTGATCACCATCTTTTCGGGATTCATGACGAGCCGCACGGTGGTTTTCGAGCCGTCGGAGAGCAGCTCTATGATTCCCTCGACCGACGAAAAGAGGTGATCGACCTGCTCGTACACCTCAGCTTCCGGGACGTAATCCTGAAGACGGCTTATCCGTCTGGAGAGCGGGCGGATCACCGGCTTGACCACATACTTCTCCATGTTGCGCATGAGCTTGAGAATCCATCCGAAGGTCTCCGGAATGGAGAGGAGCCGCAGGGTTTCGCCGGTCGGCGCGCAGTCCACCACCAGCAGGTCGTACTCGTTCGACTCGTTGTAGCGCTTGATGTAGGAGAGCGAGAAAAGCTCCTCCATGCCCGGCAGCACACCCATCTCCTCGACGTAGATGCCGTGGATGCCCTGTGCCTCCATGAGATGGGCGAAATGCTCGCGGACGATCTCCCAGTTGAGCGTCAGGTCGCCGTAGGCGCTGATCTCCTGGCCGAACAGGTTGTCGGCAATTTTGACCGGTGACGGGCCGAGTTCGATATCGAAAGAGTCGCCGAGGCTGTGTGCCGGATCCGTCGAGATGACCAGCGTCCTGTATCCCATTTCGGCCGCCCTGACGGCCGTTGCCGCTGCTATGGATGTCTTGCCTACACCGCCCTTACCTGTGAATACTATGTTTCTCATGAGATCTCCGACGGGGGAGGGTTGCATTTGCTGCGCGATGCGCAAAGGGGTAACATTCCTAACCGTTCCGGCGACCTGATAATTCAGCCGCGGCCCCGTTGTCCCCGATCCTCGTCAATCAGCACTTTTTTGCGTGAAATATTCCCCGGCATCTTGTTTTATTATGAGCGTATGCTTATAATTCAGCCGGAGTTCATCGACTCCGCTTACCAGCCTATTTATTATTGAAGCCAATACGGGACTACTGACCAAAGTCCCCGCTGTGTTGCTGTCGAACCAGGTCATGCCTTCACGTTGTCATTCAGTATCAATCAGTTCTCCCCTGCCGGCCCCCTTCCGTCGGGAGCATTTCGAGGTGATGCACCCGGCACGAA
>JAAXWS010000010.1 GCA_013334865.1 Chlorobiaceae bacterium
CGAATGAGCTGGTCGAGCAGTTCACCCTGAAGGTCGGGAATCTTCTCTTTCTTTTTGGCCATAGTTGTTCTCCTTTTTCAACATGATAGGAAACTATGACCGTTTACACACTTTAGCTTACAGACTCATGTGAAGAGCTGTTCCCTGTTGCTTTTGATGTCCCTGCAGTCCCTGCTGTCCTTGAAGTCCTTTTCTTCCCGCTTAATGTTTAAAATGCCGCATCCCCGTGAACACCATCGCCAGGTTGTTCGCGTCGGCCGCCTCGATCACCTCGTTGTCGCGGATCGAGCCGCCGGGCTGGATGACGGCGGTAACACCGGCTTCGGCGGCGGCGAGCAGGCCGTCGGCGAACGGGAAGAAGGCGTCGGAGGCCACCACGGAGCCCTTCAGGTCGAGATTGACCTCGGAGGCCTTCCAGCGGGCGATCTTCGACGAGTCGACACGCGACATCTGGCCGGCGCCGACACCGAAGGTGCGGCGATCCTTCACGTAAAGGATGGTGTTGCTCTTGATGTGCTTGGCGATCTTCCAGGCGAACATGAGGTCTTCGAGCTCCTTTTCGGTCGGCTGGCGCTTCGTGACGGTCTTCAGTTCCTCCCTCGAAACTATCTTGCTGTCACGCTCCTGCACCAGCATGCCGAACGGGGTCGACTTGTACTCCCATCCGCCTTTCGGCAGGGCTCGCTTCTGGATAAGCAGCCTGCGGTCCTTCTTCTTCATGAGCAGGTCGAGCACCCCCTCCTCGTACGCCGGGGCAATGAGGATTTCGGTGAAGATCTCGTTCACGGCAACAGCCGTCTCCATGTCGAGAGGGCGGTTGAAGGCGATGATGCCGCCGAAGGGGGCCTGGGTGTCGGTGGCGAAAGCGCTGTGCCATGCCTCGAGGAGGGTCGAAGCCTGGGCGACGCCGCAGGGGTTGGTGTGCTTGACGATGACCACGGACGGCTCCTCGCCCCGGAACTCCTCGATGATGCCGGTCGCGGCGGCGGTATCGAGCATGTTGTTGTAGGAGAGCTCCTTGCCGTGCAGTTTCTCGAAGTACTCGCCGAAGGAACGGGCCCCGGTGCCGTCGTTCATCCTGTAGAAGCCGGCGTTCTGGTGCGGGTTCTCGCCGTAGCGCATGTCGAGTTCCTTCTCGAGCTTCACGGTCATGGCGACCGAAGCGTCCCTGGCGGTGCCTGCGGCGCAAGCCATGTAGGCAGCGATGGCCGTGTCGTATTTCGAGGTCAGGGCGAATACCTTGGCGGCGAGCGTCAGGCGGGTGGCCCTGGTGGTGGCTCCGCCGTTCGACCTCATCTCGGCAAGCACGGTCGCGTAATCGGCCGCATCGGTGATCACGGTCACGGACTCGTTGTTCTTTGCGGCGCTGCGCAGCATGGAGGGGCCGCCGATGTCAATGTTCTCGATGGCGTCTTCGAAGGTCACGTCGGGCTTGGCGACCGTAGCTTCGAACGGGTAGAGGTTGACCGCGACGAGGTCGATGAACTCGATGCCGTTGTCCTTCGCAGCCTTCTGGTGCTCCGGATTCTCGCGGACGGCGAGCAGGCCGCCGTGGATCTTCGGATGCAGCGTCTTGACCCTGCCGTCCATGATTTCCGGGAAGCCGGTGATCGTGGAGATCGAGGCGGCGTCGATACCTGCGTCCACGAGGGATTTCAGGGTACCGCCGGTCGAGAAGATCTGGACGCCCATGGAGGCGAGTTCACGGCAGAAATCGACGATGCCGGTTTTGTCGGAAACGGAAACGAGAGCCCGCTTGATGACAGGATCAGACATGTGAGGAGTATTTATTGGAATTGTGTGGCCGTACGTAATGGCTGAATTTAACAAAAAAACCGATTTTTCGAGCCGCTTTCCTGCGGGCCGAATCCATGCCGATCGCCCGGGGACACGCGCAACCTTTTGAAATGATGGCGCTTCGGGTGCATATTAGCTTAACATCCCTTTAACCATTGCATGTACCTGAATGGCTGACAACAAAAAACGGCTGGCAGTGTTCTGCTCGGGAGCGGGCTCCAATTTCAGGGCCCTCTTCCGTGCGGTAAAGGAGCGGAACCTTCCGGCGGAGTTCGTGCTCTGCCTGTCGAACCGTTCGCAGTGCGGGGCGTTCGACTTCGCGCGGGAACAGGGCATGGAGACCCTGCACCTGTCCGAGAAGCAGTTCGAAACCTACGAAGCTTTCTCGTCAGCCATGGTGGCGGCGCTGCGGGAGCGCAGCATCGACATCGTCCTGCTGGCCGGCTACATGCGCAAGGTGCCGGATGCGGTGGTCGCCGCATTCCCTGACCGGATCATGAACATCCACCCTGCCCTCCTGCCGAAGTTCGGCGGCGAGGGGATGTACGGCATCCATGTGCATACGGCGGTGATCGCCGCCGGCGAACCGGAGAGCGGCGCCACGGTGCACCTGGTGAACGAGGAGTACGACAAGGGCAGGATCGTCCTGCAGCGCAGGGTGCCGGTGCTCCCTTCAGACACGCCGGAGGTGCTGGCGGCACGGGTACTCGAATGCGAGCATGCGCTCTATCCGGACGCCCTCGAAAAACTGCTCGGCGACAAGGCATGAAGGCCGAACCTGAAATCCTCGTCAGCGAGATCTTCTACTCCATCCAGGGAGAATCGACCTATGCGGGGTGGCCCTGCGCCTTCATCAGGCTCGCCGGATGCGGACACGGGTGCCGGCACTGCGACACGGCCTATGCTGAAGAGGGCGGCGTGCCCATGAGCGTCAGCGAAGCCGTCGAAAGGGCGATCTCCTTCGGCGCACCGTGCATCGAGGTGACCGGCGGCGAACCGCTGCTCCAGGCGGGAGCCTACCCGCTGCTGGAGGATCTTTGCGAGGAGTGTCCCGACGTGCTGCTCGAAACCGGGGGATTCCTGCCTGTCGACCAGGTCGATCCCCGCGTCCGCATCATCCTCGATATCAAGCCGCCTTCGTCCGGGGTCTCCGGTGAGAACTGCCTCTCGAACCTGGAGCTCGCGCTCGAGTCGCCCAGGCGTTTCGAATTCAAGTTCGTTCTCGCCTCGCGGGAGGATTACCTGTGGGCGAAGGAGTTCATTTTCAGGCAACAGATCGCCGGCAGCTGCACGATCCTCTTCGGTGCGGTGTTCGGCGAGCTCGACCTGGAGCAGCTGGCGGCATGGATCCTCGAGGACCGCCTCCCGGTGAGGATGCAGCTGCAGCTGCACAAGCACATCTGGCAACCCGATACGAGGGGGGTGTGACATGACCGCAATCTCCGTCATCGTGCCGCTCTACAACGAGCTGGAATCCCTGCCCGAGCTGACGCGGCGTCTGTTCGAGGCGCTCGACGACCGGAAGTTCACGGAAAGCCTCGGCGAAGGGACCGGATTCGAGATCATCATGGTGGACGACGGCTCCACCGACGGCTCCGCCGCCCTCATCCGGAAGATGATTGCCGAAAGGCCTGAGATCCGCATGATCTCCTTCAGGAGGAACTACGGCAAGACCGCCGCGCTGTCGGCAGGATTCAGGGCTGCATCCGGGGAGGTCGTCATCACGATCGACGCCGACCTGCAGGACGACCCGGGCGAGTTCAAGGCCATGGTGTCCAAGCTCCAGGAAGGATACGACATGGTGAGCGGCTGGAAGCAGGAGCGCAAGGACCCGCTCTCCAAGACTCTCCCTTCGAAACTCTTCAACTGGACAACTCGCATCTTCAGCGGCATCCCGCTGCACGACTTCAACTGCGGCCTGAAAGCCTACCGGAGGGAGCTGGTGGCCTCGCTCGACCTGCGCGGCGAAATGCACCGCTACATCCCGGTGCTTGCGCAATGGAACGGCTACCGGGTCGCCGAGATCCCGGTCAGGCACCATCCGCGCAAGTTCGGAAAGAGCAAATTCGGCACGGCGCGGTTCTTCACCGGCCTGTTCGACTTCCTGTCGGTGATGTTCATCACCCGCTACCTGCGCAGCCCCATGCACTTCTTCGGCATGGCGGGTCTCGGCAGCTTCTCGGCCGGCCTCTGCATCAGCCTCTGGGTGACGGCCGACAAGCTGATGAACCACCGGCCGGTGAGCAACCGGCCGATCCTGTTCCTCGGCATCCTGCTGATCATCCTCGGAGTGCAGCTCTTCTCGACCGGCCTGCTCGGCGAGATGCTCTCGAGCCGGCCATCCCGGTCGGCCTCCTATACCGTGCGTGAAACGGCAAACCTCGGAGAGGAGATCATCCGGAATCTCAAAGCATGAATCCGCGGTCATGAGCCTCAACCACTTCCTTTAAACATAACCCTTCGCCAGCCATGAAACGCGTCGGCGCACATGTCAGTATCGCAGGCGGCGTCGAGAACGCCCCGCTCAATGCCCGGGCCATCGGCGCGAAGGCGTTCGCGATGTTCACCCGGAACCAGCGCCAGTGGCATTCGGCCGCACTGACTCCGGGATCGGTCGATGCCTTCCGGAACAACTGCGCCGAAGCGGGATTCCTGCCGCAGCACATCCTGCCGCACGACAGCTACCTGATCAACCTGGGCCATCCCGAACCGGACAAGCTGGACAAATCCCGCCAGGCCTTCATCACCGAGATGCAGCGCACCGAAGAGCTTGGCCTGGTCATGCTGAACTTCCACCCGGGCAGCCACCTGAAGCTCGTCAGCGAGGACGAATCGCTGCGGCTCATCGCCGCTTCGGTCAACCTGGCGCTCGAAGCCACCCGCTCCGTGACCGCAGTCATCGAGAACACCGCCGGGCAGGGCAGCAACCTCGGGTTCCGCTTCGAGCAGATCTCGAGGATCATCGAGTTTGTCGAGGACAGCTCGAGGGTGGGCGTCTGCCTCGACACCTGCCACCTCTTCGCCAGCGGTTACGACATCCGCACGCCGGAGGCCTTCGAGGACATGCTCGGGGAGTTCGACCGGGTGGTCGGGCTGCGCTACCTGAGGGGGATGCACCTGAACGACGCCAAGCAGAAGCTCGGCAGCAGGATCGACCGGCACGAATGCCTCGGCAAGGGGATGATCGGCGCCGACGCCTTCGCCCACATCATGCAGCACCCGGCCCTGGAAGAGATGCCCCTGATACTCGAGACCCCGAACTCGGACGGATGGGCCGAAGAGATCAGGATGCTGTACGGGTTTGGGGGAGAGTAAAGGAAGAGAAAAGGACAACCGTGTGAAAACAGGAAACATTGCTGTCCCTGATGTCCTTGCTGTCCCTTAATCCTTCCTCAAAAACCTCCCCACCGACAGCATGCTCCCGAAAACTCCCAGCAGCAGGCCGAGCGCGACCAGGCCGGGGTAGACGACAAGCGCCGAGGGGTGGAGGATCTGGTAGATCGCCGGTTCGTAGCGCAACAGCGCCTGCTCGAAGATCAGGTAGACGCCGAGCGCGGCGAAGCCGCCGGAAACCAGCCCCTGCACCGCACCCTCGATGAGGAAAGGAGCGCTGATGAACCAGCGCGTGGCGCCGACGAGCCGCATGGTCTTGATCTTGTCGCGGCGCGCGTACATGGCGAGCCTGACGGTGTAGGCATTCATGACCACTGTCGCGATAGCGATGATACCGCCAATGCCGGCAGTAAGGAGGGTGAAGAGGCGGGCGTTCCGCTCGATGGCCGAGAGGTACTCCCGGTTGTACCTGACGTCGAGCCCGTAATCCAGCGCGCCGGCCCTGCTTCGGATGCGGTCGATGCTGCCGGCGTCGGCATACCTTGGCAGGATGGAGAGGCGCGCCGAACGGGGCAGCGGATTCGAGCCGAGGATCCTGACGACATCCTCCCCGAATTCGGACGAAAACCTCGCAGCCGCAGCCTCCTTGGAGACGTAGGCGGCCTTGCCGACGCCGGGGATGCGCCCCATCTGCTCCGTCAGGGCCGTAGCCTGCGCTTCGCTGGTGGCGTCGCTGAAGAACACCTCCATCTCGACGCGTGAACGCACCTCCTGGATCAGGTCGTAGAAGCTGAGGGAAACTGAACCGAACAGGCCGAGCAGCACCAGGGAGAAAAACCCGATGGCAATGGTGACGGCTGCGGGCATCTTTGCCCTTCCGATGCCGGAAAATCCCTCCTTGACACTGTAGATCAGATCCATAACGAATGGTTGGTAGCGTGAAACGACGACTTATGAAAGAATCAAAAAAAGCTGTTGCAAATCAAAGTTTTTTTTCGGATAATTAGACCATCGATTCGGGGCTATAGCTCAGTTGGTAGAGCATTTGCATGGCATGCAAAGGGTCAGGAGTTCGAATCTCCTTAGCTCCACAGAAAAAAAGCGCGGCAGGTTCCGCGCTTTTTTTTGTTTCTGCCGATTCCATTCCTCAGCGGCCGGATCCCCTGACGGCCCTCGCAACCATGAAGACGATCCCCACCAGCATCGAAGCCGCCAGGCCAGCGGCGATATTGAGCGCCGCGGCAAGCAGCACCGATTTGGCGGGAAGCTCGACGACGCTCCCGCTCAGGGGAACGGCCACCGAGTGCATGACGGCCGTCAGCACGGTGAAGAGGAAACTGGTGGCGATGCTCCCGGCAAAGGAGACGAAGTAGCGCTCCCGCACGCCCCTCGCCACAGCCTGGTGACGCTCGATCTGTTTCAGGGATCCCGGATCGATGAGGTTCTTGACCAACATCGACGCAAGGGCAACCACCAGCAGCACCGGCACATACACCAGATAGACCGCCATCCCCTCGCCCGACCCCGGATCGAAGGTGCCCTGCCCGAGCAGCCGAACGGAAAACTTCAGCATCAGCGTGGAGGTCATGAAAAACACGGTTCCCCATAAGAGGGTGACGCCGATCCATATCCAGACGGATGGAGCGACGGGTTTTTTCGGAAGTTCTGTCATAAAAGTCAAGGGGGTTGAACGTTGTCGTGAAGTGAACGGTTATTGCTTAAAGAACCGCGGTCAGGCGTATTCAATTCCACAGGCAGGGCAATCTCTTGAATTACCGTGAGTTCGGGAATCTCCTCCCCGCGCGGGGCCGCCTACGAAACTCACGATCCGGCTTTTTTTTGAAATTCCACTTGATATATTGAAGCCATTTGCCAATTTTAGTGGCGAAAGATTTCACCCAATCTTAAGTTTTACCCTTATGTGCGGAGTTTTCGGCGTATTCAATTCAAAAACTCCCGCCGAAGATACCTTCTATGGCCTGTACTCCCTGCAGCACAGGGGACAGGAAGCGGCAGGCATCGTCGTCGCCGAATACAACAAGGCCAAGAAGAAAACCCTCTTCAAGCAGCACAAGGGCCCGGGACTGGTGTCGGAAGTCTTCAGGGACGAACAGGTGTTCGAGAACCTGACCGGTTATGCCGCCATAGGCCACAACCGCTACTCGACCACCGGCTCCTCCAAATCCAGCAACAACATCCAGCCCTTCTCCCTCACCTACCGCTCCGGAAGCCTCGCCATCGCCCACAACGGCAACCTCACCAACTCGAGGCACCTCCGTCGTGAGCTGACCGAACAGGGCGTCATCTTCCAGGCTTCGTCCGACACCGAGATCATTCCGCACCTTGCGGCACGGAGCAAGGAGAAGGAGCCGCTGCACCAGATCTACGACGCGCTGAGGCAGGTCGAAGGGGCTTACTCCATGATCATCCTGGCCAACAACCAGATGATCGCCGCCAGGGACCCGTTCGGCGTCCGGCCGCTTGCCCTGGGCAGGAAACTGGACCCGTCGACCGGCGAGCTCGCCTACGTGGTGGCCAGCGAAACCTGCGCCTTCGACATCATCAAGGCCGAATATATCCGTGACATCGCCCCTGGCGAGATCCTGCTGATCGACCACCTGGCCGTCGCAAACGAAAAGCCGGTCTCGATTTTCCTTCCGCCGACCGAACGCAAGGCGCGATGCATCTTCGAGTACGTCTATTTCGCCCGGCCTGACAGCTTCATCTTCGAGAACTCGGTGGACAAGGTCCGCCGGAACCTCGGCAAGAACCTCGCCAGGGAGTCCAGGGTCGAAGAGGCCTCGGAGGCAAAGGAGCTGGCTGTGGTCAGCGTGCCCGACTCATCGAACACCGCCGCCCTCGGCTTCGTCAGGGAGCGCAACAAGCTGGGCAAGCCCGGCCGTTTCGAACACGGCCTGATCCGCAACCATTACGTCGGCAGGACCTTCATCCAGCCAGGCATCCACAGCAGGGAGATCAAGGTACGGTCGAAGTACAACGTCGTCAGGGGAGTCCTTCAGGACAGGCCCATGATCCTGGTCGACGACTCGATCGTGCGCGGCACAACCGCGAAAATGCTCATCAAGCTGGTCCGCGAAGCCGATCCCACGGAGATCCACCTGCACATCAGCTCCCCGCCGATCACCAACCCGTGCTTCTACGGCATGGACTTCCCGACCAAGCGCCAGCTGCTGACCCACATGTTCGGCGAATCGGACAGCTCGCCGGAGGAGCTCGAAAAGATCAGGGAGTATATCGGCGTCGACTCGCTCACCTACCTCTCCATGCAGGGGCTGCTGAACAGCGTACCCCAGTTCGAGGGCGAGGCGTGCAGCTACTGCACGGCCTGCTTCAGCGGCGACTACCCTATCCCGATCACCGACGTGACCACCGACAAGGAAGAGAACGACTGAAAATTCGAGGACGATCGGGACATCCTGGACGGTATGTCCCGAAACAGAAAAGGAGCCCGACGGGCTCCTTTTCTGCGTTATGTCCGGGCGCCAAAGGCCGGGATATCACTTCTTGGCCTGCTTGAACTCGATCCTCACGGAGGTGTGGGGCACGGCTTCCAGGCGCTTCTTCGGAATCGGCTTGCCCGACTTGGTGCAGATGCCGTAGGTCTTGTTCCTGATGCGATCCATGGCCTGGTCGATATAGTGCAGGTAGCGCTCGTCACGCGCGATGAACATGAAACGCTGCTCGCGGTCCATGGTCTCGGTGCCGTGGTCGGCCATGTGCATCGAGTAGTTCGAGTTGATGGAGTCCTCGACGCTCTCCTCGGAGAGGGACGAGCGGAGGATATCCAGGTCGCGAAGCACCTCTTCACGCCGCTTCAGCAGGATCTGCCGGAAATGCTCGAGCTCTTCGTCGGTCAGGTAGGTCTTGATCAGTTTCGTCTCTTCCTGAACTTCTTCCGCTTTCTTCGGAGCGCTGCTGGTTTTCTTCGACATGATAGGCTTGGTTTCAGGTTTTACGGTAAACCGCAAAAAAACGGTGATTCATATAATAACATCATGAACCGGATTTTTCAAGGGAGAGACGACATTGCTCGTCGTTGACCTCGCAATCCGCGCCAGGCCTGTCCGACGGGCAATGGAGCCGGACGGCAAGTACCTCCTCCATGATGTACGATTCGTGCAGCCTTACCGCTTCGGCCAGCTTTCCTGACGCTCCGACGTGCAGCACGATGCGGTCCGTGATCTCCAGCCCGCTCTCCTTGCGGAGGGTCTGGACCCTGCTGACGAGCTCACGGGCAAGGCCCAGCATCTCGAGCTCTTCGGTCATCTCGGTGTCGAGCGCCACCATGATCCGGTGCGCGTCGTCGGAGGCGACGAGCCACCCCTCGATATCCTCGTGCACGATGTCGACATCCTCGCGGGTGAGGCTGAAGATGCGGCCGTCGAGGTCCAGCTCGAGCGCCCCCTCCTTCTCGAGCTTCGAGATCTGCTTGTGGCTCATGATGCGGATCGCTTCGGCGAGCGACTTCATCTCCTTGCCGAAACGGGGCCCGAGGGTTTTGAAGTTCGGCTTGGCCTTCTTGCTGACCACCGATCCCTCGTCCTCGATGTACTCGATCTTCTGGATGTTGACCTCCTCCATGATGATGTCGGCCACCTGCTCGTAAGCGTCGCGGTCAAGGGCGTCGCCGACGGCCAGCAGGATGCGCTTCAGCGGCTGGCGGACCTTGATGGAGGCCTTCTCGCGCATGGTCCTGACCAGCGAGGTGATGATCTGCGCCTTCTTCATGCGTTCCTCCAGCGGCCGGTCGACCAGGCCCGACTCGGCAAGCGGGTAATCGGCAAGGTGCACCGACTCCGCGCTCTCGGCTCCCGAAACTCCGTTGAGGTTCAGGTAGATGCGCTCGGCGATGAAGGGAGTGAAGGGGGCGAGCAGCTTCGAGACGGTCATGAGCACCGTGTAGAGCGTCTGGTAGGCCGAAAGCTTGTCGGGTCCCATGGCGCCTTTCCAGAAACGCTTGCGGGAGCGGCGGATGTACCAGTTCGAGAGGTCGTCCACCGTGAAGTCGCTGATGAGCCTCGAAGCACCCATGAGGTCGTACTGCTCCATGCGGGCGCGGACGTTCTCGACAAGCGTGTTCAGCGAGGAGAGGATCCAGCGGTCCAGCTCCGAGCGATCCTGCACGGGAATCGCCTCTTCGCTGAAGGTGAAGCCGTCGACGTTCGCATAGAGCACGAAGAAGTTGTAGCTGTTCACGAACGCCCTGAAGAAGCGGCGCTGTTCCTCCTCGATCTCGTCGGCGTTGAAGGACTTCGGGCGCCACGGCGGGCTGGTCACCATGAGGTACCAGCGGATGGCGTCGGCGCCGTACTTGCCCATGGTCTCGAAGGGATCGACCACGTTGCCCTTCGACTTGGACATCTTGTGGCCGTTCTTGTCGAGGATGTGGCCGTTGACGATCAGGTTCCTGTATGCCGGGCGGTCGAAGAGCAGGGTCGCGATGGCGTGCAGCGTGTAGAACCAGCCACGGGTCTGGTCGACCCCTTCGGCGATGAAGTCCGCCGGGAAGGTACGATCGAACAGCTCCCTGTTCTCGAACGGGTAGTGCAGCTGTGCGAAGGGCATGGAGCCGCTGTCGAACCAGACGTCGATGAGCTCGGGAGTCCGGTTGAAGCGTTTGCCGTCGCGGACGAAGTAGACCCGGTCGACGAAGGGCTTGTGCAGGTCGAGCTCGACGAGGCCGCGGTCGAGCGCGTCGCCGAGGATGACCGCATTGCCGTCGATGTCGATGAAGCCTTCGCGCAGCTCCTCGACGGAGCCGACCGCGAAAAGCTTGCCGGAAGCCGCATCGTCGCCGATCGAGAAGTCTTCGGCCACCCAGACTGGCAGCGGCGTACCCCAGAACCGCTCGCGCGACAGGGCCCAGTCCTTGTTCTCCTCGAGCCAGTTGCCGAACCGGCCGGTGCCGATCTCCGGCGGGTTCCAGTTGATGGTTTTGTTCAGTTCGACCATGCGCGAGGCGATACTTGTGGTGCGGATGTACCACGATTCGCGGGCGTAGTAGATCACCGGCACGTCGTAGCGCCAGGAGAACGGGTAGGTGTGGGTGATGGTCTCCCTGCGGTAGAGCTTGCCCTCCTCCTTGAGGCGCTGCATGATCGGCTTGTCGGCGTCCTTAAAGAACACCCCTTCGTAGTCGGGCACCTCGGCCGTGAAGCAGCCGTTGCGGGCAACCGGCTGGAGCATCGGCAGGTCGTACTTCTTCGCAAGCTCGTAGTCGTCCGCGCCGAAAGCCGGGGCGATGTGCACGATGCCCGTGCCGTCGCCGGTCGAGACGAAGTCGGCCGTCGTGACGTACCAGCAGCGGCGTTCGGGCCGGAAATAGGAAAAGAGCGGTTCGTACTCCAGGTCGACGAGCCCGCTCCCCTTCATCCTGCCGACGACCTGCCATGCCGAATCATCGCCGATCTTCTCGGTGAGCACCTGCAGGCGGGATTCCGCGAGGATCAGCACTTCGCCGGTTTCAACGTGGCGCACGCGGACGTAGTCGATGTCGGGGCCGACCGACAGCGCGACGTTCGAGATGAGCGTCCAGGGCGTGGTGGTCCAGACCAGCAGGCTCCCTTCGGAACCCTTGAGGCGGAACTTCACGTAGACGCTCGGATCCTGCACCTCCTTGTAGCCGAGGGCCAGTTCGTGCGAGCTGAGCACCGTCTCCGACTTGGGGTCCTGCGGGACGATCTTGTAATCCTTGTAGATGAGCCCTTTGTCGAAGATGGTCTTCAGGGCCCACCAGACCGACTCGATGTAGTTGTTGTCGCAGGTGATGTAGGGGCTGTCCATGTCGACCCAGTAGCCCATCTGTTCGGTCAGCTTGCCCCACCCTTCGCGGTTGTCCTCGATGTGGTGGTAGACCAGCTCCCGCGCTTCGCGGTTGAACTCGCCCTCGCCGTACTCCTCGACCTGCGCCTTGTTCTTCAGCCCGAGCTTCTTCTCGACCGAGATCTCGACCGGCAGGCCGTGGGTGTCCCATCCCGCCTTGCGCGGGACCCGGTAGCCCTGCATGGCCTTGTAGCGGCAGACGACGTCCTTGATGGTGCGGCTGAAGACATGGTGCACGCCCGGCTTGCCGTTGACCGTCGGAGGGCCTTCATAAAAGGAGTAGACGCCCCGGGGCGCATGCTTGTCGAGGCTCTTGCGGAAAATCCGGCTCTCAGCCCAGAACCGCTGGATTTCGGCCTCCATGACGCTGTAGGGAAGATTGGACGGGAACTCGGGATAGGTATCGGGCATGGCTATCAGAATCAAACTGGAAATTCTTGTAAAGGCCGGCGCTCCGGCGCTCCGGAAAAGACTGAATATACGAGAATCGGCCGGAAAAGAGAAAGGCAGGCCCCCCTTGAAAGGAGGCCTGCCTCATATTCCGATCCGTCGGCCCGGGGGTACCCGAGGCCGTAAAGGGATCACTTCTTCTGGCCGAGCGACGTGTTGAGGCCGTCGAGTACCTGCTTGGCGACGGTCGTCATGGAATCGAGCGCCTGGGCAAGCACCTTGCTCAGCGGAGTCAGGGTGTTGTCGAGCATGGTGCCCACGCCGACAAGGATGGTCGCGAAATCGCCTTTCACGACATCTGCACCGCCCTTTTCCGGTGCTGAAGACTTGACTTCTTCTGCCATATGATGCCTTGATTTGGGTTGTATGGTATAAAATCTATAAGTCAATGTAGCACATAATTCGCTGAACTCAAAGGGGATGACGTCACGCGTCACGTCCAATTTCACGCCCTCCCGTAGACATCCTCGAGCCTTACGATATCATCCTCGCCGAGGTAGTCGCCCGACTGCACCTCGATCAGCTCGAGCGGCTCGTCCCCCTGGTTCTCCAGCCGGTGGCATGCCCCGACCGGGATGTAGGTCGACTGGTTCGCCTCGAGGCTGATCTTCCGGTCCCCGACGGTCACCAGGGCCGTACCGGTCACCACAATCCAGTGTTCGGCACGGTGGTGGTGCATCTGCAGGGAGAGGGATGCGCCCGGCCTGACGGTGATGCGTTTTACCTTGAATCGCTGTCCCTCGTCGATGGTCTCGTAGGAGCCCCACGGGCGGTAGACGCGCCGGTGGATCATCGGTTCGTCGCGCTCCTGGCGCTTCAGCTCCTCGACGATCGCCTTGACCTCCTGCACACGATCCTTCGAGGCGACCAGGACGGCGTCGGCCGTCTCGACGATCACATGGTCTTCGACGCCGACGGCAGCAACCAGGCGGCTGGTCGAGTGCAGGTAGCTGTTCCGCACGCCATGGACCAGCACGTCGCCGCGTTTCACGTTGCCTTCGTCGTCGCGGTTCTGGACATCCCAGAGCGAGGACCAGGCGCCCACGTCGTTCCAGCCGGCATCGAGCGGGACGACAACGGCGCGGCCGGTCTTCTCCATCACGGCGTAGTCGATCGAATCGGACGGACAGGCCCCGAAGGCTTCGGGATCGAGGCGCAGGAAGTCGAGGTCACGCCTGGACTTCTGCAGTGCATCCCGGCATGCCTCGACGATCGCCGGTGCCGTCATCTCAAGCTCGGCGAGATAGGCCTCCGGGCTGAAGAGGAAGATGCCGCTGTTCCAGAAATAATCGCCGGAGGAGAGGTACTCCTCGGCCTTGGCCCGGACGGGTTTCTCGACGAAGCCCGCAACCGGGCAGGCCCCGTCGCACTTGCCCCGGCCTTCGGGCACCCTGATGTAGCCGTAACCGGTTTCAGGAGCGTTCGGGACGATGCCGAAGGTCACCAGGGCCCCGCTTTCAGCCGATTCCCGCCCCCGGGCGACCGCCCCGGCGAAAGCCTCCGTATCGGCGATGACATGGTCGGCAGGCATGATGAGCATGAGGGCCCCGGGATGGCTCCCGGCGACCAGCATCGCCGCTACGGCCGCCGCGGGCGCCGTGTTCCTGCCGCAGGGTTCCAGCACGACGGTCGAGCCGCCCTCCCCGTCACCGACCTCGCGGAGCTGTTCGGCAACCAGGAACCGGTGCTCGTCGTTGCAGACGCAGATGAGCGGCCCCACGTCGCCGAGGCTGGACAGGCGCATGGCCGTATCCTGCAGCATGGTCCGGTCGCTGAACAGGGAGAGCAGCTGTTTCGGGTACATCGCCCTGGAAAGGGGCCAGAGCCTGACGCCGGAACCCCCGCTGAGAATAACTGGTATGATCATGGCTGATCGGGTTACACGTTGACAATCCTTATCGCTTCCGGCAGGAGGCCGTCACCTGCCCGCATACATCTCCTCGTAATAGTGCTGGTAGGCACCCGAGGTCACCTCATCGAGCCACTCCTGGTTCGACAGGTACCACTCCACGGTCTCCTCCAGCCCCTCTTCGAAGGTCAGGGAGGGTACCCAGCCCAGCTCGCGCTGAAGCTTGGAGGCGTCGATCGCGTAGCGCAGGTCATGCCCGGCCCGGTCGGTGACATAGGTGACCAGGGACTCCGAAGTGCCGGGGTCGCGCCCGAGCTTCCGGTCCATGATGCCGCAGAGCAGACGGATGAGGTCGATGTTGGTCCATTCGTTGTGCCCGCCGATGTTGTAGGTCTCGCCGTCGAGCCCCTGATGGTAGATCAGGTCGATCGCCCTGGCGTGGTCGACCACCCAGAGCCAGTCGCGCACGTTCTCCCCCTTGCCGTAGACCGGAAGGGGCTTGTTGTGGCGGATGTTGTTGATGAACAGCGGGATCAGCTTCTCGGGAAACTGGCAGGGGCCGTAGTTGTTCGAGCAGTTGCTGATCACCACGGGCAGGCCGTAGGTGTCGTGGAAGGCCCGGACGAAGTGGTCCGAAGAGGCTTTTGATGCCGAATAGGGGCTGTGGGGATCGTACGGTGTCCGCTCGGTGAACATCCCCTCGCGCCCCAGGGTACCGTAGACCTCGTCGGTCGAGACGTGGTAGAAGCGCTTCCCGTCGAATGCGCCATCCCAGGCGACACGAGCCGCGTTCAGAAGGTTGACCGTGCCGAGCACGTTCGACATGACGAACTCGACCGGGCTGGAGATCGAGCGGTCGACATGCGACTCCGCGGCGAGGTGGATGACCCCGTCGAAACGGTTTTCGGTGAACAGCCCCTCAAGAAAAGCGGCATCGGTGATGTCGCCCTTTACGAACCGGTAGTTCGGCATCGCCTCGACATCCCTCAGGTTGGCGAGGTTGCCCGCATAGGTGAGCTTGTCGAGGTTGGTGACGGTATACGAGGGATGCACCGTCAGGAGGTGCCTGACGAGGTGCGAGCCGATGAAGCCCGCGCCGCCCGTGACGAGAATGTGCATGTTGATTGACAATTGATAATTGACAATTGATAATTATTCAGAATATCAAGCTTTTCTTGCTCTCTTTGATGGGACCCATACGACCCATAAGACCCATTCGACCGTCACGTGTCACGTGTCACGGAATCGAGCATCCTCAATAGCGACTCGTGCCAGTGCGGGATGTCGAGGCCCCAGGCCTCACGGATCTTCCTTTTGTTCAGCACGCTGAAATGGGGCCGCCTGGCGGGGGTCGGGTAGTCGGCGGTTTCGATGGGCCTGACCCGGCAGGTGAGCCCGGCTGCCGACATGACCGCCTTCGAGAAATCGTACCATGAACAGACCCCTTCGTTGGAGTAGTGGTAGGTTTCGGCGTACTGCCTGGTGGGATCGAACCTTTCGAGGATGGCGACGATGGCGGAAGCCAGGTCGCGGGCCCAGGTGGGGGTGCCCACCTGGTCGAACACCACCCCTATCGATTCGCGTTCGCGTCCGAGCCGGAGCATGGTCTTCACGAAGTTCTGCCCATAGTCCGAATAGAGCCACGAGGTGCGGATGATCATATGGGAAGCCCCGATCCGGCGGATCGCCTCCTCCCCCTCCCACTTCGACTGGCCGTACACCCCGCAGGGGCTGGCCGGGTCATCCTCACGGTACGGACGGCAGGCGAGCCCGTCGAAGATGTAATCGGTCGAAACGTGCACCAGAAGCGCACCGCAGGCCCTTGCCGCTCCGGCAAGCACGGCTGCGCCGTCCCGGTTGACCGTGAAGGCTTTCGCGACATCGGTTTCGGCCCTGTCCACGGCCGTATACGCCGCACAGTTCACGATGGCTCCTATCCCGTGCTCGCGGCAGAAGCTTTCAGCAGCCCCGGCCGAGGTGATGTCGAACTCGGGCAGGTCGGTGAAATAAAAGCAGTGCGAAGCTGCGTTTACCTGCAGTTCCTGCAGCTCTGAACCCAGCTGACCCCGGCTTCCGGTAACGAGAATGTTCATGGGCAGTGACGAGTGACGATTGGGAAGTGACGAGTAGGCATTGGTTCTGCGTCGGTATTGGCAGGCGCATCAAAACGGGACATCGATCCCGCCGAATTCGCGCAGCAGCGGATTGATGGTGTCCTTCGGGGAGAGGCTGACATCCTCAGGCGCGAGCTGCCAGTCGATGCCGATATCGGGATCGTTCCAGGCGATTCCCGCCTCGTGTTCCGGGGCGTAATAGGCGTCGCACTTGTAGGTGAAGACCGCGGTATCGCTCAACACGGAGAAGCCGTGCGCGAAACCGGGCGGCACCCACATCATTCGGTGGTTTGCGGAGCTCAGCACCTCCGAGACGTGCCGGCCGAAGGTCGGCGACCCTTTGCGGATGTCGACCGCCACATCGAGCACGCTGCCGCTGATTACGCGGACGAGCTTGCCCTGCGTGTGCGGCGGCTTCTGGAAGTGCAGGCCGCGAAGCACGCCGTGACGTGAAAACGACTCGTTGTCCTGTACGAACTCTCTGCTGCCGGCATGCCGCTCGAAGATATCGAGGCGGAAAGACTCGAAGAAATAGCCGCGCTCATCCCCGAACACTCGGGGCTCGAACAGAAGGACTTCGGGAATTGCGGTCGGAATGAGCTTCATACTGCACGGTCAGGTTGATAAAAAAAGGCCAGAGGCCGTGAGGGGTTTCAGACCGTGACGTCGTCCCTGCCGTGGGACAGGAGTTTTCTCAGGTACTCCCCGTACTGGTTCTTGAGCAGCGGTACCGAAAGCCTGTCGAGCTCATCGTCGCCGATCCAGCCACTCCGCCAGGCGATCTCCTCGGGGCAGGCGATCTTGAGCCCCTGACGCTTCTCGACGGTTTCGATAAAACTGCCGGCCTGCTGGAATGAGTCGTGGGTCCCCGTATCGAGCCAGGCGAAACCCCTGCCCATGATCGAACAGCAGAGTTCGCCGCGCTTGAGGTATACCTCGTTGACCGTGGTGATCTCAAGCTCCCCCCGGGGAGACGGCCGGATGGTCGAAGCGACATCGACCACATCGTTCGGATAGAAATAGAGGCCTACCACGGCATAGTTCGATTTCGGCTTCTCCGGCTTCTCGACGATCGACAGCACCCGTCCATCCCGGTCGAATTCGACGACCCCGTACCGCTCCGGGTCGCTGACATAGTAGCCGAACACCACGGCGTTCTTTTCGGTGGTCACGCTCATGACGGCACTCCTGAGCATGGCGCTGAAACCGTAACCGAAAAAGATGTTGTCTCCGAGCACCAGGCAGACATCGTCACCGCCGATGAACTCCCTGCCGATGATGAACGCCTGGGCAAGTCCGTCCGGAGAGGGCTGGACCGCGTAGCTGAGCGAGATTCCCCAGTCGCTGCCGTCACCGAGCAGCTTGACGAACGAGGGCTGGTCCTCCGGTGTCGTGATCACCAGGATGTCGCGGATCCCGGCAAGCATCAGGGTGGTCAGCGGATAGTAGATCATCGGCTTGTCGTAGACGGGAAGCAGCTGCTTCGAGATGCCTCGAGTCACCGGATAGAGCCTGGTTCCGGAGCCCCCTGCCAGAATGATGCCTTTCATAGGTGCGTGACTTTCGTTCGGTCGACGCCGGAAGTGCCTGACCCGACGTCGTGTTTCTGAAACACGGTTATAATTATACACAAAAAATAACGGTATTTCACCACACCCGGACCTTGTCCAACGACACCCCTGTCTCAGCGGGCGATGCACCGAGGATTGACCATCTCGGGCTTGTTATAAGTCAGTTCGCATCCGCTGCTGAGGTCGAAAAGGTTCCTGCCTGCGGCTTTGAGGATGGCATGCCCTGCGGCCGTCTCCCATTCGCACGTCGCCTCTAACCTCGGGAAGAGGTCGGCTTCCCCTGCCGCGACAAGGCAGAAACTCATCCCGTCCCCCCTCTGGACAAGATGGATATCGGGATACTCCCTCCGGAGGTCCTCGATGCAGGCAAGCAAACGTTCGTCCGGCCGGCGGCCGCCGACCAGGAGACGCACAGGTCCCGATGCCTGCCCGGATCTCGTTGCAGGATGACGGAAAAGCTTCACCGCTTCGGCAAACGAATTGCTTGCACAACGGACCCGGTATGCCCCGCTGTCCCTGCAAGCGCAATAGAGTTCGTCGGTTACCGGCGCATAGACGACGCCCAGTACCGGTTCATGGCCTTCGATAAGGGCGACGGCCACCGTGAGTTCCACCGAAGCCTCGCCGTAAACCGGTGAAACAAGCCAGAAGCGTCGCCAACCGGCCCGGACCTGGAAAGGCACCGGTTCGCTGTAGGGGCCAATGACCGGCAATCCGGTCACGGAAAGGCTCTGTACGATCTGCCGGAATGCCTCTATCCCGCAAAACAGCTCCTTGGGCGAGCCATTCCCCTCCCCTCTGGCCTCCAGGTAGCTGGAACCTCTCCCGTGTAAGAATTTTCCTGCCTTCAGGCAGACCTCTATGGCGATTATGAGTTCAGGCGTCATCTGTTGCATCCGGGGTTCCGACGTTTGAGCCTTTCGGCCTGCCTGCCCGTACCGGAGAATGGCGACAGGGAAAAGCGGTGATTCCCGATTGATGCATCAAACCCCGTGCCATTTAATATTCTCCGGGCAGGGGGACGAGCGGAAACCTGCATCAGTATTGGGGATACGCACCGACATTGTCGGAACGCCCGGAACTCCCCGTTTACAGCCCATGACCATGATCGTCTCAGAATGAGATGGAAGTACGTCAGATCGGAACGACAGGATGGTTTGCGGTTTCACCCGTGGATATTATTGCGTAAGTTTGGTTTTGGACGCTGCAAGGGATCTTCCCGAACCACCGGCCTTCTTCGAAATATCCTGAGCATGCAATGCTGCCATGAGCACCGATACCAACAACCCGACGAAAGAGCACTTCTATATCAACCGTGAAGCCAGGGACCTGTTCCATCTTGCCGATCCTGAGGCACTCTCGCTCCCGACCGACAGGCGGAAAGCACTGAGACAGGCCGAAGAGCTGACCGAATCGATCAACCGCCGCCTCCAGCTGCTCAAGGGCGACGAAGCGAAGCCACTGCTCCCTGCCCAGTTCCACGGGATGAAACTGCTCCACGAACTGTTTCACCACCTCATGATGAAGGCCTCAGGGCTCTCTGCGTCGGCGCTCTCCTTCGTGGAACAGGAGACTTCGCTGTGGCACACGAAAGAGTACCTGAATGTTTTCCTCGGGCAGTTCCCGCCCCACGAACTGTACAGGACCGGCAGGACCCCGGCAGAGTACCTGAACGCCGCCCCGAAACTCGTGGATGCGGTCGAAGAGTCTTACCTGGTCTGGCTGAACAACCAGAACCCTGCGCTCGAGCAGTTCGAGGAGCTCATCTCCGACAGCGAGCTCCGAAAGAGCCGCACCTATCCGCACCTGATCTCTGCCATGCGCCGCGCCATGGAGGCCGCCGGCCCGGTCGGGCCGGGCGACGACGACCTTGCCGACCTCCTCACCATGCCGATGCGTCATGCGCCCGGCTCGCTCCTCGACCAGCTCAGGTACATCCGGCTGCACTGGTCGGAGCTGCTCGAGGACTCGCCGTGGTGGGGCCTCCTCGAAGATGCCATCGTCCTCATCGAGGACGAAGACCGGTACCTCTTCTTCGAAAAGCTGGCCGAAGGCGGCGGCATGAAACATGGCGGGATGTACGAAAAGGAGGCCCACGTCCCCTCCTTTTCAAGCCTCGGGGACGCCCCGGCCCGCTACTCCCACGACTCCTCATGGATGCCCGAGGTGGTAATGATCGCCAAGAGCACCTACGTCTGGCTCGACCAGCTCAGCCGCCAGTACGGCTACCCGGTGCGGCGTCTGCAGGACATCCCCGACAAGGAACTCGACCTCCTGGCCGAACGGGGCTTCACGGCGCTCTGGCTCATCGGGCTCTGGGAAAGGAGCCATGCCTCGCAGATGATCAAGCGCATCCAGGGAAACCCCGAAGCCAAGGCATCCGCCTACGCGCTCGAAAGTTATGAGATCGCCGGGGAGATCGGAGGACACGAAGGGTATGTCGACCTGAGGAACCGCACGATGCAGCGGGGCATCCGCCTTGCCAGCGACATGGTGCCGAACCACACGGGGATCGACTCGGAACTGGTCCGCCAGAAGCCCGGCTGGTTCCTCGGAACGCATGAGCCGCCCTATCCAAACTACACCTACAACGGCCCGAACCTCAGTGCGGACAGCCGCTACGGCATCCATATCGAAGACGGGTACTGGAACCGGACGGATGCGGCCGTCACCTTCAAGCGGGTCGATCACCTCACCGGAGACACCCGGTACATCTACCATGGCAACGACGGCACCAACATGCCATGGAACGATACCGCCCAGCTGAACTTCCTCGATCCGGAGGTGCGGGAAGCGGTCATCCAGCAGATCCTGCACGTGGCGAGGATGTTCCCCGTCATCAGGTTCGACGCGGCGATGGTGCTTGCCAAGATGCATATCCAGCGGCTCTGGTACCCGCTGCACGGCCACGCGCCGGGAGTACCCTCGCGCGGCGCATTCTCCATGAGCATGGCTGATTTCGAGGCGGCCATTCCTGAAGAGTTCTGGCGTGAAGTGGTCGACCGCGTGAAGCAGGAGGTTCCGGACACCCTGCTCCTGGCCGAGGCGTTCTGGATGCTCGAAGGCTACTTCGTCCGCACCCTCGGCATGCACCGCGTCTACAACAGCGCATTCATGCACATGCTCAAGAAGGAGGACAACGCCAGCTACCGGCAGCTCATCAAGAAGACGCTCGAGTTCGATGCGGAGATCCTGAAGAGGTACGTCAACTTCATGAACAACCCCGACGAGGACACCGCCATCGCCCAGTTCGGCAAGGGGGACAAGTATATCGGGGTCTGCATCATGATGCTCACCCTGCCCGGCCTGCCGATGATCGGTCACGGACAGGTCGAGGGGCTGACCGAAAAGTACGGGATGGAGTATGCCCGCGCCTATTACGACGAACAGCCCGACGGAGAGCTGGTCGGCCGGCACTACCGCGAGATCTTCCCTATCATGAAGCGCCGCCGCCTGTTCGCGGAGGTAGGCAATTTCTTCCTTTTCGACCTCTACGGACCCGACGGCAGCGTCAACGAGCACGTCTTCGCCTACTCCAACCGGCTCGGTGAAGAGCGGGCCCTGGTCCTGTACAACAACCGGTACGAATCGGCAGAGGGATGGATACGGATTTCCGCCGCCTATCTCTCCGAAGGATCGATGCGGCAGGCCGTGCTGGCCGACGCCCTGGCGCTGCCCGACGACCACGACGCCTATGTCGTGTTCCGGGACCACGCCAGCGGGCTCGAGTTCATCCGCAACTGCCGGCAGTTGCGCAACGATGGGCTCCGGGTCTTCCTCGAGGGCTACAGGTACAACGTCTTCCTCGACTTCAGGGTGGTCCGCCCCTCGAGGCTGAAACCCTACGACCGGATCTGCCATGAACTCGACGGCCGCGGTGTGGGCTCCATCGAGCTCGAGGCCCTCTCCATGAGCCTCAGGCCTGTGCATCTGATCGTCACGGCAGGACTCGCGACGCCGACAGGCGCCTCTACAGGGAAACCGGAAGCCGACCGCATTGAAGCGAACGGTTTCGGGCTGCATTGCGAGCAGGTGCTCTCTGATGTTTCGGCTCAGTTCGAACAGATCATGGAGCGCCCTCTCGAGCTTCCTCCCGGCATCGCCCGTTCGGCATCGGAACGCTACCTTGCCGCTTTGCAGCTCTCGGGCCGCCTGACGAAGCTTTCCGGGGAAAAGCGCCTGAAGGCGGCGCTCGGTATCGGCATCGACGACGGACAGCCATTCCGGCGCTCCCTCAGGGACCTGCTGCTGCTGGAGTGCATCCAGGAGATGCTGGGCCATAACGGCCTCCTGGAACGCCAGGTCATCGACGACTGGCTGCTCGGGGCTTCGCTGGCTCCCGCATGGAGCGGAGCCGAAGGCTTTCCGCTCGCAGGCCAGGAACAGGTCGATCTCTTCGCCTGCATTCTCCTCCCGAAGCGCCCGGGCGAGGCCGCCACGCCCGGATCGATACTGACCTCGGGCATTGCCACGCTTTTCGAATCGCGCGACCCGCACTTCATGTCATTCATGCAGTTCCAGCATCTCCACGACAGGACCTGGTTCAGGGAGCACCGATTCATCCTCATGCTCTCCTGGCTCTGGCTTCATGCGCAGCTGCGCTATTCCCCTGCCGTAACGCCGGGCACGAAGGCCCCCTCGGGCGACACGGCCCTGAAGGCATGGCTTGAGGCCCTCGAGCAGCTCGACGCTGCGGCATTCCTCAGCGGCTACGAAATGCAGGCCCTGCTGAAGGGGGGGTAACCACCTGCCGGCGGCTGCCGTCGAACCTTGCCGCCTCATCGCTCAACGCAAAAAGCCCGGGAAACCCCGGGCTTTTTGACTGACATATCGGACGACGCCTTACCAGCCGTACTCGAGGTAGACCCTGTAGGTGTTGATCAGAAGGAACGCCAGCACGAGGAGGCCGAAGATCGTGAAGATCGGGCTCTTCTGCTCACGCGAAGCCTGACGGTCGAAGAACGGCACGAGCAGCCAGGCCACGGCGCCGATGGTGAACAGCACGATGGCGATCAGTTCGCCGCCCTCGAACTTGAAGTCCTTCAGGAGCTGGAACTGTGCCCAGAAGTACCACTCCGGCTTGATGCCGACCGGGGCCGGGGTCAGCGGATCCGCCTTCACGCCGATGCCCCAGGGGAACATCACGGCCAGGTAGACCAGAAGGGCAAAGCCGATCATCCAGCCGATGCCGTCCTTTGCGAGGAAGGTCGGGAAGAACTTGTCGTAGCCCTTGATGAGGCCGGCTTCCTTGTAGCCGATCGGGGCCGAGGTGCCGAGGATCTGCACCAGGGTGAGATGCGCGGTCAGGACAAGGAGGACCAGGCCGGGAAGCAGCACCACGTGCAGAGAGAACATGCGGGTAAGGGTCTCGGGGCTGACGTCGGTGCCACCGCGAAGGATGTCGACCATGAAGGCGCCGCCGGGGGCCACTTTCGGAACCTCGGTACCCACCTGGGTGGCGAAGAATGCCAGCTCGTTCCAGGGCAGGAGGTAGCCGGTGAAGCCGAAACCGAGGCTGAGGGCGAGCAGGATGAAGCCGCTGACCCACATGAGTTCACGGGGCTTCCGGTAGGACTTCATGAAGAAGGTGCTGAACATGTGGATGAACAGCATCATGATCATGAGGTTGGCGCTCCAGGCATGGACCTGGCGGATGAGCCAGCCGAACGGGATCTCTTTCTGGATGAAGACGAAGGAGGAGAATGCCTCTGCGCCGGTAGGCTTGTAGTACTGGAGAAGCAGCAGGCCGGTGACGATCTGGATCATGAAGAAGAAGAGCCCGAGGCCGCCGAAGTAGTACCAGAAGGAGAGACGGTGGCGGGGCACCTCTTTCTTCTTCAGGTAATCGAGGATCGGCATGACCACGTAGAAGCGCTCCTGGAGCCACGAGGCGACGACCCCGACTTTCGAGTCCTTGTAGGGGTTCGCTTCCGCGCGTTCTACCGGAGGCTTGTACACGCCCGAAGGGGCGGCTTCGGCTTTCGGTGCCTGAGGTTTGGCGGCGGCAGGGGCTGCGGGTTTTGCAGCTGCCGGAGCGGCGGGCTTCGGTGCGCCCGGGGCCGCCGGCTTCGGCTTGGCAGGCTGGTTGCCTGCGGCCGGGTTCTGGGTATTTTCAGCCATATGTCTTGACTCCCTTGATTTTCAGGTATTGATGCTTAAGCTTTGGAGATGATGATGCTGTCACCTTCGATCTTGGCCTTGTACTGCTTCAGCGCCTTTGGCTGAGGGCCGGAGATGATCTCGCCGGTCTGCTTGTACTTGGCGCCGTGGCAGGGGCAGGCGAGTTCGCCCGCGGCATTCTCCCAGTGCACCAGGCAGCCGAGATGGGTGCAGATCGCGCTGACAGCCGTCAGGGAGCCGCCCTTGTTGACCACGATGACCTTGTCCTCGTTGAACTGGTAGATCTTTGCCGTGCCGTCCGGAACCTCGGAAGCTTTGCCGGCGGTCAGCTCGTTCACCTGCTTCACCTCTTTTGTGGGAGGGATGATGAACTTGACGACCGGGTAGAGAGCACTGGCTGCCACGACGGCACCGACGCCGCCGACGACCTTGTGCAGAAAGCCCCGGCGTTCGAAATCGACGCCTTTCAGGCCGGCTTCCCTGGGCTTGCCGCCCGGGACGGTCCCGGATGAAGAGACTTCAGCACCGTCACCCAGCGTGCCCATCCTTGCCGGGCTCTTGAAATTACCAGTTTGTGCCATTATGGTCTATCTCCTTTTTTATGACTTGGGTTGTTTGAACATCAAGAAGACAACGGTATCAGCCGGCAGTCGCGCGTTTGACGCAACAATTCCCGGGTATTTTCCGATTATAAAAAACGACTTTTAAATTACAACTTTTTCCTATTTAACCAATCAAATTGGTGCTTGAAAAAATTGTAGTACCGGTACATGGCTGACGTCTCCCCGTCCCGCAAGACCCTGCTGGAGGTGAAAAACCTCATGACCGGGGAGCGTAACGCCGCCGGGTTGAGGAATTCTGAAATACCTTCCGCCGCATCGACGTCCTCACCGTCAAGCCTCAGGGAATAGTTCGAGGAAAAGCGAAGATAGAAGGGACCCGCGTCAAGCACCCGTCGATGGCTGACCTCCAGGCTGAACCCCTCGGCCGCAAAACGGAGCTCACGTCCGTGAAATGGCGCGAACACCCCTTTCGCCATCTGTTCCTCCCTGAAGGAGAGCTGATCCAGAATATGCTGCCGGCCGGTCTCGTTGTCGTTGACCAGCGCCACGGCCAGGGGAGTGATTCCCGGGTCCCTGAAAAAGACGACATAATAGACAAGGTCGTAGCGTCCCGCAAAGACACGTCCCCAGTACCACCGGCCGTAATATTCATGCATCGGCATGGTTCCGAGGTTGTGGTCGTGGTAACCGCGGCCGTCGAACCTGATCGAAGAGCGGCCGCCCGTGGGATGGCCGTCGATGACAAGCTCCCCCTCAACGTCGGCCTTCGGCACGCTGAGCAGCCACTGGTGGCGATGCGCCCCCGACTCGACGCCGTTGTGCCTGCGGCGGTAGTCGAAACGATGGCGCGGCCTGAAGGTAAAGGAACCCTTCACCCGCTTCCCTCTAGCGGGAAACTCGAAATCGACTGAAAGCAGGAACATGTCCGTCGGGCCGTCGTACTCGAAACGGTTGTTCCCGAAACGGACGCCGACCCCCGAGGGGCCGCACCCGAACTCGGCATCCTGCCCCTCGCGGATGAAATTGACCACCTCGCGCCCGTTCTCGTACATCTGGAAGCTGAAGCCGGCATAATGCCCCGGCCGGGGCGACTCCCCGCGGCGCCGGGAACGCCATTGGTCGTAATGGCGCATGTAGAAAGGGGAAAACGGGAAACCGTCGAACCAGATGAAAACCAGTGAGATGCCCTGGCGCTCGTCCTCTGCATCGAAATACCACCATTCGTAGGAACCGGGATCGTCGAGCCTGTGCCAGACCTCCTGGGCCGAATCGGTCGTTATGTCCATGAAGCTGGGGAAAAATGGTTCATGGGAATTGTCACATGAACGGTCTTGCAACGGGCAGAAGAAGGGAAAGAAAGGGGTCGAGCGGACTTGCAAGGGGCCTTGCAGACAGAAACCGGGGACCTGGTGGACAGAGAGGGAGTCGAAAAACAAGCCCACACAAACATCTTCAGTCGCCCTCTAAATACTTACCCTAAAAACTACCCCAATCGCCAATTTCCAGCCACGCTTCTAGATTAATTGTTTTGATGTTCAAAGATAGAAAAATCAAGAGAATAAACAGACTCCACGGAGCGAATCCGCAGGGTCTGTGGAAATCGGTCGTCGGAAACGGGAGTAACCGGCGACCTTCTTGAGGATATGACTATACGCCAAAGAGGACCGTTGTGAGGGTTTGAAAATCCTACTGATCAGTGAACCTTGTCTCGCTTATGTGGAGAAGATTTCAAGGTCAAGTCCAGATCTCCTGTGCGCTTGATAGCGCCAATCATCTGAAAGAAATTGCCAATCGTAGGATTGCCAGATGGCGCAAGCATCCGGTGAAGACTCTTGCTGGACTTATTGAGTTCATGTGCTAACCCTTCAAATCCAATGGTTGAATGGACCAAATCCTTCAACAGTGCTTTGCCGACTCCGGTTTCGCCATTCAGGAAAGCAGACATTGCTTCTTCAAACAATGCTGCCCTAAACTCGGGGTCTCGTTCGACCCGAGTCTTTATCGTGTCCCTATATGATCTCGTTAATGCCATTATTGTCTCCATTATTTGGATTTACGCGACACCGTATCAGTCGCCATGTACTCTTTCCATAATCGCTTCGCATTTGCGATCGCCTTACTCTGCCCATTTTTACCACTTCCGCCCAAAAGAATCATCAAGTATTTGCCACGCGTGCCAAAGTAAACCCGATGCCCGGGGCCAAAGTCCATCTTTATCTCAGATAACCCGGCGCCTATCGGGGCTACATTGGAATGGTTGCCCTGAATTACGCGCTCTACGTAAACCGTCACTCTTGCAGCAGTTACTGCATCAAGTGAGTCAAACCACTCTTGATATGGGCTATTCCCATGAACATCGAGGGCTTCAATAACTTCGACCTGTTTATCCATAAATAATAGTAACCTTTATGTTACTATTATCAAAACAAAAAGGGTGTGATTATCGCGATAACCAGAACACAGACCAACTTTCACCATCCAGAGGGGGTTGCATTTTCCCTAAAAAAACGCGATCGGGCCGAAACCACGGGATAGGGTCCCGGCCCGATGCCGAATCGACGATGTTCAGCCGGCTATTTTGCCTCCTTCCTGATGATTTCAAACAGACCGGCAAGCGCGCCGAACGTCACAATGATGGCGTTCGACAGGTTCGGCGCGACATTCAGGCCGGCAGCTCCGGCCAGGATGATGAGGCCTCTGATCGTGCTGGGCTCTTTGGCCCTTTCAATGATCCAATCCATGTAATTCTCCTTTTTTTGGGGTTGTTAGCGTTTGTTTTCGCATTTAGCCTTCGTATCCGGCATATTTCCGGGCATATGACTTGATGGCTTCAACGTGCATCTCGGCGATCACGTCTCTCCCAACGTCGCTCATAATGAACTCGCAGTCCGGCTTGAACCGGTCCATGAACAGGTTCTCGGTCAAAATTGCCGGACACATGCTCTGCGTCAGCATATAGAACCGGGCCTCCTTGTCACCATCGCCGTCTGAAAAATCCTTCCGCTTGGCGAAGAGGGGGAGAATAACCTCGGCACTCGCCAGCATCATCTCGGCCAGATCGTCACTGCGCGTCTTGCCGGGCGAAGTATAGACCTCAAACCCGGTCCCGCCACCCGCATTGGCATGGACGGAAACCAGTATGCACTGGTCGCCCTGACGGTTAGCCGTCGGGATAATCTCCTTGTTGCATCTCCGGATGCGCTCGCCGAGGCTCACGTCATGGCGGTCAGGCACAAGGGTGACCGCAACCATCCCCTCTTTCGTGAGCCTTTTGACGATGCGAGCGACGACTGAGCGGTTGAACTCCCACTCATACAACCGCATCCCTCCAGGCCAGACCGGGGATCGTTTGCCCGGCGTCTCCTCTCCGTGCCCGGCGTCAAGTATGACGGTCAGAGGCCTTATCACAGTTCCTCCTGCCGCTCTTTATGCCGCGACGCCTGCCAGTGTACTCGATAAGGACACTCATCACGAGTGCAAGCTTCGATCATAACGGCCGCCTTGCCTTCCATAATGCGCTTGTATGCCACGGCCAGCGTACTGATCGTCAACGCAATGGTCGAGATGATCCACCCCACCGTAATGGCCCACGACGGGATGATGGAGAGTACCCCTAACGGGTCGATCCTGATCGCGGTATCTTGAGCTGCCAGCATGATCATGGATGTTCCCGACACCACCCCATAGCCGACGTACTGCCCGATCGGATTTTCAAGAATCCTGTGTACAACATTCATGACGGAGGAAGTATCGTTGCGAAACCTTTTCAGCAACATTACCGATACCGGGAAGGAGTTTTACGGACAAAACGCCTCCGATCCTCATGTCAGATACAATATCCCCATGGCGACGGCGCTGGTGTTCGCATAGTAAACCTCCTCGCCAACTGCCGGGTCTTTGTCCGCCGCCCTGATGCAGAAGGAATACGTGAAGTCGTCGCCGCTCGTCAGCCCTTGGTCAACAGCGCCAGGGTAAGACACCTTACAGATGGAGGTCGACGTTCCGTCCACCCGGACAATGATGACCGCCACGCAGATTCCAGCTGCGACGCCTACACCTGATGAAAAGTGGAAGGTCTTCGCCCCCGCTGTCGTGCTGCTCATGGCCGTCTCGTCACTCGTACCAAGAATCGCCGTAATGGGAGCACTTGTGCCGCTCTTGTTGACGGACGCCACGACGCACTTGTATTTTGCCGAAGCATCGGCATCGATGAACACGGAAACCGATTTGATTGTCACCTCCCTGCTGCCGATCAGGAAGCCGTTGCCCTTCGATGCGTATGCGGAAGTCGAATACGACAAGGCGGCGTTCTGGTTGACGCCCGTGACCAACGTCTGCGCGTATTCGCCTCCGCCGCCACCCACGCCGGTGATCGTGTAGGAGTATTCCGTAACCGTGTCAAGGCCTTGCTGGGCCGCGCCATAGATATTGTAGCTGGTGAACTTCAGCTTGACGGTCGTCCCGTAATAGCTGGGGTTCGGGATGGTGTACCGGTAAACGGTCGAGGCGAGGTACCCGAGTTTGGCTCCCGTCGAATGTGCAGCAACGGCCGTGCTGTAAAGCCCGCGCACCAAGCCCGTCAGATTATAGCGGCTCGGACCGGTCATCGTCGCCGTGGTGTAGGCCAGCACCTCGCCGCCAATCACCATGGCCGTCCGCCCAAGAGCCGCCTCGTCGGCGGTCACGCTGGCCAGCACGCCGCCACATTCGCCCAGGTCAACCGAAAGCGTGGATCCGCCTGCGGCCAAGCCAGCCGTGAGCACACCCGTGATTCCTCCGGACTCGGCAATGCCTGCGACCGAATAGTTGTCACCTCCATCGGTCGAGATCCACAAACGGCTCCCGCCCCACGTGCTTGTGTTGCCGGTGACGGCGATCCATACCTGCGGATTGGTTGAGCCGAGTTGGGCCGACAACGGCTCGAAAATGACCGGCGCGTTGACATCACCTGGATCAACCATGATATTGCCGACGTAGCCGGTGCCACCTTGCGGTGGGTACTGCACCGACCACTGCGACCCCTCCAGAAACTCCTCGGCCAAGATCTCCAACCGCCCGACGCTGTCCTCATTGATCTCCATGACGCGAACCGGCTTGCCGTTCAGGCCGAGATCTTCCAGCGTCAGCGAAACTAGGTCCATCGGCTCCAGCAAGGCGTACTCCCACGACAACCTGAACCGGTACTGGTTACGGATGTACAGCCCCCGGTTCTTGATCAACTCCGCCGCCATCATTCCGGCGGTCGGCGACGGAATGAACTCGGCGCTGAGCTGGTCGCGTGTACGCAGGCCTATCAACTCGATGCTCGCCTGGTCTTTCACCTCGCAGACCGCCGTATTGTACTCGTTGTTCTGGTCACGCACCTGCAACTTGACATGGTTGTAACAGTCGTACGGGTCGGCGCGAGTAACCTCTATCGGTTCCTCCCCTTCCTCATGCAGGATATCCTCCTCCGTCAGCTCATACCGAATAATCAGCTCCGGATCGTAGGCGTAGGTGTGGCCGGTCATCGGCTTGTCGCCGAACGGGACGAACTTGAGCTTGTCGCCGCTCCAGAACGGCGCCGTGTTGGTAGCCTCCAGCCATTCAGACACATACTCGCGGGCCTGCTTCCGCTCGTTGATGATGGCCGCAAAGGCGATGCCGTTCACGCCACAATACCTCGCGTAACTGTTCGGGGCCGTCAGCAAGGAATCGTCGTCGATGAAGTCCGCCGAAAAATTGCACCCGTACCGGCTATTGGTCAGGAAATCCTTGATCATCAACGCCGGGTCGGCAGCGTCACCGATGACACCCGTACCGTTCAAGAGGCCCGAAACCTTGAACCACATCTGCGGCAAGGCATTGTAACTACCAAGATCAAACGAGCCGGACGCCAAGTACGCGGTGCTCGGGTAATTGAGCGCCTGGTCGGGATGATGGGTCGTCAGGTAGCTCCATGCGCCTTGATCCTCCGCGCCGTAAAAGGCGCTCAGATTCAGTGCCGAAACGCTCGTCGTGCCGCTCGTCTGCCATACCGTTCCGTAACCGCCCACAACGCCCTCGCCAATGCCGATGGCCACGGCACACGTGTAGGTGTAGCTCACCACGGTCGTTCCGCCGCCGCCTTTTCCGCCGGTGTGCTCGCGGTGCTCCTGGCTTTTGAAATCGCCGTACCAGATCAGGTTTCCTGCGGTCTTCACCGTCCCGTAAATGATCGGCACCGGAAGCCCCTGCTGCGACGATTGCAGGCCGAGGCCATTGTACCTCGTCCCAACGTTGACCGTGCTGCTGCCGCCGAGAAAAAGACCTGCCATTGTCTCAGCCCTCGTTAACGGTTGACCGAATCCGGTAAAAATGCAGCTCACGCCCCATGAACGGTTCTTGCGTCAGGTCACCCCACGTAACACAATTTTCACGGGCGTACGCATGGATGACCCTGGTGCCGTCGATGACGATGGCCGAGTGCGACAACGTCCTGCCGTAGCGCATGAGCACCAAATCGCCGGGGCGATGGTCGGGAACCTCGTCGGCGTACTGGATGACCCACGCCAGGTACTGTTCCTGCGAACGATGCAGCATCCACTGCTTCGAGTACGGCCGCGGCTCGATCCAGCCCATGGCACCCGCTTCGGCATACACTTCGACGAGGAGCATGGCGCAATCCACCCCCGCTCCCTTAACGTTACCCTCGTGGTGATACGGCGTGTTCAGCCAGCTCTTCGCCACATTGATGATCCGGTCAATCATAGTGCGATCTCCGCTGTCGGGATGTACGGATATCCGCGATAGTTGGACTTGTTGCCGAACCTGGTCTCGCAGGTGTATGCGGTATGGTCGCAACCGGGACAAACCACGAACAAGTCGCCCTCGGCCATTGCGTTCGGCAAGGGATACGACAAAAGCAGCTGTGTGCCGTTGGAGTTCTTGATTGAACGGCCCAGCCCGGCGTTTGCTCCGCTGGTGACGGCAAACGTCCCGTTCCAGTAGTAAGCCGCCGCAGCTCCGGACCAGTTCACCACAACGTCTGTCGAACCGGCCTCGGCCGAACCGTTTCTGGAATGTGCCAGCTTATTCAGGCCGCAACCGCTGTCGAACAGCGTGTGAATGCACGACGCCTGCCATGAGTTCCGGGGCATAGTGACGTCGAGCAGCGCCAGGTTGCTCTTGACACGAAGGTCTGCCGACGTCCGGGTCACGGCGTCAACGCTGGACACAAAGCCGGAAAACACGGTGAGGCACCCGACGGGCCGAAGCATGTCCTGGACGCCGACACCCCACCCGTCGAAATATGCACGTTCCCGCTTGATCCTGGCCCCGTCGAGCACTCCGGACTGAATGGCGTCGAGGAACGGCATCCCGACGAGCGTCTGCGTTCGTTCACCGGCGATGGTGAGCGTTTGCTCGTCTGCCTCCAGGCCGGTCACCAGCCTGTACCGCAGCCCGTAAATCTGCAAGCCGTAGCAGGTGAACATGTTTTCTTCCCAGTAGACCGGCACGTCCGCCGAACTGTAGCGGAGCGTATCGCCGTTTTGGCGCACGATGGTGAACAGGTCTGTGCAGGCGAACTGGCGTGACGATGCAAGCAGCGCAACAAGTTCTGGCGTAGCGCTCTTCACGGTTTGACGGACTGAAGGGTTAAGGCATTCAGCTCCCAAAGCTGGTACATGAACTGGCTGTAGTCTTGGGAGTCCTCGCCGAACCGCACCCGATAATACCAGCAGTAGTCGGCCCGTACGACCACGCCGACCGGAACCGCCGCATCGAACACAATCTGGTTCGGACTGACGAACGACCACCCGGCAAACTGCTCGACGGTGATCTCGCCCGTGCTGAAATACACGTGGATCGAATCAGGATCAACGTAACCGCAAGGCTCCACGAATCCCCCAAAGGCCTTGGTCATGCTCCATCTCGTCTGGACAGAGTTTCCTATACCCAACACGACATCCTCCAGCTCGTTTTCCTCGTCCGGGTCTTTGTACAGGAACGTGTCGAACGAACCGCTGCGAGCGAGGAAAAATCCCATCAGGCACTGCAACTCGGCTTCAGCCCCGGCCCGGAGAAACTCGTACGTCATCTCCCATGTCCACAACGGATAGGCGTAACTGGAGACACGCACCTCGCGGCCCGACACATGCGGAACGATCGCGGTGCTGAACACCGGCCTTTTGACGATGTCCCAGGTGAGGCCGGGCAACGTCGGGAACAGGTAGTCACTCATGGGATCATAAAGTTTTACGTTCGGGGAGATTTCCCGGTAATCATACAAGACGGCCAGCGCGGTGTTGTCGGCATAAAAATTCGCCAGGCCTTCCACCAAAGCGTCGATGCTCGTGCTGTCGGCATAAAAGGTCGCCGCCCCTTCCACCAGCACCTCAAGTTTGTCGTCGATGCCGAACGCCGAAACCGGCGGCCGCAAGCCGTACAGCACCGTCATCGAAAACCCGTCCACAAAGGCACTGGCCGGGGCCGCAACAAGCGTTTCCGCTTTTAGGCCGTCTACGCTGGCGCCGGCGTTTCTCCCGGCAAGGACGGCAAACTGCGACTGATCGACGAACCGTGCCATGTCACACGGTCACCTTGTAGCCGATTTTGGCGGCGTTGACCTGAGTTGAGGTCCATTCCGCCGATGTGTCCGGATTGAGCACCAACAGGTCCGTCACCATGGCGAAACTCGCGTTCAAGGCCGTACTCGTCCCCTCGTGCGTGGTCGAGCCCGATTGCACGACGTTGGCGATATACCTTGGGTCGGCATCGTCCTTCTTGAATGCCCCGGAAATCTGCACGGCATACACGACAGCGTCCGCCGGAAGCGTACCGTCACTGGAGAACAGGTCCTTGTTGCCGACAGTAGCCGTGGTGTTGTACGAGATATGGTTCGGAACGTCCTCGCTGACCATGCCGTAGTTGGTCGCCGTGACCTTGTAGTCGATCTTCAGTCCACGACTGCCCGTCTTGGTGGCCCCTGACCAGTTGTACTCTGCCGGGGCCGACGGATACGTTGCCGTGACATATTGGTACGAGCCGTTTGCCGTCACATCGTACTTGACATAAATGCTGGCGTCAGTGAAAAACCCAAGCCAGTAGTTTGCGTTTTTGGTCAACGCCGGGGCTGTCGAGCCGAACATGATGACATTCTCCCCGGCGGCGATGCCGGTGGTTTCGTTGCCGATGGCCGCCAGCGCAAGCGGGTTTCCGGGATTGATCGGGTCTTCAGCGTAAACCACCGGGCGGATATGCACGCCCGGCGTGTTGGTCGTGCTGTAGATCGTGATGGACCGAAGCGTACAGTCCTGCCTGGCCGTGATGGCGCTGGCGTCGTAGCGGGTTGTGACGCCGGTTGATATATCCGAACTTGTGCTGAGATACACCGGCAGGTAGACCCTTCCTCCTGAAAGCGAGACCGACGAACCGTCACCATAGATGCTTGCATACATGACTTCCGAGACCGGGGTCCATTGCACGGAATCGTTGGACGCTGGCGACAACGTCACCACCCGCTTGTCGCCAAGGAAGTCGTTCATGGCGCGAGAGCCCGGCCCGGTCGATCCATTGAGGAAATACATGTCGTCGATGCGAACCCTTGTGTTTGCGCTCGTATACGTCCGATCAAAGCTGACGTAGTTGAAGCTCCCTCCGCTTTGCGTGCTGGACAAAGAGCCGCTCCACGACACCGGCGTCTCTCCATTGACACGGACTACCACGCCGTTGCTCTTGTCGATCTTCACTTCGAGATAATACCACGTCTCCGACGTGACCGCCCCCGGCTGCGACGAGGCAACGTTGGTGAAACCCCAAGAGCCTCCGCTATACGTTGACACGGCGATGGTGAGAACACCGGTCGTAAAGTTGAACAGCAGGCGAACACAGCCTCGGTCCGCATCGGAATACTGGCCAAAGTACAGGTAGAACGATGGATAATTTGTGTCGATTTCCACGCTGCACGCGAATCCGAGCACGCCATAGTCGTAGTTGCCGCCGAGTGCGACACTAAACTTCTCGGCCTTGAGCGCCATGCCGTTGAACCGCCCATTCACGAAATAGGCCGTGTCCGTCGCATAAAACCGGCTACGCTCAAGGTTGGCGATGGAACCGTACTTGTCGAACCCTTCGCAAAAAACCAGTGCCATAGCTGTGTCTCCGTTGATTATTTGAGGTGGCTGCCGTTCCTGGCCGCTTGTCGCAAGCTCCGCACCAGCTCAGTCTTGTGCTGGTTGAACAGCCGCCGGACCGACTGGCTGTCGACGGCGTTGATGCTCACATTGATGGCGCTCGCGCCGGCTCGCTGGTCGTTCGACATTCCCCGGATGACATCGGCATACCGGGCCGGAAGCACCATCTCCCTCTGGTGCAGCTGAGTCACCGGGTTGAGCCCTGCCGGGATGTCGTACCCCCCTGCTGCCGAAGCCACGGCAAGCCCGCTCATCACCAGCGCCATCGTCTCACCATAAGCCGCCGCCGCCATCGCCGGGCCGACCACGGGAATACCTGCAACCGAATACGCGGCGGCACCTGCAGCCATGGCCGCCTCGGCCGGGATCACGGCAAGCGCTTCAGCCTTCTTGGCCGCGATGCTTGCCGCCGTCGACCCGACCTGCATGGCCGTCTCCTGCGCCTGCGTCGACTGGGTGATGAACAGCTTGGTCATCTGGCCGGCGATCCAGTCCGCGATCATCTTGCCGATCATGTTGGCGAACGCCTGCTGGATGGAAAGGAACAGGTTGTTCAGCATCTGGTAGAAGTCCTGCGTCCCCACCATGAAGCCACCCAGCGCGCGACCCATCCCTGAACCGATTTCGTCAAAAAGCCCCGACCATTCCTTTCGGCTCTCCCTGATCTGCTGGCCCTGAATCTTCGACAGTTCGACCGTGTGTTTCCGGTGAATCTTCAGGAGCGAGTCAAGCTGCCGCTGCACCTCGACCGGGTTGTTCGGATCCTGCCGTGCCAGTGTAATGCGCCGGTCCTGTGCCATCTGCTCGATCTCGTACCGCTGGTTCTCGAACTTCTCCAGTTGCTTGAGGTATGCCTCACTCGACACCTCACCCATGTCGCGCTTGTCCTTGAGCTTCTGCTCCTCGATCGCCAGTTCGTCAAGCATCTGCGCCTCGGCCAGGTCGATCTCCGCCGCCGTCAAGTCCGTCCTGTTGCGGAGTTCCTCCCGTGCCTGCTGCAACCGCAGCGACGAAACCGTCCCCTCGATCCTGCCCCTGTCCTTCGCGCTGACCCGCTGCACCGCCAGGATCCGCTCCCAGAACTCGATCTCGTCGGCAATGCCCATCTCATGCCCCTGCTCCCGGATCATCCGCTCGTCCTCGGCCATGAGCCGCTCCTGATACATCGCCATCCTGGACTCGTCCTTGCCGGCCTTGCCCGATCCTGAAGCCGCAGTTCCGCCACCCGTCTTGCCGCCCGTCCCTCCTCCATCGCTTTCCGCCGGTTTCTGGAACAGCCTTCCGAGCTTCCGCTCATAGTCCTGCTGCAGCAGCGCGTATTTCTCGCGATACTCGGTCTGGATATTCGCGTCCCGCTTCATGCCGGCAGAAAACGCGTCGAGCGGATTGCCCGCCGCGCCGAGCACCATCGTTCTCGCCGCGATGTCGTTGAGGGTGATGAGGGCGTTGCCGAGCTGCTTGACCACCACGACCACCGAGGCAATCGACTGCTTCACCACGGTACCGAACCCCATGATGACTCCGGCCGTGATCTGCCAGGCGTTGCCGAGGAACGCAAGGTCCTTGGGGACGTCTCCGCCGCTGCCAAACGCCTCGCCAACCTGGTTCGCCAAGTCCACAATCAAGCCGAGCGCCTCACCGATCACCGACCCCACTATGGAACCAAGCTCCGTGAACGCCAGCATGATCAAGCCGATCGAAGTCACGACGCTGTCCCTGTTCGTGTCGATGGACACCGCAAGATCAGCGAATGCCATCGACAGGGTGGATGTTGCCCCTGCCGCCTTGTTCGCCTCGACGACCACCCGCTCCATGGAGTTCTTGACCAGTCGCGTCGCCTGCTCCACCGTGACCGGCATCTTGGCAAACTCCTTGTCGACCTTCTCTGCCTGCTGCTCCATAGCCGTAAAGACCGCCGCGGAGGTGAGCTTACCCTCCTGGGCAAGCTTGCGGAGCTGCCCGACGGTCGTCCCCATCCCCTCAGCTATCATCTGGGCGAGCCTCGGCGTCTGCTCGAGCACGCTGTTCAGCTCCTCGCCCCGGAGTTCCGCAGAACTCATGCCCTGCCCAAGCTGAATCAGCGCCGCCTTGGCGGATTCAGACTCGGCGCCCGAAACAATGAGGGCCTTGTTGATGGCTTCCGTAACCTTCAACAGCCGTTCCTGCGACGGCGCCAGCGTGTCTTTCGTGGATCGGGCAAGGCGGGTATAGAGGTCGATGGTCGAGTCGTAGGCGACCCTTGAGCGCTGCGCGACCTCGTAGAGCGCATCCTGCGCGTGCCGCAGTTCCTCTGAAGACGAGGTGACCAACGCAAGGCGGCCCTCGAGGGAGGCGTACCTGTCGGAGATCTCGATAACCTCCCGGATTGCCTTCGTGAAGATCCCGACGGCAACCGTGGACTGCAGGAACATGAACGCCCCACGGACTCCTCCGATACCGTTCATGATCGATCCGAGCGGCCCGTTGACACCACCGGCCATCCCGTTGAATGCGGCAGCTGTTCCCGACGTCGCCGTCTGGCTGGAGTGGCGCATCTTGTCCAGTTCGGAGTTGATGCGCCTGACGGCGTCCTGCACGGCGCTTGCCGCAGCATTCGTTCCGGCAGACAGCTCCCCTGTCCGGGCTCCGAACCTGATAACGAGATCGTCGTTGCTGAAACTCATGGCCGCCTCGGCGTCTGTGGAAGTTCCTGAATCAGCTTGGCAAGTTCATCCTCCTGGTTGTTCGTGCAGACCGCCGGCTTGCCAAGCCCCAAAAACCCCGCGATCATGACATGCAGCGGCGGCCACTGCGCCGTGTATCGCCCGAAGGCCTCAAGCCGGGGGAGGTCGAACTGCTCGCGCACCTCTTCAATGCTCATCGACGTACTCATTGACAGGTGCACGTACAGCTCCGGCCAGTCCCATGTTACTCCTCCACCGGCCCCGGTTCCCCCTTGGCGTCCTCCTCCAGCTTCTTCCTGCGCAGCCCGCCGACATCCATCACCGCCTGCATCACCTCGCCCATATTGCCGAGGTCAACCAGCTCCATGCCGACCCGCTCGTCCGTGACCTCCGGGTAGTTGCGCCGGAGCGCCATGCCGGTCGCCTTGATGACCGTCCGGACATTGCCCATCGACAGATCGTTGGTGAAGAGGTCAAGCTCATCCTTCAGCACCTCGATCGCCCCGAGCGAGAGCGGCGGGATGACATACCGCTCCCCGTTGGCGAATTCAAACTCGATTCCTTTTACCATGAGTCCTCCTTATCGGTCGGTGGTCGCCCAGGTCAGGACGTCACCGGCAGCGTTCGCAAAGCCCTGGAAATCGAACTCGGGAATCATGTAGTCGTCGTTCTTCCCACTGAACGACAGCTTGGACCCGATGCAGGCGTGCAGCGTGAGCACCAGCGCCTTGCCCTGGAACGGGAAGTACAGGTCGGCCTGAAACTGCGGAGCATACCCCATCAGCTGGTTCGTGACCGTGCTCTTGACTGCCGAGCTCGACGTCGCCGTGTACTGGAAGTCGATGTACACCTTGGCTCCGGCATCCGCTGCGGCAAACGTGTACACTCCGGCCGAAACCGAATACTGCCCAACCGCCGGACTGTTCGACACCCGCGTCATGGCCAGGCCAGCCGCATCCCTCACTCCAAGATTCTCGGCCCACGTACCGGACCCCGGCACCGTCGGGGTGATGGTGTAGGGACCGGGAGCCGTCGGGACCACGCTGCCCGCGATGTCGTTGTTGATGGACAGGATCCCGCTGGTGAGCGTCTGGCCGAAAAAGAGGCTGTTGAACAGGCCGCCGTTGATGCGGGCCGCCTTCGACTTCCCGGAAATCGTGCCCTTGGTACGGCCCACGGCCACCGGGAACTGCTTGTTGCCGTACAGCGGCTTGTTGTCGAAGCTGATCTCGACGGACCCCTCCTGAAGCTCGCCAAACTGCAAGGGCGTCGGCGTGGTCACCGCGGCCCCGCCGGCATCCGACAGCGGCGTGCCGTAGATGATGCCCGACCCGAAAACATACTGTGCCATGATTTTCTCGTTTTATGGTTAGTCAGCGGATACTGTCTTGATGACGAAGTGCGCCCCGCCCTGGTTCTCCAGCGCCCCGTCGTCGATCTCTATCGTCCCGTCAATCCAGCAATGGTACACCGTCCCGCCGAGCGAGTTCCTGCCACCCGCATCGGCGCGAAACGCCTCGGCTACGCTATCGAGGATAGGGTTGATCTTCTCGGTGGCCGACATGGACGGATCGGTCTCGTGCACATACAGGAAGACCTCGTAGGCTCGCTCGTACCTGGTGGCCGCGCCGGCAACCGGCTGCGACAGCGACTCGTCGCCCTTCACCAGGAACATCGCGGGCTGCTCCACCGGAGGCACCTCGGTCACCAACCTCAGGCGCTTGCTCGCGGTCCTGATGCCGGCCACCCCTGCCAGAAGGGCGAAGATCGCCGAATACTGCGCGTTCCTGCTCATGCTTACCCCCTCTGGATTTCGGACAACGACGCTACCGCCGCCCGCCTGATCTCTTCCCGGATCCCCGGGGCAAGTTCCCGCATCGAGCTTCGCAGGAACGACCGCTCCGGCATCCGGACCATCTTCGTGACAATCCATCGGCCATCGATCTGGAAGCGGAGCGCTTTCTTCGTCTTCGGCCGGATCACGCCGCCGAACTCGTGGATCCGCCCATACTCCACATTGGTGCCGACCACGGCGATGGCCTGCGTCGGGCCGAACTCGTATTCGGCGTGGATCGAGCGACGCAACCGGCCAGTCCTCACGTTCAGCACCTCGCCCGACAGTTTCTCCTTCACCCGGCTCACCAACTTCAGGGAAACCCTCATCACGGCCTTATGCACCGCCGTGGTCATGAACGGTCCAGCATGAGCGAACCTGGCGCCGAGGTCCTCGCCCTTGATGATCTCGCCGGTAATCATCGAACCACCCTCCGGTACTGGTTGAGCAGCAGCCTGACGTGATCCGGCATCTCCTTCTGGCTGAACGACGTCGTCTCCCCGACGGGGCTGACCTTGCTCATCAAACCGACCCGATCCTTGTTGCGGTACCGGTACGACACCAGTTCCAGGCACGCGTGCGCTATCGCCTCCGGCACGGCCGTCCATCCCGCCGTATAGTCGATCCGGCAGTTGTTCCGCCCCCAGGCAAAGCAGTAACCGAACAAGAGCAGCCGCCCGTCGTCCAGCAGGTACCCCCGCTCCGTGATCTCCCCGGCTTCGGCGATCTCCATACCATCAATCATCACCCGAGTAATCGCCTGCACCGGCGACTGGCGAAACCGGTGCTCGCAGTTTCCCCCACCGCCAAAAATGTCCGACCAGGGCTTCACCGCTACCGACCGGTCGATGTACGCTTCGATCAACTCGCTCTCCGCGCCGATGATCGACGCAATCAGCGCGTCATCGGCCGTGCTCTCAATCGAGAGGAACGACTTGACTGCGGCGACGGTGGTCAGGCCCATGCTCCCTTACTCCCTGACGGACGACTTCCGCCCTCTTTTTGCGTGCGGCCTGGCGTCGTCTTCCGCCTCGCCTTCGTCCTCGCCTCCATCGGGCCCGCCTGCCACGGCCTCCGGATCGGGCACGTTCTTGCCGACCGTCAGCAGCCCGAACGCATACAGGCTCTGCTCAAATGCCGCGGGTACCGCAACGACGCCCTGCTCGTTTGCAATGAACTGCTGCCCTCCGACAGAGACCGTCGTAGTCCCGTCAGGGCACCTCATCCGTATCATGTCCATGGTTTCGTATGGTTTGCCCCAACCCGAAAGCCGGGGCGGTTTACCGGTTCCTCTCCGACCTTACCCGTTGGCGATGTTGGTGATCACCCCCATCGAGAACGGCGCGTAATGCTGGAGTACGCCATCGGCATAGACGCCGTACTCGTACTTCCGGGTCCTCAGCGGCCACTCCAGCTGGTAGTAGTCCTGGCGCATGAGCATCCTGACCACGCTGCCCACATCGGCCAGCGGGTACGGCAGGCTGTCGCTGAACAGCATCATGGTGCCGGCAGGGAGGTTCGGATGCACCTCAAGCGGCACATACACCCCGGTCGCCTTGTTCAGCACTCGGCCAACCAGCACCCCCGCATCGAGCCTTCCGTTGAAATCAGGGCCGATCATCTGGCGAAGCATCGGAGCGCCGGCGTTGGCGATGACCTTGGCGCTGATGTTCTTCTGCTCCTGGGCCGAAACGTAGATCTTGGTCGGGCTCAGGCGATACCGTGTCCAGAGGTACTCAAACGCCTCGTTGAGCTCGGTGATACCAGCCGCGCCGTCCGAGGTCAGCGTCGATCCAGTTCCGGCGGTGCCGGTAGCCAGAGACTTGATGTAGGCGCCGCTACCGCTCTTCGCAGCCTGGTAGAGCAAGCCGTCGAAGTCGAGCGACGAGGTGGAGTTGTCGGAGTCGGCCAGAGCCGAAGCAAGTTGTGCCGCCGCACCTGCAGCCGCCGTCAACACCACGCTGTTGATTGACGTGACCGCAGCAAGGCGCTCCGTTCCGGCAGTCGTGCCGAGGTACCAGGCATACCCAACCGCACCGTTGACCGCCGCAACCGTGGCGCTGATCTTCTGGTTGGCCGCCGTAGTGGTGACCGTGACCGCCGAAGACTTCCGGGCGCTGCCGCCGCCGAAGGTGTCCGTGGTGCCGTCGGCGTTGGTCCTGGTGATCTGACCGGGGACATCAGCCGTTGCCGCATCGAAATACTCGCCCATGCTGCCGTTGTTCACGCCCACCACGTCGAGATACGCCTGGATGCCAAGCGCGATACAGATGACGCGGTACTCGGTCGCGTCGGCGAGGGACCCACCAGCAGAAACCGCGAGCGTCGGGTTCGGCGTGGTGCCAAGAGCAACCGAGGTGTTGCCACCCATGATCAGCCGCTCCTCCTGGATCATGGTCGCCTGCAACGTCTGCAGCACCGCGAGGGCTTTCACGTCCTCGAAGTTCTTGGCGGCGTAGTTGGCCTCGAAGGTCACCGTGTTCTCAAGGCCGAACCCACGGAACGCGGCCAGATACTCCGCCGATGCGTGGGTGATGATCCCGCCGCGCTTGCCTTCGCTGACGCCCGCGCGCTGCTTACCGGCATTGATGCTGGTGATGGCCTTCCAGTTGGCCTGGATCGCATACCCGCCCGAGACACGGGCGATGCTGTTGCGAAACGGCGTCATGACCAGATAGAGCTTCTTGGACGGGGCCTCGAGGTTGTAAGCCTGCAGACCGGTCGTCGCGCTGGACGGCTGGACAAAGCTCTTGATCAGGTCGTCGGGAGACGCCTGCGAAGTCTTCAGAAGGTCGAGAGTCTGCTGCGTGTCGTTCATGGTCGTAATGGTTTTGTATTGAAAGTGCTCTTATCGTGTGACGTACCCGCCGGTGCGATGGATCTTCTTGAGTTCGCTGGCAACCTCGTTCACGCTTCCGTCTGCGTTCTTGACGACATCCTCAGTACCGGAAGCCTCATGGCCGACGCTGTCCTCAGCCTTCCCAACAGCCTTCAGCACCGCTTTCGGCGCCTCGGGCATCTCTTCGAGCCGGTTGATCTTCTCGGCCTGCTTGGCGATGAACTCCGTCACCTCGGCACCCACCTCCGCACCTGCGGCTCCGGCGGCCTTCATGATCGCATCGTTCGACTCCCGCAATTTCTTGGCCTCCGTCTCCAACTCGTCGTGGCGCTTCTGCAAGTCGCTGAACGACTTCTGCAACTCGTCGGCCTTTTGGAGGTCATATCCCTCGCCGACCTTTTCCGCCGACCGGCTACCGACCACAACCCCCATGCCGGCGAGGATATCGGCAATCTTCTGGAGCTGTTCGGCGTTGTTTTGCTGCCCAATCGCTTCGGCGGGTTCATTGGCCTCCTTGCCAGCCGGCGCCCCTGCCGGCTGGCAAGGAGCCTCTGGCTCATCCGCGCCATCGGCCTTGAACATGGTGAACTTGGCTTCGGGGTTTGCCGGGCGGTCGACAAGACTGATCTCGGAGAGCTTTAGGCCGGTGATCGTGTTCTTCTGCACCTCGTCGCGCAAGAGGACCTTGCCCCCGATGCTGAACCCCTTGTACACGCCGTGCTGGACCTTCTTGACCGCCTCGCTATCGACGACGTGCGCCCCGAAGTAGGTGCGCCCGTCTTCCTGCACCTCGATCTCGATGGCAGTGCCTGCTGCCTTCGTCGCATCGTGCATCTCGCGCACCGCGCCGAAAGCCATGTAGTCGGGAATCGCGGCCTTCATGGCCTCGCTGGAGACAACCTCGCCGGAAGAGTCGACGACCTCGCTGGAGGCATAGCCCCAGACCTTGATTGTGCCGTCGTCCTGAGGCTCGGTCTTTTCAATGGATCCGTAAATCTTCATGCTGGAAGTGGTTGGTTTTCGAGCTTTTCCTCGAAACTATGCAACGCCAAACCGGAGATTTACGGACAAAGTGAGGGAGGGGCTGGGTGGGAAGAATAAAAAAGCCCGGAGTGAATCCGGGCTAGATTGAGATGAGTGTGAAGATTATGGGTGATACTCCAAGTGGACACAACGCATATTTTGAACCTTAGCCTATGACATTGTCCGGTCCATGTGGACTCCAAAATAAAAGTTAAGGGTATCTAACATTTGCTTAACCTGCGAGGCGTACATGGCGCGATTCTTGCCAAGCGAAGCGACAGCAAGAATCGTGACATAGCCGAGTCAGGTTGAAGCGGTTGTTGTACAGAAGCCCGCCACGACTATATCGCCTGAGCCAAGGATGGCGAAGGCGATAATGTAACTCATAGCCTGTAGACTTATAGCCTTCTTTTGTGGAGCTTGGTAGAATTTAATGGGTCGCTCACCGGTAAAATACATCACTGTCATATTGCCATGTTGAGCTTCCCGCAGTAAAACAGGATTCGGGTCCGGTAGCTTTCGAAGCTGTGGAACCGAGGCCAAGAAGCTGCTGGTAATGAGATGTCAGGGATTCCATAACGGTACTGCGGGTTGGATTGGTGAGGCTTGAGACTACGTCAAGCTATCCATTTCCTCCCGCATTCCCACTAAATTCAGCGAAGAACCAAATCATTATATGAAAACCGACTTAGAGCAGTTTGGCATTGCCTTGCAGCGCTTCCGAAAAGAACAAGGCTTATCACAAGAAAAGTTAGCTGAACTTACCGATTTACATCGAACCTATATTAGTGATCTTGAACGTGCTCAAAGAAATCCAACACTTACAACGTTGTCAAAAATAGCAAAAGCACTCTCAATAAGCATTTCAACTTTAGTAAAGGATGTAGGAAATGAGTAACTTCTCGAATCAGGATCAGTTGAAGGCCATAGCGGAAATTATTACCGGTTATACAAGGACACCTTTTGCACTTGATTCAATTCCTGGTGCTTTTATGGAAAATGTTCTTGCAAGTGTACGAAATGCTGTTTCATTAAACACTTATGACTTCATTGATGTTTATGACGAAGCCAACAAAATTGGTTGGCAAGTAAAATCTACTAAAGATTCTACACCTGTCACATGGAAGAGAGCCAAAATTGCAAATGCAGAAAGCCTAATTAGGGATTCAAAAGAATCAAAAGAGGGTTTACAGAAACTAGGCAACGCTATTATTGATTTTTGCAATCATCATGCAAAGGAAAGCATAGATTTATATGGCTTAAAAGAAATCCACTACTCACGACTGGTTTTATTTGAAGAGCGCAAAGTGCTTTATTTTGAGCGACGGCTCTGTACAAAAGAAAACCCAATAATATTTACTCCTAGTGATTTTACTTGGGAATGGTCTACTCCAAAAGTAACAATAAAAAAGGAACAACTTCCAGCTCTTCACGGAAGACACATTAAAACAGATACAAAATGGTTTGCATGGCACGGCCTTGGTGAAAATCAATTGCATTTCAGTGGCGAAAAACACTGGTGGCCAAAACCAGATAATAAGTCATTTATTGAGTTTAATTTCCCCTCAGCAGAGGAGCGATTAACTCAAAAAGAGTTCATAGCATTGCTTAGGAGTCTATCTAAGTAAGCTAGCAGCCATTGTTTTTGCAAGAAGTGGTGGAACAGAATTTCCAATCTGGCCAGCTTGATCATTATAGGAGCCAATAAACTCAAAGCTATCCGGGTAACTATGCAAACGGGCTGCTTCTCTTATAGTAATAATTCTCTTATCTACAGGATGTCCCCACCTTCCAGAACCTGGATGAAATACCCATCGAGTAATAGTTGGGCAGACCATATCTTTTGTTAGAATACCATAAGCGCCACTGTAACCGCCCTTTGGCCTCAGGTGATTAGGTAAGTCTTTTATGCCTTGACCCGGCTCAAGACTACGTAGTCTTTGATCCTGCGTAGGTTGTAGCTTTCGTGCTTTATGATTGTATAATACTCCACTAGTATTTCTGAGACTCTTTTGATAATCATTTAGGGGTTCTTTATCATAGATTGTTGCTTCTTGCCCCTGCTCTAAGCTTGGTAAATCACTTATTGCATCCCATACATTGATATAACAGTTACCAAAGTCAAATCCATTTGACTTTTCAAAATGAGTTTGAGCCGGTGGTTTTATTTTTTCACCATCGCGACGTGCAATAAAAAAGGCTCTACGACGTTTCTGGGGAACACCATAATCTGCTGCATTATGGACATCATGAAAAACAGAGTAACCAAGCATTATTAGGTAATTCTCGATAGTAGCTGTATATTGGGAATCAAAACCATTTCGCATTTCTGCAACATTTTCGATTAGAACAAATTCTGGGTATATTTCTTCACAATATTTTAAATATGTATATATAAGCTGGTTATTTTCGCTATCGGCATTTCTTTTTGAGCGTGGTACATTTTTGCTAAAACCTTGACATGGTGGGCCACCAACCAGAAGTTTCAGTTCACCCTTCTTTAGCCCTAAATCAGATAAAAGCTTCTGTGGAGTTAATATACGTAAATCCTCACAATATGACTTTGCCTTTACGAAATTATGAGTAAATGTCCTAATGTAGTTTTCTTCGATATCAATGCCTGCTCTAATGGTAAACCCAGCCATCTGAAGGCCTAACGAAATACCTCCACAGCCACAAAAAAGATCAATTGCATCCATATTCTGTCCCATATCACTTATAGTATTCAATTATTAAGTTGTTGTCAAGTATAGGCCCGCGCCACGGATGGCGCGAGCGTAGAACCAGGTGCGGGCCGGTGCGCCGATAGGCGCATCTGTACAACATTGTTTATACTGATCCGCCTAAACTGCGGATTTTTGAATTTCAGTCCATATAAGACGCAATTGAAACACCGGCAAAATAGCCTCTAAACATCAAACATTTTACAACAAGAGTTTTCCTTACATGCAATAACATCACTCCCCCTTTTTATTCTTCTTCACCCGCAGCATCACAACACGCACCCCATCTTTGGTGTAAGCCACCCCACCACCGAACTTCAGGTAATGCGTCCCTTCTTCAAGCACGGGAGGGTACTCGTACTTGCCCGCCTTCCGACCCTTGCGGAAATTGAGCAACTGCTGCGACGAATATCCGCTTTTCTCGATCAGTTCCTTCTCGCTCAAAAATTCCATGGCATCACGAACTTGGGTTCTATTAGGTTTTGGGTTCCCTCTCAAGATACCTCTTTGTTGTGAAATACCAGACAAATTCAGGCGAAGCAACAAGTGCATCAAAGGATACCGCCCTCCCTGAAGCTGAACCACTTGTCGTGCCCGACAATCACGTGGTCCATCAAGTCGATCTGCAACAGGCCTGCACCTTGCTTCAGCGCAGTGGTGACCTGTCGATCAGCACTGCTCGGCTCCGGATCGCCCGACGGGTGGTTATGAGCAATAATGATCCCGTTCGCATTGGCGAGTATCGCCCCCTTCAGGATCTCCCGCGGATGAAACAGCGAGGCGGTCAATGTCCCCCGGCTCACCTCGTTCAAACCAATCACTGTGTTTTTCGTCGTCAGGAACAGGCACACCAGCACCTCTTGGGCCTCATCGCCAAGCCCTTGCTCCATGAACAGCCGATATGCGTCTTCCGCCTTCGTGAGTCGCTGCTTACTATACTCAAGGCTGCTTTCCCTGATCAGTTTGATCCGATAGATCGGCGTCATCGTCTTCAACCCGTGAGTCTCCTGAAACAAGTTGATCTGGTTCATGGCTATGCCTCCGTTCCTGCCCGTTCCACCGCCACCGTGTAGAGCCGGACCAGCTCCGCAATCTCATCGACGTCCGCATGGATGTTGTCACCGAATCCGTCGCAGCACTCCGACCAGATGCCGTCAACATCGTCACCAAGGAGCTGAATCGCTGCGTGCAGTTTCCAGGCCTTCCCCAGGCCCGCCACCCACAGCAACCGCTTCCGATACTCACGCAGGGCCGGCTTCTCCTCGTACAGCTCCGCCTGCTTCTGCTTGGCCAAGGCGAACGCCTGCTCAGGCGTGACCCCCGGTTTGCATTTCCCGTAGACCTTCCACTTCCCCGCTTCCGTAAAGAGAATCACCCCGTCCGCCATGTACGCCTTGGCGAATGTCGTGTAATACATCCGGCCGATCTCCCGGCCATGCGCTGATAACTTTGCCATCGTGACGCTCCTGTTTCATTGTTGATTTTCCTGCACTTCCACATAAAAATCCTCTTGGTCCCCATTCAACGTCTTCCCATCCAGCCAGGTCAGTCCGATACAGCTGCCATTCACCCGGCACTTGATGAGCCACTGCCCGATGCTGTCCCTGGCAACCGCATAGGCATCGCTGCTCCAGCACACCCTCTTGCCCGACTCGACCGCGTCCTTGATTTCCGGCAACGTCATCGTTCGCTCCTGTTTTCGTTATTGGTGGCAGACCGCCGCAAAGCGGGGAAGAAAGCAGTCCTGTAACTCCCCTGTCTTCCGGTTGATGTGCCTCGCTATCCCCAGCGCATCGTGAAGCAGATCCATGTCCTGCGCTTCACTAAGCCGCTCAAGATCAAGCCCGCACCCATTCGCGTGGCAGGCAATCAGGTCCATCCCCAGCGTCATCCGGATGGATGGATTGCCCTTGAGCAGCCCGGACACCCGGTCGACGATCTTGCCGATCAGATAAAACTCCTGCGTCGTCGTTTCCCAGTTCATCGCACGCTCCGTTTTAGTTCTTCCTTCCGTACTGCGCTTTTGCTCCCTCGATCACCCCGTCCAGCTCAGCGAGGAGCTTTTCCCGCGACCTGGTCTTCGAGCCGATCAGTTCCCTGACCGTCTTCACCGCACTCCCGCCTCTGAAGCGGAGCCCCTTGCACTCCAGTTGCAGGGCTGACCGCAGAGCCAGGAGCCGGTACATCTCGATCCCCTCCGGCGTGTCAATCACTACGCACTTGTCTGTCATGTTCATCGATCCTCATTTGTTTACTTTATCCAAACAAATAACCATCAAAAAAAAGCACAAGCTCATGCCGGTCTTACCCGGTCAATTTCGGCCAACCGCCTGATGAGAGCCTGCATGGCAAGCAATGAGTCGTTCAAATATTCCGACTCCGGGAAATCATCCGACGCCTCCAGGGCCCCATCGTAGTAACTCTCCGACCCATCGAGCGACACCCTGATGATGTCAAGTTCCTTCTGTGTCAGCGTTATCGTGTAGTCCATCACTTCCTCCGTGTGATCTTGATTGCCCTGAACTGCGCCTCGTAAGACTCGGGAGCCCCCCAAGCCGCATCCTCATACCCCGGTGTCAGGCATGCAGCCCTCTTCCGCAAGGCTTCGAGATAGGCTTTCGCTTCGCTTGACGGCCACCCGTCATGTTCGCATGACTGGTACTCGTAACAGTCGCACGCCTTGAAGATGTCCGCCGCCTTGACGTCAAGCACCGGCCGGATGTCGGTCGTCCTGAAGACATAGTCCTCATTTATGGGGCCAGGTAGCCCACGGGGGAACGACTCCCGGCAGTCGGGATAGCGAGTAAGGACTGACTCGATATTCTCATTCCAGAGCTCTTGGGCGAGGTTGGCCGCCCCCCCATAATCACCTTGCCGAAGTTCACGCCTCATGCCGTTGTGGGCCCAAGTCATGCCGCCATACCGCTGGACGCCTGCCGACAACGCTATCGCTGCGAGGTAACTGACATGCGCCCGATCCACCACAAATGCTGACATTTCTGCCTCCTTGGCTGGTTTAATGTTTGTCTTCTGTTACTTCAGCGCATCGAGCTTCACCCTTGCCATGGCGTAGCGAGAGGAGACGCTGACCGCCCTGTCAAAACGCAGGTTGCTGGTCATGTTCTGGATATCGTTGACGACCCATGAAAACACCTCTTCCGGAACTGTCCTACCCTCTTCTTCTTCACGCGCGCTCTTTACCCGCTCCATGCCGCGGTCAATGTCACGCATCGCTCTCTCAAGCGTGGCCTTCGTTTCTTCGAGATGCTCCAGCATCTGCTGAAAACCGAACTTCTCTTCGTACCTCGCGACCTCAAGCGCAAAATTGATGTCGCTCGTCATGCTGGTGTTCTCAATCTGCTGTGTCATGGTCGTCTCCGTCTTGGTTGGTCTGGTTGATAAAACTTCTTACTTATAACTTACTTTATTTGTTTGTTTTATCAAAACATTTATAGGCACAAAACCTCCTTTATTTTATTATTTTTCATATACTTACAAGAACAGCCGCGCCTTACAAAAACAGAAATCTTCATACTGTTTCTTTATTCATACTGCCCGCCACATCGGACAGCGTCTGGATACGGAAGGTTTCGACGGCCTGGGTGAGTCCGGCTACGGTCCTCACATCGAGTAATGCCGCGAGTGCTGCGAATTCATCTTCAAGAGCATCGTAAACCGGGCATCAGAATCCATGACCTGCGTCATAGCTTTCTGTCATTCCTCATCAACGGGGAGAGGATCCCCTGCCCTGTACGCGACCCAAAAGATCCCCGGGCAGATGAGGGTGAAAACCACGCAGCGGTATGCCCACCTCAGCCACGACTCGCTGATCGATACAGCCAGCACCGCGATGAAATCCGTGCTACTGATGCAGGTGATGCCGCAGCAGGTTGGGGAGATGGCGCTTCTGGAAGCGAAGGCGGGGTGACCTATCCAGTGAGGTCCGCTCATTCTTTGAACTTCCAGTTGCCGAAACTATCTTAACATGTATTTCGTTAATGCTGACACGTGCTCCTATGCCTACGATATCGATGTTTTATGGCATTCTTATCCGAATGTTCTTTCAAGACACGGCCAAGCACAATTCGCCCCACATACACGCTGAGTATCAAGGCCAACATGCTGTCTACTCGATACCGGAAGGCACAGTACTGGCAGGAGGGTTACCAGCCAACAAGAGTAAACTAGTAATCGCATGGATTGAGATCCATCAAGAGGCACTCTTGGCAGACTGGGAACTCGCTGTTAATGGACGGAAACCATTCACCATAAGAGGACTGGATCAATGAACATCATAGACGTCAAAGCTAATCCAGACAAAACGCTATCCGTTATTGCTGATAACGGTTATACCGGCACATTCGACGTAAAGCCTTATCTTAAGTATGAAGCGTTTGAGGCCCTTAATAGCACAGAGGAATTTCTGAAAATCATGAACGGCGGATACTTCGTTGAGTGGAACTGTGGTGCTGATCTTTCCGCAGATACCATTGAAGCGTACTGGACAGTAATCGGTAGGGTAAGTGAAACTGCCTAAGCAACTACGCAGCCATACACGCATCGTCATACCACCCTCGCCTCAAAAGCGGGGGTTTCATTTTCATGTACTCCGGCGTTCCAGCAAACCACGCAATCTTCCTCACTCCCCCATAATAGGCAACACATCGCACCGGCACCGAGGGTGCTGAGGCGGCTCGGTCGCACCGCTCGGAAACTGCCCGCCTACCGGCCTGACCGCGCCCTGGTTCATCCGGCACATGTCGCTCACCTTGTCGTCGCCCGCCGTCACCCACATCCAAGTGATCGGTCCGACCAGCGGCTCAGCCTCTTCATAGAACGCGCGGTTTCCCTGCACATCCGCAAACGCCGTCTCGGTCCTGGCGATCATCTCCGCCCGGCCCTGGCTGAACCCGATGTTCTCCCTGATGGCCTGGGCGAGCTTCTGGTTGCTCCACCCCTCATCGAGGGCCCTGATTACATCAGCACGGATCATGTCCCGCGTCGATTCCGTGATCGACCAGAGCGGGTCCATGTTCTCCACCAACTCGCTGCCGATCCACTTCATGCCGACAAGCTCGGCAGCACGGTGACGGGCCCACGCTTCGGCCCTGGTGAACGCCAGCTCAGTTATCCCGGCATCGGTGAGTTCGAGCTGCACTGCCGCCGCACGCACTCCCTCCCTGCTGATCTCCAAAAGGTACTCGGCGACCTCTGGCACAAGGTCCACCCAATCGAGATGAAGGCTGGCAATGATCGTCACCGCCTTGTTCTCATCGGCCTTCCTCATCTGGTCGTAGAGCGCCACCACCTGATCGGCGGCCTCCCTGCCCTTCCATGCCAAATAGTCGACGAGGAACGCCTCAAGCGACCCCTTCAATACCGAAACGCCTTCACGCTCCCGGTCAATAGGTGAGACAGTCCGACCTTTTTTTTTTCGAGCTTCTCCGCCTGCTTGCCGTCCTTGGATTCCGTGAGATCGCCCGTATCGCCCTCCTCTTCCGGCACAACCGGCTTCGGCTTCCGCTTCTCCAGCTCTTCCGTGGTGAGTTGCTTGAGCCCGCGATTGACCCGCGCCTCGTTGATGTCGAGTACGCCGCTGCGGATGTCGACCTCGTCGGCCTGGGATTGCTTCTGCCTGGCCTCGGCCTCCTGCACCGGGTCAGGGTCTTTCGTGTCAACCCAGACCAGATGGAGGTCGGTCACCCCGAACCACCGCACCAGGATCGAATCCACAAGCATCTTGATCCACCCCAATGTCGGTGCAAGGCCTTCATTGATTGCCTGCTCCGCCGCCGTCTCCGAGGTCGACCGGTTGATCTGCTTCACGAACGGAAAGTTCGTCATCGAGAAGGCATAGGTGATCACCCTCGCCAACCACTCGTCATACTCGTCCTTCAGGAGCCCATCCTTGGCGTTCATCAGATTGACTCCTCCCGGCACGAACTTGGTCTGGCGCCGCGCAGCCGTGTTCCCACTGAGCGTCTCCTGCCACCAATCATCAAACTCCCTAATCTGCGTCATCGTCCAGGTCTCCGGCACCGACATGATCGAGTCCGGCACCGACCCCTCCGTGTACCACTGGAGCTGCGAGAGCTGCCTCCTGATAGCGATGTTCACCGTCATGAGGATCTGCTCAACCGGGGAGAACCCGTAAACCCGGTGCGAACGGCGGTTCCTCGGCCGGTATATCAGCTCCTGGCTGGTGTAGGTCGGGCCAGGCAGGCCCTTGAGTACCTGCTGGTACGCGATATCCGGCGGCATCGGTGTGCGACCGCCCTGATCGATCTTCCTCACCACCGTTGCGCCGTCGACGAGCTCCAGTGCGTAGGGCTTCCCTCCCTTCGTCTTTCTCGGGTAAATGCAGGGGGCGTCAATGACGAACAGGTCCTCAAGGAGTACCCTAAGCCACTCTTGCCAGTTCAGCTCCCTGTCCGGCATCGCCAGGAACCCCTCGATCTCGTCACACCGGCTGTCCCGCTCGGCGTCCTTCTTCTTCGGCCTGATCTCGAACGGCACGGCGCAAGCCAGGTCCTTGCGGGTCTCGATCACCAGCCGGAGCAGGTCGAGGTTGTCGGCCAGCGTCCGGAGTTGCTCGAAAGTCACCGGTTCATGCTGCCGGGGCTTCTGCTGGAGGTTGTAGCTCACCGGATAATCCCACTGCCGCCCCTTTACCTCGGGAGGTGTCACGGGCTCCAAGGGCCGCTGCGGGCCCATCCACTCCTCACCGGAGTCGACGAACTTTCCGCCTCGAATGACGGTCCGGAGCAGTTCGTCGCTGATGCTCGTCTTGATCGGGTCTGCCATGGTCGTATCTCGGTTTGGTAATGGTTAAACTGGCGCCCCGCCGTCCCGTTCCTGCGGGCGTTCCGATTCCTCCGCCTTTTTCCTCGACCGCAGGAAATCCAGCATGCCGGTAGACTTCTGGCCGAGCGTCAGCTTGTTGAACGCGCCGCTCGCCGCATCGACCTGGTCCTTGTACTTGCCGTTCGGGAACAGGCGCATCTCGTCGAGGAAATCCTTGTTCCACGCGCCCCTAAGCATACTCACGTTGCCGGCCTCGACGTAAGCCGCGAACGGCTCGGCCCTGACGACCTTGCTGCCGGTCACGTTCTCCGCCTTGGCCACGAACCCGATCAGGTTCTTGATCGTGTTCTCGGCTGACTCCTTGCCGCCGGAGCCAGGCTCCTGCTCCACCCAGACATGCACCGCAACCCCATCCAGCTCCGCGGTCTGCTTGATCAGCTGTTCGCGCCGGCCAGCCGACAGCTGGTCCCGCATGAGGTCGACAATGATGACCCGGTCGTCCTCGGTGAGCAAGAGCTTCGCGCCCGCCGTGTAGGCCCCGCCGTCCTCGGTCCCGGCCTTGTCCCAATACCTGACGACCTGGCGGATATCCTTAGGCAGCACGTCGATCACCTTGATCGAGTCCGGCCTGAACATGTTGCCCTCGTCGATGATCGGCGTGCCCTGGTACAGCGACCTCCAGCTGGCCAGCCGCATGAGCCGCTTCTTGCGGATCAGGAACTCCAGGCTCTTCAGCTCGGGGAACAGGGGCTCATCCTTCGCGCGGTGATGATCATCACGCTCGGCGATGGCCTCGAAATTGAGCACCGTGGCCGCCGTGTCGTGCTCAAGAATCCTGGCTGCGATATCGTCAATGTGCCAGCGGGTCATGATGAGAAGGAGCCCCGCCCTGTCGCTGAACCGGGTGCTGAAGTCATCGGTGTACCACTCCCAGATCTTCTCGCGCATCGTCTCGCTGTTGGCCTCCTCGCGTCCCTTGACCGGGTCGTCGATGATCCCCACGTCAAGCGAATCGCCAGTGATGCTGCCGCCAGCCGTGACGTTGCGGAAAAATCCGCCCTTGTCGATGTACTCGATGATCTCCCGGTTGCGCTGATGCCCAGCCACCGACTCCCCGCCGCCGCCGATCCGGGTCTCCGGAAAGATCTCACGGAACCGTTCGCTGTCGAAGATCCGCTGCAGCCGGAGGTTGGCCCTGACACCCAGCCGGTCGCTATACGATCCGAAGATCGTCCTGAGCGACGGGTCCTGCCCGGCGATCCACGAAATGAAGTCGATGATGAGGATGGACTTCCCATGCTGAGGCGGAGTTGTCAAGAGCAGCACCGGCCGCTCCCCTGCCTTGTAGCGGTTCCACCACCGCTCCACGGCTTCCTCCACCTCGCGCCGGAACCATCCGTCCTTGAGGGTGGGGCTGATGAGCCGCCGGTAAGCCCGGAAACTCTCCCTTGCCCGCATGACCTTCGCCCTCCTGCGGACATCAAATCGTCCGTTCGCCAATGCCATCGAAACCTCACTCATCGCCAAACAGCTCCTGTTCCGTTATTCCGTACTTCCGCGCCTCCTCGACCAATGCCTCCCTGGTGATCGCCACACTCGGGGCCTCCTGCGACACCACCACCTCCTTCTTGTCCCGCCAGTCCTCAGGCCGGCGGTTCCTGAGCCACGCCAAGGCCGCGAGCGTATCGGCCGGAACATGCCGCTTGCGCTTCTCGACAGCCGTCGGGATAGCCTCGCCGTTCTTGCCGACCGACACCTTCGTGACCGTCTCCTCGTACTCGTAGCCGATCGCCCGCCTGTAGAGTGCCGAGATGACGTGCAGGTCGGCGCTCTCCCGATCCTCGCGGATCAGTTCCCGGAACTGCGGCGAGGTCCTGACGATCGAGGTGAGCGTGGTCATTCCGCACCCAAGCCGCCGGGCAAGCCCTTTCAGGTCGGCTCCCTCCCGGCAGTCGGCCCGGATGACCTCCTCCTTGCCCTTCACCCACTTCTCGTAGAGGTCGATCTTCGGGCGCCCCTTACGCGCCATCCTCCCGAACCTCCAACTCCGCAAGCCGTTCCCGGCAGATCTCCACCATCTTGTTGAACGCCACCGAAACGCTCTTGACGCCATAAGCCTTCTTCACTGCCGTCATGACCTCGATGTAGGGCTCGAAATCACCCACGACCAGCGAGCACTCTTCATCGAGCCTCAGTTTTTCGAGCACCGCCAGCACCTCCTTGATCTCGTTCGACCGGCTCTGCACGAACAGGAACTTCATCTCCGTCAGCTCGATGTCGGCGTCATTGATCGTCGGCGCGTTGATTTTCTCGAAGTCGAGGAAGTCCAGACCGTTCAGGCCGCTGAACTCCATCGCCTCGACCGTCTCGATCTCGCGGTAGATCTCCCTGAGCATCCTCAGGTCGTCCTTGCCGACCAGCGAGTTGTGGGAAAGCTGGTAGGCGATCTGCGTGCTCTTGTCCACCTCGTCGATGTAGAGGATGAGGATGTGCTTGAGCCCCGCCTTGATTGAGGCCTTCAGCCGGTGGTTGCCCGACAGTATGAGGTACTTACCGTCCGCCTTGCGCTTCATGCCGAAGGGCAGCTGCGACAGGAACCCGTCCTCGGCGACGTTGTGCGTCAGGCGGTCGAGCATCTCCTTGTCCATATAGTGCGCGTTCTTCTCCAGGAACAGGCACTCCTCCACCGGGCTCACATAGGCCAGCTTGTAGGGCTCGATCAACTGGTTGACCTCGTCGAGCCTCGTCCTGATTTCAAGCAACTTTTCCATCTCGCTTCCGCAGTTTGGTTAACCATTCCTGATACACGCCGTCGAGCGTCTTGCCGTCGAACCGGCACGAATACATGAGCTTGCCCTTGTCTCGGCGCTCAAGCTCGAACACGCCGCGGTACTTCATGGAGACGGGCTTATCAGTGTAGACCGACGTCTTGAGCCCGTCGTACCGGTGCATCATCTTCCTGGTGATGACCCGCCGGACCTCGTTGGTCTTCAGGAGCTGGATGAGAAGTTTGCTGAGCTTCGGCGTGTCCGACCGGGAGACGAAATCGCTGTGCAGGTAGCACTGCGTCATGGTCGACATCTGCTTGCTGAAGGCGCAGAACCCGAACGCCTTGCCGTCGGCGTAGACGATGACGCCGAAATCGCCGCCGCCCGTGTAGTCGACCCGGGCGCTCATGTAGAAGTGCTTGAAGTAGGTGATGAGCGAGGTCGGCACCACCTCCGCCGTGATCTTCGTCTCTGGTGTGAACTCGTAGTCGACGGGAAGCACCGGGATGGTGTTCTTCACCTCAGCTACGCTCCGCTCGTAGTAGAACTTCTTCGGCGTCTGCACCGACGAGTAGACGAACAGCGGGTGCTTGCCGGACCCCAGCATGATCTTGCCGACCACGTACTCCTGCAGCCCCTCGAACCACTGGTCGCCGCAGAAGATGTTCTCGTCCTGCCGGAGCATGTCGCCGAACACCCGCTCCGAATCGGCGGGATCGTACAGCTCATAGGTGGCCCGTTCGTACTCGAAACTCTCCTCGACGAACTTGTAGATCTTCTCGTACCCGGCCTTGTAGGTCGGCGGAAAGGAGACTCCGATGCCCCCGCTACCCTCTTTCTTTTTCAGGAAGTCGAGAAAGTCGGAAAACGTGAAGCTCTTGATCCGGAAATCAAGGGCCCCCGACTCCAACTTTTTGACCGTCTTCTCGTAGTACCCGAGCGCACCGTCGAGGTAGGCGTCGTAGAAAAGCTTCTCGTAATCGTTCTTGCGGCTGGCGAACTTGGACAGCTTCATCGCGTACATCACCATCGCCAGCTTCTTGTAGCGGGTGTCGCCCCAGCCGGCGAACACCTGCTTGAGGTCCGCGTTCAGCACCTTCAGCTCCGTGTCGGTTTCCAGGAGGATGTCCGCCACCAGCTTCGAATAAAGCGACACGTCGTTCGAGTGGACCACGCAGCCGAGCCGGGCGATCACCTTGTCGACCGAGAAATTGCCGGAACAGCCGAGATAGAACTCGCGCTTGCCGATCGAATCGACGAGGCCCTGGAACAGCGTCCTGGCCTCCTGCGGAACGGAACCGGTGAACATGGTCAGAACAGGCTGAGCGTTTCAACCTCGGGCTTCTCAACGTCCGGATTTCGCACCTCGTACTCGACGCATGGCACCCCGTACTGCCGGAGCCACTTCGATACCAACTGCCGGTGACAGAAATCCGACGGCCGCTCGAAGCACAACAGCACGACATCCTCCCCAAGCGCCTGCAGTTCCTTCCCCAACCTAACCGCGTCCAACGGGCCCAGGATGTGCTCGTTGTACATCGGTACATACCTCGCCTCCTGCATATTGAGCATCGCCGGCGTCGGGGCCAGCGCCGAACACCGATGCCCGCTGAACCCCTTTGCCGGGAACCGGGCGATTGACACCGGCACCAGCCCTGCCTCCCGGTACGCTGCCTCTTTGGCGAAATACCCCGTGTAGATCATGCAACTCTCCTTTCTTTAAGATACGTAAATTACAATTAAGTGCATATTTTATAATGACTTAAAGAACACCAAGACCAACCAAAACTCCCCCATACTCATGAAAGTAGGACCGCCTGCCTCAGATTTTTACGGACAAAAGCGCGGCTCTTCGCGCATCGATCTCTTTGTTGATGATTTCGCAAAGGCGGCAACTGGCAAGCGCTGCGGCATGCCGCGTGGCATAGGAGCCGAAATAGAGCTTCGTCCGGCCATTGCCGTCCATGGTCCGGCGTACCTGGTAGCGCTCCCTACCGCCAGTCTTCGAGATGATGACGTGGCGGCCAGTAACCGGGACCGCCCGTTTCGGCAACCGCATGAGCTTCAGGGCCTCGCGGATATCTGCCTCGATGCCCTTGGCGTCATGCATCAGTCTCGGCTTGGCGTGCAGGCGCCGCCAGAACAGGAGCGCCGCCTCCTCGATACTGCTGCCCGTGATTTCACACCTCGGCCGCAACACCGTCAGGACCACATACCTCGACTTCTGCTCGACCAGACACCGGTGGCCGAACAACGTCACTTCTCCTACCCGCATCGTCATGCTTGGGGACTGATTGGGTGGATGATGTCGCGGTCTATGCTGCCGGAGGCGTACTCGTTGTAGATGATGAATGCGTCGCTCATGTCGTCCATAGGTTGCTGTTACTCAATCCGGCCAATCCTGGCCGTGCGGTTTCGTCTCCCTGCGGGTCAGGCCATACTGCTCGATGTCGGCGATCCGGGCGAACAGGACCGGCTTTGTGCCCGCGCTCCGGCAGGCGCTCACCCCCTCGATGCGGACGATTGCGTAATCGTCCCACTGCGCCTTGCCCTCGAACTGCAAGGAGGAGAGTTCTCTGGCGGTGACGAGTTTGACCCGTTGGTCGAAGCTCAGAAAACTGCCAAGAGCCGGCTCCTTGCCCCATGCCGTATGCGTCTTGATCACGTGCCGTACGGCATCTCGCGCCCGTTGTTCGGTGAACCCCTCCTCGATCATCATCTCGATCAGCATCATCGCCTTGGCCGGCGTCATCTCCGGAAACGCCACCGCCACCATCATGGCCAGTTGCTTGCCGGTCGCCTTGTCGAGCTTCCGGTCCGTATACACCACCAGTTCCTGCGTATCAGGGCGGTATGGCTGGATTGTTGTCGATCCAGTCGAAAATGCCCTGGAGCTGATCTGGCGTAATGCCGCGCCGTAGTCCACCATTCCGGCCTCCCGTTTTGCTGTTTCGATACTCGGCGATGAACCGGTCGATGTACATCTGCCCCTGCTTGTCCCGGCTCCGGAGCTTCAGCGGGCTCACGAAATTCTTGCTCCAGAAGGGATCCCCCCTTGCCCACGCTACCGCTTCGGCCATCTCGCCGCCGTTATCCCGGCCGTCCGTCTCTCGAAGGTGATACCAGACCATCGCCCACTGCTCCAGTTCCGTTTTGGTCCCGCTGATGCTCGGCGGCTTCAGTTCGTTGGCGAACCACTCCGCGAACCGCTCGGACTCCTCCCGGAACGGTGAGGCCAGAAACTTCTTCGGAAGAGTGCTTGCGGACTTGCGTTCCGGCTCTTTCTCCGAAGTCTCTACAGACTCTCCTAAAGGTTCCTCTTCCATTTCCTCTTCCCTTTCCTCTTCCCTTTCAGCGTAGGGTATCGGTACGGTATCGGTAGGGTACCGATATGGTATGGATAGGCTCCGGTACTTTTCGAGCACTTGGGCAGCCAATTCCCGAGGGGCCTGCTCCAGCGCCTTGCCGATACTCTGGGCTATTTTCGGGCTGTGGCTGGTCTGGTGGTCGATGAAGTTGACGATCCAGTAATAGCCGTCGACCTCGACAATTTTCCGATCGCTCTTGAGCCTGTCAAGGATGCGTTCGACATGCGGAATCCCGGTCTCGAACGCCATCTTCCTCGGGCTGATATAGAGCACGCCGGCATTGTTGGTGTGCGGGGATGAGAACAGATAGATGTAGAACAGCTTCTCCTCAGGCGTCAGATCCTCGATGTACGGACTTGTCCAAAGACGGGTGCTGATCGTGCGATACTCCGCCATAACTACAACTCCTCGATGGTCACGTCGACCTGAGGAAACTCCCCGTAGGCCTTCGTGATGGTTGCAACGCAAACCTGACAATCATCGACCCAGAACACCCCGTTCAGCGCATCCTTGATGAACTTCAAAACATTGTCCGCATCCGGCTTCTTTACATGCAGCAATGGCGCGTCATCTCTCATTTTATCGGTATTCTTCCCGGTGCCGAAATGGGACTTCGGGCGCTGAAACACCGCGACCACCGACAGTTTGACCGGCCCCTTGAACGGCTCGTGCGGTCTGTTCCCCAGGGCCGCGGCAAGAAAGTCCGCCTTGTCGCCGGCACTCTGGTCGAGCTGGGTTATCCTGCCGGTCCGGTTGTGGATGAAGGAACGGTGCCGCTTCAGCGCCTTCGGGTTACCGGGAACTGAAAACCTGATCCTCGTCTTGGCCTCCCCTGCACGCTTCATCGTGATCCATCTCCCGTGATCTCAAGGTTCCGGCGGCTAAAGTAGCCGGCCAGTCGCGGCGCGATGCACACGTCCGGAGGCATCGCGAGAAGTTGGTCGAGTACGGCCGCCTCAAGCGACCGCCTGTCGGAGGCAACCACATGAAGTTGTTCGCCGACCGCATCGAGTTTCTGCTTGAGCATGCCTCGCTCCGTGGCCAAGTCCGATAGTTCCGCCCGTAACCGCAGACACCGCTCGCTATGTTGCTGCCGGCACTGCTGGCACTCGTCCCCTGTCATACTCCCGCCTCTGTGGTTGAATTAACGTCTCTTTGGTGAACTGTGAGTCGGCAAGCCGATCGCCTCTTGTACCTCACGGACGAAGCGTTTCTCGTCGCTCCGGTCGTCCGAAAGATGGAGCAGGTGCACTTCCCTCGTCGCTTTCAGATCCCAGGCCTGCAAGGTCTTGACACACTGCTCCAGCGACATGTGGCTGGCGAAAAGCCTGTCATTGATGCTGTCGCCGGGTCGAAGCAAATCGCGGGCGTAGTTGCACTCGATGGCCACGATGGTCGGGCTGAACTTCGGGACAACGGGACAGTAAAACGTGTCCACCATGAACACGCAGGTCTCACCGCACTCCCCCCGGAACATGTAGCCATGGGCCCGGCAGTCATGCTTCACCGGAAAGCTCCGGACTTGCATTGTGCCGATGGTCTCGCCGTGCTGGAACATGAGCCCGCACTGCGGAGGCAGTCCTCGTACCGTCAGTTCCCGAACGGCGTTCGGGTGGTAGTGGTCACCGTGATGGTGACTGTAGACACACCCGTCATAGTCCATCGGCGATTTCGGCAAAAGGCGCTGCATCTCCCGATAGCTGACGCCGCACTCGATGATCAGCGAGGTCTTCCCATCCTCAACCGTGTACAGGTTCCCGCTCGAACTCGACGCATAGGCCGTGAATCTCATCGACACCTCAGCTTTTAAAGCTTGTTCATTTCACCGCTCCAGTTGATTCTCCCGATGGTTATTGAAACCTCAGAACCCCGGGTCCGGCTCTAATTCATGCTGGACACTATTCTCTGCCCGCACCTCGCCGGTCTGTTCATCCACCACCTCGGCGGTCGTGAACCCGATCGAACTGCTATTGGCGAAGGCACTGATCTCATCGTCCGCCTTTGCTTCGGCCGTCCGTTCGTCGCTGTCTCCCTGGAACGCCCCGAGCATATCTACCGACAGGATTCCGTACCGCTTGAGTAGCGCGGTGGTGACGGTCTTCAGCGCCATCTCGTCGAAATTGCTTTTCCACGGGCTGAAGTTCTGGCTGTAGCTCTTGCTGTATCGCTTGGCGTGCGCCTCGACCTGCGTCTTGTTCATGTAGATGGTCTTGCGGAACCCGTTCACCGTCTCGATGTGGGCGAAGTACCCGATCACCCGGTCACTCGTCGCCTCGCCCGACAGGTCGATCTCGCCGGTGAGTTTGTTGGACCGCTTCAACTCTCCCTCGAACACCATGTCGGCGTTGATGTACCGGTACTGCGCCGTCCTCTGGGCCAACTGGATGTATCCCTTGTAGCCGATCTGGAACTGCGGCTTCGGCACCCCCTTGTCCCTGAACGGGACCAGCCACGCAAACCCCAACGCCTTGTTGATGGGGAGCTTGAGGGTTGCGGCCTTCAGCGCCTCGCGGATCAGGTCGGTCGGATGGCACTCGGCCAGCACCTTGTCATTGCTCACCACGTCGATCAGGGAGGTGGTGAACAATGGGGCGTTCTCGGCAAGCGCGTTCCTGAACTGCTCCTGCACCACCGAGTTCTCAAGGACGCTCCGGAACTTCTGCACCGGCGTCATCTGTGTATTTTCGTTCTGTGTCATGCTATCTCCCGTTTTGGTTATACTGCTGCTTTCATTTCTCTGCGCTCCACCGTCAGGCCCGGTGCCTCGTCCGGGGTTGCCACCAGCCTGATGACCTGGCTCCCGATCTCGGGGATCCCCTCGGTCAAACTCTCGGCTCCGTCGATGAACACCGGGGCGTGTATCCCGAAATGGCCTCCCAGCACCTCGATGATCCTGATCCCCGCCAGAATCCTGTGCCCGGTGTTGGCATCGCTGTACGGCACCATCGCCCCGTCCGGCGATGGGATGAGCGTTTCGCAGGTCTCGCGCAACCCGCCGTTGATCTGGTCCTCGAACAGCCGGAACGAGAGCGGCGCGAACTTTTCCGAAACCCGCCCCTCCAGCATCCCGACCTTTGCCCGGGTGAACTCCTCGCACAGCATCAGCCTCCTGTCCAACTCGTCCAGTTCGGCCCCGAGCCGTTTTTGGTCTGCCTTCAGCTCCTCGATGCGTCGCTCCGATTGCGCCGCGATCTTGATGTTTGCCGCAGCGTCGTCATGTCGTTGAATCTGCTCCCTGAGCTGTTGGATCTCGGTGTCGATCGTTGCCGTGTCGGCCGTCCCCTGCGAGGTGAGCTTCAGTTGCAGGCTCGCCAGTTCAGCGTTCAGGATGGCAAGACTCGGGCCTTCCGGATCGACAAGAGCAGCAACCTGTTCCTCCAGCTCCTCCTTCCTGCCCCGCACTTCATCCCACTCGGCGTTGGAGGCCTTGATCTCCAGATCGATCTTCTCGATCCGCTCCTTGTTGGTCCGCCCTGCCTCCTGTATCGCCCCCAATCGTGCGGCCCGGTCATGGTTGAACTTTGCCAGCACTTCGCCGGCCTTCTGCTCCGGCAGCGGCTGACCGCAGAGGCTGCAGGTCGCGCTCGGGGCTTCGGCCTTGACGCGGTCGCGATACTCGTCACGCAACTGCTCGTTCTGTTGCCCGAGTCGTGTCCGCTCCTGCTCCAGCGCGATGCAGCGGGCATCCAGCCGCTCCATTCCATACCGGCACTCCCGCGCCTCGGCGTTGAGTTGCCGACGCCGCTCCTCGACCTCCATCACTACCCGCTGGTGCTTCAGTGCGGCCTCATCGATTTGCGCCTTTTTGTCGGCAATCAACGTCCTGACCTCACTCGTGTCACCGGCCAACACCGCAGCCCTGTTGTTCTGGAGGCCCGAGAGCCTTGCTGTCAGACCGGAATAGCTTGCCCCCTGCGGAGGCATGCACGCCCCGTCTCCTGGAATGCTCCGCTTGGCCTCGTCGACCCGCGCCGGAATCACGTTGAGTTCGTCGGTAATCTTCGGCCGCCGCCCCCGCAACATCTTGATCGTGTCGTCGTACGACCGCCCATCCATGATCGCGGGGATCTCGATGAAGCGATCACCATGGGCGGCGATCACGTCGGTATCCGCAATGGACCCGATCACCTCAAGAAGAATCTTCCTCCGGTCCTGCCAGCGCATCGAATTGAAATGCGTGATGCTTGAAAGCATCCTGAACAGGTCTTCGCGAACAAGCTCTGCCACCTCGTCCTGATACTCTTTCTGCTTACGCGGAACCTCATGGACGAAATAGGTGGTCTCGTGACCTCCGAACTCCGGGCTCTGGCTCCCACGCTTCTTGGCCCACTTCTCTGTCATGACCTTCCGCAGGCTCAACTCCTTCCCATCAACCTCAAGCACCGCCTCAACCTCATGTTCGAGAAAGTGGATCTCCTGACCCGACTCGTCGAGCGTCTTGACTGAGAACGAAGTGTCGCCGACCTGATTCTTCCCGAAAAACAACCATGAGAGCGCATCGGCCAGCGTACTCTTCCCGCTCCCGTTGCGCCCGTAAATGCTCACCCAATCGCTCTCAGCGGCATCGAGCATGAAGCTCTTGACGCCCTTGAAATTCTTGAGTCGCAGCCTCCGCAACCTGATATCCATTACCTTCTCCCGTTTCGTTGATAGTGACCTCCCCATGCTTAACGCACTTCTCATGTAGCAGCCATCGCGCACCCCCAAGAGCAAGAATGGCTGCGAGCACAAGCAGGCTTCCGCCGGCGATGTACTGCAGCCATTCCGCACCCCCGTTGACCTGTTGCTCGTAGAACGCACAGAATCCAATGAGTGACGCGATACCCGCAAGGTGTTTCATACCCCGCCACCACTGATGATGATTGAGGTCGCTCCGTCCCGGTAGACGATCTCCGTCCGCTCCGGCATCCCGATCTCGTAGTGGCTGGTTGTCCTCTGCATCAGCAGGTAGAGGCTCCTGATGATCTCCTTCATTTTTTCCTCCCGTTTTCAGGCTACCGCCTCCTTGGCAGACTGCTTGTTGTACAGTCGATCAAACGCATCCCAAACGTCTTCAGACCTCCACGCAACGGTTCTTTCGGAAAGGGGTATCGGTTTCGGGAATCGTCCCATCTGCATTCCCCGCCACCACACCGTCTTGGAGACGGGGATGATCTCCAGGACTCGCCGCATCCGCATCAATTCTTTTGGTCGTTCGTTCATGACATCACCCTCCCTCAGTTTTTTCATGATCATAGATTCTGCCTTTACTTAAGATAAGTAAAGTACACTTAAGTGCCGATAAAATAACAACTTAAAGCACTAAACAACCCCCGCAGTCCCAGATAAATCCCCTCATTTTCCCATCCCGTTTTCAGGACTCATCCTCCTTGGCAGACTGCTTATTGTACAGTCGATCAAACGCATCCCAAACGTCTTCAGAGCGCCAGGCCACGGTTCCTTCCGAAAGCGGCACCGGTTTCGGGAATCGTCCCATCTGCATTCCTCGATACCACACCGTCTTGGAGACGGGGACGATCTCCAGCACACGCCGCATCCGCATCAGTTCTTTTGGTCGCTCGTTCATGACATTACCTCCCTCAGTTTTTTTCATGATCATAAATACTGCCTTTTATTAAGATAAGTAAAGCACGCTTAAGTAACGATAAAATAACGACTTACGCCTCTTAAAAACCACTCCGCTCCGGATAAATTCCCTCATTTTCCCTTCCCGTTTTCAGGACTCATCCTCATTGGCAGACTGCTTGTTGTACAGTCGATCAAACACCTCCCAAACGTCTTCAGAGCGCCAGGCCACGGTTCCTTCCGAAAGCGGCACCGGTTTCGGGAATCGTCCCATCTGCATTCCCCGATACCACACCGTCTTGGAGACGGGGATGATCTCCAGGACTCGCCGCATCCGCAGCAGTTCTCTTGGTCGATCGTTCATAACATCAACTCCCTCAGTTTCTCATGAAGTGTCTCGGTTTCGTGACGCTGAACATCCTTACGTGCTTTTTCTTGAGACACCACATCAATTATGACGCTGGTAATTTTTGGGCAACCCCGGTGATATCGACCGTTCAGCGTCGTGAACGAAAGCTCACCCTCCTCCGGAAACCTTGCTGCATAAGCCTTTATGGCTTTTTTCCATGTACCGTCCGGCAACCTTGGCTTTTTCGTTTTCATTGGCATGTCTTTTAGTGAACGATGTTTAACTCTCCGTGTGTTATATTTGTAAACTCGATGGAAAATGTTAAATATTATTAAACAAAATAAAATATTAATTAACATCCATGGGGAAAATAATTGCGCAAGGGGAATTTGTCCGCGCCATGATCAGGAAATCAGGCGCAGCAACTGATGAGGATTTTGGGAAACTTTTCGGCGTGACCAAGTCCAGCGTCTCACAGTGGAAAAACGAAAAGAGCCCGTTGCCTCTGGAAAAGTTCTTGTCGATCTTTGGTCCAGACACGCTTGACTGGATTAAAGGCCAGTACGACCTACAGGATCAAAGCGGTGACAAGTATCTGGCGGAGTTCGGAAGGAGAGTAGCCGATGCCATCCATTACGGTATAGAGACCGGCATTATCTCTTTGAGATCAAGGATCGGGAACGGGAACGGAAGTGGAAACGATCTCACAATGCTGCCACGCCATAAGATCGCTGGCTCAGAGCCAAACCAGAAAAATTGAGAGGAGTTGCCGCACAGACCGAGACAATGTCAATCATATGATGACAATGACGCCTGTCTGGATAATCGCTCCATGAAGCCACGGCCCATTACGACATAGCCATCCCGTCCCATCGAGTGACGGTAGCGGTTACTGGGGAGCAACTAACAGGACAAAGCGAACAAATTCAACAGGCCGGCCCATCAAGAAGGGTCTTGACCGTTGCGCTAAAGGATTGAAGAGAGAAGGGCTTTCCCAAGAAATTGACGTCCTGTGTTCTGCCCAGATTTTCCTTACCGGCATATCCGGACATCAACAGAATCTTGAGGTTCGGAATGGCATATTTAAGACGATCCGCCAGCTCGAAGCCATTCATTTCGGGCATCATCACATCGGTCACAAGCAGATCAATGCGATACTGATATTGGTGGGCTATCTGGAGCGCCTGTACTGGGGATGTAACAGGCAAAACACTATACCCCCCCCCCCGTATACAATACGCGATATAACAGCTCAACTATTTCCTGCTCATCATCGACAAGGAGAATGGTTTTCTCCCGAGATGGGTCCTGTCTGATATCGTCCATCGGAGTAGCGTTAGGTTCATGGATATCTGAAAATGATTACCACTATCCATATACTATTCACCGTTGACGGACAAAAACTGTCATAGGTGCTGTATTTTCAACAAAAAAAATATAAATCCCGGCGAATAATTACAAGCCACGCAGGTAATCCGCCCATGCCTGCATCATCGCACGACGCTCAGAAAGGAACGTGGTGCGATTGTAGGCCCTTCCGTTCGGATCCTTCACCACATGGGCAAGTTGATGCTCGATCAGGTCAACCCGCCATCCAAGCTCCTCGTCAAGAATCGTCCGGGCTGTCGCCCTGAACCCGTGGCCGGTGACGGTGTCGCCATCCCATCCCATTGAGCGGAGGGCGCTGTTGATCGTATTGTTGCTCATTGGCCGATTCTTTCGTCCAGCAAAAACATAGGTGTCCTTGCCGGTAAACAGCTTCAAGTCACTCAGGATCTCAACTACCTGCCTAGCCAGAGGAACCGCATGCACCTGTCCCTTACGTCGGGCCTTCTCGGCTTTCTTCAGCTTCAACTCGGGTACCGGGAGATTCCACATAGCATCTTCAAGATCAATATCCTCCCACTTCGCTTGGCGAAGCTCTCCCGGGCGGACAAAAAGCATCACAGAAAGCCTCAGGGCATTCTTGGTGACGTAGCTCCCCCTGTATCCCTCGATGTCTCGAAGCAACTGCGCCAGTTCATCCCGGTCGGTCAAGGCGGGCATGTGCCGGACCTCCGGAGTTTGCAGGGCTTGTGATAGGCGGGCTGCCGGGTTGTTCACAGCCAATCCGGTAATGACGGCATAGTCGAAAACCTGACTGATATGCAGACGCACGCGGTGCGCCGACTCAATGGCGCCTCGATCTTCGACGATCCTTAGGGCCTTCAGTACGTCCTGCGGGGTAATATCCCGGACAGACATTTTCCCGATAACGGGTAAGGCATCATTCTCGATCCGACTCACCACGGTCCGGTAGTAGCTCTCTTCCCATCCGGACCGAGATTTCTTGTACCACTTCCGGGCGACAACCTCGAACAGGATATCCTCATCGGCCTGATCTACCACGACCTCACGCTTGGCCTTCTGTCGCTCCTCTGAAGGATTGATCCCCTTGGCAAGCATCGCCCTGGCCTCCGTCCGGCGATTCCTCGCCTCCTCAAGACTCACTTCGGGGTAAGTCCCAAGACTGATCATCTTGTCCTTACCCTCATACCGGAACTTCAACCGCCACCAGCGGGACGGCCGCAACGCCTTCCCGCTGGGATCATACTGCACCGGGCGGATAATGAGGAGAAGCCCATCGCCATCGTACAGGCGCTGCTCTGTCTCTGATGGCTTGGTCGTCTCGATCTTGCGGAACGTGAGTGGGGGTATCTTCTTGGGCATCGTTCGAGGTTGTTACCCCAACATTTAATTCAAGGTTGATTGTACCCCAACAACATACCTCAAAAAAGCGGGAACAAGAAAAAGCCAACAGACAACATACGGCGCCCCGAAAACACAAAACCCCTGATTTTACAGGGGTCTTGAGACTTTATGATACCCGGCTAAATTCGCTGAAATCGGGTTATTGGTGGACAGAGAGGGAGTCGAACCCCCGACACAAGGATTTTCAGTCCTTTGCTCTACCAACTGAGCTATCTGTCCATTTTCGTGATGCAAATATACGGATTTGCCGGTTATCACAAAACAGAAAATGCATTTTTTGGCCAAAGCCTGGCCACACATCATCTCCTGATTTCGAATAATTCGTTCAGGCGGACACGAGTGCCCGCCGTCAATTCACGCCCCGCGGCCGATACGTTCGATGCCCCGGCGGATGCGTCGCAACACGGCTTCCTTGCCAAGCACTTCAAGCATGTGGTAGAGGCTGGGACCGAAGCTCACGCCCGAAGCCACGATCCTGAGCGGATGGATGAGCACCGCCGGCTTGAGAGCTTTCGGGGCGACGAACGCCTTGAGGGCCGCCTCGATGGACTCGGCGCTGAAATCCTCCGAAGAGTCGAGCAGAGCCGCGAACTCCTCGAGCAGGCCGGGGACCTCGGCTGTCCAGCGTTTCTCGACAGCCTCGGCCTCGTAGGCCTCGGGCTCGAAGAAGAAGTAGCTGCTGAAAGTCACGAACTCGTGCTCGTAGTTGACACGCTCCCTCATGAGGTCCACGACCCTGGCGAGGTAGGCGTCGGAGGTGATGCGCTCCTCCGGCATCTCGAAAGGCTTATGCTTCAGTTCGTCGAGCAGCAGGGGCTTGATTTTCGAGACGATCTGCTGGGCCGGACGCTGCTTGATATACTGCTTCTCCAGCCAGTTGAGCTTCTCGACGTTGAACACGGCGCCGGCACGGCCGACCCTCTCGAGCGAGAACTTCTGGATCAGTTCATCCATGGTGAACACCTCCTGCTCGCTCCCCTCGCCCTCGTTCCAGCCGAGCAGTGCGACGAAGTTGACGATCGCCTCGCTGCTGAAGCCCTTGCGCATATAGTCCTCGACGGCCACATCGCCCTGGCGCTTGCTGAGCTTCGACCGGTCGGGGTTGAGCAGCAGCGGCAGATGGGCGAACTTCGGCGGCTCCCATCCGAAGAATTCATAGAGCAGCAGATGCTTCGGCATGGACGGCAGCCACTCCTCACCCCTGATGATGTGGGTGAACTCCATAAGATGGTCGTCGATGACGCTGGCGAAGTGGTAGGTCGGGAAGCCGTCCGACTTCATGAGCACCTGGTCGTCGATGGTCGACGAATCGAACTCGATGGGACCGCGGATCAGGTCTTCGAACCAGACCGAAACGTAGTCCGGCACCTTCATCCTCACGACGTAAGGCGCACCCTCGTCGAGCATTTTCCTGATCTCTGACCCGGGCATGCTGCCACCCATCTCCTCGGGCAGCCACTTTCGGTTGTACTTGGGCTGGAGCCCCTGCTTGAGCTGGAGCTGGCGGTTCTCCTCAAGCTCCTCGGATGTCGAGAAGCAGTAGTAGGCGTTCTTGTCTTCGAGGAGGCGGGTGCAGTAATCGCGGTAGATCGAAAGGCGCTGGGACTGGACGTAGGGGCCGTAGTTACCGCCGTGCACCGGGCTCTCGTCGGGGATGATGCCGGCCCACTCGAGCGTGCCGATGAGGTTCTTTTCCGCATCCTCGACTTTCCTGCTCTGGTCGGTATCCTCTATCCTGATGACAAAGTCACCGTTCATCCTCTTCGCAAACAGGTAATTATACAGGGCAGTGCGCAGACCTCCCACGTGGAGGTACCCTGTCGGCGAAGGCGCAAATCTCGTTCTAACCCGTTGACCGGCCATGGCAAATAACGTCGAGTTTGGTTATTACAGATGTGGACGTTTATAATCGCAGGGAATTTAAAAAAAACTCCCTGTATTTGATAACCCCAAGATGTAAAAGAAATAGTGCGGCGGACGGCCATACCGGCGCCGCGGCGCCGGAAAAACCGCTACCGACGCCCCTACAGCGTAGCCATGCAAGATAAACTTTTTGGTTTCCATCAAAGTTTTAGTTTTAATTACTTGTAATGACATAAGTTATCCGTGCATCACCCGAACAGCCGCCGATGCAGAATCAAAAGGACAGGGAAAAGAGCCCGAAAGTGCGACCCGAGAACCGGTTCGTACCTCCTGACCGGGGCCGCAGGCAGCCTGCAGGCGGCGTTGAAGGGGAAGAGCGCAACGGGGGTAATTTCCCGAAGTTCCTCGTCTTCCTGATGCTCGGCCTCATGGCCCTCTTTGCGTTCCAGAGGTTCTTCGCCCAGGAGACTGCACCGGAGATCTCCTACAACCAGTACCGGTCCATACTCGGCAGCAGCCAGGTGACCGATGTGACCGTCAAGACCAACCAGGACAAATCGGCAATCCTCGTCGGCAAGCTCAAGTCGGCGTTACGCATGCCGCTTGCCAACGGCACGGTCGCCCAGACCGACCGGTTCATGGTGAGGGTCCCCGGATTCGACCTTGCCCAGGCGGACCGGCTCACGGACAGCGGCGTGCAGCTGAAGGTCCTGCAGGGCACCGACGACATCTCCGGCTTCATCGTGCTCATCCTTCCCTGGCTCCTGTTCGGCACAGCCTACTTCCTGATCTTCAGGCGCATGTCGACACAGAACGGCGGCGCGAACAAGAACATCTTCAGTTTCGGAAAAAGCCGTGCAAAGCTCATCAGCGAATTCGACGTGCAGGTGACCTTCAAGGATGTCGCCGGCGTCGATGAAGCCGTCGAGGAGCTGAAAGAGACCGTGGAGTTCCTCATGAGCCCCGAAAAATTCCAGAAGATCGGTGGCAAGATCCCGAAAGGCGTGCTGCTCCTCGGCCCCCCCGGCACCGGCAAGACCCTCCTGGCCAAGGCGATCGCGGGAGAGGCCAAAGTGCCCTTCTTCTCCATCTCGGGAGCCGATTTCGTCGAAATGTTCGTCGGTGTCGGCGCCGCAAGGGTGCGCGACCTGTTCGATACCGCCAAGAAGAACGCCCCCTGCATCGTCTTCATCGACGAGATCGACGCCGTCGGCAGGAGCCGTGGTGCCGGGCTCGGCGGAGGCCACGACGAGCGAGAGCAGACGCTGAACCAGCTGCTCGTCGAAATGGACGGCTTCACGACCAAGGACAACGTGATCCTCATCGCCGCCACCAACCGGCCGGACGTGCTCGACACCGCGCTCCTCAGGCCCGGAAGGTTCGACCGCCAGGTAACCATCGACAAACCGGACATACGGGGCCGGGAGGCTATCCTGAAGATCCATACCAGGAACACGCCACTGTCGGACGATGTGGATATCGCCGTCCTCGCCCAGAGCACCCCGGGGTTCTCGGGGGCGGATCTGGCCAACCTGGTGAACGAAGCGGCGCTGCTGGCTGCAAGGAACGGGCAGGATGTCCTGACGAACGACAATTTCGAACAGGCCCGTGACAAGGTCCTCATGGGACCTGAACGGAAGAGCATGTACATTTCACCCGAGCAGAAAAGGATGACGGCCTACCATGAAGCCGGTCATGTGCTCGTCTCGAAGTTCACCCCGGGTTCGGACCCCATCCACAAGGTGACCATCATCCCCCGCGGCCGAAGCCTCGGACAGACGGCCTACCTGCCGCTCGAGGACCGCTATACCCACAACCGGGAGTACCTGGTGGCCATGATCACCTACGCACTCGGCGGACGGGCCGCAGAAGAGCTGATCTTCAACGAAACCAGCACCGGCGCGGCCAACGATATCGAAAAGGCGACCGAGATCGCCCGGAAGATGGTCAGAAGCTGGGGCATGAGCGAGAAGCTCGGGCCGATCAACTACGGGGACGGCCACAAGGAGGTGTTCCTCGGCAAGGACTACTCGCATGTCAGGGAGTACAGCGAGGAGACGGCGCTCCAGATCGACATCGAGGTCAGGAGGATCATCACGGAGTGCATGGACAACGCCAGGAAGATCCTTTCGACGCACACGGAGACGTTGCACGACCTTGCCGGTCAGCTCGTGGAAAAGGAGGCCCTCGATGCCGGCGAGGTCCAGGCGATCATCGCCGCCGGGAATCCGGCCGCAGGCACGGTAGCTTAACCATCGGAACAGAGCATGCAATTCGTCTACCTCATAGGGATCGGGATCGCTGCCGGCATGCTCTCCGGCATGTTCGGCGTGGGCGGAGGGATAATCATCGTTCCGGCGCTGGTCCTGCTGTTCGGCATGAGCCAGCAGAGCGCCAATGCCACCTCCCTGATGGCGCTCCTGCTGCCGGTAGGACTGCTCGGGGTGTACGAATATTACCGGCTCGGCAGGCTCTCGACCGAACACATGTGGTTCGGCCTGGCCATAGCCTTCGGGCTTTTCATTGGCGCTTTTTTCGGAGCCAGGATAGCGCTCGGCATGTCGGGCGAGCTGCTCCGGAAGGCTTTCGGGATTTTTCTTGTGATCGTAGCAATTCGACTCTGGCTGTGAAACTTAGTTGTCAAACCTTCAACCCAAGCACACTACCATGGGACAAACAACCACTAAGGCAGACCTGGTGAACGTGATTGCCCAGCGAACGGGTCTGACCAAGAACGAGACGGAAGCGGTCGTCGACTGTCTGTTCGAAAGCATCATCGATTCGCTCAAATCGGGCAAGAGGATCGAGATCAGGGGATTCGGGTCGTTCAACATCCGCTACAAGAACCTTCGCCAGGCAAGGAACCCGCGAACCGGCGAGAAGGTGACGGTCAACCCGAAGAACGTGCCGACCTTCAAGATCTCCAAAGAGTTCAAGCACGCCGTCAGCGAAAGCCTGAAAACTTCCTGAGTGATTCGTCAGGATACCCGCCGCCAGTGAGGGGGCGGGCTCAGAGCTCGAAAGGATCGTCAACGATCCCGAAAGAGAGTTGCTTATCCTTTGCAGAACAACCGATACGGATGTAGTGGCGGTTCTCCTCCCGGAGGAGCTCACCGCCCTTTTCCGCTGCAAGCAGGACCACGTCTCCCCTGCCGTCGCCGAACTCACGAGCCAGGTCGCCGTAACGGCGGAGCACCCGGCTGGTCCACGCATCACCTTCCCGACCCGGATATTCAGGATATCGAGCCTGAACGGCAGGAATATCGAGTTGCCGAAAACCAGCCCCGTCCTGCCAGCCCAGATCGCGTCGATGAATCCGTTAAGGGCAACAAAGTCTAACAGTTGAAAAAGAGCAGCCAGAGCACCGCAAACAGCGGGAGCAGCACGGGCAGGGAGTACCTGAGGATATACCCCACAAAATCAGGTATGCGGGTGCCGGTCTGTGCGGCGATGTTCCTGACCATGAAGTTCGGGGCATTGCCAATATAGGTCAGTGCGCCGAAGAAGACCGAGGCCATCGACACCGCCATCAGGTAGACGGTCGACGGCGCATCACCTGATACGGGCGAAGGAATACCGCGGACAAACATGCCGACCTGTGAAGCATCGCCGGCATCCAGCCCGAACTTGCCCATCGCTGCCGAAAGGAAATTCAGGTAGGTGGGCGCATTGTCCAGCAGCCCGGAGAGCAGGCCGGTGCTCCAGTAGAACTTCGTGACGGTGAACCCTGCGGCATGCGCGGCAGCCCAGGCGGCGATGAGCTGGAGGGCTGGGATCATGGTGGCGAAAATCCCGATGAACAGGAAAGCAACCTCCCTGACCGGCTCGAAATTGAACTCGTTGGCCTGCAGTGCTTCACGGTTTGAGGTCCTGTAAGCTACGGCTGCGATCAGCGCCATAAGCAGCTCCCTGATCCCGAACGGCAGGTGCAGCAGCTCCTGGAGGCTCGGAAAGCCATGGATCACTGCGGGATCGAGGAAGATCGAGGCGATAAGGGCGATGAGGTAGAGGAAATTCCGCTTTCCCTTCAGCTCGAGCCGGCCTGATCGGGACGATGACCCCCGCCCCTTTCCGGCACGCAGGTCGAGGAGCAGGAAGATGAGGCAGAGTGCGGCCACGGCGAGCACCCAGGGCAGCCACAGATGGTCGAGCACCCAGAAGAACGGCACGCCCCGGAGAAATCCGAGGAAGAGCGGCGGATCGCCGATGGGGGTCAACGCCCCCCCGATGTTGCCGACGATGAAAATGAAGAAGACGACGTGGAACGGCTGCAGCCGACCCTCGTTGATCCTGAGGTATGGCCGGATCAGCAGCATCGAGGCGCCGGTCGTGCCCACGATGTTCGAAATGAGGGCGCCGAACAGAAGCAGCATGAGGTTCACGGCCGGCGAGCCCTCCCGGTCGATCCTGACCAGGATTCCCCCTGCCACCACGAAGAGCGAGGCGACGAGCGCTATGAACGACAGGTACTCCTCAAGCGTATGCCAAAGCATCTGCAGGCCGCCATCCACGGCGACGGCATACCAGGCGGCAACCACCGCGCCGAGCAGCACCGAGACCTTGCGGTAATGATGTTCCCAGAACCCGGGATAGAGCAGCGGGCCGGTGGCGATCATCAGCAGCAGGGCGACGAAAGGAATCGACAGCCATGCCGGGGGAACATGGCGGATAGGGACAACGGCTGCGGCCAGAACGGGAGCCGGCGCAGCAGCCATGATCGACATGGCTGCTGCGCCGGCAAACAGGGCTCGACGGATCATCCGGCGCGCAGGCAAGACCTCCTGCAGCAACTGCATGGCGGCAGGCGGGGTCAATCCCCTTCGAACTCGGTCACGGCGTACATGTTGTAGCCTTTCTCACGGATCCTCTTCGCACCGCCGACATCGGGAAGGTCGACGATGAAGGCCATGCCGGCGACCTCGCCGCCGACCTTCTCGACCAGGGCCGCGGCAGCCAGCGCCGTACCGCCCGTCGCAAGAAGATCGTCCACCAGCAGCACCTTCTGGCCCGAACCGAGGGCATCGGTATGCATCTCGATCGTATCGCTGCCGTATTCAAGCTCGTACTCGAGCGCAACCGTGTCTGCCGGCAGCTTGCCCGGCTTCCTGACCGGCACGAACCCCTTGCCGAGCGTGTAGGCGAGCGCACCACCGAGGATGAAGCCCCTGGCCTCGATGCCCACGACGGTATCGAACTCCAGCCCTGCGGAGAGGTAATGCTGGGTCATGGTATCGATCACGAGGCGGAATCCGACCGGGTCCTTGATAAGGGTGGTGATGTCGCGGAACATGATTCCTTTCTTGGGGTAGTCGGGCACCGTACGGATCCTGGACTTGATGGGCATGATGGTATGTGTTCGGGTTGTGGTTAACTGCCGTTGAACGGAAAAAATTTAAAATAACAGTCTGCCCAGCAAATGCAAATCATCGCCGACCCCCTCGACCAGCACGGCATGCTCGCTACCCCGTAAAGCCGTCTCGTCGGCGACGCCTTCGACATCGACCTCCACCCTCAGGTAGTTCCCGCTGTAGCCGCTCCAGCGCATGCCTCCGTCCTCGTTGCGACAACCCTCCTCGAACAGTACCATCAGTTCACTGCCGACAAAGCCCGATGCGAAGCGGCGCTCGATACGCCCTCCAAGCTCGCCAAGCATGGAGGCCCTCCCCGCCGCCTCGGGGGGCGGCACAGGGACAAGTTCCCTCGACGCGACCTGCCGCGAAAGCGCGGTACCGGGCCGTACGGAACAGGTGAAAACATGGAGGTAGGCCAGCGGAAGATCAGCGATGAAGCGGTACATCTCCTCGAACTCCTGCTCGCCTTCGCCGGGATAACCGGTCATCACATCGGCTCCGATGCCGCATCCGGGAATCGACTCGACCGCTTTGGACAGGCAGCGACGATAGGCTTCCGTGTCGTAATGGCGACCCATGAGCCTCAGGACCTTGTCAGAACCGCTCTGCAGCGGCAGGTGGAAATGGGGCATGATCTTCTTCGATCCGGCGACGACATCGATCAGCTCATCATCGAGCAGGTCCGGTTCTACCGAACCGATGCGGATACGATTGACGCCGACCTCATCCAGGCGCCGCAACAGGCCGGCAAAACCGGTCCCGCCATGCCGGTAGTCCGCGATGTTCACCCCCGTGAGGACAATCTCCCGGTACCCGGCTTCGGCTATCCTTGCGGCCCGTTCGAGCACAAGGTCGAGCGGAACCGGCCTCGATCGCCCCCGGATGTTCGGGATCGTGCAGTAGGCGCAGCCGAAGCTGCACCCATCCTGGATCTTCAGGAAGGCCCTCGTCCGCCCCATCTCCGGATTGCAGAGCATCGAGCTGCCCGGCATGGCCGTATCGCCGGCATCCCGCACCGGCGATACCCTGACCAACGCTCCGTTCTTGACCTCATGAGTGTCGGAGAGATAATATTCCGGATCAAGCTTCTCCATGCTGCCCAGTACGAGATCGACCCCTTCGATGCCGGCAAGGCGCTCCGGGTCGAGCTGTGCATAGCATCCGATGACGGCGATCCGGCTGGCTGGATTTTTCCTGACGATCTTTCGTATCTGCTGCCGGGATTTCTGTTCCGCCTGTCCGGTCACCGCACAGGTATGCACGATAATCAGATCGGCACCCTCTTCAACCGTCGAAAGACGCCATCCTCGGGATACGAGCATATCGAGGACCGTCGATGTTTCGGCATAATTCAGCTTGCACCCGAGCGTGATGGCAGCAACGCTTTTCTGATTCACTCCTTTCATATCCTTCAACTTATGAGATGTCTATTCCCTTGATTCAAAGAGCAAAGAAACGCATATATACAATATTCCGATATTCCGATCGCGTCACATCCGGCATCATGGACGGATAATTTATTATTGCATCAATCGGAAACTTCATCTTATATTATACCAGCCGAAAGAATCATATCATATCTTTCTTATCCAACACTAACGACAGATTATCATGAGCAAGACTTCGCCCGACAAATTCGATCTTTACATTCTCAATGTCGATGAATTCAAGTCCCTGAACAAAGAGAAAAACGAACTTAAGGAAAAAATCGCTTCAATGCGCCTTGAATTCGAAGAGAAGATCAAGCCGTTTGAAAACGAACTGAGCGCCATCGTCAGGAGGCTTGAGCTGAACCTGGCAAAAATGGAAGGCGGCAGCGCGCCGAAACCGGCAGCCGCCAAATTCGGAAGGGGAAAACTCGGCGCATCCATCAAGAGCCTCCTGCAGGCGAACCCTGACAAGGAGTTCAAGCCGAGGGAGATCGCCGCTGCGCTCCAGACGAAGGGAACCGCGGTAAGCCTCTGGTTCAACAAATATGGAAACAATGATCCTGAAATCGACCGTATCCCGGTCGGCGAGGGCGGCAAGCGATTTGTCTATAAAATCAAACGCTGATAGCGGAACAAAACATAACCGTCAAAGAGGTTATGAAGCAGAAAGGCTGCCGGCAAGGCAGCCTTTCTGCTTGTATCATAAAACCCTTGATCAATAACCGATACTGCGCCGGTTACGATAAAAGTTAAGTACGAGCGCGACCATCATCATGTTGGCGACAAGGGAGGAACCTCCGTATGATACAAATGGAAGCGGAACGCCTATAACCGGCATCAGGCCGATCGTCATGCCGATATTGATGAAGAGATGGGTCATCAGGAGCGTTGCATATCCGGCGATCACCAGTTCGACAAACTTGTTCTTGATTGCGCCCACCATCCAGACCATACGGAGAATAAGCACCAGGAAAAACGCGATCAGCAATGTCGAGCCGATGAGACCGAGCTCTTCGGCTATGACACAGAATATGAAATCGGTCCATTGCGCAGGAATATAACGCAACTGGGTCTGCGTGCCGTGAAGATATCCCTTACCGAAAAGGCCGCCCGATGCGATGGCGATTTTTGCCTGGAGGGCGTTGTAGCCTGCGCCCCTCGGGTCGGACATCGGATCGAGGAATATCTGGATACGCTTGATCTGGTGGGGCCGCAGGATCGCCGTGGTGAACTTCCAGGTCAGGAGTCCCCCGGCCAGGCCCCCGCCTGTCACCAGGAACTGGTGGAGGGCGACCTTTTTCCTGAGCAAAATGAATGCGACCAGCGACAGGACCGCGAGCGTGATCAGCATGGTCAGGTTGAAGAATCCGAACGCCAGCAGGGCGATCGGCACGACGACCAGCAGGATGAGGTAGAGGTCGAATCCCGCAAGGACGATCATGGGGGTAATGAAAGAGAGGCAGGTCAGGGTCGTTCCCGTGTCGGGCTCCATGAGCACCAGGGCCGCCGGCGCCAAGGGAATGGCGAGCGCGATCATCACATGCAGGGGATTGCTGATATCGGTCTTGTCTTCGGAGAGGAACCTGGCCAGCGTGATGACCGTGATCATCTTGGTCAGCTCCGAGGGCTGGAAACTGAACATGCCGAAACGGAACCATCCCGCGTTGCCGGCAACCGTCTTGCCGACCACCAGCACGGCGAGCAAAAGGATGATGCCGGCAGCATACATGAAGTAGGCGTTATCCCTGATGATCCGGTAATCGGCGAAGTAGATTGCCGCGATCACGAGGATCCCGACCGCCGACCATGAAAGCTGCCGGAAAAAGAGCCCTGTATCGCCCGGGCCGCTGGTCGTCCCATGCGTCGCACTGAACACCGCCAGAAGCCCCATCACGATCGCTCCGGCCGTCGAAACGACGATCCAGGGATCGAGTCTATTTATTTTTTCCATCTGTTGGAACGGATGACCGTCATGTTATCTTTCAATAAAGCTCAGTCCCCGGGCGATACCCCGGACCTGCCGAACCATAGAAAATCCACCTTTCAGTGCAGCCATCTTCATTCTCCTGCGGCCATGCTGCCTTCGTCGGTGCGCCGAACGCGGGTAAGTCCACCCTGCTCAATCGCCTGCTCGATCACAAGCTATCTATTGTAACGCCTAAACCGCAAACAACAAGGAAAAAAATAACCGGCATCTACCACGACGAACGGAGCCAGATCGTCATCCTGGACACGCCGGGCATCATGGAGCCGAAGCAGTCCCTGCACGAATCCATGCTCGAGACGACACGGCAGGCGCTCAGGGAGGCCGATATCATCGTGGCGCTCATCCCCCTGTCGAAGGGAGACGAGCCCGTCGACCGGAAGTTCTCCGATGAGCTGATCGGGCAGTGGGTCCGCCCCGCATCGAAGCCCTTCATCATAGCCCTGAACAAGGCGGACCTCGTCTCCGAAGAGACCGTCGCAAAGGTAAGGCAGGAGTTGGAGGAAGCATACGCCCCCCTCGCCGTGACGGCCCTTTCAGCCCTCCAGGGCAGCAATGTCGTTGAGCTTGTCGACCTGATCAGGCCCCACCTGCCGCTCGACGAGCCGCTCTATCCCGAGGAGATGCTCAGCACCGAACCGGAGCGGTTCTTCGTCGCCGAGATCATCCGGGAGAAGATCTTCCTGCAGTACGGCCGGGAGATTCCCTACTCGACCGAAGTGGTGGTGGACGAGTTCAGGGAGCAGCATGAGCAGGATCCGAGGAAAAAGGAGCTGATCCGCTGCTCGGTCGTCGTCGAACGAAACAGCCAGAAGCAGATCATCGTCGGCGCGAAAGGCGCGGCGATCAAGAAGCTCGGACAGGCTGCACGCGCGGACATCGAAGAGCTGCTGGGCAGGCCGGTCTTCCTGGAAATCTTCGTCAAGATCAGGCCCGACTGGCGCAAGAAGAAGACGCTGCTGAGAAGCTACGGGTATTGAAGCAGCGCTTCTTTCGTCCTTTATGTCCTTTCAGTCCTTGCAGTCCTTTTCTTCAAAACAAGAAAACCCTTCCGGCTGGAAGGGTTTTCTTGTTTTGAGACGGTGCCTCGGGGGCAATTACTTGCCGCCTTTCGGCTGGGGCTCCAGCTCGGCGCTGGCGTCCTCGATCTCCTTCTTCTCGTTCGGATGGGCCTGGAGGTAAGCCTCGATCTCCTCCTTGCTCTTGTCCTTGAAGTACTCAAGGGCGGAGAGGATGATGCGCTTGTTCTCCTTGTCGAACTCGATGACCCTCAGGGGCAGCTCATCGCCGACCTTGAAGGAGGAGTGGATGTCCTTGACGCCGCCCTGGAGGAGATGCGAGACCGGCACGAAGCCGTCCACGTCGCCAGGGAGAATGACAATGACGCCCTTCTCGATGATCTGCGAGATCTGGCCGGGGGTTTCAGCGCCCACGGCATACTTCTGCTCGAACTCGCCCCACGGATCGGAGTTGATCTGCTTGTGGCCCAGGGCGATGCGGCGTGCGTTCACGTCGAACTTCAGCACCTTGACCTCGAGCTCCTGGTTCTTCTTCACCAGTTCGCTGGGGTGGCGGATCTTCTTGGTCCACGAGAGGTCCGAAATGTGGACCAGGCCGTCGACACCGGGCTCGAGCTCGACGAACACGCCGAAGTCGGTGATGTTGCTCACGGTTCCCTTGTGCAGCGTACCCTCGACATACTTCTCGGAGAGAGCGATCCACGGATCCTCCATCACGCGCTTCATGGAGAGCGACAGCTTGGTGTGCTCCTTGTCGATGTTCAGGATGACGCACTCGACCTCCTGGTCAAGCGAGACGAACTGGCTCGGGTGCTTGATGTGCTGCGTCCAGCTCATTTCGGAGATGTGGACGAGGCCCTCGATACCCTTCTCGATCTCGACGAACGCGCCGTAATCGGTGATGGAGACCACGCGACCCTTGGCCTTGATGCCGACCGGATATTTGATTTCGATGTTTTCCCACGGATGGGCTTCGAGCTGCTTCATGCCGAGAGAGACACGCTTGGTGTTCTCGTCGAAGCCGACGACCACGACCTTGATCGGCTGGTCGAGCTCGACCACCTCGGACGGATGGTTGATCCTGCCCCAGGTGATATCGGTGATGTGGACAAGGCCGTCCAGGCCACCGAGATCGACGAAGATACCGAAATCGGTGATGTTCTTGACGGTGCCTTCGAGGACCATGCCGACCTTGATGTTGGCGAGCATCTCCTCACGCTTTGCCGCATACTCCTCTTCGAGGATGACCTTGTGGCTGACGACGATGTTCTGGGTGACCGGGTTGATCTTGACGACCCTGAAGTCCATGGTCCTGCCGACGAGTGCATCGAAGTCGCGAACCGGCTTGACATCGATCTGCGAACCGGGAAGGAACGCCTCGACGCCCGAAAGAGAGACCGTCATGCCGCCCTTGACCCTGTTGATAATCTTGCCGTTGATGATGGTGTCGTTCTCGATTGAATCGTAGATCTTGTCCCAGATCCTGAGAACGTCGGCCTTCCTCTTGGAGAGGATGAGCTGACCCATCTTGTCCTCGATGTTCTCGAGGTAGACTTCGACTTCGTCGCCGACCTTGATCTCGTCATCGTCCCTGAACTCGAGGAGCGAAACGATACCTTCGGACTTGAAGCCCACGTCGATCGTCACGTCTTTGTTGGAAATCGAGACGATGCGGCCCTTCACGATCTCCTCTTCGGTGATCTCGGAGAGGGTGCTCGTGTAGAGCGACTCCATCTGCGTGAGCTCGGAGGGTTCGTAGTTGGCGAAAATCTTGATTTTCTTCCTGCCCGGCACGACTTTCGGCTGCGGCTTTTCCAGCGTTTGTGTTTCTGACATTAATGTTTTCCTTCCTCTCTGGTGATTTACCGTCAGCCGCGAGAGATTTCAGCTGCCGGTTTTAGCGTTATGAATGCATCCGGTAAACTAATAAGCGCCGGAAGGGCCCGGATGACTTTACCCTTCCAGAACGTCCATGGCGAGTCCGTAGACCCGCGAAACCTGCTGGTCGATCGTCAGCAGGGAGGTATCGACCACCACCGCGTCGGGATGGCGCTTCAACGGAGCATGGGTCCGCTCTTCGTCGTCGCGGTCGCGCTGCCGGATCTCCTCCTCGAGCTCCTCGACTGTCGGGACCACGGTGGCGCCGCCCTTCCCAGCCAGTTCGGCATGGCGGCGCCTGGCCCGCTCGCGGGGGTCGGCCACCAGGAAGATCTTGAGCTCGGCATCCGGGAACACCACGGTACCGATGTCGCGTCCGTCCATGACCACACCGCGCGGGGCGCCCATGGACTGCTGCAGTTCGAGCAGCCGGTCCCTGACCGGCTTGAGCGAGCTCACGAAGCTCACTTCACGGCTCACGGTGTTCTCCCTGATCGCTCCGGAGACATCCTCCCCGTCGAGGAACACGCGGTCGCCGCGGAATTCGATCGTCATATCGGCAAGCAGCTCCGCGACTTTGCCTGCATCACGCCGAAGCTCGTCGAGCATGCCTGAACGGAGCACCCTGAGGGTGACGGAGCGGTACATGGCCCCGGTATCGATATAGGTATAACCCAGTTTGCCGGCGACGATCCTGGCCGTCGTGCTCTTGCCCGACGCAGCCGGGCCGTCGATGGCGATGATGATACGTTGCTGTTCGATACTCTTCTCCGGTGCCTTTTACTTTAGCCTGCCATTTTAAAGAATATATTTGCTTTTTCCAAACGGATTGATTACATGTTAAAACCGCCGAAGGGGCGGTTTTTTCAGTCAACCAACCCTCCCTGCCATGTCACTCCGCTGCGGCATCGTCGGACTGCCGAACGTCGGCAAATCGACCCTTTTCAACGCCATCACGGCCAAGCAGGCCGAAGCCGCCAACTACCCGTTCTGCACCATCGAACCCAACGTCGGCACCGTGCTCGTGCCCGATCCACGGCTCAACGAGCTTGCCCGCGTCGTCAAGACACCGGTCATCGTGCCGGCCGTCCTCGAGATCGTCGACATCGCCGGCCTGGTCCGCGGGGCGAGCAAGGGCGAAGGCCTCGGCAACCAGTTCCTGTCGCATATCCGCGAGGTCGACGCGATCATCCACGTCGTGCGCTGCTTCGAGGACCCGAACATCATCCACGTCGAAGGCAGGATCGACCCGGCCGGCGACATCGCCACCATCGAGACCGAGCTGATGCTCGCCGACCTTGACAGCATGGAGAAACGGATGGACAAGCTCCGCAGGGGTGCCCGCAAGGAGAAGGAGCAGCAGGTGCTGGCCGACCTGGGCGAAAAGATCGTGACGGGCCTCGGCGAAGGCGTCCCGGTGCGCAACATCCTCGAAACCGACGAGGAGCGCGAAGTCGCCAGGCAGTTCTTCCTGATCACGGCCAAGCCGGTGCTTTTCGCGGCCAACGTCGCCGAGGGCGACCTTCCGGACGGCAACGAACACACGGCCAAAGTGGCGGAGATCGCCGCCGAAGGCGGATCAAAGATGCTGGTCATCAGCGCGAAGGCCGAAGCCGACATCGCCGAACTCCCGGAAGAGGAGCGTCCGGACTTCCTCGAGAGCCTCGGCCTGAAGATGTCGGGCCTCGACCGCCTGATCATGACCGCCTACGACCTGCTCGGCCTGCACAACTACTTCACGGCCGGCGTCAAGGAGGTCCACGCATGGACCATCCGCAAGGGCGCAGCCGCCCCGGAAGCGGCCGCGGCCATCCACTCGGACTTCGAGAAAGGGTTCATCAGGGCTGAGGTCATGGCATACGACGACCTGATCTCCCTCGGCTCCGAGCAGAAGGTCAAGGAGGCCGGCAAGATGCGCTCGGAAGGCAAGGAGTACATCGTCAAGGATGGCGATGTGATAACGTTCAGGTTCAATGTTTAAAGCAAAGGACTTCAGGGACAGCAAGGACGACGAAGAAAAGAGGACCTGTTCACTGTAACCGACACCGCCCATGCCGCAACACAAGACCTCTCCTGACAGCCCGATCGGCATCTTCGACTCGGGCATCGGCGGCCTGACCGTGGTCAAGGCCGTGCAGGCTGCGCTTCCTGCCGAGAGGATCATCTATTTCGGCGACACGGCACGCGTGCCCTACGGTCCGAAATCCCAGGCCGCCATCAGGAGGTATGCCCGCGAGGACACCGAGATCCTGATGAAGCACCAGCCGAAGATGATCATCGTGGCCTGCAACACCGTGTCGGCGCTCGCGCTCGACGTGGTCGAGGAGGCCGCCGGCCAGATCCCGGTCATCGGCGTACTCAAGGCCGGGGCCGAACTGGCCTCCCGCCGGACCAGGAGCGGCAGGATCGGAGTCATCGGCACCCAGGCGACGATCGGCTCGAACGCCTACGCCTGCGCCATCCAGGAGGAGAACGGCTCGCTGGAGGTCATCTCGAAAGCCTGCCCGCTGTTCGTCCCCCTCGCCGAGGAGGGGTTCATCGACCACGACGCCACCATGCTGGTTGCCGAAGAGTACCTCTCCCCTCTCGTCTCGAAAGGAATCGACACGCTCGTGCTCGGCTGCACCCACTACCCCATCCTGAAAGGGATGATCGGCCGTATCGCCGGCCCCGGGATCGACATCATCGACTCGGCCGAAGCCGTTGCCGGCAAGGCAAGGGAGCTGCTCTCGGAGCAGGGCATGCTGAACCCCGGTCATGGGCAAGCCATGCCGCACCTCCTGGTCAGCGACCTGCCGCAGAAGTTCCGGGAGCTCTACCGCCTCTTCATGGGCACCGAACTGCCCGACGTCGAGCTGGTGGGGGTTTGAGAAAATGGACAATGGATAATGGATAATGGATAATTAAGAACGGCAGGATTGAGAGAACTGTTTCAAAATTCTTGTCCATCATGTCCACTTCGTCCACCAAGTCCATTTCGTCCACTTTTTTCTTATCTTTCCTGCCGCAAACCGACAATTCCGGGCAGCAGTCCCGCTTTTTGACTGAGAGGCAACCGTGAAAGTAAACCTTGACAGAACATCGTCCGGATTCTGCATCGGCGTGCAGGCAACGATCCATGTGGCTGAACAGAAGCTCCGGGAGTCCGGCAGCCTCTATTCGCTCGGCGACATCGTCCACAACGAAGTCGAGGTCCGCAGGCTCGAGAAACTCGGCCTGATCACCATCGACGAACAGGCATTTTCACGCATCTACAACACGGATGTGCTGGTCCGGGCCCATGGAGAACCCCCGTCGACCTATCAAACAGCACGCGAAAACAACCTCAGAATCACCGATACCACCTGCCCGGTGGTCTCAAAGCTGCAGCGCACGGCACGCCTGCTGCATGAGCTGGGCTACCAGATCGTGATCTACGGCAAGAACATCCATCCCGAGGTTATCGGCATCAACGGCCAGTGCGACAACAAGGGGGTCATCATCAAGCATGCCGACCTCTCGGACGAGGCGGAGAATGCCGCGATCGACCTCGGCAGGAAGAGCGCCCTGATCTCGCAGACCACCATGGACGTGCCAGGATTCTACGAGCTGAAGGCCAATCTCGAAAAGATGTTTGCGGCGCACGACGGAGCGGAACAGAAACCCTGGATGGCGATACGCGACATCGACATCACGGCCGACCTGACCGGTGTCAGGCCCATGCCCCGCCTGGTCTTCAAGGATACCATCTGCCGGCAGGTATCGAACCGCAACGACAAGCTGCGCGACTTCGCCCTGTCCAACGACTGCATCGTGTTCGTGGCCGGCAAGAAGAGCTCGAACGGGCAGGTGCTCTACGGGATATGCCGTGATGCGAATCCCGCCAGCTTCTTCATCGAGGATGTGGAGGAGATCGACCCGGCCTGGTTCAACCTGGAGGACGGCCGGCACGCAGGAAGCGTCGGCATCTGCGGCGCGACCTCGACCCCCATGTGGCTACTCGAAAAAGTCGCCCGGCATATCGAGGAGAAGTTCGGCAACGACGCTTAAGGAACCCCTGAGGCATGAAACGAAATTGACCATGAACCCCGTCACGCTCACTATCGACGGCCGCATCGTAACGGTCGACCCCGAACGCTCCATCCTCGAGGCGGCTCGCCTGAACGGCCTCGAAATACCAACCCTCTGCTTCCATGAGGCCCTGCCGGAACGGGGCTCCTGCTGGCTCTGCATCGTCGAGCTCAAGGGGCAGAACCGCTTCATCCCCGCCTGCAATACCAAAGTCTCCGAAGGGATGGTGGTGGAAACCGACAATGCGATCCTGCAGGGCATGCGCCGCCAGAGCCTCGAACGCATCGTCGTGCAGCACTGCGGCGACTGCCTCGGGCCGTGCGAGATCTCCTGCCCGGCCGGGTGCAACATCCCGGGCTTCGTCTCGGCGATCGCCTCGGGGCGCGACCGCGACGCCATGTCGATCATCATGGAGACGATCCCCCTGCCGGGCATCCTCGGCCGCGTCTGCCCCGCCCCGTGCGAGGAGGCCTGCCGCCGGCACGGCGTGGACGACCCGGTGTCGATCTGCGCCCTGAAGCGCCATGCCGCCGACAGCGACGCCGCCTCCGGAGAGCCATTCATGCCCGCACGGGCCGGAAGCACCGGCAAGCAGGTGGCCGTCGTGGGTGCCGGGCCTGCAGGCCTGACCGCGGCCTACTACCTGCTGGCGGCGGGCCACGGCGTGACGATCATCGACGCCGGCGAGCAGCCGGGCGGGATGATGCGTTACGGCATTCCCCGATTCAGGCTCCCCGAACCGGTCATCGAGGCCGACATCCGGCCGATACGCGCCATGGGCGCAGAGTTCAGGATGTCCACCCGTTTCGGTACGGATACCGACTGGAACTCCCTTTCGCAGGACCACGACGCCCTCCTGCTCGCCGTCGGGGCGAGCGTTGCCGCAAGGATGGGCATCCCCGGCGAAGACAACCCCCGGGTGGTGAGCGGCATCGAGTTCCTGAGGGCTGCTTCGAATGGGGAACCCGGCAACGCCGGCGGTACGGTGGTCGTTGTCGGCGGCGGGAACACGGCTGTCGATGCGGCACGCACCGCATTGCGGCTTGGGGCGGAACAGGTGACCATCATGTACCGGAGGGGGCGCGAAGAGATGCCGGCCAACCCGCTCGAGATCGCCGAGGCGGAAGCCGAAGGGGTGCGGCTGGGCCTGCTCTCCGCGCCGACGGAGCTCCTCGGCGCCGCCGATGGCGTGCTCGTCAGGGCCGTCGAGATGGAGCTCGGTGCGCCGGGCCCGGACGGCAGGAGAAGCCCGGCGCCCGTCGAAGGATCGGAATTCGAACTGCGCGCAGACCTGGTGATCGCCGCCACAGGCCAGTCCGTCGAGGTTCCTCTGGCTGCGCTGCCTCGTCTGAGCCTCCGTCGCAACGGAGCGGTCTCGATCGACGCCGGCACGATGCAGACGGAGATCGCCGGCGTGTTCGCCTGCGGTGACTGCGCGACCGGTCCCGACCTTGCCATCAGGGCCGTCGCGCAGGGCCGTCGCGCCGCCATTCAGATCGACCGGTTCCTCCGGGGATTGCCCTTCGAAGGCGCATCGGCCATCTTCAACTCGACGTATGGGGAGCGTGACCAGGCCCCGGCGCCGTTCTACGAACGGGCGAAGCCCGAGGACCGGGTGCCCGTGCCGGAGCTCGAGGCCACCGCGCGGCGACGCACCTTCGAAGAGGCCGTGACCGGATATGGAGGTGCTGATGCGATGCAGGAGGCTCGCCGCTGCATGCAGTGCCGATGCCGCGCCGTGGAGGATTGCCGCCTCAGGGAACTGGCAAGCCGCTTCGGGCTCGCTTCAACCATGGAAACAACCGTCACCGAAGAGTTCGCCATCGACGGCACGAAGGAGGTGCGGTTCGAACGGGAAAAGTGCGTCGATTGCGGAATCTGCGTCAGGACGATCGAGGCGGCAGGAGGAGATTCGAACTTCCCTGCCCTGATCGAAAGCTGCCCCACCGGGGCGATCAGCGCGTAAATGCGGGAAGTGGACCCAGTGGACATAGTGGACAAAGAATGAAAACGTTCTGCTCCGACGTCCACTTCGTCCACCTTCCCCTGTTCACTTATCCCCCATCTTCCGCACGCCGTCGATGAACTTCACCGCCCCTTTGCCCTTCTGGACGGCCTCGTTGGCCGTTTTCTGCGCCTTCTCGGCCTTTTCGACCGGGTTCTCGCCGTGCCAGACCAGCCAGGCGACATAGAGCACGGCGATCGCGACCAGCACGATGACCGCCCTGATGATCCTTTTCGCGAAGGAGAGCACGATGAAGAACGAGACGATCACGGCGACGGTCAGCAGGATCGGGTTCCCGACAAGCGTATCGATGATGTTTTTCATGGTCGAAGCGTTAGAGGTATTCCTGGAGGACCTGGGAGACGTGGCGCGACGGGGAGTCCGCCGAAAGCCTGGAACGGGCCTCCCGGAGCTCCTGCCGCATCGAAGAGGCCACGGCAGGATCGTCGAGGATCTTTCCGGCAACCCTGCTGATCTCCGTTGCGCTTGCCCGCTCCTGGAGCAGTTCCGGCACGACCTGCCGCTGCGCATGCAGGCCGCCGGCCACGATGTTGGCCAGCGCGATGTTCTTCAGCTTGACGAGGCGCTTGCCAATCAGGTAGTTGAGACGCCCGGTCCGGTAGAGCACCACCATCGGCACCCCGAAGCAGAGCGATTCAAGGGTCGCCGTCCCGGAAGTCACCAGCACCAGGTCGCTGAAGTGCATCACCTCGTAGGCGGGACGCACCACCGGTTCAAGCCCGGCAGCCCTGATGTGGCGTTCATAGAGCGACCAGTCGATGTGCGGCGCCTTGCCGAGCAGGAACGCCACCTTCCTCCCCTCCCGGAGGCGCAGGGCCGCGCCGAGCATCTCGGGGAAGATCTTTTCGATCTCCTGCTTCCTGCTGCCCGGCAGGAGGCCGAGCACCTTCGTTCCGGGTTCGATGCCGGCATCCGCAAGGAAAGCCTCCCTCGTCGGGAAGCTGAGGTCCGCAAGTTCCTCGACCACCGGATTGCCGACGAACTCGGCCTCGATGCCGTGACCGCGGTAGAAGCCGACCTCGAAATCGAAGATCACCAGCAGGCGGTCCACGAAGCGTCGGATCTTCTCGACGCGCCCCTCCTTCCATGCCCAGACCTGCGGGGAGATGTAGTAGACAACAGGGATGCCGTGCCTGCGGAAAAAGGCTGCAAGGTGCAGGTTCATGCCGGGATAGTCGATCAGCAGGGCTACGTCGGGTTTCTCCCGAAGCACGGCACGCTTGAGGTCGGCGATCACCCTCCTGAGGAACGAAGCGTGGCGGAGCACCTCGACGAATCCCATGATGCTCATCTGGTCGGTCGAGTAGAGCAGGTCGGCACCGAGCTCCCGGAGCCGCGGCCCGCCGACGCCGAAAACCTTCACCTCGGGGCGGGCTTCGAGCAGCGTGCGGACGACGCCGGCGGCATGAAGGTCGCCGGAAACCTCTCCGGCAAGCACGAAGAGCTTCCCCGAAGGCTTCGGCAGTGATTGCATCATCAGGAAGGAAACTGTATTTTAGGGACTGTTTCGGCAGGTCGTCGCCGGCGTAAAGACGGACATTCCCCTTTTTTCAACACCATTATATCAAATGTACGAAAGAATGCAAGTCAAATTCGGCACGGACGGATGGAGGGCGATCATCGCCAGGGAGTACACTTTCGACAACCTGAAACTGTGCGCCCTGGCTTCGGGCAAGTACTTCCTCGAGCATCCCGACCGGCAGAACGGAGTCTGCGTCGGCTACGACACCCGGTTCATGTCGAAGGAGTTCGCCCGGTTCACGGCCGAAGTGCTTTCATCCATGGGTCTCAGGGTCTTCCTCTCCGACAGCTTCGTCTCGACCCCGGCCGTCTCGCTCTTCACGCGCGACCGGAAGCTCGCCGGCGGCGTGATGATCACGGCATCCCACAACCCGCCAGTATACAACGGCTTCAAGGTGAAGGCATCCTACGGCGGACCGGCGCATCCCGAGGTGATCGAAGAGATCGAGAGGAACCTGCTCGGGGTCGACCCGGCCGCGGCCGGCAAGCCGAACCCTGCACTGATCGAGATGACCGACGTCAAGTCCTACTACGTCGACTATCTCAAATCGAAGCTCGACCTCGCACTGATCAGGGAATCTAGCCTGAAGATCGCGCACAACGCCATGTTCGGGGCGGGTCAGGACATCGTCACCCGCCTGCTCGACGAATCGATGGTCAACTGCTACCACTGTTCGGTCAACCCCGGCTTCGACGGCATCAACCCCGAACCGATCCCGCAGTACATCGGCGATTTCGTCGAATTCTTCAACGAAGTCAGGACCGACGTCGGCATCATCAACGACGGTGATGCCGACCGTATCGGCATGCTCGACGAGAACGGTGAATTCGTCGATTCCCACAAGCTTTTCGCCATCCTGCTGAAGTACCTCGTCGAACAGAAGGGGCAGCGGGGCGAGGTGGCAAAGACCTTCGCGCTGACCGACGTCATCGACAGGATCTGCAGCAAGCACGGCCTGAAGATGCACCTGCTGCCGGTCGGCTTCAAGTATGTCAGCCGCCTGATGACCACCAACGACATCCTGATCGGCGGCGAAGAGTCGGGAGGCATCGGCATCACCTCCTTCCTGCCGGAACGCGATGGCGTCTATATCGGCCTGCTCGTGCTCGAGATCATGGCCCGCAGGAAGAAGACGCTTTCGGAGCTGGTCGGGGAGCTGTTCGAGGAGTACGGCTTCTTCTGCTACAACCGCATCGACCTGCACGTGGCCGACGAAAGGAAGCAGGCGATCATCTCGGCCGCATCCGACGGCAGGCTCTCCTCGATCGCCGGGCTCGCCGTCAAAAGCTTCAACGGACTCGACGGCTTCAAATACCACTTCGACGGCGGATGGCTGCTCATCAGACCCTCCGGTACCGAACCGGTCCTGAGGATCTACTGCGAAGCCGACAGCCGTGAAAAGGTCGACAAGGTGCTCGATTTCGCATCGAAACTCGGATGAACATGCGATGCGGGATGAGCCGCCGCTTTTTTCCGTATGTACCGAACGGATCGGAGGAAATCGTCGTCCTACCGGCACCGGTCCCCGACAGGATCGCCGGCAACACATTCGAAGGCACGCACCACCCGGCCGCTGGCCTTTCCATGTTAAATGACCGTCATTGGAGCAACAGGACACCATAACACGCGACCTATTCTTCAGCGGGCTCGTCGCCGAGCACCAGGAGATGGTCGTCAACACCTGCTACCGGTTCGTCTTCAACCGCGAGGATGCGGAGGATCTCGCCCAGGAGGTGTTCATCGAGGTCCACCGCTCCCTCGACCGGTTCCGTGAGGAATCGAAGCTATCGACGTGGATCTACCGCATCGCGGTCACCAAGTCGCTCGACCACCTCCGGCGCCTGAAGCGGAAAAAACGCTTCAGTTCGCTCAAGCGCCTCATCGGCGCGGACGACGACCCGGCCGCCTCGATTCCCGCGCCGGAGCGCGACAACCCGGCTGACGCGCTTGCCGACAAGGAGCGGGTCGCCGTGCTGCGGGACGCGCTCGACTCCCTGCCCGACAACCAGAGATCGGCCTTCCTGCTGAGCAAGCAGGACGGGTACAGCAACCAGGAGATCGCCGATATCCTCCAGACTTCGGTCCCCGCCGTCGAGTCACTGATCCACCGGGCGAAAAAGAACCTCCAGTCGCGCCTGCAACGGCACTACGAAAGCGGGGGGTGAAGATGCACGAGAGCACAAGTTTCACAGGACACCGACGTCAAACCAGTAAGCAACCGGACAGGAACATGAAGATAAGCAAGGAACAGCTCGATACGGAGGTCATGAAGACCCTGGGCATACTCGACAACATGCCGAAGGTTCAACCCCATCACCTCTTCAGGGCCAGGCTGCTGGAACGCATCGATGCAGCGGCGGGCAGCCGGCCGGCCGCAGTGGGGTTCAACCCCAGACTGGCCTTTTTCGGACTGCTGCTGTCGGTGAACATCGGCATGGGAGTGCTCATGTTCACCCGCCAGGACAGCGCCACGACGGCTGCCCGTTCTGGAGATACGGCTGAAGCCGTCGGCGAGGAGTACGGCAGCCCGGCGCTCTCCTATTACGAACAGGCACCGGTGCCCGACCAGCAGGACGGCGAACCCGACCCGAAAGCAAACCAGTAAACCCAGAATATCCTCATGACCATGAAAGCCTTATTTCCGGCAGCACTGACAATCGCCCTGCTTCTGGCAGGAAGCTCACCGGCCATGGCTGCACGTAATTTCAGCAACCTCTCCAACGACGAACTGGCCGCAGTGAGGGGAACACTGAAAGACGAAACCGCGGAGACCAGGGAGGCGTTCCGCAACGAGTGGCAGAAACGGATCTCGACCATGACTTCCACAGAGCGGGAACGGATGGAAAAAGAGGCCGGGATCACCAGGCCGCAGAGCGGTGAAGAGGACGAAAATGCCGGCTGCAACTAGGCCGGCGAGAACCCCTGAATCATAACGACGAGCAATGGACTTCCTTACTTCAAAACGCTTCGTGACGACGGCACTGGTCGTCCTGGCCATACTCAACATCACGCTCCTTGGCGTGCTCTGGTGGCAGAATATCTTCTCGAAGAGCTTCCGTTCCGTCGAAGTCAGGGAGTACTACACCAGGAGCGTCTCGCCGGGTCCCGAAGAGATCTTCAGCCCGGAACAGCGAACAAGGTTCAGAAACCTTCGCCGCGACCATTTCAAGAGAAGCATGCCGGAGATCAGGAAGATCGTCGCCCTGAAGCAGGAGCTGATCGACGAAGCGGTCAAAGCCAACCCCGACACGGCAAGGATCGCCGCGATCGCAAACCGGATCGGTCAGCAGCAGACGCTGCTGGACAGGAACCTTGCCATGCATTTCCACGAGCTGTCGACCCTCTGCACCCCTGCGCAGCGAGACTCGCTGAAGGCGTTCCTCGGCAAGGTCTACACCCGCCGGTACGAACACGGTTCCCGCTGGATACGTGAAGTACACCCTGCCGACGGTCCTGGCCCAGGCCGGCCGCAGGGCAGACCGATGCCCTGAACAATGTGTTGAGAGCAAACCGGAAGATTCTTGAGGTGGGCTTCAGAAGCCCGAGCATCTGTCTTCTCTTGCATGTTAATTCCCCCGGCTTTCAAGCCGGGGGAAGAGGCGCCCATCTACATGCGAAGCAGGCGAGCGTAAAGCTCCGGCCTCCGGTCGAGGAAGATGTCGTTGCGGTCGTTGAAGCGCTTGTCGCGCGAACGGGATGGGTCGATCTCCGCGACGAGCACATCGTCTCCCGACGGCCCGGCCTGCAGCAGCGCCTCACCCCACGGATCGTACAACGCCGAATGCCCCTTGAACTCGAGCACCTCCCCATCCCGATCCTCCGTGCCTGCGCGGTTGGCCACGGCGACGAACAGCTTGTTCTCGATGGCCCGTGCAGGCATGACCTTCCGCCATGCATCGGTCACCAGGTTCGAGGGGCAGACAATGACGTCGGCCCCTTCCAGGGCCAGGCACCGTGCCGCTTCCGGGAAACGCCAGTCGTAGCAGAGCATGACCCCGACCGTCACGTCGAGCCGTTCATCCCTGAACACCGGGAAGCCGGTGTCGCCGGGCTCGAACACCATGGACTCCTTGTAGAAAAGGTGCGATTTGCGGTAGACGAGCGGTTCCGGTTCCCCCGGACGGAAGACGAAGACCGAATTGAAGTACGATGCCCCGGACCGCTCCGCGATGCCGGCAACGATGATCGACCTTTTCGAGGTGGCCAGCGCGCCGAACATACGGGAGGCTTCACCATCCGGAACTTCGGCAAGCGGGGCGAGTTCGTGCTTCGAGGTGAAGAAGTACCCTGTCGTGCAAAGCTCCGGCAGGACGATCAGGTCCGCCTCCGAACGTTCGATGATCCGCCTGAGGGCCTGGAGGTTCCATGGCTTGTCGCCAAGGGCGGGTGTGAACTGGACGACGGCGATGCGGATCATGGCGTAACGGAGCCTCCACGAAGCTTGACGGAGAGCTTGCGAATCACCGCGGCGGCTTCGCTCCGGAATATGGCCGTCCCGAAACCGAGGTAGAGCAGCACGATCAGCAGCTTCGCCAGCAGGCCCAGCAACCCCGTGACGCCGTACCCCTCGAGTAAGCGGAGCAGGCTGCCGTGCCATGCGGCAAAGGCAAGGCCGGCACCGAGCAGCAGGGAAAGGCGCCCCCAGTCGTAGCGGACAGGATAGACACGAAGCGCAAAATAACCCATGCAGAGGCACATCACCGCCGTCCCGGCAAGGATGGAGATGGCGGCCCCGTCCATGCCCGAGAGCGGAATCAGGAACCAGCAGCAGAGCGTCGTGGCGGCGGCACCGGCGAAGGTCACCACCGGCAGGTACCGGGTGTTGCCCGTGATCAAGAGGCCGGCCGACAGGTTGGTCGAGATCATGTCGAACACGTAGCTGAAGAAGATCCACGGCAGGATGGACATGCCCATCCAGTACTTCGGAGGCAGCAGGTAGAGCCGACCGCCCCAGTGGACCTGGACGAGGTCCGGCACGAAGAACGTGCAAGCCACGGCCAGCACGATGACCGCGATGCCCGAGAGGTTCATCACCTGCCTGAAGAGCGGCTTCGACTCGGGATCGTCGGCATGCTGCAGGAAAAAGGGCTGCCAGGCGAACCGGAAGATCTGGATGAACATCTGCAGGGCGATGCCGAAAGCGGCGACACGGCCGTAGATACCGGTGATGTCAGATGCCTGGAACCCGGCCCCGTAGAGGCGCTCGACATCCTGCTGGGGAATGCGGATGAGCAGGTTGCGGTCGATCAGGTGGATCAGGAGGCCTGCGATGCCGGTCGGGACGTAGGGAATGCCGATACGCAGAAGCTCCCTGTACATGCCGGGCGAGAAAATGGGCCTCAGGTTCTTCAGTACCGGCAGGATGCAGAGCACGCTGACCAGCGAACCGAGCGCCTCACCGATGAACACGCCGGAAAGGCCCGTCCTGAAAACCAGGATGAGCAGGAAGGTGCTGACCACGCCGCCGACCACCCCCATGACCTTAGCCACGGCGAACGGAACCGCCTTGCGTTTCAACCGCAGTTCCGCGAACGGCACGACCAGCATGGTATCGAGCCAGAGGATCATGGCTGCATACCGGATGAAGGTTCCTGATCCGGGGGCAAGGCCGATGGCGACGGCCAGCTCCGGGGCGAAAAGCACCATCAGGAGGGCGAAGAGGGTCGAGGTAGCCAGGAGGCTGATGAAGGCCGTGGAGAAATAGGGTCGCTCGTCGCCGTTGCGCTTGATGGCGTCGGAAGCGACCTTCAGGTACGCGGTCTCGAGGCCGTAGGAGAAGATGACGTTTGCCAGCGCGATGTTGGCGTAGACGACCGCCTGGATGCCGTTGTCGAACGTGGAGAGCTTGTTTGCATACAGGGGAACGAGGACGTAATTGAGGCTGCGGGCGAGCATGGTGCTCGCCCCGTAGATGACCGTATCCTTGGCAAGAAGCTTGAGTTTGGACAACATCCGGGGCCGGGCGTCGATAGGGTTAGCTGTCGCCCTTGGGCGAGAGCGAGCCGTTGGTCACCTGGGCGGCGTTGGCCTCCTTCTGCTTCCTGACGGCTTCGTAATCGACCTGGAACTTGCCATCCTTCTGGACGACGGGAATCTTCGAGATGACCTCCCGCAGATGCTCCTGGGCCTCGGCCTGCTGCTGCTTGAGCTTCTGCAGTTCTTCGCCGGACAGGCCCACCGGGTTGTCCTTGTCGATCAGGGTCTCCTTCAGTGACTCGATCTGCAGGTTCTGTTCGTCCTTCATGTGGTTGACGAACCTTGAGAGGAAATACATAAGGAGGAAGAACACCGACAATGCGAATACAAGAATATAGATCCAGCTCATAGCGCCCTCGTTGGGATTGGCAGAAACCGTTAATGAATCCTGACCGGCAGTCTCCCCGCGGATACCGCGGCAGTAAGCCCGCGTGCGGCGAAGGGATGCGCTCGTGCACAGGCGAAGGGAGGCTTGGTCACGTCAATGAAAATAACGGGATTTTTTATGATTTTAGCGGATATTGGATGAAAAAACCTATTCTTTCTTTTTTCCTAACGCACTACAGGAGTTATGACGGGAGAACGCACAACGACCGCTTCAGAAGGCAGGAGCATCCTCATGCAGGAAGCCGATGCGATCCGCAGCATGGCCGACCGGCTCGACGGCAGCTTCGATGCGGCCATCGAGCTCCTGCTCGCCTGCAAGGGCAAGATCATCATCGCCGGAATGGGCAAATCGGGCATCATCGGCCAGAAGATCGCCGCAACCCTTTCCTCAACCGGAACCACCGCAGTCTTCCTCCACCCGGCCGAAGCTGCGCACGGCGACCTCGGCGTCGTCGCCCGGCACGACGTGGTCGTCTGCCTGTCGAAAAGCGGCATGACCGAGGAGCTCAACTTCATCATCCCCGCGCTCAGGCAGCTGGAGGTGTCGATCATCGCCTTCACCGGAAACCTGCGCTCCTACCTGGCCCGCAACGCCGACGTCGTGCTCGACGTCGGGGTCGCGCAGGAGGCATGCCCCTACGACCTAGCACCGACCACATCGACCACGGCCATGCTCGCCATGGGCGATGCCCTCGCCATATGCCTGATGAAGAGGAAGAACTTCACCGACCTCGAGTTCGCGCTCACCCATCCCAAGGGATCGCTCGGCCGCCAGCTGACCATGCGGGTCGAGGACCTCATGGCCCGCGAGGAGGCCCTCCCGCTGGTGGACGAGGAGGCGCCGCTTGCCGACCTGATTCTCGAAATGACCTCGAAACGTTATGGTGTCAGCGGCGTGGTGGACCGTAGCGGCCGCCTCACCGGCATATTCACCGACGGCGACCTCAGGCGCCTGGTTCAGCAGGGCGGGGATTTCCTCGGAAGGACGGCAAGGGCGGTGATGACGCCCGAGCCGAAGACCGTCAGCCCGGACCTGCTGGCCAAGCACTGCCTCGAAATCCTGGAAACCTACAGGATCACCCAGCTCATGGTCTGCGATTCCGATAACCACCCGGTCGGACTGATCCACATCCACGACCTGGTGAGCCTGGGGATGTAAGAAAAGGGACAACAGGGACTGCAAGGACTTCAGGGACAGCAGGGTTAAGAAACCTTCGTCCAATCTCTTCACCCATTTGTCCTTGATGTCCCTCCTGTCATTTCAGTCCTTTTCCCAAAAGCAAAAGAGCGCCAGATGGCGCTCTTTCTGTTATGCGATGTTCGTTACGGGGAAACCGTCGCGAGCGGTCGGATGGCAAGGCGGACGGAGCGGAGGAACCGGAGCGTACAAGCAGTACGTGAGGATTCCGAGCACCGCCCAACGCAGCGAGCCGACTGCGCAGCAGGTTTTATCCCCTCCCCAGCGCCTTGAGCATGGTGGTGCCCATATCCGCCGGGTTCTTGACCATCAGGATGCCTGCGGCTTCCATGGCCTTGATCTTCTCTTCCGCCGTGCCCTTGCCGCCTGAAACGATGGCGCCGGCGTGGCCCATCCTCCTGCCGGGAGGCGCGGTGCGGCCGGCGATGAAGCCGACGACCGGCTTCTTGAAATATTTCCTGATGTATTCGGCGGCCTCCTCCTCGGCGTTGCCTCCGATCTCGCCGATCATGATCAGCCCCTCGGTCTCGTCGTCCTTGGCGAACATCTTGACCGCATCGATGAAGCGGGTGCCGATGATCGGGTCGCCGCCGATGCCGATGCAGGTCGACTGGCCGAGCCCGACCTGGGTCAGCTGGTGCACCGCTTCGTAGGTCAGGGTGCCGCTGCGCGATACGACGCCGATGGAGCCCTTCTTGTGGATGAAGCCAGGCATGATGCCGATCTTGGCTTCGCCGGGGGTGATGACGCCCGGGCAGTTGGGGCCGACGAGCACGGCTCCCTTCTCCTTGACGAACGCGTAGGCCTTCATCATGTCGTTGACCGGGATGCCTTCGGTGATGCAGATGATCACCTTCAGCCCGGCATCGGCAGCCTCCATGATGGCATCGGCAGCGAACGGCGCAGGAACGAAGATGACCGAGGTGTTCGCCTCGGCCTTCTCGACGGCCTCCCTGACGGTGTTGAACACGGGAACAGGCCGGCAGAAGGTATCCTTCTCGTTGCCGGTGTAAAGAATGCCTCCCTTTCCGGGGGTGACGCCGGCGACCACGTTGGTGCCGTATTCGAGGATCTGGGAAGTATGGAAGGTTCCCTCGCCGCCGGTGATTCCCTGGACGACCAGGCGGGTATCCTTATTGACCAGTACGCTCATAAGCCGTTATCCTGTTTGATGAGTGGAAGAATGACGTCAATTCGACGGGACAGACTGACAGAAAGACTGGAGTTGGCGCGCGATGCCGAGCATCTTGCCCTCCTCGAAGAAATTGCAGATCAGGTGGATGCCGACGGGCAGCCCGAGGCTGTCGAAACCGACCGGTACGCTGACGGCAGGCATGCCGACGATACTGGCCGGCACGGTGAACACATCGGCAAGGTACATCTCGAGCGGGTTGTCCATCTTGTCGCCGATCCCGAACGGCGGAAACGGCGAGGTCGGGCCGGCGATAACGTCGACCTTTTCCAGGGCCTCGCGGTAGCGGTCCTGGAACACCCTGCGCACCTGCTGGGCCTTCTTGTAATAGGTGTCGTAGTAGCCGGCGGAGAGCACGTAGGTGCCGAGCATGATGCGACGCTTGACCTCGTCACCGAATCCTTCGGTACGGGAGTTCACGTACATGCTCGACAGGTCCTCCGAAGAGGGTGAGCGGTAGCCATAGCGGGCGCCGTCGAAGCGTGCAAGGTTCGAGGATGCCTCGGCCGTCACGAGGATGTAGTAGGCGGCAATTGCAAAATCGCTCTCAGGAAGCTCGATCTCAACCAGTTCGGCACCGGCATCCTCCATTTTCTTCAGGCCGGCACGGACCACGGAAGCGACGTCGGGGTTCAGGTCCTTCGGAAAAAAGGCGGAAGGGATGCCGACACGCAGCCCTTGCAGCGAAAGCCCTCCCATGCGCTCCTGGTAGTCTTCGACCTCATGCCGCGAGGAGGTGGCGTCACGGTCATCCTTGCCGGCCATCACCTGGAGAACGAGTGCCGCGTCGTCGCAGTTGGCGGAAAGGATGCCGATCTGGTCGAACGACGAGGCAAAGGCCACGAGGCCGTAACGCGAAATGCGGCCGTAGGTCGGCTTCAGGCCGACAATGTTGCAGAATCCTGCCGGCTGGCGGACCGAGCCGCCGGTATCGGAACCGAGGGCGACCATGGCGAGGTCGTTGGCGACCGCGGCGGCGGAACCGCCGGAGCTGCCCCCGGGAACACGGCTCCTGTCAAAGGGGTTGGGAACGGGTCCGAACGCCGAATTCTCGTTCGAGCTGCCCATGGCGAACTCGTCCATGTTGGTGCGGCCGACAAAGATGGCGTCTTCCGAAGCAAGCCGGATGATGGCCGTGGCGTCGTAGAGGCTTTCGTATCCTTCGAGGATTTTCGAGGCACAGGAGAGCGGAGCTCCGGCCATGGCGATATTGTCCTTGATGGCGATCGGCATGCCGAAAAGCTTCCCTACAGACCCGCCGTCTGCAAGCTTCGCGTCGAGTTCCCTGGCCCGCTGGCGGGCTGTATCATGGAACACAGCGGTGAAGATATTATCGTCGCGATGGTCATCGATACGCTGCAGATAGGCTTCGACCACCTGCTGGCAGGTAATCTCACGCGAGACCAGTCTGGACCGGAGGTCCTGATAACCACGGAAATGCACTTCTTTAATCGATGGATGTTTTGAATAGAATGGCCTGCAGCATGGTGCGCCGGACAAATGTTCGCTTCTTCCGGCGGCTGCAGGCTAGACGCCCCCGCAACTGCCGTTCATGAGGCTTGTATAATACTAAATTACTGTCTATAATTCAATTTATGAGAAAACAGGATCGCCTGCCCCCCGCGCCTGCCGCCTGATGATGACAACGATACGAGAAAGGTTTCAGCGACAAAGCACTACCCATGGATCACTCCTTCTCCTTCATGCCCTACTGGTTTAAATCCAGCCAGCATCCGGACGACATCCGGATCCAGGACGAATTGAAATCCTCCTGTGAACTTCCCCGGCACATAGGCATCATCATGGACGGCAACGGACGATGGGCGCGCCTCAAGGGCAAATCACGCGTTGAGGGGCACGTGGCCGGCGTCGAATCGGTCCGCGACATCGTCGAGGCGAGCCGCCAGCTCGGCATCTCCTGCCTGACCATCTTCACCTTTTCGATCGAGAACTGGAAAAGGCCGGAGAACGAGATCTCCGCCCTGATGCGCCTGCTCATCAGGGTGCTGAAACGCGAGACCCGGCAGCTGCACGACAACAACATCCGCCTGCATGTCATCGGCGACATGCAGATGCTCTCCGACAACGTCCGGACAACCCTCACGGAGACCATGGAGCTGACCAAGAACAACAGCGCCATGACGCTGAACATCGCCCTGAGCTACAGCGGGAAGTGGGACCTGGTCCAGGCCTGCCGGCGCATCGCCGAAAAAGCCGTAGCGGGATCCATCGCCCCCGAAACGATCGATGAATCAGTGATCGATTCGTTCCTCTCCACCGCATCGTTCCCCGACCCTGAACTCCTGATCAGGACCAGCGGCGAGTTCCGCATCAGCAATTTCATGCTCTGGCAGAGCGCCTACTCCGAGATCTATTTCACCAACACCTACTGGCCCGACTTCCGCCGCACGCAACTTTACGAGGCGCTGAGGGACTTCCAGAACCGGGAGCGCCGTTTCGGGCAGACCAGCGACCAGATCGATCCAAAATCATTCAAAAGACAGGCTTAAATCCCAAGATTCACGTCGACGTTTAATGACACACATACCGCACTCCCCCGCGAGAAAGACAACAGGACTACTTACCCTCCTGGTACTGCTTAATATTGCACCGGCAGAAGCCGCGTCGAAACACGGTGCAAAAGGAGCCCCCACGCCCAAATCCACTGTTTCAACCGGCAGCGTCCCCGCCGACAAGGCTCCCGTAAAGGAGGAACGCTCGTTGAACGTTCGCGAAATCTCCTTTTCCGGCCTGAAGACCCTCAAAGCGGAGGACCTGCTCAAAAGCCTGCCGATAAAGACCGGCGACAGCATCACCATACCAGGCCCGGAACTGCCGTCGACTCTCCAGTACCTCTGGAACCTGCAGTACTTCAGCGATATCAAGGCGGAGAAAACCGAGCTTGGCGGAGGAACCATAGCGCTGAAATTCATCGTCAGCGAACTCCCGGTGCTCGACGAGATCGATTTCGAGGGCAACAGGAAGTTCGACGCCAAGGAGCTCCGGAAAACCGCCGCCCTGAAGACAGGGCACAGGGTTTCGGGACAGGACCTGCTGAGCGCCATGACCAGGATAGAAAAGGAGTATGCCGAGAAAGGCTTCCTCTCTGCCGGCGTGGAGTACAAGCTGATCGAACTCGCCGACAACAAGGTCAAGGCCCATATCACCATCAGTGAGGGCTCGAAGGTCGTCATCGAGAAGATCCGCTTCCACGGCAACAAGGCTTTTACCGAGAAAAAACTGCGCAACCAGCTGAAGGAGACATCCCAGAACTCCTGGTGGCGCAAGATCTTCGGACAGCCGAAGCTCAACACGGAAAAGTATGCCGAAGACAAGAACCTCATCGTCGAGTTCTACCGGGACAACGGCTACCGCGATGCCAGGGTCCTGCGCGACGAAATCTCCTACACGCCTGACAAAAAGGGGCTGTACCTCGACATCTATGTGGATGAAGGGCCGAAATACACCGTCAGGAACATCGTGTGGCTCGGCAACACCAAGGAGTTCGCCACGACGGAAGCGCTCAACACCACCTTCGCCATCGGCAAGGGCGACCTGTACAGCGCGAAAAAGATCAACGAGCGGCTCAACTTCTCGTCCGAGCATACCGACGTGAGCTCGCTTTACCTCGACAGGGGTTACCTCTCCTTCAGGGCAAAGCTCGAAGAGCAGGTGGTACAGCCGAACCAGGTGGACCTCATCATCTCCCTGACCGAAGGCGAACCCTATACGCTCAACACCATCAGCATCAAGGGCAACACCAAGACGAAGGACCATGTCATCAGGCGTGAGCTCTACACCCTTCCCGGCGAAACGTTCAGCCGCAAGAACGTCGTGCGCAGCATCCGCGAGCTCTCGATGCTGAACTACTTCGACCCCGAGACCATCTCGCCCGACATCCAGCCGAACCCTGAAAACAACACGGTCGACCTGACCTACAACGTGACGGAAAAACAGACCGACACGCTCAACGCATCGATCGGCTACAGCGGCTCGACCGGCATGACCGGCGCCCTCGGCCTGACCTTCAACAACTTTTCGCTCGGCGACATCTTCAAGGGAGAAGCCTATAAACCCCTGCCGCACGGCGACGGCCAGAAACTGGGCTTCCAGTGGCAGTTCGGCAGCTACAACTACCGGACCCTGTCGCTGTCGTTCAGCGATCCATGGGCATTCGGCACCCCGACCTCGGTGGGATTCACGGCCTTCAAGACCCACTCAAGCTACGACTACACGAACGACAACATCGACAACCCCCGTCAGATCGACCAGTACGGTGCGAACCTCAGCATCGGCCGCAGGCTCACCTGGCCCGACGACTACTTCTCGATCGGCTGGAAGATCCAGTACCTGCACAGCAAGGGTGGATTCGTGAGCTTCATCACCGAAACCGGGGCCCCGGACGAGGCCGACGAGTACTCGATCACCCAGACGATTTCGAGGAACAGCATCGACAATCCGATCTACCCGCGCAACGGCAGCAAGAACACCGTGACGGCACAGCTGGCCGGCGGCCCGCTACCCGGGTCGATCAACTTCTACAAGTTCACCGGGACCTCAAGCTGGTTCTTCCCGCTGAAGAAGAACCTGGTCCTCAACCTGGCGACCCAGCACGGTTACCTCTCGCCGTTCGACAAGAACGACTACATCCCGTACACCGACTACTTCTACATGGGCGGAAGCGGCATGTCGACCCTGCCGACCATACCGCTTCGCGGCTACCCCGACCGCAGCGTCGGCCAGCTGTTCGAGGGCGAGACGGACCTGTACGGCGGCAAGATCTATTCGAAATTCACCGCCGAAGTCCGCTACCCGCTGACACTGAGCTCTTCGGCCAGCATCTACGCCCTGACCTTCGCCGAAGCCGGCGGGCTTTGGGGAAGCACGTCGTCGATCAGATATGCGGACCTCAAGAAGTCGGCCGGCGTCGGCCTCAGGCTCTACCTCCCGATCATCGGCCAGATCGGCATCGATTACGGCTACGGTTTCGACTCCGTCCCTTCGGACAAGACCGGAAAAAAGCAGGGATGGAACTTCCTCTTCTCGTTCGGCCAGTCGCTCGACTGACACGACACTCGGCGATAACGGCAAAAGCCCCGGGAACCAACGTTCCCGGGGCTTTTGCATTTCAGACAAGCAACCCGGCGCTTCGGGAAAAATGAAGCAGTCATTCATCACCACGCTCCATCGCTCACAGGCTGCACACCTGACACCCGGATTGACCGGGGATAAAAAAAGGAGGCATTCGCCTCCTTTACTCCATATGCCAATAATGCGTTACGGTCTTCCCGCGTTGCCGCCACCGCCCTTGATCCGGGAAAGTTCATCCCTCAGGCGAGCCGCCTCTTCGTAGTCCTCATTGTTGATCGCCTCTTCGAGCTTCCGGCTCAACTCATCGATCAGTGTCTCGTCTCCAGGAAGTTCCGGTTCAGGTTTTTCGATCTGCTCTTCCACTTCCTCCTCAGCCGGCGCCTCGCCCTCCTTCGGCTGCTCCTCGACGATTCCTGCTTCGTTCATAATATCCTCGGAAACGAATATCGGGGCATTGAACCTCACGGCGATGGCGATGGCATCGCTCGGACGGGCATCGATCTCATGCACCTCCCCGTTCATTTCGCAGATCACCTTCGCGTAAAAGGTCTCGTTGTGCAGTTCGTCGATATAGACCTCGTTGACGTGAAGGGTGAAGGCATCGGCGATCTGCTTGAACAGGTCGTGGGTGAAGGGACGCGGCGGCTTGATGTTTTCGAGCTTGAGGGCGATGGCCTGCGCCTCGAATCCCCCGATGATGATCGGCAGCTTGCGCTTGCCGTCCACTTCATAGAGTATGAGGGCATAGGCACCGTTCGTATGGGGACTGGTCGAAAGGCCGAGGATGTCTACCTGGAGTTTTTGCATGATTAGGAAACATTAGTCGTTGCAGCGTGCCCGCCGGACTCACGTGACTATCAACCGTAAAGTATCGCTAAACATTTCGTGTTCAACAAATGGCTGTTCCGATCCATTTCGCATTGCGTGACCGGAAAACAAAAAAGCCGCAGAAGCGGCTTTTTTGTTTCGATGTGCCCGAGAGGAGATTCGAACTCCTACACCTAACGGCGCCACCCCCTCAAGATGGTGTGTCTACCAATTCCACCACTCGGGCATCGATATGAGAAGTCAGAGAACATCCAGTTCAGTCCAGTGAGAATAGAAGGACTCGAACCTTCGACCCTCTGCTTAAAAGGCAGATGCTCTAACCAACTGAGCTATATTCTCAACCAAGCTTCCAGCCTCAGTGCAGGCTTACTTGTTCTGGTACCTCAAACGCTTCTTGTGCCTGTTCTTACGGCGCATCTTCTTGCGTTTGTGCACGGCCATCTTATGGCGTTTTCTTTTCTTTCCGCAGGGCATGAATTTTCGTTCCTGTGTTTTTTAAAGGCAAGTAATATAGGGCCTTCACCCCATACTACCAAGCAAAAAATTGCCGGCAGCTTTTTTTTCTCACCAACCGCCGCCGGGTCTGAATTATGGGTCGAATGGCATAGGTCCTTAGGACTTATGAGAGCTATGAATGAGCCCTGTAAACCTTTCCAAGGAACACTGAGCGCTGTTTTGATCGTCGTAAGCAACCCGAGGGCAAGGCGGACGGAGCGCAAAAACCGGAATACTTCAGGAAGGGGGCGACCATCAGATCACTTGTTTTTGCAGTTCTCTTCAACAACCCCGCCACAGCGTCCCGCATTCAGGAGGGTTTTAACCCGACGGACATTCAACTCTTACATTCTCTTGTGTTGCCCCGGGCTTCAGCCCGGGGGACAGATCAAAACAGCACTCAAGCGTTCATGTACTTGAAGAACTCCTTGTTGTCCTTCGTCTCGACGATCTTTTCCCGCATGAACTCCATGCACTCTATCGGGTTCTTGTCGCCAAGGTACTTGCGCAGCAGCCAGGTGCGCGAAAGCTGGTCCTGGGTGAACAGCAGCTCCTCCTTGCGGGTTCCCGAGCGGAGGATGTCGATAGACGGGAATATGCGGCGCTCGGAAAGGCGCCTGTCGAGGGCGAGCTCCATGTTGCCGGTACCCTTGAACTCCTCGAAGATGACGTCGTCCATACGTGAGCCTGTATCGACAAGCGCCGTGGCGATAATGGTCAGGCTGCCGCCCTCCTCGATGTTCCTGGCAGCGCCGAAGAATCGCTTCGGCTTGGTCAGCGCGTTGGCATCGATACCGCCGGAAAGGATCTTGCCGGAGTGCGGGATGATCGTGTTGTGGGCACGGGCGAGGCGGGTGATCGAGTCAAGCAGGATCACGACGTCGCGGCCGACCTCGACCATGCGCTTGGCCTTCTCGAGCACCATGTCGGCGACCTGCACGTGACGTTCGGGGTCCTCGTCGAAGGTCGAACTGACCACCTCGGCGTCAACGCTGCGGGCCATGTCGGTGACCTCTTCGGGACGTTCGTCGATCAGCAGCACGATCAGGTAGACTTCCGGATGGTTCTTGATGATGGCGTTAGCGATCATCTGCAGCAGGATGGTCTTGCCGGTTTTCGGCTGGGCGACGATAAGGCCGCGCTGACCCTTGCCGATCGGCGTGAAGATGTCCATGATGCGGCCGGAGTATTCGTTCTGCCTCGTCTCGAGCTTGAGGCGCTCGTGCGGAAACAGCGGCGTCAGGTTCTCGAAGTATGGCCGGGTCCTGGTAACCTCGGGATCCTTGTCGTTGATCGTGTTGATCTTCAGCAGCGCAAAGAAGCGCTCCCCCTCCTTCGGCGCCCTGACCTGACCGGAAACGGTGTCGCCGGTACGCATGTTGAACCGCTTGATCTGCGAAGGGGAAACATAGATATCGTCGGGAGAGGAGAGGTAGTTGTAGTTCGAGGAGCGAAGGAAACCGTACCCTTCGGGAATGACCTGCAGGACGCCGGTATTGACCATCACCTGCCCGTTCTCGGAATCAGCATTCTTCAGTGACTGGGCCTCGATGATCTTGTAGATCAGCTCCTCCTTGCGGAAGCCGGCGATGGTCACGCCGAGTTCCTTGGCCATCTCGTTCAGTTCATGGACCTTCTTCTTCTGGAGCATGTTGATGTCCAGACCCTTTGCTACCGGAGTATTCGACATTATAAATTCTTTCAACTGGTTGTTAGGTATGCAGTGAGTACTCTGCCAGGAGACATTGAAGGGGGGGGAAATGGAAATTTCATGGCAGCCGGTCGACGGATATGTCGGGTAAAACCTGCATGGTTCAGAAAACGATGCGAAAGCCAGATACAGAAGCTGAATGAGGAAGACGGTGAATTGACCGGGATCGACAGAACAGTAACCTTGATCGGCTCTGACACTGAATTATGGAGAATTTCAGAGAAGTTGATTAAGATATAAAATTTTCAGACAAAACGTATGAATCATCACGCACCGGCCCCCGAAAGCTTGCCGCAACCCCGATCAGCTGCGATCAGCGCTCCGGCCAGGAAGAACGAACCGGTCACCAGGATCAGGTCGTCGGGTTTCGCTTTCGAGCAGAGAAGGTCGAACCCCTGGACGACCGTCCCGCACACCTGCACCTCGGCCACGCCGGCATCCCGGCAAAGCCCGGCGAGCGCTTCGGGCGAGAGGCTTCGTTCGGTCGGCAGCCCGACCGTGGCCACCATGCGGGCAAGCTTCCCGACAGGCCGGACGATGCCCGCCGCATCCTTGTCGGCCGCAACCCCGATCAGCACGTAGAGGTCGCGGAATGCGCCACGGATCTCGCGGAGGGCCTCGAAGCTCTTTTCCATCCCGGCGGGATTGTGGGAGACGTCGAGCATGACGATCGGACGGGTCGACACCTGTTCGAGCCTTGCACGGTATCCCGACGCAGCGAGCTCTGACAACCCGGTTTCGATATCGCTCCAGCCGATCCCCTCCGACCTTGCCGCCATGACTGCAAGCGTCACGTTCGAGGCGTGAAACGAACCGGTGAGCGGCACATCCAGCTCCCGGCCTCCTGCGGAATCGAGCGTAACCTCGAGGCTTAGGCGAGCGGGCCGGACGCCGGAGACCGTGAAGGATGCGTCTCGGCCGGCGACGTAGAGCGGGGCCTCATGCATTGCCGCCTCCCGGACGATCTCACCGAACGCCTCCGGGTCGTCAACGGCCGTGAACACCTTCGAGCCGGGCTTGATGATGGCCGCCTTCTCGGCGGCGATCTGCTGGACGGTGTCTCCCAGCCAAACCGTATGGTCGAGCCCGATGGAGGGGATGATGACGATATCCCCGGCCACGGCATTGGTTGCATCGAGCCGGCCGCCCATCCCGGTCTCGATCACGGAGGCCTCGACCCCCTCCTCGGCGAACCAGGCCAGCGCCATCGCGGTGGTCACCTCGAAAAAGGTCGCCCCGATCTCCGTGACCAGCCCCTTCAGGCGGGTACAGTAGCCGGCGATCCGCTCCCTGGGTATCTGACGTCCGTCGATGCGGATCCGTTCGGTGAAATCCACCAGGTGCGGCGAGGTGAACAGGCCGGTCTTCCTGCCGGAAGCCGTGAAGATCGACGCCATGCAGGCCGCGACGGTCCCCTTGCCGTTGGTCCCGGCGATGTGCACCACCCTGCCCAGCAGCTTTTCCGGGTTGCCGAGCTCACGCAGCAGCAACTGGATGCGGTCGAGCCCGGGCCTGATGCCGAAGCGGTGGAGCGGATAAAGAAAATCGATGGCTTCCTGGTAATCCACTGTCTGCTCAAGGATTGCGGATTGCTGCCAGGCAGGATTTCACCACCTCCTCGACCGAGAGGCCCGGTGTGGCTTCAAGCACTGCCGACACGGCCTTCTGGGCAAGAGGCTTCGGAAAGCCGAGGGTCATGAGCGCCGCAAGGGCATCCTCGGTCAGCAGGCGGTCACGACCGGCAGGCTGCGTATCGCCGACGGATGCCGGCTGGATCCTGAGGATCTTGTCCCTCAGTTCGAGGATGATGCGGGCGGCCGTCTTCTTGCCGACCCCGCTGATCCCGTAAAGGGTTTCCGGCCGGTTGGAGACGATCGCCTCCTGGATCTCCACAACCTTCAGCCCCGACAGCACGGCAATGGCCAGCTTGGGCCCCACCCCGGAAATGGAGAGCAGGAGCCGGAAGAGCTGGAGCTCCTCGGGATCGAGGAAGCCGAACAGCTGGTGTGCGTCCTCGCGGACCTGGTAATGGGTGTGGAGGCAAACCTCTGCGCCCGGAGCCGGCAGACGCCTGCTGGTGCCCGCAGAGATGTGGAGCCGGTAGCCGATACCGGACGCCTCGACAACCGCCTCGTCCTGCGAAGCCGTTATCAACTCACCCCTGATGAATGCGAACATGACGGACTGGATGGAATGTACCCGGCCTTCGATCGCGATGCCGTCGGAGACGGATCATGCGTGAAGGCCGGAGATACGGTATAAGAAGATATTCCCGCCCGAAGCGGGACGACGGCCGGGAGGGATCAGCTGGCCTTCGGCTCGTAGTTGTTCAGGATCCTGGTCAGCTGCGCCTTCTTGCGTGAAGCCTTGTTGGCGTGGATGTAACGCTTGACGCCAAGGCGGTCCAGCTTCTGCACGGCCGAACGGTATGCAGCCTCGACCTCGCTTTTCTGCGCGTTGGCGGCGATGAGCTTCTGCATGTCCTTCAGGAGGTTCTTAAGCTCCTTTTTCCTCGCCTTGTTTCTTTCATTCCTGCGCGAAGCCTGTCTGAGTCTTTTTTCGGCTGATTTGTGTAAAGGCATAACCTTGTGCTGTTAATGTCTTGCGAAGTCTGGTAAACTGGTGCTTGTGCGGTTTCCGCAACAAAAGGACCCTAATATACAACAATGCATTGAAAAGCAAAAAACCGGAATCAGAAATCTTGACCCCACTATCCACTATCCACTATCCACTATCCACTATCCACTATCCACTATCCACTATCCACTATCCACTATCCACTATCCACTATCAACTATCAACTATCAACTATCAACTATCAACTATCAACTATCAACTGCTTATATTTCCCGCATCATGGAACGAACCCAAACCATTCACCGCAAACCATAGCAAGCATGAGTCTGATGATCAGCGTTTCCGGCATCCGCGGAGTCGTCGGCAAAAGCCTGACTCCGGAGAACCTGACGGCCTTCACGATGGCGTTCGCCGCGTGGACCTCGCGCCGCAAGCGGGCCCGCGGCGGCCAGGATGCCCTCGCAAAACCCAGGATCGTCATCGGCAGGGACACCCGTCCCACCGGCGCGACGATCACCGAACTGGTGGCAAGCACCCTTGCGCTCTGCGGCTGCGACGTCGTCGACCTCGGCATGGCGACCACGCCGACCGTGGAGCTCGCCACGGCGGGAGAACAGGCCGACGGCGGGCTCATCGTCACGGCATCCCACAACCCGGTCGAATGGAACGCCCTGAAGATGCTCGACGAAAAGGGCGAGTTCCTGCTCGCCGACGACGTCGAGCTCCTGCTCGAGATCGCCCGCGACCGCGCCTTCGAACCGGCCGGATGGGAGAAGCTCGGCAGCATCACCTCGAACGCATCCTACGACTCGAGGCACATCGACGGAATTCTCCGGCTGCCCTGCATCGACCGGGAGCTCATCGCCGGCATGGGCTTCCGCGTGCTGATAGACGCGGTCGAAGGGGCCGGCTCGTTCGTGCTGCCCGAGCTCTGCCGCCGGCTCGGCATCGCCGAGGTCAAGACCCTCGCCTGCCAGGGCACCGGCATCTTCCCGCGCAACCCGGAACCCGTCGAGGAGAACCTGCAGGGGACCATGGAGATCCTGCGCCGCGAAAGCTGCGACTTCGGGATCATCGTCGACCCCGACGCCGACCGCCTGGCCCTCGTCTGCGAAGACGGAACCCTCTTCGGCGAAGAGTACACCCTGGTCGCCTGCGCCGACTTCTACCTCAGGCACCGCCCCGGTCCGGTCGTCAACAACCTCTCCAGCAGCCGCGCCCTGTCGGACATCGCGAAAAAACACGGCGTTGAATGCTTCAGCGCCAAGGTCGGCGAGGCCAACGTCTGCGAAGTGATGAAGGAGAAGGGCGCCACCATCGGCGGCGAGGGCAACGGCGGCGTCATCCTCCCGGAGCTGCACTACGGCCGCGATGCCCTTGCCGGCACAGCCCTGTTCGTGCAGGCGTTCGCCGAATGGAAGCGCGCGAACGGAGGAGGCACCCTTTCGGAGTTCCGCCGCACCTTCCCCGCCTACTTCATGGCGAAAAAGAAGGTCGTGCTCGACCGGATGTCCAAAGAGCGGATCGACGCCATCTTCACATCGGTCGCCGCGAGCCATCCCGAGGCCTCGTCCAGCAGGATCGACGGACTGAAGCTCGACTTCCCTGAAGGGTGGGTGCACATGCGCGCATCGAACACCGAGCCCATCATCCGTATCTACACCGAAGCCGGTTCGAAGGAGCTTGCGGAATCGATGGCGGAACGCTTCATCGCCGGAATCAGGAGCGCCGCCGACGCGCTCGACGCGGCCGCCAAAGGACAGGCCTGAGGGCATGGCGAGTACCGCAAAGCCGTCGGAAGGATTCCGCACACAGCAGGACGAGACGCTCAGCGGGAAGCAGAAAGGCTCGCTCGACCTGTACATCGTCAGGCGGCTGCTCGGCTACATCACCCCGTTCAAGGGGCTGATCGCGGGGGCGGTGGCGCTGACCGCCGGGGGCGCCATACTTGGCCCCCTGAGGCCCTGGCTCACCAGGATCGCCATCGACGACTACATCGCGAGGGGCGACCGGCACGGACTGGCGATGATCAGCCTCGCCATGCTCGCCGTGGTGGTCCTCGACGGCCTTAAGCAGTACCAGGCAACCTGGCTTACCGGCCTCATCGGTCAGAAGGCGGTGTTCAACCTGCGCATGGACATCTTCAGGCACCTGCAGCGCCTCCCCATCCGCTACTTCGACCGCAACCCGGTCGGGCGCCTCATCACCAGGACGACCAACGACGTCGAGGCACTCGACGAGATGCTCTCCAGCGGCCTGATCACCATCGTCGGCGACATCCTGCAGCTGGTCTTCATCGTGGTCATGATGTTCGCGAGCGACTGGCGGCTCACCTTCGTCGTCCTGAGCGTCCTGCCGCTGATGATCTGGTCGACCATCGCCTTCAAGAACCGCGTCCGCCAGGCGTTCCTCGACGTCAGGACGCACCTGGCACGGCTCAACTCCTTTTTCCAGGAACATATCACCGGCATGAAGGTCGTCCAGCTTTTCGGCAGGGAGGAGCACGAGTTCAGGCTCCACGCAGGGATCAACGCCGACCACCGGGACGCCAACATCCGGACCGTCTTCTACTTCTCCATCTACTACCCGCTGATCGAATTCCTGAGCTCGGTGACCGCGGGTCTCGTGGTCTGGTACAGCGCGTCGAGGCTCCTGAAGGCCGACCTCAGCGTGGGGGTGGTGGTCTCGTTCGTGCAGTATATCTGGCTCTTCTTCCGGCCGCTGCAGCACCTGTCGGACCGCTTCAACGTCCTCCAGACCGCAGTGACCAGCTCCGACCGCATCTTCCGCCTGCTCGAGGAGCCGGTGGAACCCGAGCCGACGGCAACCGGGACGCAAACCCCCATGAGGCTCAACGACCGCATCGTCTTCGACGACGTCTCGTTCGCCTACGACGGCGACAACCTGGTGCTGCGCGACATCTCCTTCGAGATCCGGGCAGGCCAGACCGTGGCCATCGTCGGCGCCACCGGCAGCGGCAAGACGACCCTCATCAACATCCTTTCAAGGTTCTACCCGATACGGCAGGGGCAGGTCACCATCGACGGCGTCGACCTTGCGGAGATCCCGGGCCCTGCGCTCCGCCGCCTCATCGGCGTCGTCATGCAGGAGGTCGTGCTCTTCACGGGCACCGTGCGTGAAAACCTCTGCTTCGGGGACCCGTCGATCACGGACGAACGTATCAGGGAGGCCGCGCGGATCGTCGGCGCCGACCGCTTCATCGCGAAGCTGCCCGGCGGCTACGACTACCGCCTCAGGGAGAACGGCTCGGGGCTTTCGGCAGGCCAGAAGCAGCTGATCGCCTTCGTCAGGGCGCTGCTCTACAACCCCGACATCCTCGTGCTCGATGAAGCGACCAGCTCGGTCGACACGGAGACCGAATCACTGATCGAACAGGCCACCGACCGGCTCATGAAGCACCGCACCTCGATCATCATCGCCCACCGCCTCTCGACCGTGCAGCATGCCGACAGGATCATCGTGCTGCACAAGGGCACCATCCGAGAAACCGGCACCCACCAGGAACTGCTCGCCCGCAGGGGCCTCTACCACAAACTCTACCTCCTCCAGCACCCGGAGAGAAGCCGGGTGGATGGTTAAGAAAAAGCCTGGGGTCAGGCCTTGCAAAACTTGCATTCCGGAATGCAAGTTTTGCAAGGCCTGACCCCAGGCTTTTT
>JAAXWS010000038.1 GCA_013334865.1 Chlorobiaceae bacterium
AGCGATAGCAGGCGGTTACGCCGGGAACGACCGTCATCGTCTGGCCGTGGAAGTTCCTGATGCCGGCGTGTGAGTAGGGTTTTCCGGCCTGATGGCACGCCTGTGCTATCAGGAACTTGGAATCGAAATTGTCCGTGGCATCGACGATGAAATCGTAGCCTGCAAGGATCTCCTGGGCGTTTTCAGCGGTGAACCTGGACGGGTGGGTTACGATGATGGTCGAAGGGTCGAGGGCGCTGATCCGCTCCCGGGCCGATTCGGTTTTGCTGGTGCCGAGGGATCCTGTCGTATGCAGGATCTGCCGCTGCAGATTCGACAGTTCGACGGTGTCGCCGTCCATGATGCCGATGATGCCGACGCCTGCGGCAGCGAGGTAGAACGCAGCAGGGGAGCCGAGCCCTCCGGCGCCGATTACGAGCACTTTTGACCGCAGAAGCTTCTCCTGGCCGGCTTCACCGATTTCGGGCAGGACAAGATGGCGCGCATAGCGCTGCTTTTGTGCGTTGTTCAACGACATGTCAACTCCTCTTCATTTAGGGGGCCGTTATATGCAGGATCCCAGTTTTTGAATACCGGTTCGATCTCTTTCATGCGCAGAGCCTGACAGAAAGCTTCGGCGGAGCGGTCGTCGGAGACTTCGAACTGGCTCGCACCCGGCGTTTCGGTATCAAGGTAACCTCCGACCGTCGTGCGGCTGGCGATGCTCATGCGGGTGATGCCGAGGCCGGCCATTCCGTCGCGGAAGTTCGGGCTTTCGCGTGTAGAGAGCACCAGGTCGATGTCCGGCATGGCGATGCGGAAAGCGAAGATCATGCGGGCGAGGAACCGGTCGTCGACCGGGTACGCGGGCTGGTAACCGCCCTCCTGCGGACGGATTCGAGGGAACGATACCGAGACGCCCGCTTTCCACCAGGTGCGGCAGAGGTGCCTGACGTGGCGAGCCAGTGCCAACGCTTCGCCGACAGGCTCGGAGAGTCCGAGCAGGGCTCCGACGCCGACGCTCCTGATTCCGCCCTGCAACGCACGTTCCGGGGTCTCGAGCCGTTCAAGGAAGTCCTGTTTCGGCCCCCAGCGGTGCAGTTCACTGTAGTTTTTCCGGTCGTAGGTTTCCTGATAAATGGTGATGCCGGTGCAGCCGCTTTCGGCAAGTGCGCGGTACTCGGCCACCGTCATCGGGAATGCTTCGACAGCCACGCGCGGCATGACTCGAGCAGCGATCTCGACGGCCCGGCGCAGATAGTCGAATTCTGCCACAGAGGTACGTTCTCCGGTCAGCAGCAGCGCGTCGCTGATGCCGAGCGCTTTCATGGCTGCGAGCTCTTTTTCGATTTCATCGAATTCAAGCCGGCGGCGCGGAGCCTTGCGGTCGGAGGCGAATCCGCAATAGACGCATCCGCTTGAACAGAAGTTGGAGAGGTAGAGCGGTGCGTAGAGCGATACTATTCGTCCGAAGCGGCGCAGGGTTATGGCCTGTGCATCTGCGGCAAGCTGTTCGAGCGAGCCGTCCTTTTCAGGAGCAAGCAGCGTTTCGAGATCTGCCGAAAGCGCGTTGTCGGTCAGCCATGCGGGAAGCGCGTTCATGTGGCGGTCCCGAGGAAAGAGGTCAGGGGACTGGTAGCGACGGCTGTGCCGGATTTAGGCATGATGCCTGCGATCCTGGCCTGGCGGCCGGCTTCGACAGCGCGGGCGAAGGCCCCGGCCATGGCGGCAGGGTCGCGTGCGACGGCGATGGCGCTGTTGACGAGCACGGCTTCGCACCCCATTTCCATGGCTGCGC